>JAWUXZ010000053.1:0-28634 GCA_034111085.1 Dinoroseobacter sp.
TCACGCTTGGCCACGAGTGCACCCACCGCACGCCGTTCGCATCTGATCGTGCGTGCGATCTGGCGGGCCATGCTACCGGGCTTGTGCTGATCTTGCCGTTCCATTGGTTCCGCGCTTTCCATCTGAGCCATCACCGCCACACCAACGTTCCCGGCCAAGACCCTGAACTTGAGGGTGGAAAGCCGGAAACACTGCGCGCGTGGGTCTGGCATGTCAGCGGTATCCCAATCTGGATTTCCCAGATACGCACGCTTGTCGTGCTGGCCTTCGGGCGGTTTGAGGCGCGCTATATCTCCGAGCGCACCCGCCAAAAGATGGAGGGTGAAGCGCGCATCCTGCTGGTCCTCTACACCTGCGCTGCCATCTCGCTTGTTGTGTCGCCAGTGCTGCTGTGGGTCTGGATCGTACCGCTTATCCTCGGCCAACCGTTTCTGCGCCTTTACCTGCTGGCCGAGCATGGCGATTGCCCGTTCGTCGAGGATATGTTCCTCAACACCCGCACGACTTTCACCACGCGCCTGACGCGGTTTATCGCGTGGAATATGCCCTATCACGCCGAACATCACACCTATCCCATGGTCCCTTTCCACAACCTGCCTGCGCTGCACAAACAGATGAAAGCGCATCTGGGGGTGACGTCTGATGGCTACACCGATTTCACGCGCTGCTACCTCGCGCGGCGGCGGTCGGTTTGAGTATTTCGCCCTAGAAGAATCCGTGATGTTTGGGATCGCCAATTGAGATTGGTAACGCGCGCTAAAGCGGCGTAAGCGGTCCGCATGACAATAGATGCGCCCCCAGCAATCGCCCCCAAGAACGAAGACACCGCCCAAGGCCTCGCCTTCGCGATGAGCGCCTATATTCTGTGGGGGTTTCTGCCGCTCTATATGAAGATGTTGGCGCATATTCCTGCACCCGAGATTATTGCGCACCGCGTAATCTGGTCGGTTCCAATTGCGGGGATCGTGCTGTTGATCTTGCGCCGCACCGACGATCTGAAAGCAGCTCTACGCTCGCCGCGCGTGCTGGCGATGGGGCTTGTGACCTCGGCGCTGATCTCATTCAACTGGGGCATTTATGTCTGGGCCATTGTCAACGACCGGACGCTGGACACGGCACTTGGCTACTACATCAACCCGTTGTTTAGCGTCGCACTTGGCGCGCTGATCCTCAAGGAGACGCTGTCGCGCGCCCAACTTGCCGCCATCGCACTTGCCGCCGCCGCCGTTGCTGTGCTGACATATGAGGCTGGCAGCCTTCCCATCGTCGCCCTTGCGTTGACGATCTCGTGGGGGTTCTACGCCTATTTTCGCAAGACGCTGCCGGTGGGCGCAAATCAGGGTTTCATGCTGGAAGTGCTAATCCTGACGCCCTTCGCGCTTGCCTATTTGGCGTGGCTATGGGGCACCGGGCAGGCCAACTTTTTGTCGGGCACACCCATCAACACATGGCTGCTTTTTGGCTGCGGGATCATCACCGCAGGGCCGCTTATGCTGTACGGCAATGGCGCTAAACTGCTGCGCCTGTCGACCATTGGCGTGTTGCAATACATCGCGCCAACGATGATCTTCCTGATCGCGGTTTTCGTATTCGGCGAGCCGTTCGGGCGTGGCCAAGCAATTGCCTTCCCGATGATCTGGTTGGCGCTTATTATTTACTCAACTTCAATGGTGCGTCAGATGCGGTCACGCGGCTGATAATGCCGCCTGAGACCGACGCGCCCACCCCAGTTGTGCCCGGTGCCGAGGTGGGCAATTTGCCTGCGATCCGTGTGGCAAGATAGGCAAACGCCTGCGCCTCCAGCTTATCGCCGTCCAAACCCAGAGCCTCAACCGAGGCCACGGGGCAGGGCAACAACTCGGTCAGCTGATCCATCAGATGCTTGTTATGACGCCCGCCGCCTGTGACGTAGAGCGCGCTTGGAACCGATGGCAAATGCGCGAACCCCATGGCAACTGCGCCGGTGATGCATTCGGCCAGCGTGGCCAGCGCGTCTTGCGTGCTGAGATCGGCAACCGCGTCGGTCAGTGCAGAAAAATCCGACCGGTCCAGCGATTTTGGTGGCGGCGCTTCGAAATACGCCGTCTCGATAAATGCCTCCAGCACGTTTGCATCTGGCGTGCCTTTGGCTGCCAGCGCGCCGCCTTCGTCATGACGCCCAAGACCGCGGCGCATCATCAGATCGTCCATCGGCGCATTCCCAGGCCCGGTGTCAAAGGCCAGAAGTGCGCCGAACAGATCCGGTGCAACCTCCTTGGTGTTAATCCATGTCAGATTACCGACGCCGCCAAGGTTTAAGAATACCGCAGGCCGGAACAGGCCCACCCAACGCGCGCAGGCCCAGTGATAGAACGGGGCCAGCGGCGCGCCCTGGCCGCCAAGCGCTACATCGGCGCTGCGAAAATCCCAAACGGTGTCGATGCCAAGCGCCTCGGCCACCCGCGCGCCGTCACCCGCTTGATGGGTTCGGTGTCCTTTCGGATCATGCGCGAGGGTTTGGCCGTGAAAACCCAGAAGCTCCACGCCCTCTAGTCCGCTCGCCAAATCGATATGCGCGTCCTCAACGATTGCTGCGGCCTCGGCAACGCCCTCTTCGCCCGGCCACTTGCCCAAGGCGGCGCGCAGCACGTCGCGCTCGGCGTCAGTGTAAGACCGGTAGCCAACTTCTGCGAAGCTGAACACGTCCACGCCGTCGGTCTCAATCACCGCTAAATCGACCCCGTCGAGCGATGTGCCCGACATCATGCCTGCCGCACGGATCACGCGCCTCTTTCCCTTCACGTCCGCCCCCGTTATAGCCTGCTTGCCTCGCCCCAGCATGGACGCACCATCAATGACCTACCAGCCCAAATCCGAGTTTCTGCACGTGATGCGCACGCGCGGCTTCCTTGCCGATTGCACCGACCTGCCTGCGCTTGATGACGCGCTGATGGCGGGGGTCCTTCCGGCCTATATTGGCTTTGATGCAACGGCCAAATCCTTGCATGTCGGCAGCATGATCCAGATCATGATGCTACGCTGGTTGCAGAAAACCGGACACCAGCCGCTGGTGCTGATGGGCGGCGGGACAACCAAAGTTGGCGACCCTAGCTTTCGCGCTGACGAGCGGCCTTTGCTGACGTCTGCGCAAATCAACGACAACATCGCGGGTATCAAGAGCGTGTTCTCCAACTTTGTCGAGTTCGGCGAGGGTGCGGGTGATGCCAAGATGCTCAACAACGCCGAATGGCTCGATGGTCTGAACTACCTCGACTTTCTGCGCGACATCGGGCGGCATTTCTCGGTCAACCGAATGCTCGCGTTCGAGAGCGTGAAATCCCGGATTGACCGCGAGCAGTCGCTGAGTTTTCTCGAGTTCAACTACATGATCCTGCAAGCTTATGATTTCATGGAGCTTAACCGCCGTTACGGCTGTCGCCTTCAAATGGGCGGCTCTGACCAATGGGGCAACATCGTCAACGGCATCGACCTGACCCGGCGTGTGCTGGAAGGCCAAGTGTTCGGACTGACCTCGCCCCTGTTGACCACGTCTGACGGCAAGAAGATGGGCAAATCCCAAGATGGGGCGGTCTGGCTTAACGCTGATATGCGCTCGCCTTACGAGTTTTGGCAGTTCTGGCGCAACACGACCGATGCCGATGTAGGGCGGTTCCTAAAGCTCTATACCGAGATGCCGATTGACGAGTGCGACCGTTTGGGCGCGCTGCAAGGCGCCGAGATTAACGACGCCAAAATCACGCTCGCCAATGCCGTTACAACACTGGCGCACGGGGCTGATGCGGCGCGCACGGCCGAAGCCACATCCCGCGAAGTGTTCGAGCAGGGCGGGGCAGGGGATGATTTGCCGACGCTGGTGCTGGAGCGGGGCGAGGTTGGCGACGGGATTTCCATGGCGCAACTGATCGTGCGCTCAGGACTGGCGAAATCCGGAAAAGACGCCAAGCGGTTGATTGCTGAAGGCGGCGCGAAAATGAACGATGCCGCCGTCAGCGATGCAGGGCAGATGATCAGTGCAGCGGATTTGGCCGAGCCGATCAAGCTGAGTGCAGGCAAGAAACGCCACGCTTTGGTGAAGCTGGGCTAAAGCTTCAGGCTGAATACTCCTCAACCGAAGAGTATTCAGCCGCTGCTGGTAGTCCTAGCGCAGAATAGACCGTCCGGCAAAAACCGCCGTCTCGCCCAACGCCTCTTCAATGCGGATCAACTGGTTGTATTTCGCCAACCTGTCGGACCGCGCAAGCGAGCCAGTTTTGATCTGACCGCAATTGGTCGCGACGGCCAAATCAGCAATCGTCGCATCCTCAGTCTCGCCCGAGCGGTGGCTCATCACGCAAGTCATCCGGTTGCGGTGCGCCAGATCGACGGCCGCCAAAGTCTCGGTCAGGGTGCCGATCTGGTTGACCTTCACCAGCAGCGAGTTCGCCGCGTTCTGGTCGATCCCCATCTGCAAACGCTTCGGGTTGGTCACGAACAGATCGTCGCCAACCAGTTGGATCGTGCCGCCCAGCTTTTCGGTCAGCATCTTCCAGCCGTCCCAGTCGTCCTCAGAACAGCCATCTTCAATGCTGATGATCGGATAGTCCGCGCACAAAGCGGCCAAGTAATCGACGTTCTCAGCAGCACTCAGCGTCTTGCCTTCGCCCGCCATCACGTAGTTTCCGTCCTTATAATACTCGGTCGCGGCACAATCGAGGGCCAGATAGATTTCCTCGCCCGGCTTATAGCCAGCCGCTTCAATGGATTTCAGAATGAAATCAAGCGCATCGCGGGTGGAGCTCAAGTTTGGCGCAAAGCCGCCCTCGTCGCCAATTCCGGTGGACAGACCCGCATTCGACAGCTCCTTCTTCAGAGTGTGGAACACTTCCGAGCCCATGCGCACCGCGTCGGCGATATTCTCAGCGGCTACCGGCATGATCATAAACTCTTGGATGTCGATCGGGTTATCGGCGTGCTCGCCCCCGTTGATGATGTTCATCATCGGCACTGGCAGAACGCTCGCTGAGGTGCCGCCAACATAGCGGTAGAGCGGCTGCATGGTGGCGTCAGCCGCCGCCTTTGCCACTGCCAAAGACACGCCAAGGATCGCATTTGCGCCAAGGCGGCCTTTGTTGTCGGTCCCGTCCAACTCGATCATCGCGTGGTCAATCGCGGTCTGCTCGGTCACATCCGCGCCAAGCAGCAACTCGGCGATCTCGCCATTGACGGCGGCGACAGCTTCCAGAACGCCCTTGCCCATGTAGCGGCTCTTATCGCCATCGCGTTTTTCAACCGCCTCATGCACGCCGGTGGACGCACCCGAGGGCACGGCTGCGCGACCCATTGTGCCGTCTTCGAGCGTCACATCAACTTCGACCGTCGGGTTGCCCCGGCTGTCGAGAATCTCGCGGGCGTGGATGTCGATGATATCGGTCATGGGGCAGTGTCCTTCTCGGGAAAATTCTATCGCAGTCACCCGTGTCTTAGCCTGCTTTTGGCATTTCGGAAAGTGTCGCTGCGTCGCGGCGTTTGCGCTCACGGGCGAAGGTGTAAAGGCCTGCGGCGATGATAACCGCGGCCCCAACATAGGTCATCGCGTCGGGGCGCTCGCCAAAAATCAAGATGCCGATCAGCATTCCAAAGACGAGCCTTGTGTAGCGAAACGGCGTGACCGCACCGACCTCGCCGACGCGCATTGCCGCCGTGATGCAGTAATACGCCCCTGCGCCCGACACGATCGCAAGACCCATAAGACCGGCCTCAGGCGGGGTGGGGGCGACCGGGGCGTGAAACAGCATCATAATGCCACCGGTCAGGATTAAGGTCGCAAAAGCATAAGCCGCCAACACCAGACTGCTCAGTTGCTTGGGCATTGCGCGGGTGGTCAGATCACGCACCGCCAAAAGGATCATCGCCAGCACCGCCAAGAGCGCGCCAGTGTCTAAGCCCTCGGTCGTGGGTCGCAAGATCAAGAGCATCCCGCAGAAGCCCACGGCGATGGCGGCCCAGCGGCGCCAACCGACCGCCTCGCCCAGAAAAAGGGCCGCGCCCATAGTTACGATAAGCGGGTTGGCTTGCAGGATCGCACTGACGGTCGATAACGGCAGGATCGATAGCGCGGTGATAAAGCTGGCTGTCGCAACCGCCTCAGAAGCATTGCGCGCCATGACCATCGGGCGCAACCAGTCGCGCGTAAACACCGATTGGCCTGCAGCTTTGGCCCAGACCGAAAAGATGATGAAGCCGCCGATCCCTAGAAGGCAGATCACCTGTCCGACAGGCATGTTGACCGTGACAGCCTTTAGGAACGCGTCAGTAATCGCGAAACTGAGCATGGCGAGGGTCATCAGTAAGATGCCGCGCAGATTGTCCATGGGGCAGGGGCTTTCGGTTAGGGAGCACTTTCGCTTAGCGCTCTTGCGGGGGATTGGGAAGATGGGGTTGCTCCACGGGTGGCATTAATATAACTATAAAACTAGTTATGTAGAATCAGAGGTGCGACCATGAACCAAACAGAAGCTGCGCAAGGCTTTGCTGCGATGGGAAGCGAGGCGCGCCTCAGCGTGCTGAACTGCTTGATCCGCGCAGGCGAGGCGGGACTGACCGTCGGCGAGATCGGGACCCGCACTGGGATTGCGCCCTCGACCCTCGCCCATCACCTGAAGTTTCTCGCCGGGGCCGAGGTGATCCGACAAACGCGCCAAGGCCGCACTGTCGGGTGTCGCGCCGATTTCGACCAGCTGCGCGATCTCGCGGGATTCATTCTGACCGAATGTTGCGTTGATGCCCCAGCTCAACCCCAGAAAAACGTGGCCGAACATGGTTGATCTTGCCCAACCTCCCCGCACCAACTGGCGCGCAATCGTCTGGACACCGTGGAGCCTCATCGCAGCGCTCGCCCTCGCCGTCGCCATTCTGGACCCTGCCAACCTGACCGCGATCTTGGTTTTCGCGGCCAAGGCGCTGGCCAGCACCGCGCCCTATATCGCCTTCGCCGTGGCCCTGATCGCATACCTCAAATCCGCCGGGGCCGAGGCGATGATTGCCGAGGCCTTCAAGGGCCGCGAGAGCCGCATGATCGTGCTTGCCGCCTTGTTCGGCGGGCTCGCGCCGTTCTGCTCGTGCGAAGTGATCCCCTTCATCGCCGGGCTCTTGGCGCTTGGTGCACCCTTGTCGGCGGTGATGGCGTTCTGGCTATCCTCGCCCCTGATCGATCCGCCGACCTTGCTGATCACGGCGGCGGCCCTCGGGTGGCCGTTTGCGATTGGCAAGGCTGTGGTGGCCGTGGCGTTGGGGCTGTTCGGAGGGTTCGCATTGAAACTGGCGCTCAGCATGGGCGCGTTCAGTGAGCCGCTGCGCAAAGTGCAGGCCAAGGGGTGCGGTTGCGGTCCGTCACCAATGTCCGGCAAGCCCGTGTGGAAGATGTGGCAAGAGGCCGAGCGCCGCTCCGTGTTTCGCACTGAGGCGCTCAGCAATGCGGCGTTCTTGCTGAAATGGCTGAGCCTTGCGTATATGATCGAAGCCCTTTTGGTCAGCTACGTGCCCGCCGAGACCGTCGCACAAGTTGTGGGTGGGCCGGGCATTGTGCCAATTATCACCGCAGCACTGGTCGGAATGCCCGCGTATTTGAACGGCTACGTCGCACCTGCGTTGTTGGCCGGATTAATAGAGCAGGGCATGACCGCAGGGGCCGCTATGGCCTTCATGACCGCGGGCGCAGTCAGCTCGATTCCGGCAATGGCAGCGGTGTGGAGCCTCGTGAAACCGCAAGTGTTCGCGGTGTATCTGGGGCTAGGGCTGACCGGAGCGATTGTCGGAGGCCTCGTGTTTCAGATGGTGGTTTAGCAATGTTGCCCGGCCTGATCGGTCGGGCACCAGCACCTAAACCTTCTTAACCGGCACGCCGTATAACTCCAGCTTGTGGCCTTTCAGCCGGTAGCCCAAGCGCGCGGCGATCTTCTCCTGAAGCGCCTCAATCTCGTCGTCGAAAAACTCGATCACCTCGCCTGAGTTCATGTCGATCAGGTGGTCGTGATGCTCGCGATCAGCATCCTCATAGCGTGCGCGCCCATCGCCGAATTCCAGTTTGTCGAGGATCCCTGCCTCTTCAAACAGCTTCACAGTCCGGTAGACCGTCGCCAATGAGATCGCCGCGTCGACCGCTTGCGCGCGCGCGTAAAGCTCTTCAACATCCGGGTGATCTTTGCTGTCCTCAAGCACGGTCGCGATTACGCGGCGCTGTCCGGTCATGCGCAGGCCCTTGGCCTCGCAGCGTTCCATAATCGTCTCGCTCATCACGCCCCCTCGGCAGTCTTGGGGGTCTGTCTTAGGCTAAGCGGCGGCGCGGTGGAAGCCTCTTGATCACGCAAAAGCAGCGACGAGCCACGCTAAATAATTCAGGGCCGCGTCGTTCGTCGGCGCACGCTTGATGTTCGCGCGCACCAGATCGCGGTCAGCGCCAGTGTGTGCTGTGTGTTGCTTCGGGTGATACGCTCAAAGCAGGCATGTTTTGCCGCAAAACTCATGGCCTAGAGATTGCGCATCAGATCTCGCGCGTTAGCCGTCTTGCCAAGGGTGCCACGGTCAAACCTTGCACGATGATCGAGAATACCACGACCATATACGCTGCCGTCAGCATCAGGGGTTTCCACTCGCTTTCGGGCAGCGACAACACGAGTGCTACCGAGATGCCGCCCTTCAGCCCGCCCCATGTCATGATCGGGATTACGCCGGGGGTGAATTCGCGGATGCGGCGCAGCAATAAGACCGGCACAGCCACCGCAAACAGGCGCGCGACCAGTGCGAGGCCGACCGCATAGGCCCCGGCGGTGACGGTTTCCATGTTGAAGGCGACCGCGAAGACCTCGAACCCGATCATCAGGAACAAGACCGCGTTGAGGATCTCGTCGATCAGCTTCCAGAAGGCATCTACATACTCGCGGGTCCTCTCGCTCATGCCCTTGGCCATGCCCACATCGCCGATCAGCAGGCCCGCAACAACGGCCATAATCGGAGCAGATACATGCAAGAACAGGCTTAATGAATAGCCGCCAAAGGCCAGCGCGAGGGTCAACAGAACTTCGACCGAATAGTCATCAATCCGGCGCATCACGCGGAAGGTCAGCCAGCCCAAAATGAAGCCCAGCAGCGCGCCGCCGACCGCTTCTTGCACAAACAGCAACACCGCATCCACCAACCCGCCGCCGTGATCCTCAGCCGTGACAGCCGGAAAGGCGAGGCCCACCAGCACCAAGAACACGACATAACCCACGCCGTCATTGAACAGGCTCTCGCCCGCGATCTTGGTCTCCAGCGACTTTTTCAAGTTCGCTTGGCGCAGCACGCCCAGCACCGCAACCGGATCTGTGGGCGAGATCAGCGCGCCGAACACCAACGCAATCAGTAAAGGCATGCCGGTGATATAGCTGAACCCGAAGCCAACAATAGCGGTCGACAGACCAATGCCAATCGTCGCCATCAAGAAGACCAAAAGCCACTGTTCTTTGAGATCGCTCAGCTTTACGTGCAGCGCGCCTGCGAACAAAAGAAGCCCCAACATTCCTTCCAGCAGGGCTTCCGAGAACTCGATCTGAAGCACTTGCGCGCGCACAGTTTCGGCCATCTGGCTCGACGGGATCAGCGCGTCGATGCCCAGCACGGCGAGCGATGCGGCGAGTGCTACGATCAGAATACCAATGGCCGAAGGCAGGCGCAGCACGAGGTAATTGATCGAGGCAAACGCGGCGGCCAGCACGATCAGCAGCGAGGTGATTTGAAGGATATCCATTTGGCGACCTCATACTCCGGGGCAGAGCGGTATTAGCACGCGCCGCGCGGTGCGGGAACGCTTGACTTGGACGGTGTTGCACGAAACTCAGAGGGACGGAGGGGCCAATGCAAAAAAAAGATGCCATGGATAGTTTTGGGGCGGTCTCCCTGATCCTGTTCTCCGCGATTCTGGGGTTCAACCAGGTTGTCATCAAAGTCGTTAACGAAGGGTTGCAGCCCGCCTATTTTGCCGGATTACGCTCGGCGGGTGGTGTTTTGGTGCTGCTCTTGTGGATGCGGTGGCGTGGTTTATCGCTGCGCATCACGCCCGGCACTTGGTGGGTTGGATTGATCATTGGCTGCCTCTTTGCGACGGAATTCTTGCTTCTTTTCAAAGCCCTCGACCTGACGACAGTGGTGCGCAGCGGCGTCATTTTCTACTCCATGCCCGTGTGGCTGGCGTTGATGTCCCATTTTGTGTTGCCCGGTGACCGGATGAGCCTGTCCAAAGCAAGCGGTCTCGCGCTGGCCTTCGCGGGTGTGGTTTTTGCGATTGCCACGCGCGGTGATTTGTCAGGCGGCTCGCTTCTGGGTGATCTGTTTGCGCTGGGGGCCGCGGTCGGCTGGGCTTGCACTGCGCTGATGGCGAAAGCCTCGCGTCTGCGCCACGAGACGCCTGAGGTGCAATTGCTGTGGCAACTGGCCGTTTCAACGCCGATTATGCTTGGCGCTGCATTATTTTCTGGCCCCCTTATCAGAGAGTTCCAGCCCGTTCTTCATCTAAGCGGTCTCGGGTTCCAGATACTGCTCGTCAGTCTCGGCTTCGTATCATGGCTGTGGCTTTTGTCGATCTATCCTGCCTCTGGCGTCGCGTCGTTCAGCTTTCTCGGCCCGGTATTTGGGGTGATGTTCGGCTGGCTGATCTTGGACGAGCCGGTAGGCTTTGGCATCTGGGTCGCACTGGCGCTAGTGGCCGCTGGGCTTTACCTGATCAACCGCCCCGCGAAACGACGCGCGGCGGCATGAGTATTTTTGTCTAGAAGAAGCCCTAAGTGCCGCAAAAAGTCTGGCGCACCGCGTTTTGTTGGTCGGCGGGGATTTGTAGCTCCGCATGGTCCGGCTGGTCGGTGAAGGGTGTTTTCAGCACCTCGCGCAGGCGGTGGAACGGCGCATAGTCGCCTGCAACCCCAGCTTGGATCGCCTCCTCAATACGGTGATTGCGCGGGATGAAGGCGGGGTTTGTCGCTGACAGCAGAGTTTTCCAGTCGGCCAAGCGCGCAGCTTCCCATTTTTCTGACCACGCATCAAAGCCGCTCGGGTCTGCGAACAGGGCTCGGGTATCGCCGCTGGCTAAGCCACGGAAGGCAAGGGTGAAATCTGCGCGCCCAGTGATCAAGCCGAGGAAGGCTTCGGTGAGTGGCTGTGCCTCTGGGTTGCTTGGATCAAGCGCTAGCTTGGCCGCAAACACCTCTTTATAGGCCGCCGCATACACATCCGGGAAGCGGTGGACGGCCTCAGTGGCAATCTCGATGCCTTTGTCGCGATCGGCGTCAATCAAGGGCAGCAGGGCCGTCGCCAATTGCGCGATGTTCCAGACCCCAACTTCCGGCTGGTTGCCGTAGGCGTAGCGCCCGTCGCGGTCGATGCTGGAATAGACCGTCTCAGGGTGAAACGTCTCCATAAACGCGCAGGGGCCGTAATCGATTGTCTCGCCCGAGATTGCCATATTGTCGGTGTTCATCACCCCGTGGATGAAGCCAAGGCCCATCCATTTTGCGATCAGCGCGGCTTGCGCATCGATCACCGCGTTCAGCAGCCCCAGCGGGCCTTCTGCATTGGGATAATGGCGCTTAATTGCATAATCACAAAGCGTTGCGACCGCATCTTCATCCTGTCTGGCCGCGAAAAACTGGAAAGTTCCGACTCGGATATGACTGGAGGCCACCCGCGTTAGCACCGCACCGGGCATGGGCCCCTCGCGCAAGACAATCTCGCCAGTGCTGACGGCCGCCAGCGCGCGCGTTGTTGGCACGCCAAGGGCATGCATTGCCTCGGATACCAGATACTCGCGCATCACTGGGCCCAGCCACGCGCGACCGTCGCCGCTTCGGCTGTAGGGTGTTGGACCGGAGCCTTTGAGTTGCACGTCCCACGGCTTGCCGTTTGGCCCCGTAACCTCGCCCAAAAGTACTGCGCGCCCATCGCCAAGCTGCGGGTTCCAGCCGCCGAATTGGTGGCCTGCATAGGCTTGGGCAAGCGGCTCGGCCCCTTCGGGCACCGCGTTTCCAGCAAGCATTGCTAGGCCTGCGTCCGAGCGCAGCCACTCGGCGTCCAACCCCATTTCAGTTGCGAGCGTGTCATTCACTGCGAGCAATTCAGGCGCGCGCACGGGCGTCGCGGCCTGCTTGGTGAAGAAGCGCTCGGGCAGGCGGGCGTAGCTGTTCTGGAATATGGGTGCATGTGTCATCCCCCCTAGATATGGGCTCGCGCGCGCTTGTCGAGGGGCAACCGCCGGGCTGAAGTTATCCACCGGGCAAATTCTTCAGAGGGGCGTTGCGAAAGCGGTGCTTGGGGAAGGTCAGCCTGATCGAATGGCAAGGCCTGCTACCGCACGTGCCGCCGGGCTTTGCATCTTGCTAGTTGGGATATGATGCGCAGGGCAACCGGGGCGGGATCAAGACAAAGAGCATCTCCGCGCAAGAGGGCACCCCCGACCTATCAGTGCCTGAGTTGCCAGATCACATGGTGCAAGTGCCTCCTGCGCCCTTAAAGCCGCGCGATCCGATCAGTTAGCAGCGCGAAGAACCCGTCTGCATCGAGGTCGTCCATAAACATTGCGTTCGGCTCGCGCCCGGACACGCGCCACCAATCGGCAACGGTCATGCCTGTGGTGTATGTGCCTTGCGTCTCGATCACGACGTTGACGTGGCGGCCCGAGAACAGGTCAGGCTGGATCAAGTAGGCGATGACGCAAGGGTCGTGCAGCGGTGCCCCAGCGGATCCGTATTTTTCCTTATCGAAACGCTCGAAGAAATCAGTCCACTCGGCGACCATGCGGCCCGCCTCGGTGCCCATATCGCGGAAACCTTGCACATGGGGCGCGGTGGTCAGGGCTTTGTGGGTCACATCCAGCGGCATGACGACAATCGGTGCGCCGGATTTAAACACAATATCAGCGGCTTCAGGATCGACGTAGATGTTGAATTCGGCGGCTGGCGTAATGTTACCAACCTGAAAATAGGCCCCACCCATCAACACGATTTCTTGGATGCGCGGAACGATGTCGGGGGCTTTTTGCATTGCGGTGGCGATGTTGGTCAGCGGGCCGAGGGGGCATAAGGTGACGGTGCCTTCGGGTTCAGCGCGCAGAGTGTTGATGATGTAGTCGACCGCATGCTCGGGCTGCAATACCATGGTAGGGTCAGCTAGTTGCGGGCCGTCTAGGCCGGTTTTGCCGTGGACATGCTCGGCGGTGACCAGCTTGCGCGTCAGGGGTGCTTGGCAGCCTGCGAAGACCAATGTGTCCGGCTTGCCTGCCAGTTCGCACACGATGCGTGCGTTGCGCTCGGTCAGCGCGAGCGGAACGTTTCCGGCCACGACCGTCAGGCCTAGGACCTCAACCTCCTCAGGCGAAGCGAGGGCGAGGAGGATAGCGACCGCGTCGTCTTGGCCGGGGTCGGTGTCGATGATTATTTTGCGTGTCATGGGCAGAGATTGGCGTGAGTGGAGGCGAAGGGCAAGGGGCCAAAATCGTTCGTCCAAAGAGTTTTCGGCAAAGGGTACCGCGCCCATAACACAGGTGCTGCGCTAGATTGCTTAGCGCGCCCGCTCGGCCACCTTCGCCGCATCCCACAGCGCGTCCATCTCTTCCAAATCACTGTCTTTGGGTGCGCGGCCCAGCTTTGCCAACTCCGCCTCGATGAACGCAAACCGCCGGGTGAATTTTCCGTTCGCCGCGCGCAACGCGACCTCTGGATCAATCTCCCAGTGCCGGGCCAAATTCGCCATCACAAACAAAAGATCGCCAAATTCTTCCGCGGTCTTCTCGGGGCCTAACTCGGCGCGGGCCTCGCGTAACTCGGCCACTTCTTCTTCAATCTTGGCCAGCACATGACTGTCATCGGGCCAATCGAAGCCAACCCGTGCGGCGCGCTTTTGCAATTTCACCGCGCGCATAAGTGCAGGCAGCCCGAGAGCCACACCGTCCAACACGCCAACCTCGCCGCGTCGCGCGCGCTCAGCGGCTTTGTGAACTTCCCAGTCGCGGGTCTGCTGCTCGGCACTTTTATCGCGTGTCTCGTCTGCGAACACATGCGGATGGCGGTCGATCATCTTCTGGGCAATCGCCTCGGCCACATCGTGGAAATCATAGCGCCCGGCCTCGGCGCTCATCGCGGTGTGATAGACAGTTTGCAGCAGCAAATCGCCCAACTCGCCTTTCAGGTCGTCCCAATCGGCGCGCTCAATTGCGTCGGCGACCTCATAGGCCTCCTCAATCGTGTAAGGCGCGATGGAGGCAAAATCCTGCTCGATATCCCACGGACAGCCTGTCGCAGGGTCGCGCAGGCGGCGCATGATTTCCAGCAAGCGCGGCAGGCCTCCGCCGGGTGTTAGGCACAGGTGCTGGCTGTTGGCTTGTGTCATCATTCGGCAGCGCGCAGGGTCGCCGGCTTGCCGACAGGTGCCTCAGGGTCAAACAAGTCGCCTTCCTCGTCCCAGATCACTTCGGGTTGGCGCAGTTTCTTGGCCGAGCGGCGCAAAGTGATGTCGCGCGCCTCGCGGCTGGCCTTGCCCAAAGACACCGCGCGCATCCGCAACCATGCGCCATATGCGCCGTCCTCGATCCAGACCCGCAGCGCCAGCATTGCTGGCGTGAAGATCAGGGTCAGAACGGTCGCGACGCCAAGTCCGAAGACCACGGCTGTTGCAAGCTGCTTCCACCATAAGGCGGTCGGGCTATCGACCGAGTAGCCCCCCCCGAAGAAGTCGAGCGACAGCCCGAACATCATCGGCGTCAGACCCGCCATCGTCGTGATTGTGGTCAGCAACACGGGCCGGATCCGCATCTGCGCGGTGCGGCTGATTGCTTCCAGCCGCGGCATGTAGCGCGAATATTCTTGGTAAGTGTCGATCAAAACAATGTTGTTGTTCACTACAATGCCTGCCAGTGCCACGATCCCCGTTCCGGTCATAATCACCGAGAATGGCTGCTGCATGACCATCATCCCGATCAGAACGCCCGTAGTTGAAAGAACCACCGCGATCAGCACCAGAATAGCGTTGTAGAAGCTGTTGAACTGCGCGAGCAGAATGATGAACATCAAAAACAGCGCACCGAGGAAGGCTTGGCTGAGGAAGGCTTGGCTTTCGGCCTCGTCCTCTTGGTCGCCGGTCCATTCCCAAGTGGTCCCTACGGGAAATTCGGCTTCGGTCTCCAGCCATTCGGTCAATACGGCGATCCGCTCGCCGGGGGTGATTACGACACCCTCGGCGTTCTCAAGCTCTGAGCCGACCCCCGCCTTCACATCGTAATAGCGCTGCCCACCCACCCGGTTGATCTGAGCCAGTTTCGGCACAGGCGAGCGGGTCACGAAGTTCGACAATGGTACCAACCCATTTGGCGTCCGCACCCGCAATGTATCGAGTGTGGACAGCACGCGGTCTTTTGCTGGAAAGCGCACCCGGATTTCGATCTCGTCATCCGAGCTATCGACCCGCATGTTGCCCAAAAGCACCCCACGCGTGATCAACTGCACCATCGCGCCCACAGTGGCGACATCGGCGCCGTAGCGTCCAGCCTCGGCCACGTTGACGTCGATTTGCCAGTCGATGCCCGGCAGGGGCAGGCTGTCTTCGATCCCGGTCAGGCCGCCGATCGCCTCAAACTGGGCGCGCGCCATGGTCACGGCCGCCTCCAGATCGCCCAGATCATCGCCCTTGATGCGCAAATGCACGGGCTTGGCTGAGGCCGGACCTTGCGCAGCGGCCAGCACCTCAAAGCGGATGCCGGGAATTTCGGCCAATCGCAGGCTCATGGCGTCGATCACGGCGTTGCCGTCAAAGGCCGGGTCCACGACTGTGCGGGGCACATCAAATAGGCCAAACACAGAGAACCAAGGCACATCAATCGTCGGGCGGTCTTCCCATGGCACCAGCTCTAATTGGATTTGGCCAATGGTATCGAGCGGCGCAGATGCCCCTCCGGTGTTCTGGTTCAGGCCTCCTGCGCCCGCAAAGGCAAAGACCGACTCGACGCCAGCGGTGGTATTGGCAATCGCCTCGGCTTGACGCAGCAGCGCGTCTTTCTCACCAAGGCTGTGATTGCCGCGCGCTTGGACATAGACGATGGCCTGCTCAGGCTCGGAATCGACGAAGAACTCGACCCCGTAATTGTTGTTTGAGAACAGCGAGAAGGTTGTCGCCACTACGACCCCCACCATGCCAATCGCCACCAAAGGCATGATCGGATTGTTGGTGATCAACCGGATTGCCCAGCCAAACGGAGTGCGCCGGAAGCCTGAGCGGATACGCTCGTTGCGCGCGCGCTGGAACTTCGCAGCTGTCATCGTCACCGACAACAGGGCGGCCGAGACGGCAAACATAAGCGCGCCGGGCAAGTAGGCCCCAATGCCGCCTTCTGGATCAAGGCCCAGCACATAGCCGGGGTTGAGAACCTGCATGGCCGACACGAACACCGCGACGCCCGACGCACAAGCCAACACGAACCGCACCCAATAGGGCAGACCCATCAGGCCCGAGGCTCTCCCCTCGAAAAAGCGGCTCATCCGGCCAGCGACGCCGCCCATAACAGGCAGATATACCAGTGCAACGACCAGCGAGGCCGACAGCACGAAGATCAATGTGACAGGCAACATTCCCATGAATTGTCCGGGCACACCGGGCCAGAACAGCATCGGCAGGAACGCGCATAGGGTCGTCGCGGTGGACGATACCACCGGCCAGAACATCCGCTTTGCGGCATCGGTAAACGCGGTCATCGGACCGGCACCTTCTTCAATCCGTCTGTCAGCGTATTCAACGACAACGATTGCGCCGTCCACCAACATCCCGACCGCAAGGATCAAGCCAAACATCACGATGTTCGAGACCGTTATGCCCATGACCGCCAAGAAGGCAAAACACAGCAGGAACGACGTCGGGATCGCAAAGCCCACCAGCAATGCCGAGCGTGTCCCAAGTGCCGCCAACACCACGATCATCACCAGCGCAATCGCCGTCAGAACCGAGCCCTCAAGCTGGCTAACCATCGAGCCGACGACGCGGCTTTGGTCCATCGAGATCGACACGGTGACCGCTTGCTGTAACTCGGTAGGCCACGCGGCTTGTTCAGCGGCAACCGTGCTGCGCACAAGGTTGGCCATATCGATGATGTTGAAGCCTTTGCGTTTGACCACCTGCAAGGCCAGCGTCGCATCGCCGTTAAAGCGTGCGGTGCCTTCGCGGTCCTCAAATGTCAGACGGATATTGGCCAAATCACCCAGGGTCACGACGCGGTCGCCGTTCACCTTTACAGGCAGGCCGAACACGTCGGAAGTTTCGTCAAAGGCCGAGGGGATTTTCAGCGAGAACGCGCCGCTGCTCGTCTCCACCTGACCGGCTGCAATCAGCTGGTTGTTGTTCTGGACGACGGCCAGTAATTCGCCTGCGGTGACGTTATAGGCTTCAAGCAGAAGCGGGTCGATTTCAACCTCGACCATTTCTTCGCGCTGACCAGTTAGGCCCGCCTCAAGAACGGGCTCTAGCCCTTCGAGCGTGTCTTGCAGGTCTTTGGCCAGTCGCAGCAATGTGCGCTCGGGCAAACTACCTGTCAGGTTGACCACGATGATCGGGAATTCGCTGAAGTTGATCTCATTGATTGTGTAGTTATCGGCGCCGCTGGGGAAATTCGCAGCAGCAGTGTTCATCTTGTCGCGCACATCGGCGATGGTTTGGGACTTGTCCCAGCCAAACTCAAACTCAAGGATCACGCCCGCGAAGCCTTCGGCGGCGGTCGCAGATATCTTGTCGAGGCCGTCAAGATCAGACAGCTCGGTCTCCATCACCTTGACGAGCAGCTTTTCGCTGTCTTCGGCCGAGATGCCGGGGAAGGGGACCGACACAAACAGCGCCGGGATCTCGATGTCCGGCTCGCCCTCTTTGGGCAGTGAAATATAGGCAACGGTGCCAATCACAATCGACAGGGCCACAAAGGCCAGAACCATCCGCGCGCGCGACGCGGCCCAATCAACGATGCCGGTCATGCGCCGTCCTCCCGGTAGGTAACTGTAATCAAGGTACCCTCGGTCACGTATTCTTGGCCGACCACGATCACATCTGCCGTCTCCGGCAAGCCGGTGACCCACACGCCCTCGGCGGTGTCGCGCAGCAGCGTGACCGGGGCAAAGGCGGCCTGGTGCCCATTGTCGGTCGCAACCGCGTGGCGCACGCCCAACTCACCACTGTCGTTCAGCGTCAGTGCTGAGGCTGGGATCAGATGTGCGGGGGTGCCTTCGGCTGCGATGCCGATGGTGGCGGTTTGGCCGTCGCGGATGCTGAGGTCTGAATTGTCGATCTCAATTTCGGTGCGAAAAGTGCGCGTCGTCAGATCCGCTGAGCGCGACAGGAACGTCACCAGCCCCGACACTTCGCGGCCCGATGCAAGCTGTGCGCCTGCGCGCGCGCCGACTTGGACCAGCTCAATATCGGCCTCAGGCACAAAACCCACCAGCTTTATCGGGTCCAACTGCAAGATTGTGCCGCAGTTCGCGTTGCCGCCTTGGGTGTTCAGGAATGCACCAAACTCGGCTGTATCGGTCTCCAGCACGCCCGCGAAAGGCGCTGTGATCGTCAGAAGGGTGATGTCTTGCTCGGCGCGTTCCACCGATGCTTCCGCGCTTTGGATGCCAGCCTTTACCGTCTCAAGCCCGGTGATGGCCGACGAGACCGCTGATTGTGCAGATGCGAGGGCGGCGTCTGCCCCGGCAACGCGGCTTTCACTGGCAAATCCGTCTGCGGCTAAACGTCGGGCGGCATTTTCGTTGATGCGAGCTTCTTCAAAACGGGCGGCAGCTTCTGTGACGCGCGACTCGGCCTCGGGAACCCTTGCGCGCGCTTCTAGCAAACGGGCTTCGGCCTCGGCCAGATTTGCCCCGCGTGAGCCCGGATCAAGTTGGCACATGATTTGTCCGGCTTCGACTTGGCTGCCTTTGCGCAAAGGCTCCGACACCACACGGCCCGAAGTTTCCGCAAGCGCTGTCACTTGGCGCAAAGCTTCGGTGCGGCCGCGCAAAACAATCGCGTTCTCCACCGTTTGGGCCGTGCTGGTCAGGGCCACGATAGAGACGCGCCGCTCGGTTATAGGGGCAACTGCGTCAGGCGCGTCTGCTTCGGGCGACATGGCGGTTTCGCCGATCTCAGCCTCATCCGCGCCGATCCCGGCAAAGCCGAGCAGCGCGTCGCGTTGCAGCACGAACAAAAACAGGGCTGTCATGACGACAACAGCGAGAAGGATGGAAAAGAAACGCATCGTCTAAACTACTCCGAGGGTCCGAGTGCGGCGCGAGGGTCCTAAACTTGTCGTATAGTCGTATAGAAGGGCACGCCAATGCCGGGCACATAGGCGCTACGGGGTGAACGAACCAGTTCAGATTAACGATTTTGGGCCCGGCGCGCAAGAAAACCACAGTTCGATCCCCCTGAGGGAGTGCACATAGGCTGGCACGCATGGGCGCTGCGTGCTAGATGCGCGGAAATTGCGCAAGATGCCCATGTTCGGGTCAGCGTTTGGTTCAGGCGAAAGAGGCGACGATGAGCAATCCTGACAGTTTCATTGAAGAGGTCTCTGAAGACCTGCGCCGCGACAAATTGTTTGCGGTTTTCCGGCGCTATGGTTGGATCGCCGCTTTGGCAGTGATCGGGATCGTAGGTACGGCGGCCTTTACCGAATGGACCCGCGCTCAAGACCGGGCCGAGGCGCAAGCCTACGGTGACGCAATCTTTGCAGCGCTGAACACCCAAGACGCCAATGCACGTGTTGACGCGCTCGCCAGCATTTCGGCCCCTGAAGACGGCGCACCTATCTTGGCGCTGCTGACGGCGGCCGAGGCCACGGCTGCCGACGAAACCGACCGGGCCTTGGCCGCCTTGCGCAGCTTAGCAGATGATCCGCTGACCCCAACGGTTTACCGCGACCTTGCGAATTTGCGCCTGCTTTTGCTGGGTGGCGAGGCGCTTGGCATCGAAGACCGCCTTGCCCGGATTGAGGCCCTATCGGCCCCCGGTGCACCGTTCCGTCAGATTGCGCGCGAACAACAGGCCTTGGTGATGATCGAGCAGGGTGAGACCGATAGCGCGATTGAGCTGCTTACAGATATTGCCGAAGACGCGACATCGACCAACGGGCAGCGCCAACGCGCGGCTCAGCTTGTGGTCTCGCTGGGTGGCAGTTTTGAGGACATCGAGATCGAAGGTGCTACACAATAACCAAGGCGCTCGAATTGGCTCGATTGAGGCTGTTTTGCCGATCCGAGCCGGGACCGCCGCTTGGGCCTTCCGATTTGGCACAAGCTGCGGTAAGGTCGCACAAAATCTGGGTTCGCAAGCGGATGATATCCGCATATAAGCGACCCATAGGAACAGTTTTGGGGACGGGCCTTGAGCATGGCTGGTAGCAAACATGATAATGTCTCGCAGCGCGGGTCACGCTTTCAAAGCGCATCGCCGCTCAAGCGGGGAGCGGCTTTGGCGCTGATCTCAGTGCTTGTGTTGACAGGCTGCGAGCGCGAATTGATCTTGCCGGGCGAACGCTTTGCCGTGCGCACACCGCTTGCTGATACCAACGATCCCGCCAACGGCTTGGGTGATGCAACGGCAGAGGCCGTAGAGGTTGTGGCCGAGGCAGCACCGCGCGCTGCCGTCGCGATCCGTTTGCCTGCCACGCGTAACATCACCGATTGGACCCACCGCAATGGCGGGCTGCAACATCGCACCGATCATGCGGTTCTAGCGCCCAGCCTGACGCCTGTTTGGTCGGCGAATATCGGTTCAGGCGACAGTCGCAAGCACCGCATCACCGCAAGTCCTGTGGCCGCCGATGGCCGTATCTTCACGCTCGACAGCCGCGCAACCGTTTCGGCAGTTGCGCTGAACTCGGGCGAGGTTCTTTGGTCACGCGATCTAACCCCCGCGGGCGAGCGCAGTGATGAAGCCTCGGGCGGCGGTTTGGCGATCTCGGGCAGCACGCTTTATGTAACGTCGGCTTTTGGCACCATCTCGGCGCTTGATACCGCATCGGGCACCGTGCGCTGGACGCAAGTTCTCGAGGCTCCGTCAACTGCCGCGCCGACTGTGGAAGGCAACCGCGTCTATGTGGTCTCCACCGATGCGGTGGCCCGCGCGATTGATACACGTACCGGCAAAGTTGAATGGCTGATTGCAGGCGCGCCGAACATCACCGGCCTGACAGGTGGGTCTGGTCCGATCATCAACGGGCGCAAGGTTGTGCTGCCTTTGGGGTCAGGCGAGTTGATCTCGGTTCTGAAGCAAACCGGCATTCGTGTTTGGGGCACTTCTGTTGCCGGCGAACGTGTCGGGCGCGCTTATTCGATCTTCGACGGCATTACCGCTGATCCCGTTCTGGTGGGCAGCACGATCTATACGGGCAACGCGCAAGGCAAGGTCGTCGCGATTGACGCTGCTACGGGCGCACGCGATTGGACCGCAGGCGAGGGGGCTTATGGTCCGGTTTGGCCTGCAGGCGGATCGTTGTTCCTGATCTCAGACGAAGCGCGTTTGGTGCGGCTTGATGCGGCCACAGGCGAAACGATCTGGGCCGAGCAATTGCCCTACTTCGAGAACGAGCGTCCGCGCCGTCGCCGTGCAATCACCGCCCATTTCGGCCCGGTGCTGGCAGGTGGGCGTTTGCTGGTGGCCTCGGATGATGGCTTGATGCGTGGGTTTGATCCGGCCTCTGGCAATTTGGTCGACACAACTGATATTCCCGGCGGCGCAGCTGCATCGCCTATCGTGGTCAATGGTGTGGCTTATGTGGTCTCGACCAGCGGCACTTTGCACGCGTTTCGCTAGACCCCTTTCCGCGCGCTTGGCTTTGCGCTAAGGCCCGCGTCTATCTTTGAAAGCGCGTGACACCTTATGTCCTTTACTCTCGCCATCGTGGGGCGGCCCAATGTGGGCAAATCGACCCTGTTTAACCGCCTTGTGGGCCAACGCCTCGCCTTGGTCGACGACCAACCCGGCGTAACGCGCGATCTGCGCGAGGGTGCTGCGCGCCTGGGCGATCTGCGCTTTACGGTTGTGGATACCGCAGGTCTGGAGGAGGTCACAGATGACAGCCTTCAAGGCCGGATGCGCCGTCTGACCGAGCGTGCGGTGGGTTTAGCCGATGCGTGCTTGTTCATCGTTGATGCGCGCACCGGAATAACGCCGACTGATCAGGTGTTTGCTGATATTTTGCGCCGCTCGTCCAAGAGAGTGATCTTGGCGGCCAACAAAGCCGAAGGCCGCGCGGCTGAGGCGGGTATCTACGAGGCGTTTGGCCTTGGCCTTGGCGATCCTATCCCAATCTCTGCTGAGCATGGTGAGGGGATGGCCGACTTGCTGTATGTGCTGCAACCGCTTGTGGATGCAGCTGACAAAGCAGCGCTCGACGATTCGCCTGAAACGGATGTGGATCTGGACGAGGATGCGGATGCGCCCCGCGTGCCAACCGCTGCAAAGCCGTTGCAGGTCGCAGTTGTCGGACGACCCAATTCGGGCAAATCCACGCTGATCAACCAGATGCTGGGCGAGGAGCGCTTGCTGACAGGCCCCGAGGCCGGAATCACTCGCGATGCGATCTCGGTACGGATGGAGTGGCAAGGCGTGCCGATCCGGCTGTTTGACACCGCAGGCATGCGTAAGAAGGCAAAAATTCAGGAGAAGCTGGAAAAACTCAGCGTCTCGGACGGTTTGCGCGCAGTGAAGTTCGCGGAAGTGGTCGTGGTGCTGCTGGATGCTGCGATTCCGTTTGAGCAGCAAGATTTGCGCATCGCCGACTTGGCCGAACGCGAAGGTCGCGCGGTGGTCTTGGCCGTCAATAAATGGGACTTGGAAGACGAAAAGCAGGACAAGCTGCGCGAGCTGAAAGAGGCGTTCGAGCGCTTGTTGCCGCAGCTGCGTGGCGCGCCTTTGGTTACGGTTTCTGCCAAGACCGGGCGCGGCTTGGACCGTCTGCAAGAAGCGGTCTTGAAGGCCCACGAGGTCTGGAACCGCCGTATTCCAACAGCCACCTTGAACCGTTGGCTGCAAGCCATGGTTGAAGCGCACCCGCCGCCCGCACCCGCCGGTCGCCGCATCAAGCTGCGCTACATGACCCAAGCCAAAACCCGCCCGCCGGGCTTTGTGGTGATGGCGTCGTATCCTGATAAGATGGCCGCATCCTACGAGCGCTATCTGGTCAACGGGTTGCGCACCGATTTCGATATGCCGGGCACGCCGATCCGGCTGTGGTTTCGCGGTCAGAATCAGGACAACCCGTATAAGGACAAGAAAAAGTCCACGCCGTCGCGGCTTAGAAAGCACCTCGGCAAAGCGCCCGCAGATGCGCCAAAGCCGTATCGGGGCAAGCCAAAAACGTGATTGGGGCGCGAGGTGTTGCGTTAAGCAGCACCTCCCCGGAAGCGTGCTAACCAATCCTTAGCGTGAACCTTTTTTGACCTGCCCCACCCGATCCGGTGGGATTGGGCTCATCAGCCCCTAGCCGCACACACTCAGGACAGTGGTTTGCCTGTGAGATATAAGTGCCACAGCCCGAACTGAGCGCGCGCGATGACGTCTAAAACGCGCCAAAGGGCACACCGGCGGCGTAAAACCCCGCTGGTGACACGCAGATCACGCCGCAAAACCGGTGCAGGCCCGCATCTTCGTGACAGAATTAATTGAGATGAGTAGACGCCTGAGTGATGGGCAGATTGCCCACCCTACATTTGGCGTGTCCGTAAGATTTGGCGTGTCCGAAAGGTGGGCAATTTGCCCACCTTTCCCAACATAATTAGCCGCGCACTGCCGCCACAGCCGCGCGCATCTGGTCGAGCGGTAGATACCCGCGCATCATCTCGCCGTTCATAACAAATGTGGGCGTGCCGCGAATATCCAGCCTTTGGCCGAGCGCACGGTTGGCGTCGATCACATCGGTCACTGCATCGGTTGCGGCATGGGCGATAATCTCGGCAGGGTTCAAGCCAACCTCAATCGCGAGCTGGCTCAGCGTTGCCTCATCCGGCTCGCCGCGCAGCCGGATCAGTGCATCATTCACCAACTTATAAGTATCGCGTCCGGCCAATTGAAGGACCGCGATCGCAAAGCGCGAGGATGCGAGCGAGGCCTCACCGAGGATCGGGAACTCCTTGGTGATTATGCGAATATTTCCATCGCTTGCCACCAATTCCAGCACCTCATCATGGGCGCGGCGGCAATAGCTACACCGGTAATCGATAAACTCGACCAGCGTGACATCGCCATCGGGGTTGCCGCCTTCCCAAGACCGCGTGGTATCATGCAGATCGTCCATATTGGCTGCGATCATATCGGCATCAGTCTGGGACTGCTTGGCGGCTTTGCGGTCCTCAAAAACTTGGATGGCCTCGAAAATCACCTCTGGGTTAGCCAGCAGATAGGCGCGAACCTCGGCTTGGAAGGCCGCGCGATCCGAGTCTGACATCTCCATACCCGTGTCTTGGGCAGTCGCCGTGAATGGCAATAATAAAGCGAGAGCGAGGGGGGCGAGAAAGCGGCGCATATGAACGTCCTGTCCGAGAAAAAATGTCACGCAAGCGTTACCTTTTGCAGCGCGCTCTGCCTAGTCCCCCCGTTCTGACATTGCAGTGAGGCAGGCGCAGTGAGGCAGGCGCAGTGAGGCGGTGCAGCGCGGCCGGTGGTTGACGCGGGCCTACCGCCAAGAAACAACAACGCAAAAGGAGACGCCCCAATGCAGCTAGCCGACCGCGCCCATGTGGACCCGTTCATTGTCATGGATGTTTTGCGCGAGGCCAATGCGGCCGAGGCGGCAGGGCGGTCCATAATTCATATGGAGGTCGGCCAACCGGCCACGCCCGCGCCCGCAACCGCCCGTGCCGCGTTGCGCGACGGGCTTGAGAACAGCGCTTTGGGCTATACTGAGGGACTTGGATTGCCCGCTCTGCGCGAAGGGATCGCCGGGCTTTACAAGCGGTGGTACAACCTCGACCTGAACCCCGAGCGCGTGATTGTAACCGCAGGCTCGTCGGGGGCATTTATCCTCGCGTTCACGGCACTGTTTGAGGCGGGCCAGCGCGTCGGTGTATGCGAGCCGGGCTATCCGTCATATCGCTCGATCCTGAAAGCACTGTCATTAACGCCTGTCGGGCTGGCGACGCAGGACGAGGATCACCACCGCTTGCAGCCAGCGGCATTACAAGACGCCGATATCGCAGGCGCAATTGTCGCCAGCCCCAACAACCCCACAGGCACGATGCTGGACCGCGCTGCACTTGCCGGGTTGATTGCGGCAATGGGCGACCGCGCGTTTATCTCGGACGAGATTTACCACGGGCTTGAATGGGGCGAGCGGGCTGTCAGTGCACTTGAGATCACCGACGAGGTCTATGTGATCAACTCGTTTTCGAAGTATTTCTCGATGACCGGTTGGCGCGTGGGCTGGATGGTTGTGCCCGAGACGCATGTGCGCACACTCGAACGCCTCGCCCAAAATCTGTTCATCTGCGCGCCCCATGCCAGCCAACTGGCAGCCCTCGGCGCGCTTCAAGGCCACACTGAGCTGCTGGAAAACCGCTCCGTCTACGAGGGCAATCGCACTGTGTTGTTGGAAGGGCTGCGTGCGGCCGGGTTTACCAAGATCGCACCACCTGATGGGGCGTTCTATATCTATGCCGACGTGTCTGAGATCACCGGTGACAGCCGCGCCTTTGCCGCCGAGATCCTCGCCAAAGCCGGTGTTGCTGTCACCCCCGGCCTCGATTTCGACCCAAAACGAGGTGGTGCGACTTTGCGGTTTTCCTATGCCGGATCGCGAGCAGATATGATCGAGGGGGCTGCGCGACTGAAGGCCTTCATGGCCGCGCGCGAATAGGGTATAGTCAGCCCATACGAGCAGCCCAGATAAGCCGGAAAAGGCAGGCACCTTATGCGAAAATCCTTATGGACCAGCGTCTTGGCGCTTGTCTTGACGCTTGGCGCACCCCTTGCGGTCGCCGCTCAAGACACGAGCGCACTCGCGCGCCTGATCCCGCAATTCAGCAATATTCGCAACCGGGGCCGCGCGCTTGAGGTGACGCTCGCGCTCAGTCAAGCCGTGCCTTACCGCCTGCGCCTCGTGGACGGACCGATTGCGTTGCAGGTGGAGTTGCAGGACACCTCGCTGGCCGGGACCGTGCTTGGCGAAGTGCTCAGCACCGACACCGTGACCGAAGCATCAGTCGATGAAACAGCCCCCGGTTGGTCGCGCCTGTCGTTAACCCTAAAGCGTCCTCATTCGATTGAGAGCGCCGAGATGCTTGTGGATGCCCAAAGCGGTGCGGCGATCTTGCGGGTGATACTGCGCCCCACGAGCCGTTCGGAATACGCCGAGATTGCTGAGGCCCGCCCGCAGGTGCCCCCCCAGCCTGCGGCCCCGCACACCCGCCAATTGGGCGAGCGCGCGCTGACCATTGTGCTTGATCCGGGCCATGGCGGTTTCGATCCCGGTGCGCAGAACGGCGGCTATTCCGAGGCGGTGCTGATGCTGACGTTCGCGCGCGAGTTGCGCGAAAAGCTGATCCGCGCCGGCAATTTCGAGGTGGTCCTGACCCGCAATGCCGACCAGTTTGTGGCGCTGCCTGAGCGCGTGGCGATTGCGCGGCGCGCCGGGGCTGATGCGTTTATCTCGCTGCATGCCGACGCGCTGCAAGAGGGGCGCGCGACAGGTGCCACGGTCTATACGCTCAGCGATGAGGGGTCCGATGAGGCTTCAGCCTTGCTGGCAGACCGTCTCGATCGGGCCGATTTGCTTGCGGGGGTGGATTTGTCAGGGGCCGACGACGCGGTCGCGACGGTCTTGATGGATATGGCGCGCACTGAGACGCGGCCAAGGTCGGAGGCGCTGGCAGGCCACATGGTCGCCGAGATCGACGCAGCCTTGGGCGGGATGCACAAGCGGCCCCGGTTGAAGGCGGATTTCTCGGTGCTGCGCGCGCCTGATATCCCGAGTGTGCTGGTAGAGTTGGGGTTTCTGACGTCTGACGGCGATCTGGCAAACCTGCTCAACCCGCTGTGGCGCGATCAGGCGGCTGAGGGAATATTGGCGGCGCTCCAGAACTGGACGCTAGACGATGCAGCGGCGGCGGCTTTGGTGCGCAGGTGAGGGGCTCGGCGGATGTGGGTGCAGGGGATGTTCCAAAAAAGAGCGTTTTTGGAACGACTCTAAAGCTTGGCCTGCGGACTTTGTTACCATTGCAGAATGAGAGCCTAGCCACTTGATACGCGGTTTCATTCATGTAGCTTTTTCTTGAAGAAATTCCCTAATAAGAGGCTCGGCTATGTATCCGCTTGAAGGTAAAATCGCGCTGGTGACTGGCGCATCTGCTCCACATGGGATTGGCCGCGCAATTGCTCAACGGCTTGCGCAAGATGGTGCAGCGGTCGTTGTCACCGATATCGACGGTCACATGGATGTCGAAGGAAAACCCGTGCAGCGCTCCGAACTGCTGCAAGGCATCGTTGCAGAGATCGAAGGCGAAGGTGGGGCGGCACTTTCTTTGATTTTGGATGTAACGAGCGCTGGAGACATCAAGAATGGGATAGAACAGACGCTCTCGAATTTTGGGAGGGTGGATATTCTCGTCAACAACGCAGGATCATTGGCTGGGTCGGACAGTTTTCTATCGACAACTCCTGAACAATGGAAATCAAGCTTCGATGTCAATTTGTTAGGTCCGATGATGCTTTCGCAGGCGGTGATACCGCAGATGCGAAAGATTGGGGGTGGACGGATTATCAACATCGGATCGACGGGCAGCCTTGGAGCAGAGCCGGGGTTTGGAGCCTACACTACGATGAAACATGGGCTGGTTGGGTTTTCTAAAACGCTTGCCGCAGAATTTGGTCCCGACGGTATTTTGTGCAACACGGTCTGCCCCGGCTACATTGCTACAGACATGCACACCGCTGCAAACATACGCTTAGCAAATGACCGGGGAATCTCGGTCGCTGAGATGAAAGCAGAGCGGTACGCGAATGTGGCGTTGAGAGGTGCAGGACTGCCGGAAGATGTCGCCAATGCCGTGGCCTATCTTTCTGGTCCACAAGCAAACTACGTTACTGGTATTAACCTTCCCGTAACAGGCGGTGTCCCCTTTGGTATATGATCAGAGTTGCTTGCGACACTCTGGATCTATCACCTCTATTTGTAACATCCGCACAAGCTTCCAAAAAACTCCATTTATAGAACAATCTCCGGTGGCTGCTAAGCGGACTAGGTGATGTTCAGTCACCAAACCCCTCATCCGACCTTAGGGCACAGAGATTACCGTCGGGGTCAGAAAATTCGGCGGTAGTGCCCCACGTATTATCAAAGACATCTACAAGGCTTATCCCCTTTGTTCCGGCGGATCTACATGTTGAGGCGACAGAGCTGATGATTGGGGCCTGAGGCGCGGATCGGGTCAATTTGCGGCGCAGCTTGGGCGCATAAAGCGTAGCTTTTCACAATGAAAGATGGCGTTCAGACGCGCTGGTCGACGAAATCGCGATAGGTTGCAGGCGCGAGACGGGCACCTATCCCGAGCAGCGTGTCGAAGGCACTGCACATGTGGCGCCGCCGGTTCCAACGGAACACGAACTCGTCAAGGTAGCGTTGCAGA
>JAWUXZ010000054.1:0-20405 GCA_034111085.1 Dinoroseobacter sp.
GTGGCCTGTGGGGCGGGGGTTTGGGGCGCGACGAGCACCGAATCACCCCAGGCATTGTTTAACATACCCGCGCCGGTGGGTGCGCTGAGCTCCACTTGCACGGTTGTAGCATCCACTACGGCTACTTCCAAAATCGCGGCAAATAGCGGTTTTTGCGCGTTGGTGCTGTCCTCAGCGCGGGCGCGGTCGAGGCTGAATTTCACGTCCTCGGCGTCCATCGCGGTGCCGTCATGGAACATCACGCCTGAGCGCAGATTGAAGGTGTAAGTCATCCCGTCATCAGAGATATCCCAGCTTTCCGCGAGGCCCGGATTGACTGCGCCGTCAGAGCCAAATCGCGTCAGGCCCTCGAAAACATTGGCGTAAACCACTTCGTCGATGGCCGCAGCTGCACCGCCGGTGGGGTCCAAATTCGGCGGCTCTAGTGCCATGCCGATGGTGATGTCGGTTTGCTGGGCGAGCGCGGGTGCGGTCATCAAGGCCAGCGCGCAGGCGGTAAATTTGAGGTGGTTAAGCATGTTCGAGCCTCCCTATCGGCAGTGGTTTGAGCATGAGCGTAGGGGCGGGGAGGGCATCCGGCAAGTCAAGACTGCGCAAGGCAAAATGCTAGGGTCGGCGGCGCTGAGGCGTTTACCTTTCGGAAGATCAACAGATTCGGGATCGCCCCCAAATGACCGAAACGCTGCTATCGCCGGGCTATATCTTGAGGATACCTTGTCGCGTCTGGGTGCGGGGCTTGAACGACGTGGTTCTGGCCCATGGCACCGCCACGACCGCTTGCGAGGTTCTGCGCCACCTTGGTTTTTTGGTCTAAGTTCAATGCCCTATGTTAACAAATCTGCCAGCACTAACGCCATCACCCCGGCGCTGTCTTCCATGTCTTGGATGCCAACCCACTCGTCCGGCTGGTGTGCGAGATCGAGGATGCCGGGCCCGTAGGCAATGCAGTTTTTCAGCCGTCCGATTCTGTCGATATGCTTTTGGTCGTAAGTGCCGGGGCTGACGACATAATCGGGCTGCTTGGCGAGCACGCGTTCAATCGCGGCGGCGGTAGAGCGCACAATGGGCGCGTCCTTGTCGGTCATCGAAGGATGGACCTCGAACAACTCGCGGATCTCGTATTCAAAACTGGGCCGCTCGGCTTTTACGGCCTCTAGCACGCGTCCAACTTCGGCTTTGACCTCGGCGATATCTTCCTCAATCAGAAAACGTCGGTCGAGGATGATGCGGCAGCGATCTGCAACGCAAGCCGCAGGCAGGCCCGTGTAGTCAGGATCCTGTTCCGCTTCGCCGCCATGAACCGAATTGATGTTGAGCGTGGATTGCTTCGCGCCTTCCGGCACAACAGGCATCGCAGTCGTTCTGGTGGCCAGCAGCGGGTAAAGCTGCGTCTCGATCTGGTGCAGCACAGCGCCCATATGGCGGATGGCACTGTCACCGAGGAACGGCATTGACCCATGGGCGATACGGCCCTTGGTTTCGATCTCGGCCCACCAAACACCGCGATGACCAAGGCAGATACGGTCCTTGTTCAGCGGCTCAGGGATGATGACATGCTGCACGCGTTCCGGGTCGAAATGGCCTTTTTCAGCCAGATAAGCGACGCCGCCGAAGCCACCGGATTCCTCGTCTGCGGTCGCACTGATTTCCACGGCACCTGCGTAGTCTGGATGGACCTCGATAAACGCCTCGGCTGCGATGATGCTACTGGCAAGCCCGCCTTTCATGTCGCAAGCGCCGCGCCCATAGACGCGCCCGTTTTTGACCTCGCCGCCGAACGGGTCGACGGTCCAGCCATGGCCGACCTCGACGACGTCATGGTGGCTGTTGAAATGCACGCACTCGCCGGGACGGGTGCCCTCATGGCGCGCGATCAGGTTCCAACGCGGATGAGCGTCACTGTCGGCGGGCGCACCTTCGGCCCGGATCAGTTGGATCGCAAAGCCCTTGGACCCCAACCTGTCAGCCAGATAGGTGCAAATTTCGCGATAATTGCGCCCCGGCGGGTTCAGCGTCGGGATGCGGATCAGGTCTTGGGTGAGGGCGACAAGGTCGTCGCGGCGCGCGGCAATGGCGGCAAGAAGTGCGGTCTCGGTCATACCCACGACGCTATGGCGAAGGGCAGGGCAGGTGCAAGCGGCAACCCCCTGTTCTCGCGCGAAGACACCCTATATGGAGCGTAAAGAAGGAGTGCCCAATGTTTGCCGTTCTGCGCCTGTTTGCCCTGCTATTTGCAGTTTTAACGCTGCTTTACATGATTATGTCGTTCATGCTGCGACAGATCGCATTGAAAGAGGCGCGTGAGGAATGGGAAGCGCTTGATGCGCGCATAAATTGGGAAACCTACCTAGAGCGGCAGATGAAGGTGCATAACCGGTCGATGAAGCGTAAGTTAATCGTCGGCGTCTATATTTTGCCCACCGCGCTGGTCGCGTCCTTGGTTTATTTTGTGAATTTCGCCTGAAGGGGCTAGTTGCGATGCGCTATGTGAAATGGACTTTTTGGGCGCTTGTGGCGACGGTTGTTTTCTTATTCTTCAACTACACCCTGCCAGACCGGGACGTAGTGCGGATTGTGGGCACCGAGGTGCAGCGCATGGATATAGGTGCGAACTCGATTTTCTGGGCCCAGCCAGACACTGGTGGGGCGACGGCCAATGTAAGCCGCGATGTTCGGTTCATCAATTCAGTCGCTGCGAATGGCGCCGTTCGCGTCTACCGGAACGAGGATACCGGTTGGGGTTGGCCTCCGTATTTCAAACTCGACAGCAGCAATCTGCACACCGAAGCACAAGATCTCATCAGCAAATCTGATGCCCCGCAATGGGTTGTTATCACGCATTACGGGTGGCGCGCTGAGGTGTTCACCGCTTTCCCGAATGCCGTAGGTGTACGACCAATTGACGACCCGAACATCCGCCTGATCCCGTATTTCAACATCGGCCTGATCATCTTCTTAGTGGCTGTTTTGGCTTGGCTTTGGCGGATCTGGAACAGATTCCATCAAGCGCGGATAGAGCCCATCGTCGACGGCATCGCCATTGCGATTGATAACGCTGACGAGCGTGCGGATAATTTCCGCGACCGTTTGTTGGCTCGGTTCAGGCGCAAGTAGGCTTAGCGGGCTACTGCGCCTCTAGGTGTAGCAATTCTTTGTAGGTATACGAAATCTCGACCATGCCTTGCGCGCCCTCAGTGAATTTGGGGTCTTGGTCGATGCAGCCAATCCCGCAAATCTGGCTGACCACCATATCGGTCGTGTCGATGAACCACAGCCGCCCACCGGGGGTGGCGAGCCAACCATCGACGCCCTCGTCTTCGTCAGACTCGATATCTGTGACTGAAGGCACCTCTGAAAAGGCCTCGCGATCGAAGCCTGCATGGGTATGAAATGACGCGATAGGGCCAAAATCGTCGGGCCATTCGGGCGTGCATTCATCGCGCTTGCCGCGCACGATCGGCGTTGCCACCCAACGATCATTATCGTCTAGACCAATATAGCCGCAGTATTCGCGGTTCTCAGCAAAGCTAGCGGGCTGTATTTGAGAGAAGACGCCGGTGACGAAGCGAATTTCGGATGAATCTTGGGCTAAAGCCGCGCTGGGCGCGAGCAACAGAAGGCTGACTGCAACTAGTTTCATGTCAATATGAAGCGTATTTAACTTGGTTTCGTCAAGCAGATCCGCCTACTCCCCCATCAATTGGATGAGCTTATCTAGGGTATAGACAAGCTCTACCTTACCGCGCGCACCGAGCACGAAGATGGGATCCTTCTGCAGGCACCCCACCCCGCACATCTGCCGCGCCGATCCGCGCTGCCAATCATTGAACCAGAGCCGCCCACCGGGGGTTGCGACCCAACCATTGGTTTGGGTCGCAATATCGCCGCGCAGATCTTGGACGGAAGGCACCTCATTATAGTGCACCTCGGTATAGCCGCCATGGGTATGGAAATTCGACAGCACCTCGCCTTCATCGGGACGAATGGGACCACAGCCATCCGTGGTGCCGGGGCTGATTTGGCCGGTCGTGATTTTGCCATGCGCACCGCGGACCACATAACCGCAATATTCGCGGCTTTGCGCAAAGGACGGCCCTTGCAGGCGGTTCATCAGGTGGACGACGAACTTATACTCGCCCACAGATTGTGCGCTGGCGGGCAAGGCGATGCTAAGCGCCAGCAGCAGGATCGCAAACTTATTCACCATAGGGCACCCAAACTGTTTTGACTTCTGTCGCGGCATTCAGGAAAGCGCGGCCATGTCCCTCGGCCCCGAGCCAGTCGCGGGCTTTGCCATCGTTGACCCATGTGCGTTTCAGGTTTCCGGCGGAGGCTTTCTCGATTGTAGCGCTCAGATCACTCGACGAGAAGCTCCAGACCGCGTCCAATTCCAGATGGCTGGCAAGGGTGGGCGCGAGATCTGCGTGCGACCCGGTGACGATGTTAACCACGCCCGCAGGCACGTCCGAGGTTTCCAACACTTGATAGAAGTCCGTCGCCGCCAGTGGGTAGGGCTGGCTTGGGACCAGCACAATCGGGTTGCCCATCGCCAGTGCGGGCCCAATTAAAGACACCGCGCCCAGCAGCGGCACTTCATCTGCCGCCAGCGCGCCGATCAGACCGACCGGTTCGTTGATTGCGACTGCCAGCCCGCGCAAGGGCACGCCCTTGACCGCCCCGTCGAACTTGTCGGCCCAAGCCGCATATGTGAACAGACGGTCGATGCTCGCCTCGACTTCCGCCTTCGCACCCTTGCCGCCGGTCATGCCAGCAACGCGATCTTCAAACTCGCCCGCGCGCGCTGATAGATTTTCGGCAATGTAATAAAGGATTTGCGCTCTGAGATGCCCGGTTGTCTTGGCCCAGCCGCGCGCTTTTGCAGCGGCCTCGACTGCGTTGCGAATATCCTTGCGATTGCCGATCCCGACATGGCCCAGCAACTTGCCGCGCGCACCGTAGACGGGTTGCGAATGTCCACCATCAGGGCGCGCCTGCTTGCCGCCGACATACATTTTGGCGGTGCGGTCCAGCGGATCGGCGACCTCCAAATCATCAGGCACCGCGCGGGCAGCGATTGGCTTCAACGCTTTCGGAGTGGTCTTCGGCTTGGTGTAGGACCGCAAACCTTCCCAGCCGCCTTCGCGTCCGAACCCACTTTCTCGCACACCGCCAAACCCGGCTGCGGCGTCAAACAGGTTGGTCGCGTTAACCCAAACGATCCCTGCCACCAGCTTGGGGGCAACGTCGAGGGCGAGGTTCACGTTCTCAGACCACACCGTTGCCGCCAAGCCGTAGCGCGTTTGGTCGGCAATTTGGATGGCCTCGTCCGGCGTGCGGAATGTAGTTGCGACCAGCACTGGGCCGAAGATCTCTTCCTGCATCAGATGGGCTGCCGGGCTAAGGCCCGTGATCAGCGTCGGCGGATAGAAACAGCCGCTTGCGGGCATTTCAATCGGCGCATGATAGGTCTGCCCATCGGTGTTGGCCTCCACCAGATCGGTGATGGTTTTCAACTGCACCGGGTCCACGATCGCGCCGATATCTATCGACTTGTCCAGCGGATCGCCCGCTCGCAGTGTCGCCATGCGCGCTTTTAGCTTGGTATAGAACTGATCGGCGATGCCTTCCTGGACGATTAGTCGCGAGCCTGCGCAACAGACCTGCCCCTGATTGAACCAGATCGCATCGACGAGGCCTTCAATGGCGCTGTCCTGATCGGCATCCTCAAACACAATATACGGCGACTTGCCGCCCAGCTCGAGCGTTAGGGCCTTGCCGCTGCCTGCCGTTGCAGCGCGGATACGCCGCCCAACCTCAGTGCTGCCAGTGAACGCTACTTTATCCACGTCCGGATGGTTAACAATCGCAGCACCCGTCGCGCCATCGCCGGTGATGATATTTACCACGCCCTTCGGCAGGCCGGCTTCGGTGCAAATCTGGGCAAATAGCAGAGCCGTCAGCGACGTGTATTCCGCGGGCTTCAGCACCACGGTGTTGCCCATCGCAAGTGCCGGCGCGATCTTCCAGGCGAGCATCAACAGAGGGAAATTCCACGGGATGATTTGGCCGCAAACGCCCAATGGTGCTACATCTGGCAGCTCAGAATCCATCAGCTGCGCCATGCCCGCATGGTAGTAAAAATGCCGCTGCGCCAAGGGGATATCGATATCTCGCGCCTCGCGGATTGGCTTGCCGTTGTCGAGCGTCTCCAGCACCGCAAACAGCCTTGCGTGTTTTTGCAACAACCGGGCCAGAGCATAAATATAGCGCGCCCGCTTATGCCCGCTAAGGTGCGACCACGGGCCAAACGCTTTGCGCGCCGCTGCAACGGCGGCGTCCACATCGGCGTCGGTGCCTTGGGTAACCTGTGCCAAAATCTCGTTGCGCGCCGGATTGCGGGTCTCGAACGTCTCGCCCGGTGTGGTAAACGCGCCGCCGATGAAGTGGCCAAATTTGCGGTCGTTTTTATCCAGCCACGCCACCGCCTCGGCATCGCTTTCGGGGGCAAATCCGTAGTCCAGCGTCTCAAATATCTCTTGAACGGTCATTTCATTGTTCCTCAAATATCCAAAACACTAAGCCAACGCATGGCGGTAGCCCGCCGAATACGCGCCGGTTAGGTGATGTTCCAACTGCCGCTCGATATCGCCCAGAAGCGAAGACGCGCCAAACCGGAAAAGATCCGGCTGCATCCAACGGGTGCCCAATTCCTCGCGTAACAGCGACAGATTAACCAAAGCGTCCTTGGCCTTCGAAATCCCGCCCGCAGGCTTGTAGCCCACATAATGTCCGGTCCGCTGGTGGTAGTCCCGAATTGCGCGGATCATGGTTAACGACACTGGCAAAGTCGCGTTAACCGGTTCTTTGCCGGTAGAAGTCTTGATGAAATCCGCGCCTGCCATCATGCAAATCCGGCTGGCGCGCGCGACATTGCGCAAAGTGCCCAGCTCGCCCGTTGCCAAAATCGCCTTCACATGCGCCTCGCCGCATGCCTCGCGGAAAGTGACCATCTCGTCGTAAAGCGCCTGCCAGTTGCCCTGCAAAACATGGCGGCGCGAAATAACGATGTCGATCTCATCGGCACCCGCAGCGACACTCTCGCGGATTTCCTGAACCCTCAGCTTGAAGGGCGACAGGCCTGCTGGAAACCCGGTGGAAACAGCGGCGACCGGAATGCCGGATCCTTCGAGCGCGCGCACCGCCGTCTCAATCATATCGTGGTAAACGCAGACAGCGCCTGTGGTTAATCCTTCCATACCAAGCGCTTCGAGCAAATCTGCCCGCACTGGCTGGCGTGCTTTGGCGCAAAGCCGTTCCACGCGGCCCTTGGTGTCATCCCCCGACAGCGTTGTCAGGTCTATCAGCGAGATCGCTTTACACAGCCACGCCGCTTGGTGCGTTTTCTTCACGCTGCGCCGCCCCGATAGGCTCGCGCAGCGCCGCTCCACCGCCGAAGTGTTTACCGCAACCGATAGCGCCCACTCGAGATCGAGCGGCATGACCGGCACGCGAGATTCCAGCGTTTGGGGCAGATGTGCCGTCGGTGTGGCCGTCGCGTCTGAGGCGGTTTTCTGTGCGGTGGGCACGGGTGCGCCTCCTATAAAGTTTTACTCTTTGGTCAAATTTATCTCATGCCCGACCCCATCCTGCAAGGTGGGTTGGACCATCTGAACCTGACGCCGTTTGCGCCATTGGTGCGGGGAGGCCCCGTGATGGGCGCGAAATATCCTGTGGAAATGGGATAGGTTTTCGACGCCGCAATCAAGTATAATATCAGTAAGCTTGCGATTGGCGCCCAACAAAAACCGCCCCGCATAGGTCATCCGAATGCGGCGGACCTGCGGCGGTGCAGGCTGACTTCACGCTATTGACCGCCTAAGATGCGGATCACCGACCCCGACCGGGCCTAGCGACGCGAGGGCGTGATATGTCTTGGAACTGCCCACGAGGGCTATTGGAAACATCCCCCAGGCCCGCTGGCGAAAATTTCAGCGTGCAAAACAGTCTGCAATATCTTGGTAGAAACTAAATCCATGACAACACCAGATCTGCCCCGACCAGCGCCAAGGCGGCGACGCGGGTTAGGTCGATGGGTATCTGAGTGATGCCAAATGTGCCGATAGCGCCGATCACTAAGGCGGCGGTTAGCTGTCCAAAATCAGGACTGCCACCAGAAATACGACGCCGATTGTTCCGATGCTCCAGACCGCCACGCCAGGCTACACGCCTCGGATAGGTTGGGCCAAGTGTTTCGGAAAATTGCCCGTGTTGCCATGGCGATAAGGCCCACGGCGAAGGATGCGGCAGCTGCCAAAACCGGATGGCCTAAGCCGCGCGACAAAGTGCCGTTGGGTGGTGCCTGAATGGCAGTCACAACGCCGCCCAAGGCCACGGCAATCAGCGCCAGAATCATCGAGACAGACATATGGGGCCTTTGTTTCAAAGGGATGGTGCATGTGAGCAGCCCCACTTGAGTGATAGGACTGAAATTTTATGCATGATTGGCCCTTGGTCCATCGAGATGATGGCGCAATTGTCGAAAATGACATGGTCCGCGTCGGGTTCGTTCGTTCGGGCCAAATGCGAACCCTCTTTGATAAGGCTGCGCTGGGCGACGTGTTTGCACCAGGCAAGACAGGTAACCAACTGATCGCGTTTGAAGATCGCCTGATGGTTCGAGACGCTTGGGACATCGATACCTACGATAAAGACCGCTCCGAGCAGCCGATCAAGGCAGCCCGGTTCGAGTTGTTCGGTCACAAATGCGCCGATCTCCGCGAACGCGATTACGACTACGGCAATGATCTGAACCTGCCGGTGATCGGCAGCGCGGTCGAAGGCGGCGTGCACAGACAGACAACACTTCGTCAACTCCTCGCGTTTCAGCCTCGACGTGTCGCTGGTCAATCGCAGCACGGTGCTCGAATAAACGGCGCGTAGGATCCGGGGCGTGCCAATAAGGTGACACTAGCCCCCAACCCTTACGAAACCGTTACCACGCGGGTGATCGCCAAGGACGCTTGAGCAACCAAGCCCGCGCGCGTTAGAAGGCATCATCTGCACACGGAGTTCCCCATGCCCATGCCCGCCTTCTCGCGCGAGATCAAAATTGCGCCCTCGATCCTCGCCTCGGATTTCGCCAATTTCGGCGCAGAATGTGCGGCCGTGGAAGCCCAGGGCGCGGATTGGATACATGTGGACGTGATGGACGGCCATTTCGTGCCCAACATCACGTTTGGGCCTGCGACCTGTGCGGCGATCCGCCCTCACATCAAGGGCGTGATGGACGTGCATCTGATGATCGCGCCGGTGGATCCCTATATCGACGCTTTCGTTGCGGCCGGAGCCGATATCGTGACGGCCCATCTTGAAGCCGGACCGCATATTCACCGCACCCTTCAGGCCATTCGTGGGGCCGGGGCAAAGGCGGGTCTGGCGCTCAATCCCGGCACCGGAATCGGTGATGTAGAGCACTTGCTGGACATGGTGGATTTGATCTGCGTGATGACCGTAAACCCCGGTTTTGGCGGGCAAAAATTTATCCACAGCCAGATCCAGAAAGTCCGTGATCTGCGCGCGATGATTGGTGATCGCCCGATACATATCGAGATTGATGGCGGTGTTGATCCGACCACCGCACCGCTCGTTGCGGCGGCAGGTGCGGACGTGCTGGTTGCAGGGTCTGCGGTGTTCAAAGGTGGCTCGGCAAGCAACGCTGAGGCCTACGGCAAAAACATTGCGGAAATCCGTAAGGCTGCGGCGATGGCTGCCGCGCAAATGGCGTAACCTCTCAAATTTGAGGCGTTTTCTGGCTGCTGTTTAACCCAGTCTTAGCCACGGCCTGCGCAGGTCTGATGTCCAAGGGACAATTGGGGCCGCGCGCACGGCATGGAGATCGCAACCGATGACAGAATGACCGCCTTTGTGATTGAGGTGTTGGTTGGAACAGGCGCGCCGCATCCCGCGCTTGTGACCGCACTGGCACGCGCGTTCCCGCAGGCGCGCGCATTAGAGTTGTCGCTGGCGCTCGCCTCCGCCGCCGAAGGGTTAGCTGCGATGATTTCAGGCGGGTTGGAACAGGCGCACGCTCTGTACCGGCTCGCGACCTTGGTAGCCATCGATACGCTGGTGCTGGAGGTGCAGGGTCAACAAGGCGCTATCACGGCCGCGCATCTACTAACGCACTGGGAAGGAGACATATTTTTCAACGCCTAGTCCTCCCACACCGATGGAGCACCGCCCTCGAACGCATTGCCGTGCCGCCAATCGCATGGCTCTTCCTGCATCTCCAAATGCAGGCCATCGCCGATGTAGGGATGCGCCCGCGCGATCTCCTCGTTCACCTCAATCCCCAAACCGGGCGTGGTCGGCGGGATCAGGAAGCCGTCATCGAACTGGATCGCATCGCCGATCAGCGCGCGGTGGAAGTCGCCACCGGTGCCAATTGTTTCTGCCATCAACAGGTTCGGGATCGACGCGGCAAGCTGCACATTCGCGGCCCATTCAATCGGTCCAGCATAGAGGTGCGGAGCCATCTCAGCATTGAACACCTCGGCAATTGCGCTGAGCTTCTTGGCCTCCCAAATACCCCCAACGCGGCCAAGCGCGGGTTGCAAAATCTGCGCTCCGCCGGACCGCAAAACCGTCGCGAATTCGGCTTTCGTCGTCATCCGCTCGCCCGTTGCGATGGGAATCGTGGTGCCCGCCGCGACCTTGGCAAATTCAAGCAAATTATCCGGTGGGATCGGTTCTTCGAACCACAACGGATTGTAGGGCTCAATCGCTTGCGCCAAGCGGATCGCGCCCCCGGTGGTGAACTGGCCGTGTGTGCCAAACAGCAAGTCCGCACGGTCGCCAACGGCCTCTCGGATCGCTTTGCAGAATGCCGCCGAGCGCGCGATGTCGCTGATCGCCGGATGGTGCCCCCCGCGCAAAGTATAAGGACCAGCGGGGTCGAATTTGACGGCCGTGAAGCCCTGTTCGACGCGGTAAGCAGCGGCTTCGGCGGCCATTTCCGGCGACACCCAGAAGTCCGCAGGCGTGTGATGATCCAGCGGATAGAGGTAGGTATAGGCCCGCACCCGCTCGTTCATCATCCCGCCGAGCAGCGCCCAAACAGGCCGTTCGCGCGCCTTGCCGACGATATCCCAGCACGCGATTTCCAGCCCAGAAAACGCGCCCATCACCGTCGGGTCGGGCCGCTGTGTGAAGCCCGAGGAATAGACGCGCCGAAACATCATCTCGACATTCTCGGGGTTTTCGCCAGCCATATGGCGCGCGAATACATCCTCAATCACCGCTCGCATCGCTTTTGGACCGACTGCGGCGGCATATACCTCGCCCCAGCCGACGATCCCGCAGGCCGTGGTCAGTTTCACGAACTGCCAATACCGCCCGCCCCATCCTGGCGGTGGCGGAGCGGTTACGATGATCTCGAGGTCTTGCAGCTTCATGGGGCCTGCTCCGGTCTTGTTTGAACTCACTTTGGGACGCCAGATTAGGGATGCGCAAGAAGAAGTGCGCCGTGGCATAGCTCAAAACCGTCAAACTGGATTTTCGCACGCTGCAACTGCTGGATGCCGTCTGGCCGGATGTCTTTCATGATGCGATTGGTCCAGCCCGAGCCGCCGCCTTCGTTGCTGACCCCGGACATCTGCTGGTGCTGGCGATTGACGACGCGGATAACGACGCTGCACGCGGGCTTTACCGGGCGCTTGGCGCACCTAAGACGCAAAACGTCGCCGTCTATAATTGGGATACTGGCTCCTAAAAAATGATCACATTGCGCCGCGCTTTACCGCCCTTGGTGTCGGCAATCGCCTCATTGATCTGCTCCAGCGGCCAGCGCGCTGAGATCAAACTGTCGAGCTGCAATCGCCCCTGCTTATAGAGATCTACCATCCACGGAATATCCCGGCTGATCACAACATCGCCCATTTTCGATCCGGTAATCTGCTGGCCCATATAGGCGATATTATCTGGCGCATAGGGAGCGGTTTGTCCCGAATGGGGCATCCCAATGGCAACGAGCCGCCCGCCAAACCCTAGGTATTTTGCTGCTGTCTCATAGGCTTGGATCGCACCGACGCTGACCAAAACCACGTCCGCTCCATCTGGGGCGATTTTGCGCAAGGCGCGCCATGGGGCCTCGTCACTTGCTAAAATTCCGTCTGTCGCGCCAAACTCCAGCGCGTCGTCCAATTTCGAGGGCTGCATATCCACCGCCACGATCCGAGCGGCCCCGGCAATCCGTGCGCCTTGGATCGCGGTCAGTCCAACGCCGCCCGCGCCGATCACCACGACCGTCTCGCCTGCGCGCACTTTGGCAGTGTAGACCGCCGCACCAATGCCTGTGACCACGCCGCATGACATCAAGCTGGCGACATCCAGCGGCATGTCCTCGGGCAGTTTGACCATCTGGCTGGCATCCACCGTCACGTGATCGGCGAATGCGCCGCAGTTCATTGCGGCCACGACAGGTGTGCCATCGGGGCGCGACAATGGCCCGCCGGGGTTTGGCGTCGTGCACAGCACCGGGCGCCCCGTCGCACAAGACAGGCAGGTGCCACACGCGCGGATCAGCGACACCATCACCGGATCGCCCACCGCGTAGCCCGTTACCGCGTCGCCCACGGACGTCACGTGACCTGCCGCCTCATGGCCGTAGACCGCAGGCAAATCACCGCCCCAACCGCCATCAGCGAAGGTGATGTCCGAATGACAGATCGCGCAGGCGGCGAGTTTTACCTGCACCTCGCCCGCGCTGGGGGCGGCCAGATGTAGCGTTTCGATTTCAAGCGGCGCGCCAAATTCGGTGCAGACCGCGGCGCGGATTTCGATGTGGGACATGGGTTCTCCAGAGCGTTTCAGACAGATTGGCTATGCGGGACCGCGTCCGCTAGGTCAAAAGCGACGACACTGGGGCGCAAGCGGCGTCTCGTTGCGCCAGCGCCGAATGCCACCTAGGGTGGGTGCGACAAGTTCAACCGAAAGCACCCCATGACCAAAGCCGCCTATGCCCTTTTGAACGCCCGTAAATCTGGCAGCCTCGTACCATCTGAGGCGCTTAGTCGTGTCACCGATCTGGACAGCGCCTACGCCGTGCAACGCGAGCAACTCGCCTTGTCTGGCGAGGCAGTTGCTGGCTGGAAAATAGGCGCGACGAGTGTTGCTGCCCAAAAGGTGCTCGGCCTTGATGGCGCGATCTTTGGTCCGATTTGCGAAGGCGCGATCTACGCCAGCGGTGCGACTGTTGCTTTGCATCCACAGCACGGAAATTTCCTAGAATCCGAGTTCACCATTCGCCTAGCCCAAGATCTGCCCCCTCGGGATACGCCCTACACGCGCGCCGAGATCAAAGCGGCCGTCGCGTCTATCCATGCCAGTTTTGAGCTTGTCGGCTGTCGCCTCGAATCTGGCATTGCGGGATCCGGCCATCTGGTGCCCGCCGATTTTGGCGTTAATGGTGGCGCGGTTTTGGGAACTGAAATTTCGTCGGATCATTGGGACACGCTCGACCAGATTACTGTCACTCAGACGATCGAGGGCGACGCCGTCCAGGGCCTTGGCGCTCAGACAGGATGGGCGCATGTTTTTGATGCGGTTGCCTGGCTGGCCGGACAAAGCGCGCTTATGGCTCGGCCCTTGCAGGCAGGCGACATCGTTATGACCGGAACTTGCACAGGGGTGCTGCTGATCAAGTCCGGCCAGACCCTGCATGCCGATTTTGGCGGTCTGGCCGAGGTCTCGGTGGCGCTAACCTAAAGGCTGCGCGCGCTCGACCAGCCGCGCCAGAAACGAGGCACCAATCGGCGTAATCTCGTCGTTAAAGTCAAACTTTGGGTGGTGGCAGAACGGTCCAACCCCTTGGCCGACATTCAGATAACAGCCCGGACGCACGTTCAGCATGTAAGAAAAATCCTCCGCGCCCATCACCATGGTTGTGTCGTCGCTGACCATTTCTGCGCCGACCAATTCGCGGGCCACATCCACGGCGAAGGCTGTCTTTTCGGCGTCGTTGACAGTTGGCGGGTATTCGCGGAAAAATTCCATCTTAACCTCGACCCCCATAGCGGTTCCGGTGCCTGAACAGATCTCGGAGATCCGCTTTTCGGCCAAATCGAGTAGCTCGGGCCGGAAGTTGCGCACGGTGCCCTGCATCACGACGGTCTCGGGGATGATGTTGGTCGCGGTTCCGGCCTCGATCATCGTCAGCGAAATCACCAGTTGGTCCACAGCGGCTACATTGCGCGACACGATGGTGTTGATTGCTGTGCCGATCTGCATCGCAGCGGCCACCGGATCGACGCATCCATGGGGCCAAGCGGCGTGGCCGCCAACACCTTTCACGGTGATCTTAAACTCGGACGCGCCGGCCATCATCGGCCCCGGACGCGTCTCGATCCGACCTGCTTCGATATCGGGTGCATTGTGCAGCGCGTAGACCTGCGCGATCTCAAACCGGTCCATGATGCCCTCTTGCACCATGACATCGCCGCCGCCGCCACCTTCTTCGGCAGGCTGAAAAATCAGTGCGACGCGGCCTTTGAAATTGCGTGTATCGGCCAGATAACGCGCAGCCCCCAGCAACATCGTGGTGTGCCCGTCATGGCCGCACGCGTGCATTTTGCCTGCGATGGTCGAGGTGTGATCGGCACCGGTTTCCTCGATAATAGGCAGCGCGTCCATATCAGCGCGCAGGCCAATTGTCGGGCCATCGCCTTGGCCGTCGATGATTGCCACCACGCCAGATTGCGCGATCCCTTCGTGAATTTCGGTGATGCCCATCTCACGCAACCGCTCGACGACGAAGGCGGCGGTCTTGTGGCAGTCAAAACCAAGCTCGGGATGCTGGTGGAGGTAGCGCCGCCATTTGGTCAGGTCTTCGGCGAAATCGGCAATGGCATTCAGGGCAGGCATGTTGAGGCGCTCCGGGTTGTGACGCCGCAAACTAGACTGATTCCGTGTCCAGTGTCAGGGGAGATTTGGGCCGTCGTGGGCGCGTCAAGAACACCGTCAAGCACACGCCCATCAACAGCATCGACACCACAAACGGAGCGCCGGGCATGTAGGGCAGGGCGGGCGACAGGGTGAAGGCGGCGAAAATCTGGCTCATGACCAACGGGCCGATAATATAGGCGACCGAGCGTGCCGACGAGATCACGCCTTGCAACTCGCCTTGCTGATTGTCGCTGGCTTTTTGGGACATAATCCCTTGCAGCGCAGGCGTGACGACCGCGCCAAGTGCCGTCATTGGCGTCAGGATCAAGGCCCAGATTGGCGAGACAACGAGCGCCAGGCACAGGAACGCGAACGCGTTGAAACAAAAGCCGTAAAGCACTGTTGTGCGCTCGCCAAAACGCGGCAGGATAATGCGGATCAGCCCGCCTTGGACAATTGCCATCGATACACCAAACAGCGCCAGCGACAGGCCCACCATGCCGGGGCCCCAGCCGAAACGCTCTTGGGTGAAATACGCCCATGTCGCGGGATAGACGATGAACGCGAGCTCGTAGAGGAAGAACAAGAGCAGATAGCGCGTCACGCCGGGCAGTTTTCCGAGCGCCATCAAGGCCCCAAACGGATTTGCCCGCCGCCATTCAAACGTGCGGCGGATGCGGTCTGTTACTGTCTCGGGCATCACGAACCAGCCCAGAAGGAAGTTACAGCTCGCAAGTCCTGCGGCCGCCCAAAATGGCGCACGCGTGCCAAATTCGGCCAGCAGACCACCAATCGCCGGGCCTGCGACAAAGCCGATCCCGAAGGCTGCGCCCAGAATACCGAAGTTTTTGGATTTATCTTCGGGCTTCGAGATGTCTGCGATGAACGCCAGCGCTGTGGCCTGCGTCGCCGCTGCGATCCCACCGATCATGCGCGCGACAAGCAAAAGCCACATCGATCCGGCCAGCGCCATTACCACGTAATCCACCGCCATCACCGCCAGCGAGACCAGCAGGACCGGCCTGCGCCCGAAGCGGTCCGATAAGCTGCCGACGGTGGGGCCAAACAGGAACTGCATCACCGCAAACGAGGTTAGCAGGATACCGCCCCAGATCGCGGCCTCGCCCAGTTTGCCGCCAGTCACCTCGCGGATCAGGTCGGGCATCACCGGCAAGATCAGGCCAATGCCCATGGCGTCCAGCGTCAAGGTGACGAGGATGAAGATGAACGGCAGGCGGGTTTTCATGGGGCTGTTTCCGAACGCGCGCCCGGTTGCAGGCGCTTGCGTGCTACATGGGGCCTACACGATGAGTGTCAAATTAAATGGACACTCATTGTGCCGCAATTTCGGAAAGCAGCGCCGCAAGTGCACCGGGTATTGCAAAGAACGGCGAGTGCGAGGCGTCCAGCTTGTGTCGCCGCGCCTCAGGCAACCGTGCGGCCATATCGCGCTGAGCGGCTGGCGGTACCGCGCGATCTAGCGAGCAGACGATATAGTCACGCGGCAAGGTCTCGGCATGCGCTAACCCTTCCACAGGTGTGACCTGCGGCTTGACAGCTTGGGGCGTCAGATGCGCCATCGCGTATTCCAGCGTTCCGGGTGGGCAGTCGTGGTAGAAAAAGCGCTCTAGGTCTGCGGGATTAAAGGTGAAGCTTTGCCGGTCTGCGCTGGGCCGGATCGCGGCCAGCAACGGCTGCTCGTCTGACATTTTGCGCATGTCGCCAAGACCCATCCCATCGATCGGCATATAGGCACAAACATAGACCAAACCCGCCACCTTCTCGGGTGCCATCGCGGCGGCTTGCGTGATCGGATAGCCACCCATCGAATGTCCGACGAGGATCACAGGCTCGTCAATCGCGGCCAAAATCGCTTCGGCATAAAGCGGCAAAGTCACCTCAGCCATGGGCGTCGCATCGGCCCCGTGCGAGGGCAGATCAATCGCGCTGGCCTGATGCCCCAATGCCTCAAGCGCTGGGATCACATCGCGCCAACACCACGCGCCGTGGCAAGACCCATGTACCAACAGAAAATTTGCCATCAGATATGTCCTGTCTCACGCATAAACCCGGTCAGCAGGGCGGCGTATTCTTGCGGCTTCTCCACATGCGGCAGATGTCCTGCGCCCCGGACCAGCGCGAATTTCGACCCCGGTATCAGGTCTGTCATTTCGCGCACGACGTCCGGAGGTGTGCTGCCATCCTCGGACCCGGCAATCCCGAGCGCGGGTAGGCGCAACCCACTGGTTGGGGTGATAAAATCCGCCCCCGCAATCGCCCCGCAACAGCCGCAAAACCCCTCGACAGAGGTGGTCATATACATCTGACGCCAAGGCTCGACCTCGGGCGAGGTCGCGAAGCCCTTGGAAAACCAGCGCTCCATCGATCCGTCCGCCAGCGGCCCAAGTCCGGCCTCGCGGGCAAGTGCAATCCGCTCGTCCCACATCGTGCGAGTGCCGATCTTTGCGCCTGTGTTCGACAATACGACCGAGCGCACCAGATCGAGGCGTTTGGACGCCAAGCCCTGCGCGATCAACCCGCCAATCGACAGGCCCACGAACAGCGCGTCTTTGACCTCCAGCGCGTCCATCACGGCCTCTGCATCGGCGACCAGCGTGCCCATTTTATAGGGTGCAGCCACCGCCTCGGACGCACCGTGCCCGCGCATGTCCCAGCGGATGATCCGCAATCCGTCTGGCAGGTGCGGCAGAAGTGGGTCCCATAACTCTAGCGAGGTGCCGAGGGAGTTGGCGAACACAACCGGCGCACCCTTGGGATCGCCCGTTTCCACCACGTTCAACCGCGCGCCGTTTAGGTCCATCAAGGCCATCGCCTATCCTTCCGCCAATATTTGCGCGAACAGGTCCGCGTCCACATTTCCGCCTGAGGCGACCGCTATCACTGCCTCGCCCTCAACCTGATCGCCGTGATATAAAGCCGCCGCGAGCGCCACCGCTCCGCCCGGTTCCAGCACCAGTTTCAGCCGGTCAAACGCCACGCGCATCGCCGCTTTGGCTTGCGCATCGGTCACCACCAGCCCCGGCCCGCACAGCCGTGCCATGATCGGGAACGTCAAATTCCCCGGTGACGGCGTGATAATCGCGTCGCATAAACCCACCGCTGGGCCTGTGTTCCGCTCGATCTGTCCGGACGCAAGCGAGCGCGCCACATCGTCGAAACCCTCAGGCTCGACAGGCCGCGCGCGCATTCCCGGCGCGTGACCTTCCAGCGCCAAGGCGATGCCAGATGTCAGCCCGCCACCGCCGCAACATACCAGCACATCGCCCGTCTCGATCCCTTCGGCCTTGGCTTGAGCTGCGATTTCCAGCCCGGTCGTGCCTTGGCCCGCGATCACGAACTCATTGTCGAAAGGTTTAACCAGCGTCAGCCCGCGCTCGGAACTGATGCGCGCGCCGATTTCGTCACGGTCCTCGCCGCGCGCCCGGTCATAGAGCACAACCTCAGCCCCCAGCGCGCGGGTGTTGTCGATCTTCATGCGCGGTGCGTCCTCGGGCATGATAATTACCGCCGCCCCACCGTGTTGGCGCGCGGCCAAGGCCACGCCTTGTGCGTGATTTCCACTGGAAAACGCGATCACACCGCGCGCCCGAAGCTCGGGGTCCATCGCGGAAATTGCCGACCACGCGCCGCGATATTTGAACGATCCGGTGTGTTGCAAACATTCCGGCTTCACCAGAACGCGCCGCCCTGCGATTTCGTCCACAAAAGGCGAGGACAGCAAAGGCGTCACCCGCCCGTGGCCTGCAAGCCGCTTTGCGGCCGCCTCAATCATCGCCAAATTCATAGCATTGCCGCCCATGTCTGAAGGATGAACACCGCGTCCGGCTCGTCTAGGTAGGGCACATGCGCTCGGTCCGGCACGTCCGCGAACAACATATCGGGTCGGCGCACGCGCATCTTGTCCGCCGTCTGCGTGCTGAGCAAATCCGAGTTCGCCCCTCGGATCAGCGCCAAAGGCAACCCTTGAAGCCCATCGAAAAACGGCCAGAGGTCGGGGACAGGCTGGGTGCCCGCCTCTATAATCGCATCAAGAAGTTTCGGATCATACGAGATCTGCAAACCGCGCTCGGTCTCGCGGAAATGCGTCTGCACCTCCTCCAACCAGCGCGCGTCGGGCACATTTGCAAAGCCCTTCATTCGCGCAGGCATCGCAGCAGCCATCTCCGCAAAGGTCTGAAACGCAGGGTTCTTGCCGATGTAATTCTTGATCACGTCCAGACCCGAGCTCGCCAATTCCGGCCCGATATCGACCAGACATACACCGCGCAAACGGTCCCGTGCGGCCAGTCCCAGCCCCATCGCGATCATACCCCCGCGCGAGGTTCCGATCAGCCCGACTTCGCGTAGCCCCAGATGATCGAGCAGCAGCAACGCGTCTTGAGCCTCTTGCGGAATTGTATAACTGCGATGATCGGCCCAATCGCTTTGTCCTCGCCCGCGATAGTCCATGCGGATCACGCGGTAGCCGTCCAAGGCGGGCATGGCGTAGCTGAAATCCTCAGTATTGCGCGACAAGCCAGACAGACACAGGATCGGTAGGCCCTCGCCCTCGTCTTTATAGAACAATCGCGTGCCGTCGGGGGCAGTCACAAATGGCATCGGTTAAACTTTCGCCAGATCAGGAATGGTGGAAAGATCGCTTAGCACATGGGTCGGCGTGCCGGGCAGTCGGTCCATTGGCACGCCCGCGCGGTTCACCCAAGCCGTCACGAAGCCGTAATGCGCAGCAAAGGCGGCGTCCCACCCGTTGGAGGACACAAACAGCACCTGATCTGGTGTCACGTCAAAGCGCGCGCCGACCATTTCGTAGACCTTCGAGGAGGGCTTGAAGACACCCACATCCTCGACGCTTAGAACGGCATCCAGCAACATCTCCAGCCCCGCGCTGTTGACTGCACCGTCCAACATATCGGGCGAGCCGTTGGACAAGATCGCCGTTTGAAACCCGGTGGCTTTCAGCAGCGCCAAAGCCCGCAAGCCGTCGTGATAGGGCGGCAATTCCCAATAAAGCGCCAGCAGATCTTCGCGCAGCGCCAAATCATCGCCAAGCCCGCGTGCCTCAAGCGCCCAGTCGAGACCATCCTTGGTCACATCCCAGAAATCACAATGCGTGCCTGCAGCCGCGCGCAGCCACGAATACTCTAGCTGCTTGGTGCGCCAGTCCGCTGCAATCTCTTGCCAATGCTCGGAAAATTCATCGCGGCCGGGCTGTTCGGCCATCGCACGGGCAGCGCCCGCCACGTCAAACAGCGTGCCGTAAGCGTCAAATACAACAGTGGTAATGGTCATCGGGGGCCTCCTTGCACGTAGACCCTGCCACGCAAACCGGCCAAGGAAAAGGGGCACCGCAGCGCCCCCTCATTGTTCCAAAAATATCCCCGCCGCAGGTGTCTAAATATTATCCACCTGCGGCATGCCCAGCACATGGAACCCGCCATCGACGC
>JAWUXZ010000055.1:0-18824 GCA_034111085.1 Dinoroseobacter sp.
GCGCGTCGAACGCCTGGCGGGACATCGGTCTGTCATTTTTCCATCTGGCTGGCATGAGCAGAACAATACCAGAACATTTCAGATTGGCAAGCCGCGTAGCACTACATCCTGTGCTGCCGGATCAAAGGGGATAAGCCTTTCAGCCAGAATGTAGACGCCGGATTGCGAGTATAACTTGCTACTCTGCGTCTGGCTCGTTCGATTGGTTTTTCTATTCGGCCCCACAAACTTTGACGTCAAACATGTCGGTTCAATGGAGTTCATTCAAAGCGCTACTACTGTGGTTGTGGTTGTTTAATTGCCCGCACTAGCGTCGGAGGATATAGGAATCGGTTGTCGAACAAAAATCCTGATTTTCTCTCCCAAAAAGTTGCCCGTCGAAGGACACAGCTAAGGACATAAAGGCACAAACATCCGAAGCGAAAGCGGATTTGAAGCTGTACCCCTCTCCCGATTTCATTGTAACCGAAATCAAGTTCTCTCCCAATTCGGTTTCCGTCCACGGTACGATGTAAAGCTCGACAATATCGATCCCAGTGTTGTTCCAGACAAACACATTTGGGCTCCCCTCAACATTCGGTGTTGCGGGCACCCATTCTTCTGCAAACAAAGAATTTGGGTGGGTGGCAAGCAGGCCGAGATGCAGCGATGCGCGATCATCGCCAACTGGCCTTGTTGTGGTCGATGTCCTGCAACATATGGCCGAGCGCGCTGTCTGCATCTGTCAGATGGATTATCAGGTGGTCCACGTGAGCGGGATAATTCGCCGATTCAAGGCATAGGTACGGCGTAGTCCAGCCCTCCACGCCCCGACAACTTTGACACAGCACAGCGCGCAAAGCGGTCTGGCGGCGGGAATATTCGCGTTGAATTAAATGAAGCTCTTTACCAGTACACAACGCACGCCTGAAGGAAGACCGGTTGTTTCATGTGCATTCTGGCGTCAAGTTTCCTCCCGCTCGCAAGACGACGTTTGCAGTGACAACATCATAAAGCGCGGTTTTTGGAGTGGGCAACGGGCAGTCAACGGTGCTCGCGCGGGAGCCAATACCCGATCACGCGCTAACCTTGGCTGCTCGCGACGTGCGCAACGTGGCTGAAGAGACCAGAGCGCTCGCGTACGCTGCAACATACCAATTGATACGCCACTGATGCCGCACTAGCGTTAAGGCATGCAAAACTCCCAAAAGCTTTCCTGCCTTAGCCCAGATACTGCCGAACCACTGAGGCGTGCAGCAGCTGCCCAGCAGCAGAAACTAATCGCACAACGGCGCGCCTTCCACGCATTGCCAGAGCTTGGTTGGCAGGAAGTGCAGACAACGGCAGCTATCGTCAAAGATCTGATCGAGGCCGGATATGAGGTGGTCTCAGGTCCCGCATTCCTAGGTGAAGTCGTACGGCTGGGAATGAGCGCCGATCCAATCGCGGGCGAAGGCGATACTGGATGTATTGCGCTGTATGATACTGGACGGCCTGGCCCGACGGTCTGTATGCGAGTTGATATCGACGCGCTTCCGATTTCTGAAGCGGGCGGCAACCACGCGCCTGCCGCCCAAGGCTTCGTCTCGAAGAACCCCGGTGTCATGCATTCGTGCGGCCATGACGGACATGCAGCTATTGGGCTAGCAACCGCTCGGGTCTTAGAACCCTATCTCAAGACCGGGCGGGGGAAACTGAAGCTCCTTTTCCAACCCGCCGAAGAAGGTGGGCGTGGCGGACGGGCCGTCGCCGAGGCGGGTTGGATGGACGATGTCGACCTGTTCTTTGCCATTCATTTGGGGCTTGGCGTCCCATCAGACAGCGCCGCATTCGCCGTACACGGGGTTTTGGCCAATATGCGCTATGACGTTTTATTCAAAGGGAGAGCCGCCCACGCTGGAAAGACGCCAGAGGGCGGACGCAGCGCCCTGTTGGCCGCCTGTCAGGCAGTCTTGGGGCTGCATACGATGGCGCAATCTAGCCAACCGGGCATCCGCGTGAATGTCGGCCTCCTAGAGGCCGGAACCGCCGTGAACATAGTCCCTGAGGAGGCTAGGTTCACCTTCGAGATGCGGGCGCAAGAGACCGAAGATCTTGATGCGCTGAAGACGCGGTGTTGTGCGTTCATTGAGGCAACGGCCCAAGCGCACGGAGTCGAGTGCACCTTTTCGCAGGGGGGCGGCGCTTCCGGGCATTCAAATTCCACGGCGATCTCGGACTGGGCTGCGGGCATCAACGCGACCACAGGCGCTTTTGCAAACGTAGTTCCTGACTTCTTCTTTGGCGCGAGCGAGGATGCTGGAACACTTGCGCACCAAGTGACCAAACGTGGTGGGATTGCCGGGATATTCGTTCTGGGCGCGGATTTGGCAGACGACCATCATACTCCGAATTTCGACTTCGAAGAGGGAGCATTGGTAAAGTCCGTCTTGCTTTGCTCAGGTCTGATCGCGGCAGCCCTGGAGTTGCAGCTCGACCAAGCGTGAACGAAGAAACGTCGGCGCGCGTCGGTGCTGGGCGAGAACGAACTTGTGACGAGGCGGAGTTGCCCTTGGGTCGCGAACGCAAGTTCGAGCCCAAGAAACTGCCCAGCGAAGGCGGTTTTCTTCGATATCAGCCTTTGCGGAAAAAAGGGATGATGAACACCAAACAAGCGACTAGAAAGAACATGCTACCCGCAGTCGCCCAGAAGTTTCCGATGCTCGCGACAATAAATGAAGCCGCAGAAAGTATAAACAAAACCCATCCTAAGAAGTCGATTTGCCGGTTGCTGACTTTCCTGCGTCCGTCAGGCTTCCTATGAAATCCTAGGCTCATTTAAGACCATCCTGCTCGTTTGTGATTGGTAGAATGGCATTGAGCGCAACCAACGGCAACGTCGTCCTGCCCAAAGGAGTTTGGTGCTCAGCAGGTTCAGCCCGGACATGCGAGAAAACCAACGATGACGACCGACAGCAATCTCAAGTTCAAGAGCGCGCAAAAGTAGTTTCCCTAGAGCGAAATGCTCTCGCATGGTGGTCGAAATTGAAAATGGCGTTGGAGCTAAGTGATGTAGTCGCTGCTTGCTACCTTTGGCGCTATCCTTGCACGGCAACCTGCTGCAGCCAGATTGCGAACGCATCCATCGCTGCACTTTCCTCTCGCGGTGTCGGCCGGATCAAGGCGTAGGGCGTTTCGCCACTCATAGTCCGCGGATGAACTTTGTGTAACGCGCCCGAAGCTATCGCCGGCTGCGCGAAGATATCAGGCAAAAGTGCAATTCCAAGCCCCGCCTCAGCTGCTGAAATAGCCATATCAAAATGCTGAACCCTTGGCCCTTGCAAACGCTCAACCCGCGTGACTTCAGCACCGGTAAACCAATCGTTCCAAAGCTCAGGCCGTGTCGCAAGTTGAATGAGAGGATACTGCGCCAAATCATCATTGGTAAGATCCTGAGCCACCGCTACCAGACAAGGTGCCGCGACTATTATGAGTGACTCGTCTAACAGATGCACAGCGTCCGTGTCTTTTCGAGCCATCACAGCCCTTTGTATCGCCGCATCAAATGGACTCTCGTCGAAATCCACAGGGTGAAGCGCAGAGGCAAGGTCGATCGAGACATTGGGATGGGATTTAAGGAAATCTGGTAGCCTTGGGATCAACCAAGTGGCCGCAAATGTCGGAAGAACCGCCAACCGAAGGACATCTCCGCCCCCACTGTAGGCCATTGCCATCTTTGCCGAGCGGTCCAAACGGATCAGAATATCCCGTGAATCGTGAACCATTGCACGGCCGGCATCCGACAGCCGCAACCTCTTGCGCACACGGTGGAACAGCTGCACGCCCAGCCTCTCCTCCAGCGAACGGATGGAACGACTAACAGCACTTTGTGTAAGATTTAGCGCATCGGCAGCACGAGAAACCGATCCAAGATCGCCGCAAAACACCAAAGCGCGAAGTTCCTGAACGCTAGGCGTGTAATTGGGCCGATATACCATTACATTCCCAAGACTCATCAAGTTTGAATTTTCTATCGTTACCAGCACGACATAATTTTTGCTAGAAGTAGTGAACCACGAGGAGTTCGAGATGTCCCTGAAAGCCAAAGATGCCCCTGATCTTAACAAGTTCAATTGGGAAGACCCTTTCTCGCTCGAAACCCAGCTAACAGAAGAAGAGCGCATGTTGCGCGATGCGGCGAAGGCATATGCCCAAGACAAGCTCCAGCCGCGTGTGATTGCAGCCTTTCGCGATGAAGAGACGGATTCGTCGATCTTCCACGAAATGGGCGGAATGGGCCTGCTCGGCATCACCATTCCCGAGGAATATGGCGGCCTTGGCGCATCATATGTGTCTTATGGCCTCGTGGCGCGCGAAATTGAACGGGTCGATAGTGGCTACCGCTCAATGATGTCGGTTCAAAGCTCGCTCGTGATGTATCCGATCTACGCGTACGGATCAGAAGAACAGCGCAAGAAATACCTTCCAAAACTCGCAAGCGGTGAATGGATTGGTTGCTTTGGCTTAACAGAGCCAGACGCAGGAAGTGATCCTTCGGGGATGAAAACAATTGCCAAGAAAACGGCTTCCGGCTTCACGATCTCAGGTACGAAGATGTGGATCTCCAACAGCCCGATCGCGGATGTTTTCGTCGTATGGGCAAAATCAGAGGCCCATGGCGGAAAGATCCGTGGTTTCGTATTAGACAAGGGCACCAAGGGGCTGTCCGCGCCAAAGATTGGCGGAAAGTTATCCTTGCGTGCCAGCATCACCGGCGAGATCGTGATGGAAGGTGTCGAGGTTGGCGAAGACGCACTTCTGCCCAATATTGAAGGCCTGAAAGGGCCGTTTGGCTGTCTGAACCGCGCGCGTTACGGAATTAGTTGGGGCGTCCTTGGTGCCGCAGAATTCTGTATGAACGCTGCGCGTCAATACGGCTTGGACCGCAAACAATTTGGAAAGCCTTTGGCGCAAACCCAGCTGCATCAGCTGAAGCTCACCAACATGTTGACCGATATCACCCTGGGCCTGCAGGCCAGCTTGCGCGTTGGCCGGCTTATGGACGAGGCACAGGCTGCCCCAGAAATGATTTCGCTCATCAAACGCAACAACTGCGGCAAAGCCCTAGACATCGCGAGGGTGTCTCGGGACATGCATGGAGGTAACGGGATTTCAGAAGAGTTCCAGATCATGCGCCATATGGTTAACCTCGAAACCGTCAATACCTATGAGGGCACACACGACGTTCATGCTCTAATAATAGGTCGTGCCATCACGGGTTTGCAGGCGTTCTCTTAGGGAGCCCAAGAGTTTTCCACGGTCGCTCCAAGTGGCCGTGGAGCCGAGTGGAACAAACGCTGTATAAGCGCCTCAGACCGCCGCAGTTGACCCTTCACGGCGGCTCTGCATCCAGTTCATGGTCAAGACCACAATCAAGATTGCAACACCTACCGCCTCCGCAACGAGGTCCGGCCAGAAGACCGCGACCACACCGGGGACGATCAGCGCGCGTTGCCACAAACGCATCGTCGCAAAGAGAAACCCCTCCAGACAAGCCGCAAAAGCTGTCAGCGCAACGATTGCCAAGAACCCGTCCCACAGGACCAGCGGAATAGGCCCTCCGAGGATGATACTGTCGTTAAACACCATAAACAGTGGGATCAAATAAAGTCCTTTGGCGAACTTCCAAGACTGGAAGCTGGTCTCCATCGGTTTCGATCCGGCAATTGCGGCCCCCGCGAAGGCCGCGAGCGCTATGGGAGGCGTCACATTGCTGTCCTGACTATACCAGAATACCACCAGATGCGCGATCAGAAGCGGAATGCCGAATTCTGCGGTCAACGCCGGGCCCACAAGAATGATCAGCACGATATAGGCTGCCGTCACAGGTAGGCCCATGCCCAAGATCAGACTGGCGATCAGCACTAGCAACAGCGCCAGTACGATATTTCCGCCCGAGAACGCGATCATCATGGACGAGAATTTCAGCCCCAGACCGGTCAGCCCCACCACCCCTACGATGATGCCCGCCACTGCGCATGCCATCGATACCGCGACCGCGTTGCGCGCGCCAAGCTCCAACGCCTGAAGGGCCAGCGACAGGCCGCGTTTGCACAGAACAACAAGGCCATCCATTGTCGGCCGGTCGTTTGCATAGGTCCACAACGCTTTGGCCGAGGCGGCAACAACAACTGATACAATGGCATAGAACCCCACCCGCATCGGTGAATAACCCGCAACCAGAAGCCAGACCAGTGCAACGAGGGGCAGCATGAAGTGCCAACCATCCACCATAACTTTGCGCACACTTGGCAGCTCTTCCGCAGAAAGGCCGGTCATGCCTTGCTTGACCGCTGCGATATGCACGAGCAGGTAAACAGCCCCAAAGTACAGGAAAGCCGGAAAGATCGAAACCAACACGATGTCGACGTAAGGCACCCGTGTGAATTCGGACATCAGGAACGCACCCGCACCCATCAGGGGTGGCATGATCTGGCCGCCGGTTGAAGCCGCAGCCTCGATCCCACCGGCCTGCGCCGGACGATATCCGAGTTTCTTCATCAAGGGGATCGTGAAGGCACCGGTTGAGACCACATTGGCGATTGCCGAGCCTGAAATGGAACCCATTCCCGCGCTGGCAATAACGGCGGCCTTGGCCGGCCCGCCACGCTGGCGGCCTGTCGCGGCATAGGCCAAATCAATGAAGAACTTGCCCGCTCCAGTGACTTCCAAAAAAGCCCCGAACAGTACGAAGACAAAGACAAAGGTCGCAGCCACGCCAAGGGGCAGACCGAAAATGCCCTCGGCACCAAGCGTCAACTGGCTGGACAGACGTTCTATGGTATAGCCGCGGTGGTTCAGGATGCCGGGCATCCAATCCGCCAGAAACGGCAATTCCCCTCTGCTTCCCGCGAAGGCATAAACGATGAACACTGCACCGATGATGGTCATGCCAAGCCCGACAGACCGCCGCGCGGCCTCCAGCACAACAAGGGCGGTGATGATGCCGACTGCGACATCAATCTGTCGTGGGAACAGAGAATTGGCGATGATGTCGATATTCATCGGCACCCAGAGGCCGACAAGGACACCAGTGGCAATCAGCGCTCCGTCGATCAGCCATCCAAGCGCCCCACGAGGGCGATGCTGGCCGAAGGCCGGATAGATCATGAAGGTCAGCACAAGGACAAACCCCAAGTGGATCGGGCGCTGGAAAAAAAGGCCAAGCGGCTGAACGCCTGCTGCGTAAAGCTGGAATACGGATAATGCGATGGCGACAATGGCGATGAGCCGCAGCATCAATCGCGTCGTTGAGGGGGAAGATTCCGGCATTGATGGGCGTTCGGAAAGCTCGGCAGTCATATTATCCCCTCAGTCACCCTTCAGGGCGATGCGTACACGCGCGCGCGGTGCCTGCGCAGACAACGACACCTCGGCCGTGCCCGCACGAATGCGGTGATCAACGATGCCTAGCCCAGGACGCAGCACGTAGGCGTTACCTGGCACGGCTTCGTCAATGTCTTCAATCCAGTATCCGCCTTGCCCATCAGACACCTGACGGCCACGACCCGGTATGTGATCAAGTCCGGCGGCGAAATCAGGCAGATGAGCGCGGACTAAAACCATTTGCCCGTCGCGGTTCTCATAGCAATCAGCCACCTCAAACCCCTGAACCGAATGGTGCCATAAAACGCACCAGCCCTGACCTTTGGGCAGATCAAAACTGGCAAGAACTTCGCCGGTGTCGATTTGCGTCGCGGTCAAGGTATCAGCGGCAACGAAGGGTGTTTGGACGAGCGAAAGGAGGAGGGCGCAAAGCCCCCCTCCGATCTTTGGCGTCACGGGCGCAGAGCGTCTGGCACGGTCTCGCCGATTTCCTCGTAGTAGCGGATCGCGCCGAGGTGCAGCGGGATCGGCGAAGCAGTCAGGGCCAGTTCGACCGTTGTCTGGTTCGCAGCGGGGTGAACCGCCTGAAGGTCAGCGATATTGTCGAACATCGCTTTGGTGATCGCGTAGATCGTGTCGTCAGACGTCTCTGAGGAGACGACCAATACGTTTGGCACGCCGATTACGGTGACGTCATCCGCCACGCCTTCATATGTGCCGCCAACAAGTGTCGTCTGAGCAAATACGGAGTTGGCCGCACGGGCCGCCGCAATCTGCTCATCAGTCAGCTCAATAATGACGATGCCATTGGTTGTCGCCAAGTTCAGGATCGACGAAGTTGGCGCACCAACCGACCAGAAGCCCGCGTCGATGTCGCCGTTGGCAAGCGCGTCAGCGGTCTCGTTGAAGTTCAGACGCTGCTCGTCGATGTCGTCATAAGAAATGCCATTGGCGGTCAGAATTGCTTCGGCATTGACCTCGGTGCCCGAACCGGGCGCGCCGATGGACACGCGTTTGCCGACCATGTCAGCCAACGAAGTGATGCCCGAGCTTTCCAGAGCCACGATCTGGATCATGTTGGCATAGGCAACGCCCATTGCGCGCAGCATGGGCAATTCTTGGCCCTCAAAACGGCCCGTACCGGTGAAGCCCTGCTGAACTGTATCGGCCAAGGCCAGCGCGATATCCGCGTCGCCGGTGGCGATCAGGCCCATGTTTTCAACCGATGCGCCCGTGACTTCGGCGGTCGCGTTATAGCCTTCGACGTGGTTGTTGATGATCTCGGCCAATCCGCCGCCCATTGGGAAATAGACGCCGCCAGTGCCGCCAGTGGCGACCGACAGCTGCTGCTGGGCAAAGGCAGGTGCGGCGACGATAAGTGCCGCGGCCGTAAGGGTCTTGAGATATTTCATTCGTAGTCCTCCCAGAGTTCTTTGTTATGACGGCATCATATAATGCTATGGGCCGTTGCCAAGTGCTGACGAAGATGGCGTCGAGTTTCTTTTAGGGTCTGCCTGAAACGTAGGCAGCAAACCCTCTGCCTGCGCGCGCTCGACGCACGCTAAATCCGTTCACTCCTGCCATCGACTTTTTGGCGCGATGCCGATGTCAACACAGCTGGTTACAAGTGGTGAGGTTTTGCTGACAAAAAAACACTCACTCGAAAGAGCTTTCAATAGGAACTTCCTATCAACGATAATCCCTTCATCCCGCCCAACTGCTCCCGCACAAAATCGTAAGTATCGACCGTCTAGATTTCAGCTTCCATCATTGCGCCACATCGCTCGCCACCCCATAGCGGCGCAGAATCCGCTGAAGGGATCGCCGGTGCATCTTCAAAAGGCGGGCCGCCTTTGACACGTTATCTCCTGCCTCGTGAAAGACATGCTCAATGTGTTCCCAGCGGGCTTCATTGGGGGAAAGGGGGTTCGTCGGCGCAGGCGGTTGCTCGCCCTTGGGTGTCATCAGCACATCAATGATTTCTTCTGCGGAGGCCGGTTTGGCAATGTAGTCGATAGCTCCAAGTCGCGCGGCAGCAACTGCTGTGGGAATGTTGCCATAGCCGGTCAGTATGATTGCCCGAGTGTTTGGGTGCCGCTGTTCCAGAGCTTCAACAAGCGTGAGCCCGCTTCCATCGTGTAATCTGAGATCAACGATGGCGTAATCCGGTGCATCGACCTCGATGATTGCCAGGCCTTCAGAAATGCTCGAAGCTGATAGGGTTGCGAAAGCACGCTTTTGCATTGCTCGCTCGAGACGCTCACGCAGCGCGTCGTCATCCTCAACGATCAACACTTTTCGAGCATGTTCTTGATCTGTCATCGCGATCTCCTTTGAGGGCTTAATGGTAGGGAGAACACTTGGCTCGACCATGGCGTCATTCCGTCACCCCTGCCGTGACGACGCGTCTGTAACCTAAAATTCGCAAGAAATGTCGTAGGTACCTTGATGAGGCAGAGCCTGACGAGAAGGAGCATGTAACGATGCAGATATGGCGGTTAGTGACTGGTACGACTATGAAAGGGGGCGGAAGCGGCTTGCCCTCCGGCGCGCGACCCGACGAACAGATGCCGCTAGCAAGCACACCAGACGCAAGCAGCGTCGTATTGAGGCAGGCCGATGGTAGCGTTGAAATCTAACGGGATAACTCTGGAGGTCGAACGCTGCGGTGATCCTTTAGGCCCGCCAGTTCTACTGATCCGAGGACTCGGCTCGCAACTCATTCATTGGCCCGAACAAATGATAGCGGCCCTCATGACGGCGGGTTTCCATGTCGTCACCTTCGATAATCGCGATTCCGGTTTGTCACAGAAATGCGGAGACCGTGCCCCATACAGCCTGCGAGACATGGCCGATGATGCGGTTGGCCTAATGGACGCGCTCGGGATCGCGCGGGCGCATGTCCTTGGCTTATCCATGGGCGGCATGATCCTGCAATTGATTGCATTGCATCACCCGGACCGACTGTTTAGCGCGACCATCGTGATGTCGTCCAGCCAATCGCCGCGCTTGCCGCAAGCAGATCCAGAAATTCAGGAGATGATGCGCGCAACCGCCCCATCGCCACAACGTGCCGACGTGATCGCGCATGAACTTTGGACTGGACGCGGGTTTCAAAGCCCGCGCTGGCCATTTGATGATACGAAACGTGCTGCGCTGATCGGGCGGGCCTTTGATCGTTGCTATTGCCCCCAAGGAACAGCCCGCCAATACGCAGCCGTGACCGGAGCATCAGAGCACCTCGCCGATATCGAAGCGATCAGGACGCCAACGCTCGTGATCCACGGAACTGAGGACCGGCTGCTTCCCCCGGCACATGGCCGCAATATTGCGGCGCGTATTCCGGGCGCTGAACTAATCGAAATCGATGGCATGGGACATGATCTCGAGGGAGACCTGCCCTTATTGATTGCCCAGCATTTCGAGGCCCATATCAAAGAGAGTGCGGCGTGGATACCAAGGCCATAGGGATCGTGGGATAGCCACTGCCACTTTGGACAACGCGCGTCGCAACGAGGCACCTGTGTCAGACAAATTTGAGACACTCGCAGTTGGGGACCTATTGAAGCGGCCCCTCCAAAGCCCCGCACCACTCAGCGGTAGCGGAGCTTTGGATCAGCTTGATGATGTCACGAGACGACAGTCAGCTCTATTGACTGAGGCGATTTGAGGCGGAGGCGCGGATAGCTGCGAATTCTCAGCCAGTTTGTTCTGACAGTGACCGGCCCGAAAACGTGTTAGCGGGCAGGCCTCCGCAAACTTCTCAATTCCCCGCACTTTCCATTTTTCGATTGGCAATCACGTTTTCCAACCAACCCAACTTCATTTCGGGCACCGATGACAGAAGCAGATCGGTATAGTCGTCAAAGGGTGGCGCTAGAACTTCGGATTTTGAGCCGTAGCGCACGACCTCTCCCCGGTACATCACAGCAATAGAGTCAGCGATGGCTTTCACCGTAGCGAGGTCATGTGTGATGAAAAGATACGCCACGCCTTCACGTGCTTGCAGGTCAAGTAGCAACTTCAAAATACCGTCAGCCACCAAAGGATCGAGAGCGGATGTCACCTCGTCGCAAATGATCAATTTTGGCTTAGCCGCCAAAGCGCGTGCAATACAAACCCGTTGCTTTTGCCCACCCGACAACTCAGCGGGGTACCGATCAATAAAGCCTTCTCCCATCTCAATCTCGTCGAGAAGTTCCTGCACACGCTTTCGCTTCTCAGCGCCTCGAAGACCAAAGTAAAACTCTATGGGCCTCCCGATGATAGTACCGACTGTATGCCTCGGGTTCATCGCAACATCGGCCATCTGGTAAATCATCTGCAATTCGCGCAGATCATCTTTCGTCCGGTTCTTCAGCGCAGAAGACAGAGTTCGGCCATCGAACCGCATTTCTCCCGCAGAAGGCGGCAGAAGGCCCGTAATAGCGCGCGCCAACGTCGATTTCCCCGATCCACTTTCACCGACCACAGCCAACGTATGCCCCGGCCGGAGCGACACAGTGATGTTTTTCAACACATCGAAATCTAGCCCGCGATAACGCGCGGTTACATTGTCGACTTCGAGAACCGGAACTGCATCATCGACCTTTTCTGTGTGATCGATGGATCGAACCGAGACCAGCGCACGCGTGTAGTCTTCCTGCGGTGTCTCGATTATCTGGGCCACGGAACCGTATTCCACCATGTCCCCGTTTCGTAGAACCATGATGTGATCCGAGACCTGTGCCACAACGGCCAAATCGTGCGTAATGTAGAGCGCTGCAACACCAGTTTCTCGAATGGCCTCTTTGATAGCCGCCAAGACGTCGATTTGGGTCGTGACATCCAGTGCTGTTGTGGGCTCGTCAAAGACCACAAGCGAAGGCTCGGAACATAACGCCATGGCGGTCATGACCCGCTGCAACTGTCCTCCTGAAACCTGATGTGGGTAACGGTTTCCGATAGTTTCAGGATTTGGCAAACCAAGTTTTCCGAACAAGCGTACTGCGCGTTCTTCAGCGTCCACCCGAGAACATATCCCGTGTTTCAGCGTTGCCTCGATGACCTGCTCCATCAGCTTCTTGGCTGGATTGAAGGCTGCGGCAGCCGATTGCGCCACATAAGTCACCTCACGGCCCCGAATTTCGCGAAGGCCTCCTGCCCCACTCGCTAGAATTTCGCGACCATTAAGCCAGACCTCGCCACCAGTGATCCGAACGCCACCTCGGCCATACGCCATGGCTGACAGACCGATAGTGGATTTACCGGCACCGGACTCGCCAATCAGCCCAAGCACCTTTCCACGCTCCAACTGGAACGACACACCTTTGACAATTTCGATTTCCTGAGCCGGCTCTCCCGGGGGATAGATCGTGGCTCCGATCTTCAGATTCTTGACGTCTAAAAGCACCTCAACCACCGCGTCCACCTTTCAAGCTCGTGGTACGGTTAAGTACCCAATCAGCCACGAGATTTACAGAAATCGCCAATGTAGCTATAGCAAAAGCGGGTATCAAAGCCGCTGGAATTCCGTACACGATCCCATCCTTGTTTTCCTTCACAATACCGCCCCAATCAGCCAGTGGGGGCTGCACACCAAGGCCTAAGAAAGACAGGGTCGAGATAAACAGAACCATAAAGATAAAGCGCAGCCCCATTTCCGCGACAAGCGGTGACAGGGCGTTTGGTAAGATCTCACGGAAAATAATCCAGGTTTGTCTTTCACCTCGCAGACGCGCCGCCTCAACATAGTCCATGACCGTGATGTCGACAGCAACGGCACGCGATAGACGAAACACGCGTGTTGCATCCAAAAGACCCATTACGAGAATGAGGACGGGAAGCGTAACCGGCATAACCGAAAGCACAACAAGCGCGAAAATGAGCGATGGGATCGACATGATAAGGTCCACAAAGCGCGACAAGACCTGATCCACCCATCCGCCCGAAACAGCCGCCGTGAACCCAAGGATTGAGCCCGTAATAAAGCTCAGAAGCGTGGCCACGGTCGCAATTAGGATGGTCGTCTGCCCCCCGTAGATCATCCGAGACAGAAGATCCCGCCCAATGCTGTCGGTGCCGAGCAAGAATTTCGAGGACGCAGGCTCCCAGACGTCGCCCACAATCTCAGCCATGCCATATGGAGCAATGTAGTCTGCGAAGATCGCGGCCAAAAAATAGGCCCCAGTGAAGAATAACCCAATCAGGGCCGAAATCGGAATGCGCGTCATTTCGGATGCCTCAGACGTGGGTTCGCCAAAATCGAAATGATGTCGGCAAGCATGTTCAGGCCGATATAGACCGCAGCAAAAACAAGACCGCATGCTTGTACGACCGGAACGTCGCGTTTTGATACGTGGTCTACAAGGTATTGGCCCATTCCGGGATAGACGAATACGACCTCTACAACGACGACGCCTACGACAAGATAAGCAAGGTTCAGCATCACAACGTTAATCACCGGTGCGATCGCGTTCGGGAAGGCGTGTCTAGCAATAACCAAGAAAGGGCGAAGGCCCTTCAACTCGGCTGTCTCGATATATGCTGATTGCATAACGTTTAGGATCGCAGCTCGGGTCATCCGCATCATGTGCCCCAAAACAACGAGCACGAGAACGATGACAGGCAATGCAATTGCCGAAAGCTTCTCGCCCAGTGACATGCCGTCATGGATCATAGAAACCGTTGGAAACACTCGAAATTGAACCGCCAGAAGGTACATTACGATGTACCCAAGCAGAAACTCAGGGACGGAAACAGATGCCAACGTTGCGCCTGAGATAAGCTTGTCTGGCCAACGACCCAGATACCGCACAGCAATTAAGCCTAACAATATTGCCACAGGAACGGCAATGATCGCAGCCCAAAATGCGAGAAACAACGTGTTGCCCAGTCGCTGCCCCATGGAGGTGCTAATGTCGCGACCGTTGGTCAATGCGGTCCCGAGATCTCCGTGTAGTGCGTCCCAGAGCCATGAAAAATAGCGCGCTGTTGCAGGTTCGTTCAATCCGAGCTCTTCGCGCAAATTCGCTAGCGAAACTGGCGTGGCAGATTGGCCCAATATGGACTGAGCGACATCACCCGGCAAAATCTCGGTACCAACAAAGATCAATACGGAGGCTGCAAGAAGCAAAATTAGGCCCAGCGCTATGCGCTGGACCAATAGTCTCAAAATAGGATTCAAAGGATCAATCCTACGCCATCCAAGTCTTATGCGGGGCCAGACCGTTCATAACTTCCTGGATCCCGTCTGCCTCCCAACCTTGAACGTCGTCCGAAACTGCCTCAACAAAGTCGTTGAACATTGGACAGATCAGGCCGCCTTCATTGTGCACGATCGTTCCCATCTCAGAGTAGATGCCTTTGCGCTTGGCCTGGTCAAGTTCAGCCCGTGCCGACAACAGCAAGCTGTCGAAGTTGTCGTCAAAAAAGCGCGTGTCGTTCCAGTCAGCACTCGACAGATATGCTGTGGAATACATCTGGTCCTGAACAGGACGCCCGCCCCAGTAGGACGCACAGAACGGTTGGACGTTCCAGACTTCAGACCAGTAGCCATCATTTGGCTCACGCTTGATCTCAAGAGGAATGCCAGCGGCTGCTGCCGATTGCTGGAACAAGGCCGCTGCGTCAACGGCACCCGGGAATGCACCATCTGCGACGCGTAGGATGATTGGGCTACCGTCATGGCCCGACTTTGCATAGTGCTCTGCAGCTTTTTCCGGATCGTAGGTGCGCTGCTCCAAGCTGTCGTCAAACAGCGGGTAGGCCGCATTGATCGGAATGTCATTGCCGACAGAACCATAGCCCTGCAGAATTTTCTCAACCATATCTTCACGGTCGATCGCATATTTCAGTGCAAGACGCAGATCGTTGTTTGCGAAGGGCTCGGTGTCGCAATGCATGATGAACACATAGTGGCCGCGTCCTGATACGTTTTTGACTTCCAGACCTGCAGAACGTGACAAAAGCCGCGCAACTTTGGGCTCAACGCGGTTGGCAATGTGGACCTGCCCCGATTGGACAGCTGCCATACGCGCAGTCGAGTCGTTGATAACGAGGAACTCGACGTTGTCATAGTGACCGCGCGAGTCGTCCCAGTAGTTGGCGTGCTTCTCGAAGGTGTGACGAACGCCTGGCTCGTTCACGATAATCTTGTAGGCTCCTGCACCGATGCCATCGGCAGGGTTTTCCCGGCCGCCATCTGGTTGGATCTGCAAGTGATAGTCAGCCATCAGATATGGAAGGTCGGCATTGGCCGTTGCCAGCGTTACAGCAACATAATCGCCGTCTTTCCTAATCTCTTCGATACCCTGCATGATACCGAGTGCACCCGATTGTGAATCCTCGTCCGAATGGCGCTGGAGCGTGGCGATCACATCGTCAGCCGTCAGGGTCTTGCCGTTGTGGAACTCAACATCCTTGCGGATTTTGAACATCCAAGTCTTGGCATCTGGTGTGCTTTCAACACTTTCGGCAATGCGCATGTCCAAGCCACCATCGGCCGTCACATCAACGAGCGTTTCGCCCAGTGTACGTGTCAGATGAAACGGAACCTGGCTTGCAGCAACTGCGGGGTCGAGGCTGTTGGTGCTCTCACCACCGCCGAGACCCATGATCAGAGTGCCACCTTTGACCGGGCCAGCAGCGTGAACTGCAGTTGCCAGTAGTGTATTGGCCATGCCTGCGGTCAGTCCGAGCGCACCTGCGCGGCCCAGAAATGCGCGGCGACTGTGTTTGCCACGTGCGGCGCGGTTCGCCAGATATTTCAGTTCATCATTCATGTATTTTCTCCCTGAAAATTTGTTTGATTTTTTTTTAGCATATGCTGCAACGGCCCATATCGCTACCCCGGAATTCAAAGAACGCTACTTCGCGCTTTTGTCTCAAAGACCGTTCCGCAGAACTTGGTCCTCAATATCACGTTCAAGGACGAGCGCGCCGCCCTCCCAAGCTTCAAGACGCGCGCGCAGAAAAAAGTGTGTCGAATCAGACCACATCTCTGAGAATGTCTCGGTACGAAGCTCCAATCCATCGCGGTGGATCTCTTCTGTCCAATGCAATGTGCTGCGTGCAGACAACGGTTCAGCGGGATTGATCTCCCAAAGTTCCCGGGCAATCGAGCCCGAAATCAGTCCATGCTCCATGTTCTCGTACAGGCCGAAATCGTCTTCGACAATCAGGCGTACTTTTCCAGTTTGATGGTCCGTCTCTGTGCGCCGGACATGCGCGGTTGGGCGAATTTCACGCCGCTGGAGAGGTGCAGCCACCTCTGCAGGCTCGAACTCCCATTCCGCCTCGCCCGCTCCAGTGTGTACCGGCAACTTCAAAGCTCCGCCGGTCAGCTCGAATGTGGTTGTTTCAGGCGAGGGCCAAATCATTGGCCAATATGCCGAGGACACAGCAACACGAAGCCGGTGCCCTTCTGGCAAACGGTACGCGATATGATCCAACGAAACGTCGACTTCATAATCCTGCCCTGGCTCCAGTGGCGCGACTTGATCATGGCCACCTAAATGGGTCAGGTTCAAAACGCCCCAAGTTATCCGGGTAGACGCCCCGTCTGGATGAAGATGGTTAAGCCGAACAGCAAGCTGAGCAACCGGCTTGTCGGATCTCAAACGCAACCGAAGCGTAGGTGCTCCGACGATATCGGTCTGCGCCATGGGCTCTGAATCAAAGCACGCCGAAAGCGCATCATCGGACCGTTGATCGCCCGGCATTTCGGGGCCTAACCAAATCGCGCAATATTCTCCGCCATTCATACCGCAATGATGGGGCGAAGAGAGGCGCTGTTGAAAATGCCCGCCCGAGCCCAAAGTGCCTGATCCAAGCGGTAAGGTTTGAAGTTGGACACGCTGCGTGGGCCATTCATCCTCAGCAAGCCAGCGCCCCGGTCGGTGATCGTACCAAGCAGCAGGGCGAACGCCGTCCATTAAGTAAGGTCGGTAAGCTGGATCAGCCTCGACCCCAGTTTCTATCCCTTTTAGCCATTTGTCCCACCATCGTCGCGCTTCTTGCAAAAAGCCGATCCGAGGTTGAGGAACAGCAAAATGCGGGTATTTGTGAACCCAAGGCCCGACGAGCCCTTTTACGGGTGCCTGCAAGTTTTCCACCAACGTCGGAACTGCATTTTTGTAGGCATCCCCCCAACCGCCAACCGCCAGCACCGCAGCTTTGATCGCGCTGTAGTCTTCGCATACCGAGCCGTGCTGCCAATATGCATCTCGGGTCTGGTGGCGCAGCCAAGTCGCTGGAAGAAACGGCTCGGCCTCTAGCCGCTCGAGCCATACTTGGCGCCAATCGGTAAGCATTGCCGGATCCGGCGGGCGCGAGGAATATGCCCACATCGTCGCCCCCCAGCCGAGATTTTCGTTCAGCAGGCAGCCGCCCTTGTAGTGGATGTCATCGGCATAACGGTCAACGGTAGAACAAAGGGTCACAACGGCCTTCAACGCAGGAGGTGCCAGAGCGGCAACCTGAAGGCCATTGAAGCCCCCCCAACTGATACCCATCATCCCGACAGAACCGTTGCACCAAGGTTGTGCCGCGATCCAAGCTATAACCTCACATGCATCCTTAAGTTCTTGTTTGGAATACTCATCGTCCATCAAACCGTCGCTATCGCCTGAGCCTCGCATGTCGACCCGCAGGCAAGCATACCCATGACCGGCGAACCAGGGATGAGTCATCGCATCGCGTACGGCTGTGCCGTCACGTTTTCGGTAAGGGAGAAATTCGAGGATCGCCGGCACGCGCTCCAACTCTGCGTTCACCGGCATCCATGCGCGCGACGACAGCCGACAGCCGTCTGACATCATGATTCCCAAATCTGGGTCTTCAACAACTGTGTGAGGGAAGTCGGTTACGATGCGCATGCAATTCCTCCAGGCAAGTCTCTCAAACCCTTATAACGGCAAGATTTATCTTAGTATCCGGCAACATCTGTGGTTCGATTTATCACCTTAATCGACATTCTTACCTACAGTTCTCAAGTAAAATGTCCTCTCGCGGATTTTGTCGCTGTTTCGCACCCCGATCAAGCCTCTTTGGTCCAAACGGTACCGTTCAGGCACCGTGCCGAGAAAGAACGGGCGATGCTGGTGTGCTTCAAGCTGGTGCCTTTGGAGATGTGCGCACCTATTCTGCGTCATGCCTGCCGCGAAGACACATCGATAGTCTAGACATCACGGGAGTTGGCGCGGGTGCCTCAACAAGGCAAAGGCGGGCGAGAAAGGACACATAACATGCAGCCGCGAATTTGAACAAAGCGGACCTCTGCTGTGATAGCCTCCGCAGGCTGCATCCCAACCGGGCAATATCGGTTGTGGCTGGCACCCAAAGCAAAATCCCCGCCGCCAACTGACCGCAGGGATTTCAAATTTGTCAAATTAACAGAGTGGCTTAGTCTACGCTTCACGCTCAGCTTTTTTGCGCGCCAATTTTCGGGCCCGGCGGACTGCCTCGGCCTTATTGCGGACTTTCTTCTCTGACGGTTTCTC
>JAWUXZ010000056.1:0-22164 GCA_034111085.1 Dinoroseobacter sp.
CACTGCCGGGCAGTGGATGAATGCCTTAATGAAACGCTGTTTGGCACGTTAGGCGACGCACGCGAAACGCTTGAAGAATGGCAGGTGGATTAGAATTGGCGCAGACCACATTCAGCCTTGGGAAACCTGCCACCAATGGAATTCTTGCAGAGAAAGGTGATGGACAAAATGGCAGCCTAACGCCAAAGATTTAACCCCAAGGACTCCGCGCAACGCTGGAGGGAACTTGGGGCGCAGGTCACCGCTTCAAGACGAAGTTGGAAGCACAGGGGCAAATTCAGGCAGGACTTACCCTCAAGGGCCTTAGACACACTGTGGCGACCACTCTGAGGGAAGCTGGCTTGGATGAGAGGCGTATCGCAGACCTATTGGGGCAAAAGACCCCCTCTATGGCGCGGCACTACTCACGGTCGGCAAACCTTGCGAACAAGAACCGTGAAACCGTGGACGCGCTTGAGCGCGAAAACACGCGGCGCGGCGAGTTTGTCAAACCATCTTCAGAAACTGTCAAACTATGAGGTTAACAACGATGATTAAACCGAAATTAATGCTTAACTACAATGAGTTAAGTGGTGCCCAGGGGCGGAATCGAACCACCGACACGAGGATTTTCAATCCACTGCTCTACCCCTGAGCTACCCGGGCACGGGTGACGCTGCAATTGCCTCGTCTGGGTTGCGCGGTTCTAGACCTCGCACTCGGTCAAGTCCATAGGGCGGAGGCAAAAAATTGATCTGCCACCCGCCTTATTTCATGCAGGCCTCACAGCTCGCGCAAGAACGTCCCGCCATCGCGGCTCGACACGTATAATTTTCCGTCCTGCACCGTCAAAATAGCGTGGGCGAACTGGTCTTTGTTAATCTGCGCGCCCCCGGCCGAGCCGATGGCATTGCGTACACTTGGCCCGTATTTCAGGATATCCTCGCCGCTGAATCCGGCCTGGACCATTGCGGCGGCCAGATCGCGTGCGCTGATCGCATGCGGCTCGCCGACAGAGATGCTTTGCACATCCGCCTCCAGCCGCGCGACGTTGCTGTCCATGCTCGCACACCCAATCAGGGCCAGCGTCAGTCCAGCCAAAAGGCCGGTGCGTAGAGCTCGGTGATGATAGATCATTCCACAGCCACTCCCATTTCTGTTAGGGCAAAGCGAAGCTCCGCCCGGTACTCTTCTTCGTCAACTTGGGTCGCGCGTTGCCCGCGTGGTTGCGATCCGTCTAGGCGATTACCATCGGAATCTACCAACGTCGCGGTCACGAAAATCGCCACCTGACGTGCGTTGTGCTTGAGGCTGTCGGTGCGCACCGCACGCCCCAGAAAGGGCAAGCGTTGCGATCCGGGCAGACCTGCCGAGCCCGTCTGCGTACGCGTATCCACGAGCCCTGCCACAGCCGCTGTACCGCCGCTTTGCAACTGCACCGTGCTTTTTGCGGTGCGCCTGCTGACAACGGGCAAGCCTTGGGCACCACGTGAGATTACATCGCTGACCTCAAGGTTCATATCCAGCGTCATGGCACCGTTCACACCGACCTGCGGGGTGATGCTTAGGATTGTTCCGGTCTCGATCTGCTCGAGCTGGCCGCGCGAGACGCCGTTGGTCTCGGACGTGATCTGGATGTATTCCTCGGTCGTGACCCTAATCTCAGCGGGGATACCATCTTGGGCGAGCACATTGGGGCTGGCCACAATGGTCGCCTCGTCGTTCTGAGACAGCAGGTTCAACGTCAGGTTCAGCGCATTGGTGAAGGTCCGCGTTTGCAGATACCCGACGCTAATGTCGTATTGCGCGCCCAAGCCAGTAGAGCTGTTGAAGCCAGCCGTCACAGACGGGGTCTGCAACGCACCGCCGAAGTTCAATACATCGGACCGGTCGAGCACAACGATACGCGCTTCCAGCATGATATGGCGGCGCGGCACGTCCACGGTGCGCACATTCGACATGATCCGTCGCGCAATATGATCCGGCGCACTGATCGAGATCGCATTGGACACAGCATCAGCGCGCACATAGTCCGTCACCGAATTGGGCAACAGGTTCAGCATGCTTTCTGCGGTGACGTGGTTCAGCTTCACGATCTGGGTCTGGAACACGTTGGCCGCATCCAGCGACAAGGCTGGGCCGGGCTCGTCCACGCGGGTCAGGTGGCTGACGATTACCGACGCGGCGCGCTCGGGCGCTGTGATAGCGACGATATTGCGGACCGGATCCACGCGAGCGAAGACTTGAAGGTTCTCGGGCAACAGACCACGCGCCTGTTCGGCCCCGATATGTTGCAAGGTTACAAAGATGGTCTGGCCATTGCCTTGGTCGATCTGTTCAAGATCGGCGAGGATACGCGACAGGATATTGCCCGGTGCGGTCACAGCAAGACGGGTGCTAGACCCAGTCTCGTAGCGCACATATTGCTGCAAGGGTCCGGGCAGAAGCGAGCGTGCTGCCTCAGGCGAGACATGTAGCAGCTTTACGACCCGCGTCTCAGACACATCAGTCAGAAGGTCCGACGATGCATCCGCGCTGTAGACCAGATAGTAGTCCGGTGTCTGCTGCACTTGGAACTCGGTGCCCGCCAAAAGCAGGTCGAGCGCCCGCTCAACGGTTGAGTTTTCGATTGTGACCGATACCACACCTTGGACGGTGGGATCGGCGATGATGTTTACACCAGCCTGTCCGGCGACATCCTCAAGGGCTTGTCGCAAATCGGACTGGAAGAAAACGTTATCAACAACTGGGGTGTCCTGCGCAGCCGACATCGACGCACACAGCACTGCTCCGCACACAATTAGTGCGCGCACTTCGTTCATTTTCATGTATGCAACCTGCTCTCTGCCTTATTGTTTTGATTTATTGTAACTTCAACGTTCGATAATTGAAAGTCTGATCGAAGCGGAGTAGTTTCCTGGTGCGGCAAAAATGTCGTTTGAGGTACTTTCAAACAAAGGTTGGACGTAAATTCGCCCAATTTTTGCGCCGCGACGCAGGTTCGTTGTTGTGCGCCAATCATGTCGGCTCTGGGTATATTCCCACATCGATAAGGTGCCCGGTGCAACAACATTGGGCTGACTGAAGCCTTCCGGCCCCAAGTCAGCGTCGATAATTTCGACCCTAACATCGTAATAGATCTCAGGAATATCGGCGCCGGGGTCCGACAAGTAGCGAAACAGCCCAACGCGGCGGCGGTTGATCTTAATTCGGTCATCGGGGCGCACCCGAACTTCGATCCGCCCTTCGCCCCACATGCTGAAATCGATGAAGCCTTGACCTGAGACGCATAGGCCAACGGCCGAGCCGCAGCCGCCGCTTAATTCCATCTGCACGTCTGCGCCACCTGATTGCGGGAAATCGATCCAGACGCTGCTGCGGGCTTGGGTCAGCACGCCTGTGTTGGTGATGACCATGGGGGCCTCGACGACAACTGGGGCCGCCACTGCGTCCGCAACGCTTTGCGCCTGCGCAGGAATTGCGCACACAAGCCATAAGACAAGCAGTCTCGTCATCGCGCTCCACATACTCAGACCTAGCTGAAGGGGGCTGCCATTGTTCATCTCAGAACGACCTCAGCGCGTCGTCACGAGCAGCTCTAGCGAGGCGGTGTAGATGCCGGGAACCGCGATGTTCAACTCTTCAAACGAGGAGCCACCATCAAAGAGCGGCTGGATATAGATCCGCCCGATCTTGTTGCCATTGCGCAGGTTGGTGCTGCGTCTCCATCTCTGCTTCGTCTGGGTGATCTCGTCCAGCATGATCAGATCGGGGTTTTCCACCTCGTTCATGCCAAAGCCATCTTCGCCGAGCGCTGCATCGATGATCTCGAAGCGCACATCGTAGTAAAGCGGCGGAACATCAGCGCCCGGATCAGTTGCATAAGTGAACACGCCCAAGCGTCGCTCGTTGATGCGCACGCGTGAACCTTGCTCGGGCCGCGCACGTACTAGGACGCGCGAATTGCCGACCAACTCGAAATCAATGGTGGCGACACCGAGCATACAGATGCCGGACTCCGTCGAGCAATCGCCGGAAATCTCAAGTTCGATATCAGTAGCGCCGCCATCGGGGAAGTCGATAAGGATGACCTCGGGCATGGTAATCGACACAGATAATTGGTTCGACAACAGGTCGACCGCAAAGGCCGATGGTACCGACAGGCCCAGTGCGAGCGCTGAAATTAGGGATACTCTATTAAACCACTTACTCATTTACTAAACCACTTACACATTTGTCCGGGTCCTTCGAGGTGGACCCATTATACTAAACTAAGTCACTCCTCGCTAGCTGTTATTATTTTTGCCCCCTCTTCACTCGTAGAAATCGAAACATTCAAATCCTGAGTGGCACGATTGTTGCCCGAATAGTCAAAACTGGCGCGGAAAATGTAGTCGCCATCCTCTAGGAAAGAGATGTCTATCACCCCCGCATAATCCCATACCGAGAAGGGAAGCATCAAGTCACCGCCGCCATCCATTGCGATGGTCGTGATCTGGTTGCCTTCCACGGAAATCAACTGTGCGCTTGGGATCAGCACCGTATGTGCGTTGCCTGCATTGACCACGCGGGCCCGTAAAACATGCTCGCCCTCGCCGTCCACATCCGCGTAACTCAGCCGCTCCAGCACCACATCTGGCGCGGCAGCAGCGCCGTTACGGTCCAGCACAACCTTGGCGCGTGACGTGCCAGCTGTCTGGCCATCGGGGTAAGTCGATTCAGCAACGATATTGGCATAGTAGAACGGATGATCCGGCACCCCTTCAGGCAGCCGCGCGCTCAGGCGCACATTGCGTGACGAGTTTGGACGCAAGGTCACACTGGCGGGAGAAACCTGGATCCAGTTTGCTGCGGACAAGTCCGACCCCATCAGATCGCCAATGGCGACATTCTCCAATTCGGTCGGAATCTCAGCCGTCAACGACACCTGCACCATAACATCGCTGGGATTGGTAAGCTTAATCCCTTGCGAGCGGGATGCGCCGGGACGCACTTCAACTTCGATGATCTCAGGGTCGATCAAGATTGAGGTGTCATAGGCAATGGAGTCTAATTCCGGGTCGCCCTCAAACGCGATCTCGGTCGAGATCCGCGGCAATTGACGACCATCGACCTGCAAATTGCCGGTCAGGCGGTAGTTGCCCGTGGGCAGACTGCGGCCCAACTCGGCCTCAAGGAACAAATCACTGCCCGGAATGACACCACGATCTTGGATCTCGGCAGTTGTGACCAGGCGCCAGTTGCCGCCCTCGTCGCGTTCCACCCGGACGTTGCCGGAGACGCGTGAATAAGTCTCGCCCATATTTGTGACGTTCATCAAGGCTTGCGCGCGCGCTGATCCGCCGGGACCAAAGGCTGCGTTTGGCTGCAAAAGCTGCATATCAAGGCCAAGAAGGTCAATGTTCTGGCGCGCGGGACGTCCCGAGATTGTCAGGATAATCGGCACGAGAAACTGGAAGCGCAGCCGTACGGCGTCGCCTGTATCACCTTGCGCGTCAGAGGTGACAAGCAGCGCAGAAAGGCTGGTGCCACGGGCATTGCGCGGAACAGTGGCCGATAACATCACTTCAACCGACTGCTGCGGCCCGACCGTGACAGTCTGGTTGGAATTGGAAAACCACTCGCGGTTGGATTGGTGGCGGTCTGGATCAAACAGCTCTTCGGTGTCTTCAAACATCCAGCTGCCATCTGCGCTTTGCAGCAAATCCACATGGCGGATGGACATCTCGAAGGCTTGGACATCGGTGCTGTTGGACAGCTCAAACGGAATGTCGATGCTGCGTCCGCTGGGCACATCGGCCTCCACGCGGATCGGAGAGACAGAAAAACCCTGCGCTTGGGCGGGACCGCTTGGCGCGAATAGGATGGTTGCCAAAGCGATGGCTGCGATAGCTACGACCTTAGAAACGGCCAGATATGGGTTTGCGTTGGGGAACATGCTCTGCCTCGATTATTATTTTTTTATGTACGCCCTATTTACCAAAAAAGGGGGAACTGGTCCAGTTCCCCCTCTTGGTCTAGCGCTTCACTAAGCGATTAGATGTTGCTTACGGTAACAGTAACAGTCGTTGAATAGACGTCTGGTGGTGCGATCGACAAAGAACCTGCAGGGGCTCCGGCCAGATCGTCGGTACCATTGCCGCTCCAGTCCTGTGGGTTGAAGACCGCGCCTACACCGTAACGACGAACACCGCGGCTCGCATTGGAGTGCGAAACATCGCCGTCGGTTGCGTCCCATCCGATGATGTCGGCGTCGCCAGCAGTACGGGCGTCGGACGAGATATCGGTGTCGAGGAACAACTCGCCAGCGATATAGTTGGCCGGGGTGGCTGTGCCGACGAATTTCACTTTTTCAGCGTCTGCTGCGCCCCAAGTCTCGTCTGGGGACAAGTTGATGCTGTAGCCGGTGTTTGCTGCAACGAAGAACTGAGCGCGGCCTTCGGCACGGGTCTTGCCCGTTGCGTCGAGGTTATCTTCGTTGATGTCGTTGGCGGTCATTTCCATAGTGTTGTCAGTGACAAACAGCAGGATGATTGGGCTAACCGTCAGGCGAACCGTCATAGTGCTGGATTTGCTTGCGGCGGAAGCGGCACCTGGAAGCATCATTGCGGCAGTCAGGGCGGCGGCGGTAAATTTCTTGTTCAACATGGTAACCTCATTTTTCAAAATTTGGAACGCATTGGCAGCGCGTTGGGTGGGTTGATCCGTTTCTGGGATGAGCCTTGTATCCCTTCCAATCAGGGCGAAATTTCCGAAATATTGAGGCAAGTTCGTGTTAAATTGAGGAAAGATTACGGCAGACGGCGACGCCCGCAGCCAGCCGCGTTAACAAATTACCAATGAAATAAGGGGATCGCTTGCAAAAGCGGCGATCAGGTGCGGATCAGTGCTCGCCGTCATCCCGCGTCGGGTCCGGTAAAACCCCATCCGGGTCGTCTTCTACCGATGCACCTGCGGGAATCGCATAAGCCCCAGTCACCCAAGCGCCCAGATCGACATCCGCGCACCGCTGCGAACAAAACGGCTTGGGCGAGGTGGCAACAAGTACGCGCTTGCAGATCGGGCAAGGTGGAGTTTTCGCAGAGGCCATTACATCACCTCTGATAACGGCACCCGGTCACGCTTACGCTGCAACTCGAAATTGCCGAGCGGTGTCCAGCCAGCCAGAGCCGTCTCAGCCCCGTCTTTGCGAAACGCAGCTTTCAGCGCATCCTCTAGACGTCGGCGGTCATTCTTTGGCATCGGCGCGAAATCCACAATGATCTGCCCGCCAAGACCAGACAGTCGCATCGCACGCGGCAAGGCACGTGCTGCAGCCAGATTTGCTTTCAGCCCTGCGGCGGGAGAGGTGTCGCCCCCGGTATTGACGTCTACTGCGATCAAGGCGCGCGTTGGCTCTATAACCATCGAGGCCCCTGCCCCCAGCATCCACTCGCCGCTCAGCGCAGGCTCCACCGCGTCGAGAACCCCGTGATGGGCAAAACCGTCTGCGCCGTCTTCGACCGCATCGGGCGCAGGCGAAGCCCAATCGCGCCACGCTTGTTCATGCGCATCCGCTGCATCGACCAGTACTTCTGGATCACCTGAGGCGTCCGCCAACACCGCTTCGCAAAGCTGGCGCATAGCTGTGATGTCTTCGACCAAAACTGCCTCATCCACCTCTGCGGAGGCCGAGCGCAGAATCAAGCCGACACCTTCTGCCGCCCCCGCCATTGCCTCTTCGGCGATGATCCGCAGATGGCCGCGCAATTCTTCATCGCGGATTGAGCGCGCGATGTTCAGCCCCGGTGCGTCCGGCGTGACGATAGCGTAGCGGCTTTTGAACAGCAGACGCGTGTTAACAGGCACAGCCTTGCCCGGCTCGGCCACGCCAGAGACTTGCACCAGCACCGCAGCGCCATCGGCAATTCCCTTAGAGCCGCGCAGGAACCCTGTCTGACCATCAGGCAAACGCAGCATAGCGCCACCTTGGCCCTTCATCGGACGGTCCAAGCGACCACGTAGTATAGTGCCGGGCTGAAAGCCAAACCGCTCGGGCGGGTCAATCAACACATCTTCAAGGCGACCATCGACGATCAGGGCCGCTGCTGCGCGATCCTCAATCTTGTCCAGAACAACCAAGCGTCCCTTCATCGGATCACCCCCACATGGCGCAAAAGCTGCGCGGTTTCGGCCAAAGGAAGGCCAACAACGGCGGAATACGAGCCCTGCAGCCACGGAATAAACGCCGCCGCTGGCCCTTGGATGCCGTAGCCGCCCGCTTTGCCTTGCCAATCATCAGTGTCGAGATAGGCGGTAATCTCTGCGTCACTCAGGCACTTCATCTTCAAAGCTGTCTCCACATCGCGCTGCCACAGATTATCTGCGGTGCGCAGCGCAAGGGCCGTGACCACGCGGTGCCGGCGCCCACTCATCAAACGCAGGAACGTCTCGGCCTGCGCGCGATCCTCGGGCTTGCCCAGAATACGTCGCCCAACGGCAACGGTTGTGTCGGCGCTTAGCACCGCTTCACCCACATTAAGGTGCAACGCCTGCGCCTTCTCGCGCGCCATACGGCGGCAATAGGGGCGCGGCAGTTCCGCTTTCCAGGGAGTCTCGTCAATATCGGCGGCCCGGATCTCGTCCGGGACCACGCCGATTTGTGCCAGTAGCTCCCGCCTACGCGGGCTGGCTGAGCCGAGGATCAGGCGCATGGTGCGCTCCCTCTCGAAGGTGTGACGACTGCGCTTTGCTTATCGCAAAGACGCTTATCGCACTGTCGCCAAGCCAAGGCTTCGCGCTACTTAAAGCGATAGTTGATACGACCTTTGGTCAGGTCATACGGTGTCATTTCCACCTGGACTTTGTCGCCAGCCAGAACACGGATGCGGTTCTTACGCATCTTGCCTGCCGTATGTGCGATGATCTCATGGCCGTTTTCCAGCTCGACCCGAAATGTCGCATTGGGCAGGAGTTCTTTCACGACTCCGGGGAATTCGAGCAGTTCTTCCTTGGCCATGGTATCTCCATTGAAAAATCACCCCTTGGTGGGGCGCGCCACTAGATGCGCCTGTTTGCGATGGTTTTCAAGGCTGCATTGCAGCATCTATGATCACAGCAACTTTATCCAAAATTGCAGCGGCTTTTGGGTCTCACCCGAGGCATCGATATCTCTGCGCGTGAACTGCACCGAAACACCGCGATCCAGAGCCGCCCACGTCAGCACCGCACATCAAAGCTCAAACAGTAGCAGGCCCGAACCGCGCATCCATCCGCCCGGTGATTTGGTCGCGCGCCTGGCGGTAGGCTTGCAACTTGGCCTCGCGCCCGCTGCCCAGACCCGAGGGATCCATGATCGGCCAGTATTCTACCGCGAGATGGTAGTAGCGGGTTAGTTCGAGCGCATGACGCTGGCTGGCTGGCGACAACGCGACGATCAGATCAAAGCCCGACAGGTCATCGCCCCAAGCTTCCATCTCTTCAAAGCTGCGCACGCGGTGGCGCGATAACTCGATCCCGACCTCAGCGCATACTGTGATCGCAAAGCCATCGATATCGGCGTCACTTTTCACGCCCGCTGACTGCACATAGGCCGCAAGCCCGTAGCGCTGTTTCATCAACGCCTCGGCCATAGGCGAGCGGATGGAGTTATGATCGCAACAAAAAAGCACCGATCCGGGGAACACGGGGGACACCGCTCACGCCCCGAAATGCAGAACGCAGATCAAGGTAAACAGGCGCCGGGCCGTATCAATGTCGACCTCCGCCTTGCCCTCAAGACGCTCCTGCAAGACCCGCGCACCCTCGTTGTGGATGCCGCGCCGGGCCATATCGATCGCCTCTATCTTCGAGGGCGGCATAGTTTTGACCGCATCATAGTAACTGGCGCAAATCTGCCAGTAGTCTTTGACCACTTGGCGAAACGGCCCCAGCGACATCAAAAACTGCCCCGCCGGATCGCCGGCTTCTGTGGCAATATCAAATACCAGCCGCTTGTCGCGAATAGCCAACGTCAACGCATAAGGACCAGCCGGCACATCGCGGCCCTCGCGCGCGGGCAGAACGAAGGTGTTGTCTTCGAGCAGATCGAAAATCGCGACCTTACGCTCCTGCTCGATCTCCGGGGTGGGACGGGCAAGCGCGCTGTCGTCGATATTGATGGTGCTGATCTTAGTCATCATACCTGTCCTTCGTTCAACCAGTCCAGCCGTGCGCGGACGCTTAACCCATGTGCCTCAAGGCTTTCGGACTTTGCCAATGTCTCGGCGGCCGGGCCGATTGCGGCAAGTGCACCGGGGCTCATGCGTGCCATCGTCGTGCGTTTCATGAAGTCGAGCACCGACAAACCCGACGAGAACCGCGCCGAGCGTGCCGTGGGCAGCACGTGGTTCGGCCCGCCTACATAATCGCCAATCGCCTCAGGCGTCCATTGCCCGAGGAAGATCGCGCCCGCATGGGGGATTTTTTCGGCCAGCGCTTCGGGATCGGCCACGCACAACTCCAAGTGTTCGGGGGCAACGCGGTTGGTCAGCTTTGCTGCCTCGTCCAGATCGCGCACGGTCACGATCGCACCGAAATCGCGCCAGCTCGGGCCTGCGATGGCGCGCCGCTCAAGCGTTTCAAGTCGCTTGTCGACCGCTGCGGCGACGGCTTGCCCGAAGGCTGCGTCGGTGGTGATCAGGATTGATTGCGCGCTCTCGTCATGTTCGGCTTGGCTTAGCAAATCGAGTGCGATCCAATCGGGGTCATTGTCTTTGTCGGCGATCACGAGAATCTCGGACGGACCGGCAATCATGTCGATACCCACCTGCCCAAAGACCCGGCGCTTGGCAGCTGCCACATACGCATTGCCCGGCCCGGTTATCTTATCGACGGGCTCAATCGTGTCGGTTCCGTAGGCCAGTGCCGCGATCGCTTGTGCCCCACCGATACGGTAAATTTCAGTCACGCCCGAGATTTGCGCGGCAAGCAACACCAGCGGATTCAGCACACCGCCGGGCGTTGGCACGGTGATAACAAGGCGTTCGACCCCTGCCACCTTCGCCGGGATCGCATTCATCAAAACTGACGAGGGGTAGGACGCGAGGCCACCGGGCACGTAAAGCCCCGCCGCAGACACAGGCGTCCAGCGCCAACCAAGCTGCGCGCCGGTCTCGTCGGTCCACTGCGCGTCTTCAGGGCGTTGGCGTTCATGGTAGGCGCGGATGCGGGCGGCGGCGTGCTCTAGGGCTGCGCGCTCGGCAGCGGGCACTTTTTCGACTGCCTCGGCGACTTCTCTGGGCGAGATCGCGAGAGTTTCTGGTGTCAGCGTCATGCCGTCGAAGCGTTCGGTCAACGCGATCACCGCTGCATCGCCGCGCGCACGAACATCCGCAATAATGCCAGCCACGACGTCGTCCACATCCGGGCTGTCTTCGCGTTTGGCACCAAGAAGTGCTGCAAACTTGGCCTCGAAATCAGGATCGGTTGTGGTCAGGAATTGCGGCATGTCATCGGCTCCAAGTTCGTGATGAGGACATAGCGGGGCAGTGTCGCGGCCTCAAGGCGCGCTCTTGCGAAAGGCGTTAGGTGCCTGCTCGAAGAGCCACAAGAAATCCTGCCCGTGGGATTTGAGTCCGCCGGAAAGGTTAACAAGATCATAATCTTAGGTCAGCATAGTTTCCCTATTGTTTCGCATGCGAAACAATACGTCAGTTCTGTTGACCTATTCTTAGGCGTCGTGATGTGGCGTCTGTCTCGAGGGCGCGACATAGGGTTTGGTCACATCCGTCAGCGTTATCTCCAACGCCTCAACGCCCAATCGCAGCGCGCCGTCACCTGCCAGCGTTACCAAAACCGTGCCAGCGCCGTCTTCGCCCGGCTCAAACGCCAGTGACAACACGCTCAGCACCGTATCCGCATCCCCGCGCGGCACGCCTTGACTGGCCACGCTCAGCACATCTTCGACCGCAAGCACAGACTGCACCCGTTCCACAGGACGGCGCTGCTGCTTGGCGGCCTCCACATCTTCCCAACGGAACCGGTTCACCAAGATCGCAAAGCGACGCTTTGGGCGCAGATACGTCATCTCGCTGGACGGAAATACCGCGTCTTGGACCAACGCTGCCATTACCGGCAGATCGTCGATCTCAAACGCCCGCAGGCGCAGGGGCTTCTCGCCGCCGTCCTCAAACCGTGCATCTTCGGTCATGTCGCGTTCACTCGCTCGATCAGGGCACCGCAAGCGCCAAGTTTCTCTTCAACCCGCTCATAGCCGCGATCAAGGTGGTAGACGCGACTGACAACCGTTTCGCCCTCAGCGGCCAAGCCCGCAAGGATCAGCGACACGCTTGCACGCAAATCGGTCGCCATCACTGGGGCACCTTTCAGACGCTCGACCCCGCGCACCGTTGCCGTCCCGCCTTGGACGTCAATCGACGCGCCCATGCGGATCAGTTCGGGCGCGTGCATAAAGCGGTTCTCGAAAATCTTTTCTTCCAGAACGCTGGTGCCCTCAGCCGTGCACAGCAGCGCCATCATCTGCGCCTGCAAATCGGTGGGAAAGCCCGGAAACGGCTCTGTCACCACATCGACGGCCCTTACACGCCCACTGGCGCACGCGACCTTCAGGCCCTTGTCTGTCTCGGTCACAGAAACACCCGCCGCATCCAGTTTTTCGGCAAATGCCGCGACTAGATCCATGCGACCACCCAGCAATTCGACCTCGCCACCGGTAAAGGCAGGCGCCAGCATATAGGTGCCCAGCTCGATCCGGTCGGTCACAACTGGATGGGTCGCACCACCCAAGCGGTCGACGCCTTGGATGGTGATGGTGGAGGTGCCCTCGCCCTCGATCTGCGCGCCCATCTTTTGCAGGCAATGGGCCAGATCGACGATCTCAGGCTCGCGCGCGGCGTTTTTCAGAACCGTGGTGCCTTTCGCCAAAGTCGCAGCCATCAGTGCATTTTCCGTGGCCCCGACGGATACAATCGGAAACTCAAAGACGGCGCCTTGCAGCCCGCCCGAGGGCGCTTTGGCATGCACATACCCATCGCGCAGATCAAGCGTTGCGCCCATTGCTTCAAGCGCTTTGAGGTGCAGATCAACGGGGCGCGCGCCGATCGCGCAGCCACCGGGCAAGGACACAATCGCATGACCGTCGCGTGCCAGCATCGGCCCGAGCACAAGGATCGAGGCCCGCATTTTGCGCACGATGTCATAATCGGCGGTGTGGTTGTGAATGTCATGGGACGACAGCGCCAACACCTTGCCATCTTGCAGACTGGAAACTTCCGCACCGAGCGAGCTGAGCAGTTCGGTCATGGTGCGAATGTCAGAAAGGCGCGGCGCGTTGGTCAGCGTTAGCGGCTCTTCGCTGAGCAAGGTCGCTGGCATTAGGGTGAGGCAGGCGTTCTTTGCGCCCGCAATCGGAATTTGCCCGGACAGCGTTTGTCCGCCGCGAATGAGTATCTGGTCCATACCTGCCTTGCCCTTAACTGCTCTGCTCGGTGTCGGAAGGGACATCTGGCCCCACCGCCCGCGCCTTTGTTTGCGCCTTACGACGTCCTAAATTGGCCTTCAATGCCGCCTTGAGCCGCGCGGACTTTGCGTCTTCGGCTTTGCGGGGCGATTTGCGCCCATTGGGGGTGGCGGTCTGGCTCATGCGCCCGTCCTTAGCGCAGGGCGTGGGAGGCGTCCAGATTTACGCTTGCGCAGCCGGACGAATGATCGTAGTTCGCCGCCATTGGCGCGGTGCGTCATAAGGCTGTGGTAGCTCAGTGGTAGAGCGCGTCATTGGTAATGACGAGGTCGGGAGTTCGATCCTCCCTCACAGCACCATCTTCCCATTTCCATCCCCCACAGCTATTAGCGCGTCATGCTAACCTTTGCCGCAGCCGTGTTTTTTCTGATCATCACACCCGGACCCGGCGTGTTGACGACGGCAGGCATTGGCGCAAGCTTTGGGTATGGCGCGGGCGTACGTTATGTGACCGGGCTTTGCATCGGCACCAACCTTGTTGCATTGGCGGTGGTCACGGGCATTGCTGCGGCGGCTTTGGCTGACCCGCGCATCAGCACAGTGCTTTATATCGTCTCGGTCAGTTACCTGCTGTATCTTGCGTTTCGCATTGCAACTGCGGGATCAAAGATCGCTTTTATCCAGAAAGCGCGCCCACCGGGTATTGGCGGCGGTCTGGCGCTTCAGGCGATCAATCCGAAGGCTTATGCGGTAAACACAGCCCTATTTGCGGGGTTTCAGTTCATGCCCGACGCACCTGTGGCCGAGTTGGTGCTGAAGTTCTTGATCATGAACGCGATTTGGATACCGCTGCATCTGGGGTGGTTATGGGCAGGCGTTTCGCTGCACCGCCTCGATCTGGCACCCTCCACCCAGCGTGCTGTGAATATCGGTATGGCGCTGGCGATGCTCGCCGTTGTTGCGCTCGCCCTACTGGCCCCGCGTTAACGCGCCAAGCCAAGCAGGCCGTCCACGTCCAGATGCGCCTCCATGTGGTCAGCAAGCCCGTCTAGCGTTGCTTCTACCCCCGCGCTGTAGCTTGCTTGGCCTGTGACGCCGAAGCCTGCCAGCCACGCCTTGCGGAACGCGTCGTCGGTGAACATGCCGTGCAAGTAGCTGCCGGTGATGCGCCCATCGGAAGACACAGCCCCTTCAGGTGCGCCGTCAATCTGAGCAAAGGCGCGCGCGCGATCGGGGCCATCGGTGGTTCCGATATGGATCTCGTAGGCCTCGAACTGTGTGTTCGACGCGACATGCACGGCCTTCGGGCGGGTCAGCGCTTTGTCCGGCGTCATCACCGTCTCGACATCCAGTAAGCCCAGACCAGGTTGATCCCCAGCGGCCCCTTCAAGCCCGTCTGGATCGCAGACCCGGCTGCCAAGCATCTGATAGCCCCCGCAAATCCCCAGTACATGGCCGCCACGTCGCACATGGGCAGCGAGGTCCACATCCCAACCTTGCGCGCGCAAATAGGCCAGATCGCCGAGCGTGGATTTACTGCCCGGAATGATCACCAGATCCGTATCGCCAGGCAGCGCACGACCGGGGCCGAGAATTTCCAGCGTAACCCCCGGCTCTTGTGCCAAAGGATCGAGGTCGTCGAAATTCGCGATCCGGCTGAGGCCAAGGCACACGATCTTGAAGCCCCCCTGCCCCGGCGTGCGCACCAGATCGAGCGCGTCTTCGGCAGGCAACTTCCACGCCTCGGCAAACCACGGCAGCACACCGAAGCCTTGCCATCCCGTGCGCTTGGCAATCTCGGTATAGCCATCGTCAAACAGGCTCGGATCGCCGCGAAACGCATTCACTAGGAAGCCTGCGATCATTGCCGCATCGCCCGGCTCGAGCACCGCATGAGTGCCGACGATTTGCGCGATCACGCCGCCTCTGTTGATGTCGCCTGCCAGCACCACGGGCACATTTGCGGCGCGCGCAAAGCCCATATTAGCAATATCGCCTGCGCGTAAGTTAATCTCGGCAGGGCTGCCTGCACCTTCGACGATCACCAGATCCGCCTCGGCCTTGAGCCGCCCGAAACTGTCCAAAACCGCCTCCATAAGTTGCGGTTTCAAGTGGCGGTATGCTTTGGCCTCGGAATTCATCAGCGCTTTGCCCTGCACCACAACCTGCGCGCCCGTATCGGTCTGCGGCTTTAGAAGCACCGGGTTCATATGAACCGTCGTCGCCACCCCGCAAGCAAGCGCTTGTACGGCTTGAGCGCGCCCAATCTCGCCCCCATCAGAGGTTACTGCCGCGTTGTTGGACATGTTTTGCGGCTTGAACGGCAGTACAGTCAGCCCGCGCCGAACGGCTGCACGGCATAGGCCCGCAACAAGCATCGACTTGCCAACATTGGAGCCTGTGCCTTGGATCATCAAACTGTGCGCCATGCCTGTCCTTCACCACCAAAAAGATATCCCCGCCGGAGCCATCCGACGGGGATCATGAAACACCAACACTGGCGAAAGGTCTACGCGGTCCAGCGCCATGGCCGCGTGTAATTGCCCAGAAGCGTCTCGACCTCTGCATCTGGCACAACGCCTGTCTTTTGTATCTCAGCCACAAGACCGAGTTTCTTATCCTCGACCACCGCAATGACCTTTGCTGCCAGATTCGCCTCGGCCAAGGCCGCGTTATAGACCCGCGTGATCGCGCGCTTGCGCAAGTCCGGCTTGAACACCTTGCCCACAGCGGTCTTCGGTAATTCGTCCAGCACCTCGATATATTTGGGGCGTGCGGCACGCTGATGGACATGCTCTTGGCAGAACGCCATTAGCTCGTCCGTTGTCACCTTGCCGCCCTCAACCAGTTCCACGTAGGCGCAGGGCAACTCGCCTGCGACAGCATCGGGCTGGCCAATCGAGCCGACAAACGCCACCGCCTCGTGACCTGCCAGTGCCTCTTCGATCTCGGCGGGGTCGATGTTGTGACCCCCGCGAATGATCAGGTCCTTGGCGCGCCCGGTGATCCACAAATAGCCATCCGCATCGACCCGGCCCAGATCGCCGGTGCGCAGGAAAACGTCGCCGTGGAACAGATCGATATTCTTATCGCTCTCGGTATAAGTAGAACCCTCGTAAACGCCCGGATTGTCGATGCAAATTTCGCCAACCTCATCGACCTCGCATTCGACAAAGCTATCGCCTTGGGCACGCAGGATCCGCACTTCGGTATGAGGAAACGGGATCCCGATGGAGCCGATCTTCTTCTGGCCGTCCAGCGGGTTACACGACACAAGGCATGTGGCTTCGGTCAATCCGTAGCCTTCTATCAGACTGATATTGGTGGCCTTCTCAAACCGCTTGAACAACTCCACCGGCAATGGCGCCGAGCCGGAAAAGGCCGTCTTAACCGTCGAGATATCTGCATCCACCGGGCGTTGCATTTTGGCGGCAATTGCTGTGGGCACGGTGATGATAAAAGTGATTTTCCAGCGCTCGACCAGCTTCCAGAAATTATCAAACACGCCGTCGCCCCGGTAGCCTTGCGGCGTCGGAAACACGACGTGGCCGCCTGAGGCTACCATCGCCATGAGGATTACGTGGCACGCAAAGACGTGAAACAGCGGCAGCGGACAGATCACGTTGTCCTTCTCGCTGAACAAAAGCGTATCGCCGAGCCAACCGTTATAGATCATGCCCGAAACTTTGTGTTGCGCAACCTTCGGCATCCCCGTGGTCCCGCCGGTGTGGAAATAGGCGCCCACGCGGTCGGCCTGCTCGTCCTCAAACGTCAGCTTCGTCGATTGCTGACTGGCGAGGGCTTGGCGGAAATCACGCACCCGCGCGTCGTGTGTCACGGTCATTTTTGGCCGGATCAGCGGCACGATCAGCTTCTTCAGGCCCGTCAGGTAATGCAGCAAATCGACCTCAAGCACATGCTTGACGTTCGGGGCCATGGCGATGGCAGCATGGGCCTTTTGCGGCACGTCGGTCTTCGGGAAGGGCTTGAGCGTAACGACAACTTTTGCGTTGGTCTCCCGCAGGATAGAGGCGATCTGCTCGGCCTCCAGCAGCGGGTTTATCGGGTTCACGATGCCCGCGACCATGCCGCCGAGGAAGGTCACAACCGTCTCGGTCGCGTTGGGCAAAATATATGCGATCACATCGTCTTTGCCGACGCCCATGCTGCGAAACAGATTGGCCGCTTGCGTTACCTGATGGTGCAGATCGGTCCAGGTTAGCGTTTCCGCCGGATCGTTTGGGCCCGATTGCAGTTGGAAAGAGGTGGCTCGCCGCGTCGGAAATTTCTTGGTCGTTTGGCTGAGCAGCCCGTAAATGGTCTTCGCCGGTTTGGATTGCGGCCAAGGGTTCTCGCCCTCGAGCCGGCCTTTATCGGCCACGGTTGTCCAAGTCATATGTAGTCCTCCCTGCGGCCCCTTTGTGCCAAGAGGTCCGTTAGCGGTCAAACATATCCGACCGCGCGCGCATCGCAAAGAGTGTTCAACCGTAGCAACGCAACGTTAGCCGAACGAAAAAGAGGCCTGCGTTTGGCAGACCCCCTCTCGATGCACTTTAACACGTAACACTCTTGGCGCACGTTGCGTTCGGTCTGAAACGCGAAGTTCCTTAGTCCTGCGGAATGCGCAGCACCTGCCCCGGATAGATCATGTCGGGGTCTTTCAGCATTGGCTTGTTGGCCTCGAAAATCTCAGTGTAGCGTGACCCGTTGCCGAGTGCCATTTGCGAGATCTTCCACAGATTGTCGCCCTTCTGGACGGTGTGGAACACCGGATCAGTGCCGGCAACCTCATCGGCCACCGATGCGATACCTTCAACATTGCCGACGGCCGCGATGACTTTCTCCTTGATCTCTTGGCTGACAGCAGCGCCGCTTAGCTTGACGGTATCACCATCGACTTCGATCTCGATGCCGCTTGCATCAAGGCCAAGCTCGGCCAATTCGGCCTTCAGTGCGTCGGCATGCGGTGCCTCGGAGGCTTCTGCCGCACCAAAGATCGATTTTCCCGCGTCCTTAACGAAACTCCAAATCCCCATTTTCACTCTCCCAGTATGTGTTGACTGCGCACACCAAACACTCGGGCGGAGCCGCCCAACAGTGGGAAAAAATCAAGATTTGCACCATTAGGGCGATTACTCAGCCGCAAGACCTGCGGTGAACTGTAGCCGCGCCAGACGCGCATAAAGCCCGCCTTCAGCCACCAGCGCGTCATGGGTGCCCTCGGCCACGATCCGCCCACCCTCAAACACCAGAATGCGGTCGGCCTGTTTCACCGTCGCCAAACGGTGTGCCACGATGATGGTCGTGCGGTCTTGGCTGAGCTCTTCGACAGCCAACTGCACTGCGCGCTCAGATTCCGCGTCCAGCGCACTCGTCGCCTCGTCCAGCAGCAGGATTGGCGCATCGCGCAAGATCGCACGCGCAATCGCAATGCGTTGCTTCTGGCCACCTGACAGCATCACGCCGCGCTCGCCGACATAGGTGTCATAGCCGTCTGGAAGCGCGTGCAGGAAGTCATGGGCTGCGGCGGCTTTGGCGGCTTCCTCGACCTCGCCATCGCTGGCCTCGGGCCGCCCGAAGCGGATGTTTTCGCGCGCTGAGGCCGCGAAGATCACCGGGTCTTGGGGCACGAATGAGATTTGCTTACGCGCTTCGTCACGCATCACGTCGCGCAGGTCGAGGCCGTCCAATTCGATTTTGCCTGTCACCGGATCGAAGAAACGCAGCATCAGTTGCAGGATCGTTGATTTACCGGCACCGGATGGGCCGACGAGCGCAACGGTTTCACCCGGTCGGACCTCAAAATCTATGCTTTGCAGCACCTCCACCCCCGGTCTTGCGGGATAGGTGAAGCTGACATCGCGGAACGCCACATGGCCTGCACCGCGCACGGGCATCAGCAAGGGCGCCACAGGATCATCAACGCTGTCATCCACGGTCAGCAATTCCACCAACCGCTCGGTCGCGCCTGCCGCGCGCTGCAACTCGCCCCAGATCTCGGACATGGCCGCGACACCGCCTGCCACCATCACTGCGTAGATAACTAACTGGACCAATTCGCCTGTGCTCATGACGTCCGCTCGCACATCGCGCGCACCGACCCAAAGCACACCGACAACGCCGGTGAAAATCAAAAAGATCACAATCATCGTCATAATCGCGCGCACACCAACACGGGTCTTAGCGCTGACGAAAGACCGTTCGGTCATCATGCCAAAGACCGAGCGGCTTTCGCGCTCATGGGTGAAGGCCTGCACGGTTTGGACGCTCAGCAGCGCTTCCGAGGCATTTCCCGAACTCGCCGCGATCCAGTCTTGGTTCTCACGGCTAAGCACCCGCAGGCGACGGCCCAGAACGATAATCGGGACCAACACAGCCGGCACGAGCAGTAGCACGAGGCCAGTCAGTTTGGCCGAGGTTAGCAGCATGAAGATCAGACCGCCGAAAAGGATCAGCGCGTTACGCAAAGCAATCGAGACCGACGAGCCGATGACCGACAGGATCAAGGTTGTGTCGGTCGTGATGCGGCTTAGAACTTCGCCCGTCATGATCTTCTCGAAGAACGAGGGCGACATGCCAATGGTCCGGTCAAACACGGCTTTGCGAATGTCTGCTACAACCCGCTCGCCCAGAAGCGTCACGAGGTAATAGCGAAGCCCCGTGCCGATGGCGAGCAGCGCCGCAATTGCAATCGCTGCCATGAAATACTGGTCGAGTATCTCGGCCACTTCGGTATCAAACGCGTCCACCACGCGGCGCACCGCAATCGGCAGCACCAGAGATAGCGACGCGGTCAAAACCAGCGCGAACACCGCGTTCAGAGCGAGGCTGCGATAGGGCAAAACGAACGGCCAAAGCGTCTTTAGCGCGCTGATGTTTTTGGATTTCGCGCGCTCTTCCTCGGCTATGAAAGCCGGGGCGGGCGCGCCGTTAGAATTGTCCGCCATGCGGTGATGCACTCCACATCTTGCCCGAAACATGGATCAGGCGAAACCCCGAGGATGGGGGCTCAAAGGACAACCGAAGCGGGAACATGTGATCGAACCAATTTAGCCTGCTCGGAAAGCTCACGCTCAAAAGTCCATTACCCGCTTTTTATCAACCACTTACATTCTCAACACCAGCAGCTTTGTAGGTAAACTGTCGGAAAAAATTCTTGGAGCGGGCGGCGGGAATCGAACCCGCATCTTCAGTTTGGAAAACTGAGGTCTTAACCATTACACAACGCCCGCTTATCGGGCAGTCGATATTTCATGCGCATTGTGGGGTCAAGTATCCCCCGCTCTGAAGACGACGTTTACGATAACAAAATCGTAAAGCGCGGTTTTTGGAGTGGGCGACGGACAGTCAGCGGTGCATGCGCGGGAGCCATTGTCCGATCACGGGCTAACTTTGGTTGCCCGCAACGGCACAAGATGCGCGGCGCGGCTGAAGGGATCAGAGCGCTCTCGTTGGCTACAACATACCAAATGAAACGCCATAGATGTCGCACTAGCGCAAGCACATGCAAAGCTCCCAAGGGTGGTGTCAGACGGATTCGAGCCCGTCTCCGCAAGGACAATGAAGCCGCCCCAAATGCCGCGCGGCCGGGAGCGTGCCACTCAGCAAGAGCGGCGGCACGGTTCAGCTTGAAATTGTCGCGTAAACAGAGGTGGTGCTCCTGGTTGAAATGGTTGCAGTCAGAGGAATGAACGGCGGCGAAATTCTGCAAACTTCACATGCAGCGGAACCGTTGCATGGTGCGTTCTCGCCCTCGAAACGGAAGGTACGAATGCTCCGCGCAGTTGTTGAGCCAGCGAACGGTTTCCTACTTTTGCGCGTTGCCGATGACGCCTCGGACGAGCACTGCTTGCGCCTCTCTCATGCATGTTATGCATGTGCCGCCGAGCAGTGGTGGGGCGCTTGATATCTTTGAAGACCTTCTCGCTAGAGGTCCTGGTCGATTGCCTCATGTCCACCCCTAAGTGGTTACCGATGAGCCAAGAACACTCTCTTATCAAATACAGCCATTTGGGCCCACAAGCCCTAACGTCGGACACGTCCAGCACATTTTCGGGTCGGCTTTCAGGTAAAAAATGCGTAGCTAACGCTGTCAGTCGTCATTTTGAGATTGGGTTTTCAACAGGGCGATGTGAAACGGCCTCAATCAAATTCTTTTCGGTCATCTCATCACCAGAGAATTCACCAACCATTCTGCCATCTGACATGGTAAGGATACGATGACTTACACCCAGAACTTCAGGCATTTCCGAAGATATGACAATAACAGCCAAACCGTTCTCGGCGAGCCCTGCTATCAACTCGTGAATGGCCGACTTGGAACCAATATCAATGCCCCGTGTCGGTTCATCCAAAATTATAAGTTTGGGTTCTGCACAGAGCCATTTCGCGAGAACGAATTTTTGTTGATTGCCGCCAGACAAATCCGAAAGTACTTGCTCTGGCCCTGTCGTTTTGATTTCTAAACGCTCTTTATACTTTTCAAAAACTTGCATTTCCGCACCAATGTTCATGATCATCGCGCGAGAGAACATGCCAGGGTGCGGTAATGAAATATTCGCGCGTCCACCTTGCCCCATCACAAGGCCCTGCTCCTTTCTGCTTTCGGGCACCAAGGCCATGCCAAGTTCGGTCGCTTTGCGCGGCGTGAGGGGCCCCGTGGGTTGACCATTCCAGAAGATCTCACCTGCATCTAATGAGCGGACACCGAAAATAGGCTCCACCAACTCTGAACGGCCAGCACCTAC
>JAWUXZ010000057.1:0-52382 GCA_034111085.1 Dinoroseobacter sp.
CGGTAAACGCGCTTGTGTTTCCAGCCATAGCCATGAACGTTGCGCAGGTACAAAAAGCACAACCCAAAGCCCCAGGTGCGTTTGTTCTTCGTCAGGCGCTTTAACCAGTCTTCAATTTGTTCGTTATCATCGCTCAGCACAGGGCTGTACCGATAGCACGCCTCATTGATCTCAAACGCACAACACGCCAACGCAATGCTGCCCCCATGCTGTGCGACCGCTTTCATGGCCATCTCTCGCCTCAGAGACGGCCCTTGCGCTTTTTTCCAAGAGCTTCCTTTAGCAGATCGTTCTGCATGCTCATCTCGGCATACATCTTCTTGAGACGCCGGTTCTCGTCTTCCAAGGCCTTCATCTGGCTGATCATCGACGCATCCATCCCGCCATACTTCGACCGCCATTTGTAGAACGACGCGTTGCCCCCTCTCGAACACTGCAGCGCAATATTCTGCCGGTCAGTGCATCCCGTGCTAGCGTCACAGCTCAGAGACAGGCACACCGCCTTCGGATTGGCGCAGGATCGCAAGAATTTGGGGTTCGCTATATCTCGTCATCTTCATCAAAACCTCCTCAGATATCATGCTGAGAAAATTCTATTTCCGCATCCCCATAGTTTCGGGGGGGATTACCGATGCACTGCCGGCAGTGGTGGCGCGCTTAACATCGTTGACGATCTTCTCTCGGGGACTCTTGGTCGATTGTCTCATGTTCGACGCCTCAGTGATTACGATGAGCCAAGGACACTCTCTTATCATATACGGATATTTGGTCCCACATGTCCTCAGTTCAGCCACGCCCTTGCAGCAACCGTCATATTCTGGTGATGTTTCCCGAGCCTAGGTTGGCCCAATAAAGTGGAACTAATTCCTTCGACGTGGCTGATGTCATTTCGGGTGCTGGACTGACTTAGTGCCCATTTTTGAATTCCGACGGAAATTTGCGCGGCGCTCGTTTAGATTAAACCAAAGCTTGAAAGGTTCCGACATGTTGCGCCGTCTAATTGTTACAATTTCCCTGATGATCGCCACGCCCATATTTGCCGACAACGATCCAAACCGCCGCACGGACTTGATTGCAGCTGATCTCAACGTCCTCGAGCAGGTATTCATCGACTGTTTCATGGATGTGCAGCCTGACGGCGACAAGGCGCCTTCCGGTGCCCGGCAGCAAATGAATAAGGATATTTTGCTATCCTGTCTGCAATTCTCCAATCGGGAAATCACCAATACACTGCTGGATTCCGTGATGGACGCACATCGCCCAGAGGGGCCAATCCGCAATTAGCTGGAGGCGCAAAACTTCAGCAACCCCAGTCACTGGCTAGTTTGTTTTTGCTGCGCTGCGCGTGAAGGACCTCTTTTCTAATTGCAGTGCGGCATAGATTTGAGTGGCAGCACAGCAAGAAAAACTCTGCGAGCGCGCAGCAAGAATGTTGCCCGTCTGGTCCGCCTCATTGAGGCCTTCCGCAATGCAGCACAAACGCCTGATCCGCGACTGTTTGATGTCAGCTCTCGCCGTTGAGGCAGTGCCACCTCGTACCCGCAGCGATCTACCGCTTCCCGCGCGAGCTACTGGAAGGCCCCTCGAAATTGGAGGGGAATTCGCGTTTGTCGCGAAAGGCGGTAAAGTCCGCAGCGAAGGTTCGCTCTCCGCCCAAACTGACGGTGGGCGCTGACGGCCCGGACAAGACCCTGGCCGAAATCGGAATCTTCGCAATATTGCCCCAGAACCGGCCACTCCCGCGTATTGCGGCATCTATCAGCAGGTTCAATTGTTCAAAAAAAAGCGGTGCACTCGGGAGGTGAGTGCACCGCTAAAATAAGTGTGCGCTACGGTAGAAACAGCAGCGCGCCTTAAGTGCATCAAGCCCTCGGGAGGAGGTGAAAGCTTGCTGCGAGATCATGACGGGGTCTCGGGAGGAGAAAGACCGTCACTTAATCTATGTCTCCTTATAGATGGGCTTGCTGCGCTGCGGCAACAAGTAATGCTGCAACGCAGCTATGCAGTCAGCGGGATGACAAGATTTCGATCGTGCGAGGCGCTGTTTGCCCAATAGTTGTGCCAAATGTGCATGACTGACGTCGATCCAATCCCCTGTTTCAAAAAGGCAAACCTGAACCGCTAGAATGTACCGGTCTTGAAACGGAGCTGTCCGAACTATTCAAGGAAAGCCCGCTCCGAGCAAACATGGCGACACCGAAGGAACCAACCCACTTCATAGCTGATACGACTCCGAGGCGGGCGAATGCTTGGTTTGGCGGCGAGGTCCAACGCCGGACAATTCCGTAGAACTGAGTTTGTGTCGGTGCTGTCAAAGGAAACTCACTTGAGGCGGGGCAGGGAGCCGATCTAGCCAATCGATATTTGCTATGAAGCTGTGCGTTGCTGGTGGAACAGATTCGGCCCGATGTTCGCAGCACAGATCCGCTGGATGTGCGTTCAACAGATGTGAGCGTACTCCAATTGGCAGTGGCAACTGGGCGAGGTCTTTGTGAAGGTTAATGGCGAGCGGCTCGATCTGTGGAGAGCTCTGGACCACGACGTGAGGTGCCTTATTCTTTTGCGACGAAGCGCCGTGACCGCAAAGCAGCGTTGAAATCTCTCTGGAAATCAATGAAACGCCATGGGCAAGCTGAAATCATCGTGACGGACAATCTTCGGTCTCTTGCGTTTGCTATGTGGAACAACGAGTCTACCCATGGGACCGGGCCGCAGCCTCGCTTTTGGTTCGGGGGGCCGCGTGGATGCCTGCCCGACATCGGCGTATTAAGCAGCCTCTGACTTCAGGATACCTCGATGCTAGGAACAGATCTTCCGGGCCTTCTGCCAGTGGCCCTGCTCTGCGCTTATTTGGTTGGGCTCTCCAAAGGCGGCCTACCAGTGGTCGGCATGCTGTCAGTGCCAATCCTGTCATTTTGGATCAATCCGCTAACCGCCGCAGCACTGCTTTTGCCCATTTACCTCGTCAGCGATGTGTATGGAATCTGGCTCTACCGGAAGACCTTTTCGGCTCGCAACCTGGCCATTTTGATTCCGTCTGGTGTGTTCGGCGTGGTCATCGGGTATCTGACTGCCCCCTATCTCTCACTTGCTGTGCTGGACGGAGCCGTCGGCGCTATCGGTGTCTTCTACTGCCTACGCCAATGGGTCTTCTCAAAACCGTCTAGCTCTCCGACAGAAGCCCGTATTCCAGCAGGCGTGTTCTGGGGAACGTTGTCTGGCCTCACAAGCTTTGTCTCCCATGCCGGTGGACCACCCTTCCAAGTTTATGTTTTGCCGCAGAAACTACCGAAACTTGCCTTCGCGGGCACGGCAACGATCACATTCGCCGTCATCAATCTTGCCAAGCTGCCGCCGTATCTGGCTTTGGACCAGTTTCCCGAAATGGATTGGCTGTTGATCTTCTGGCTGATTTTCGTTGCACTTTTCGGTGCTTGGAGCGGCGCGAAACTCACGAGGCGGTTGCCGGAGACCATCTTTTTCACCGCCATCCAAATCGCTCTGTTTGCACTTTCGTTGCACCTGATCTGGCGCGCTTTGATCGGCATTGAGTTATAGAATTCAGAGAATCCTGCCCCAGTTTCGTAGTAGGGACAGCCGCAGCAACGAATGCCGAAGGGGCTACTTTGCTTATGCCTGAGGGCCGGTCATTTTTGAGTTGATGGAGGGCTGCACACAAGCAGGGCGTGACGCCTGCATCTCGGCGCATCGCGACACAGGCTTTGCGCAAAACGATCCTATCCACCGCGTTGCCAGCTCGGAATGTCCGCTTCTGCTCAGGCCTTGTCTCGGGGGCCGGCTTCCATAACTTTGCAATAGCGCGTGTCGTGAGCACCGTCCGCCGTAACGCTGCCAATCTCCTGATCTGACGAAATTTAGTTGAGCAGATCGGGCAACACGAGGTTGTCACCGATCCCGCTACTGGTCACCTCAATGGCCCGTATACGGATATGAATTTTGCGCCCAAGCCCCATGTCCCCTACATCGCTGAGCTACGCGTCCGGCAAGCCAAGAGCCCTAAGCATTGCTTCGCGTGCTGGGTCGGTTAGGACATTTTCGCAGGTCTGCACGCGCTCGGGCGTGAAGTGGTGCTCGGCGTCCAGCAGATTGACGGTGCCGATCAGCTGACCGCCGTGGACGATTGGCAAATTCAGGACCGACCCGCAGCCGAGTGAGCCGATCAGCGGATGGTCCGGGAAAACGTCTGCAATCTCTGCCAAGGTGTTGGCGACAAAACACTTATGCTGGCCACGGACAATGTCGGACCAGGCATTGTGAACCATCGGCTTGGTGCCAGATGCCGGGTAAGCTTCGGACATATTTGAGAACGCGCGGCGCGCTAGGTCTGCATCGTGATCGACGGACATGACCGTCCACAGGCGCACCGGGACCAGCGCATTGCTGAGCTGATAGAGCGCGTCATAGGCCGCGTGTTGGGTCGTGGCGGCTACCAGATTTGCGGTGAATTTCGTTTGTGCGGTGGTCATGGTGTCCTTGTCTGACCCGCACCGCCGCTAGCAGCATAAAGTGCCTGCGTGTACGGGTCTTTGAAGCTGCCGTCGTGTAAGGCGGTGGTGGGTGCGATCTCCACAATGCGGCCTTTGTTCATCACAGCCATCCGCTGGCATAGAAAGCTGACGACAGGAAGATTGTGGGTAACCATCAGATAAGTCAGTCCCCGCTCGCGGCGCAACCGTTTGAGGAGATTGAGGATTTCGGCTTGCACTGACACGTCAAGTGCCGAGGTGGGTTCGTCAAGCAGCATCACCTCAGGTTCCAGCATTAAGGCGCGCGCGATGGCGATGCGTTGTCGCTGACCGCCTGACATCTGATGCGGGTAGCGGAAGCGGAAACGTCGATCGAGGCCGACGTCTTTGAGTACCTGTTCGACGCGAGCGTCTTGGTCCTTGATGCCATGGATCGCGAGAGGTTCTGACAGGACCGCGTCCACGGTTTTGCGCGGGTGCAGCGATCCGTAGGGGTCTTGGAACACCATTTGGCATTGCTTGGCGAGGCTGCGGTTCGGGCGGTGGCTGCCGGGTTGGCCGAGCAATTGCATATCGCCGGTCCATTCCGGCGCGAGGCCGCAGATCGCTTTGAGAACGGTGGACTTGCCAGAGCCTGACTCGCCAACCAGTGCGAAGCTTTCACCCGTTGCGACGTCGAAGGTGACACCCTCTACGACACGGGTGCCGTCGTAGGAAATGTCGAGGTTTTTAAGAGAAATTGCAGTCATGCCCGAGCCCATTTCGTGCGGTCCATGACGGGAAGTTCGTCACGGGTTTCATGCATCTGCGGCACGGCGGCGAGCAAGCCGCGCGTGTAGGGATGTTGCGCATTGTGCAGGTCGGCGGCGTTGCAAGTCTCGACCACGCGGCCTGCATTCATCACGAGGATGCGGTCGCAGTATCGGGCCACCAACGGCAGGTCATGACTGATGAGTATCAGGCCCATTCCGTTGTCGCGCACAAGGTCGTCGATCAGCTTGAGAACGTCACTTTGGACGCTGACATCCAAAGCGCTGGTCGGTTCGTCTGCGATTAGCAGCCGGGGGCGCGGGATGATCATCATCGCGATCATTACGCGTTGGCCCATGCCGCCAGACAATTCATGGGCGTACATCCGCGCCACCTGATCGGGATCATTGATGCGCACAGCCTCCAGCATGGCGCGGACACGGGCTTTCATCTCGCGTCGAGGGAGGCGCTCGTGGGTGCGCAGGGCCTCTTCGATCTGGGTGCCTACGGTCATCACTGGATTCAGGGAGTAGCGCGGATCTTGCATGATCATGGAGATCTTAGAGCCGCGCATGGCGCGCATCTGACGCTCGGACAGGGCCGTGAGATCTTGGCCTTCAAACGAAACGCTCCCTGAAACCTGTCCCGGTGGGCGGATCAGGCGCAGAATAGCGCGGCCTGTCATGCTTTTGCCGGAACCGGACTCACCCACGATCCCGAGGCGTTCTTTCCCAAGATCGAAGGATAGGTCATCGACAACGTTCACGCGGCCTTGAGGCGTCGGGAAGCTGACAGAGAGGTTTTGGACGCTAAGCAGGCTCATCACTTGCTCTCCGATTTTGGGTCCAGCACGTCGCGCAGACCATCACCGAGGAAGCAGAAGCCAAGGGACACGAGGATGATCGCGAAGCCGGGGAAGGTCGATACCCACCATTGATCGTAGATGAAACTGCGCCCACCCGATATCATAGCGCCCCACTCGGGCTCGGGTGGCTGTGCACCGAGGCCGAGGAACCCGAGGCCAGCGGCGGTCAAGATGATTCCCGCCATGTCCAGTGTGACGCGTATAATCATCGATGACGTGCACAAAGGCAGCACGTGACGCGTGATGATGCGAATGTGCGACGCGCCCAGAAGGCGGGCGGCGGCAATATATTCGGTATTGCGGATCGTGAGCGTTTCAGCCCGCGCGATGCGGGCGTAGGCGGGCCATGTGGTGATTGCTATGGCGATGATCGCGTTTTCGATGCCGGGGCCTAGGGCGGCAGCGAAGGCCAAAGCAAGGACCAGCTTAGGCATCGACAAGAAGACGTCCGTGACGCCCATCAGGGCGCGGTCGATCCAGCCGCCGAAGTAGCCCGAGATCGCTCCGACCATCAGCCCAACAGGGGCGGAGATGATTGCGACCAGCGCCACGATTTGTAGCGTAATCTCTGCACCATGAACAATGCGGGTGAAGATATCGCGGCCCAATTGGTCTGTTCCGAACCAATGCGCGGATGACGGGGGCAGAAGCCGGCGATCAAGGAATTGCCCGCCGGGGCCGTCCGGCGCGATCCAGTTGGCGAAGGTCGCAGTGAGGATGAGGGCGAGGATGATCAGTGCGCCAACCACGGCCAACGGATTGCGCAACAGGTCGTGGAACACGCGGTATGCGCGCCCGGCAGCGGCTTGGCTGCGCGAGGTGGGGCTGTCGTCTAGAAGCCAAGCGCGCATCTAACGGCTCCTCGGATCAAGGACACGGTAAAGCACGTCTGAGATTTTGTTGATCATGATGAACACTGCGCCAATCACTAACGTCGCGCCGAGCACCGCGTTCATATCGGCGTTGAAAAGCGCGGTGGTGAGGTAGTTGCCGATGCCGGGCCACGAGAAAACGGTTTCGATCATAACCGAGCCCTCAAGCAGGCCCGCGTAGGACAGACCTATGACGGTGATCAGCGGCACTCGGATGGAGCCAAAGGCATGGACCCAAATCACCCGCCATTCAGGCACGCCTTTGACGCGGGCAGTCGTAATGTATTCTTGGCTGAGTTGGTCCAGCATAAACGACCGTGTCATCCGCGCGATGTAGGCCAGTGAAAAAACACCAAGGATCGAGGCAGGCAGGATGATGTGCGAAAGAGCGCTTTTGAAAACGGTAAAGTCTCCGTCCAGTAGGCTGTCAACAATCAGGAGGCCTGTAACGACAGGCGTTATGCCGTCGTAAAAGATACTGACGCGACCCGGTCCATCAACCCAACCAAGCGTTGCGTAAAACAGCAACAGACCTACAAGGCCGAGCCAGAAGGCGGGGACAGAATAGCCCAACAAAGCCACGACCCGGATGATCTGGTCAACGGCGCGGCCCTGATTTGCAGCGGCGAGAACGCCTGCAGGAATGCCGACGCTTATACCGATGAGGATGCCGAGTGTTGCCATCTCTAGCGTCGCGGGGAAAACACGGGCGAGGTCTTCGGCTACGGGGCGATTGGTAGACACGGACTTGCCGAGGTCAAGCGTCAGAACATCGCCTACGTATGAGAAGAATTGCACGATCATTGGCCGGTCAAGGCCCATGGCGACGCGAGCGATTTCATATTGCTGGGGCGTGGCGCGGTCGCCGACGACCGACAGAACTGGGTCAATTGGCACCACGCGACCGATGAAAAACGTTAACGCCAGAAGGCCCAAGAACGTAAGCGCAACGACGATCACGAAGCGCACAAAAGCGAGCGTTGTGCTTGCGACCATGCTCTGTCTTGTGTCTTGCTTCGTCATCGTGCGGTGGGCTCCTTTGGCGGCATTTTTCGGCACGCCGCTTACCGACCGTGCAACATTTAGCTTGGCTTTGGCAAATAGTTTTGCTTAGATCATAAAAATTATGGTGAGATGAGATGGCGCAGACGAAAACGAAAAGCCCCTCTAACCTTGGGGCATTGATCCGCAAGCGACGTAAACAGTTGGACCTAACTTTGCAGGCGCTGTGCGACGACGCGGGGCTATCGGTGGGCTACCTGAGCCAAGTGGAACGTGGGCAGGCGACGCCGTCATTGGGAACGTTGGCGCAGATTGCGCATGGCCTGAACGTAGGTCTCGAGTACTTTATTGTGTCCCACAGACCCGCCGACAGCCTGACACGCGCAGGCGCGCGGCCTCAATTCTCAATCGACGGCTCGACCTTGATGTACGAGGCGATCAGCACTGGTTTGCCAGGCGCTGAGATCTCCAGCTATCTTCTGCACGTACCGCCCGGCTACGCGTCAGAGGTCGTGAGCCATGAGGGCGAGGAAATAATCTTCCTCATCGAAGGCACCATCACCCAAACCTTGGGTGGCCAACGCTTTATCTTACAAACAGGGGACAGCCTGCATTACGTCGGTTCAACCCCCCATTCGTGGTCCAATGAGACCGAATCCATCACGCGCATTCTTTGGACCGGCACGCTGTCCGTGCTCCAACAAAAAGGCGCAGTGATATTACCTGAAATGACGCCGGCTAATACCAATAGCCAATGATACCAACCGGAGGTTCTCTGAGATGAAACTGTTCAAACCCGCGCTTTTAGCTGCGGTGCTGGCTCTGCCACTGGCCAGCCCTGCCGCCTACGCCGAAACACCGCCTGACATCCTAGTCGTAGCGCAAAACATCGACGACATCGTGGCGATTGACCCGGCGCAGGCGTATGAATTCACCTCTGGTGAGTTGGTGACAAACACCTACGACCGCCTCGTGCAATATGGAGCGGACGATCCAACCGTTTTGGCCCCCGGTCTGGCGGCATCGTGGGAAATCGACGGTGATGCAAAGACGATCGCCTTCACGCTGCGCGAAGGTGTGACGTTCAATTCTGGCAATCCGATGCGTCCCGAAGACGTGGTCTTCTCGCTGCATCGCGTTATCCAACTGAACCTGACCCCCTCGTTTATCCTGACGCAGTTGGGTTGGACGCCAGAGAACGTGGCCGAGATGGTCACGATGGACGGCAACACCGTTACAATTCAATACGAGGGTGATTTTTCGTCCGCCTTCGTGATGAACATCATCGCCTCGCGCCCTGCGTCCATCGTGGATATGGCAACTGTTATGGCCAATGAGGTCGACGGCGACATGGGCAATGCATGGCTCAACGCCAACACCGCAGGCACCGGGCCGTTTCAACTGACCGTGTTCCGCCCGGCAGAGCTGATCCGGATGGAGGCCAACCCCAACTACTTCAACGGCGCGCCCGGCGTGGACGGAATCATCATTCGCCATGTGGCAGAGAGCGCCACGCAGCAATTGCTGCTGGAATCGGGTGACGTGGATATCGCGCGCAATCTGACGCCAGACCAGGTGGCCTCGCTTGAAGGCGACGCGTTGCGTGTCGAATCCTTCCCGCAAGCGGCCGTTCACTTCCTGTCGTTCAACCAAAATGTTGACAGCCTGACGCCCCCTGCCGTGTGGGAGGCCGCTCGGTATTTGGTGAATTATAAGGGAATGACTGATACCATTCTTGCCGGTCAGATGGAGACCCATCAGGCTTTCTGGCCCGAGGGCTTTCCCGGTGCGTTAACAGACACGCCCTACACTTACGATCCCGAACGTGCCGCGCAAATCCTTGAGGATGCGGGCATTGATGTGCCGATCACCGTCACGCTTGACGTTATCAATGCGGCTTTGTTCACCGATATGGCGCAGTCGTTGCAGGCATCGTTTGCTGAAGCGGGCATCATGTTTGAGATCCTGCCCGGCACTGGCAGCCAAGTGATCACCCGCTACCGTGATCGCAGCCATGAGGCGATGCTGCTCTATTGGGGCCCCGATTTCATGGACCCCCACTCTAATGCCAAGGCTTTCGCCTATAACTCAGATAACCGCCAGGAGACGTATACCGCCACAACCACATGGCGCAACTCCTGGGCCGTGCCTGAGGAAATGAACGCGATGACCACAGCGGCGTTGACCGAGGCTGACCCGGTTAAGCGCGAAGAGATGTATCTGGAGCTGCAGCGTCAGGTCCAAGCAAACTCACCCATCGTGATCATGTTCCAGGCGTCCTACCAAGTGGCTTTGGCTGGAAACGTGACAGGCGAAGTGTTCGGTGCGACGTCTGACTTCGTGTTCTACCGTTTGATCGACAAAAGCTGATCTGACGGAAACTTTCTGCGCCGGTCCTGTATCCACGGGGCCGGCGATTTTCTTTAGGGGGTACTGGGCATGAGCATTTTCAACGATCGTTTGGCGCGCTTGCGAGTGCGCATGGCAGAGGTCGGCACCGATCTTGTTGCGCTTGGGCCCACCAGCCACATGGCATGGCTATCTGGGGCTGATCCACATGGCGATGAACGGCCGGTGCTTCTGTTAGTAAGTGCGTCGTTTGCGGGCTTCCTGATGCCCGCATTGAACGCGAATTCCGTGCGGCAGGCGACGGATTTACCATTTGAGACGTGGACAGATGAGGATGGACCCTCTGCTGCATTGGAGCGGTTGCTTGCGGATTGTGGCCTTAGCGGCCCTGGCCACACGGTCGCTTTAGACGAAGCGATGCGGACCGATTTCGCGCTGCTGCTGGTGGATGCGATGGACGCGCCTGTTCGTGGCTTTTCAACTGAAACGCTCGGGCATTTGCGCGCGATGAAAGACGCAGCAGAACTGAACGCTTTGCGTGCGAGTGCTCGGTTGAATGATGCGGCAGCAATGGCCGGGTTCGCGGCGTTGCGCGCGGGCATGACCGAGCGCGATGTCGCCCATGTGATCCACGATCACTACAAGGCCAACGGCGCGAAGCCCGAGTTTACCATCGTCGGTTTCGGCGAAAACGGCGCGTTTCCGCACCACCATACGGGCGATACGGTTCTGACCGAGAACATGGCCGTGCTGATCGACACTGGCTGCCGCATTGGTGGCTATCCTAGCGATATGACCCGCTGTGGCTGGTTCGGCGACACGCCTGACGCTGAGTTCCTGAAGGTGGCAGACGTTGTAGAGCAGGCCGTGCAGGCCGCTTTGGCGGTCGTCCGTCCCGGCGTTGTTGCCCGTGATATCGACGCGGCGGCGCGTGGTGTGATTGAGGCGGCGGGGTATGGCGAGTACTTTGTCCACCGCACGGGTCACGGCCTTGGCATCGACATCCATGAGCCGCCATACATCACTGCGACGTCCGGCTCAGTGCTTCACGAAGGCCATGTTTTCTCAATTGAGCCGGGGATTTATCTGCCCGGTCGGTTTGGCGTCCGGCTTGAGGAGATCGTGACGGTGAAGGCAGATTATCCTGAGATTTTGTCTTGCCTGTCTCGGGATATCTGGACGTCTGGGGTGTAGGTCTGCGAGCCGTTGAGGGCTCGCTGGCGTGGATCAAACAAGCGGGAGCCACCTCTTGCTACCGTTTGTGCCGTTTGCTGCATCGTTCTCTAGGCTCAGGACCCATTAACTACTTTGAGTTTGATTGCTGCACGCGACCCGCGATCCAAGACGATTGCGGGCGCGGACGTCTAATCGGTCAGACCAAGGGCGGGATGGGTGCAAAGTTGCATGCTGCTAACGACACCAGTGGTCGCGTAATCCGTTTCTTCTTAACCGCAGGCCCCCATCACCTTCTCGCCTCTGGGCTCTGAGGGGAGTGAATGTAAGTCGTGGGATAGCTTCCTCACAAAAAGAGGACAGCACCATAGAAAAAAGAGAGAAGGGTCAATTGAGACCTCTCTCTCCTGTCCATGAAGGAATCCGGCGGAGCGCTGGCCTAAGCCGTTACTCGGGCTTTGGATTGTCCTGCTCTTCAGCTGGTTGAGCCGCCGCGTCAGCCTGAGGCTCCTCGACACTTGCCGGACTTGGCTTGCCTTGGAAGTTCATACCGCGACCTCTGGACCGCAAAGAGCCGGGCTTCACTGGCTCTGCCAGAAATTCAGCCAAATCGAATTTCGGTTTCATCGAAAACATAGTCATTGAGCGAGGCCTTTCATTGGGGCAGGTGCGAGCCCCTTCCAATCTCATATAGGGGCTTCGGCACGGAATTGTAACCGGTCGTCAGCCTGTGCGTCGAACTTGCCCGCTGCGGGCCTTCTGATCGCAGATGGGAAATGGCGCCCAACGCATCCTCTTAGGAAAAAGGGAGGGGGGATGGATCTGCGGGGATATCTTTCGTTTGTAGACCCTTACCGTCAACGTGAAAGACGCAAGCATGATCGCCCTCGCCATCCAAGACCGATCGACGTCCACCGCGTCTGCGATCATTCAAGTAAGCGGAATGTGACGGACGGAGTGCCGGAGCGGTACTGATTCGATTGATTTCGGGCAGCAGTCGAACCCGGACGAAGACTAGAATTTTCCAAGTTCCCGCCGAATAACTTTGGGATCAAATGAAGCGAGCATTGCGCAGGTGGCGACGTGCATCCGCAAATTCGGACTGCGCAAACACGTTTTTCCCGCCCGTTTTCCGCCGAAAAACGCTAGCTCATAAGCCGTGCGTAGACATCGCCAGCATTGGCCTGCTCGGGCAGGTCTTTAATCTCGGCGCACATTTTGGGACCTGAAATCCAGTCGACGTGACGCAACATGTGATCCTCGCCGAGGCTGAGATTGAACTCAAAGCGTCCGATTTCTGCCAACCGGTCCATGCAGGCGTAAGCAGTCTCGCGTTGGATTGTGGTAAATTCGAACGAGAGTAGCGCAAGCGGCGCACTCAGACCCGCCAAGACCTCCGCCTCATGCCCCTCCACGTCGATCTTGACAAAATCTGGCGTGCCATAACAGGCGATGAGCTGGTCAAGCTTCGTGACGGGCACGCTGATCTGCGTATCCCAGACTTGGCCCTGCCAATCGGCTGCCGTATTTGCGGCCGCAATTAGACCCGGTGACACGGTCGAAATCGTAGGGTTTTCGGTGTTGAGATACATCTCGATCCGAGCGGGAGCCGCTCCTGCGGCCTCACAAAGAAGCACCGCGCGTGGATTGCGCCCATGGATTAACCGCAGCGCCCGAAACACGCGGGGCTGAGGCTCGAGTGCCACCACTGACGCTCCTAGGCGCAGAAAGCTCGCAGTTCGGTCGCCTACATGCGCGCCAATGTCGAAGGCCAGCCCACCGTTTGGGATGAACTGCGCGTTTAGCCGGTCCATCCGCTGCGTCCGCGCCGTATCGCGGTAATAGATGTCGAGAGATCGGCCAATTCCGTTGGGCTTCTGTCGCATTCAAAACCTCCGCGCTGATCTGCGCCTTATCCAATGCGCCCGGCCACTCGCGTAACTTTAGTCGCGACGCTTAGGCAGCATCCGCATCAGCAGCGCGTCCTTGTGGAAGATTTGATGCCGCAGGACCAGACCTACATGGCCAAAAACCGCAGCCGCCAGCGCGTAGCTTGAAATGATGTGGATCCATCTCGCGGCGAATGCGAGCTCTTCCCATTTTCCAATTGGGTCTGCGAGTTTCCAGACACCGAAAAGCTGTACGCCATAGCCGCCAGCCATCACGTAAATATAGCCGCTAATCGGCATAACTAACATCGCCAGATAAAGCAGCTGTTCGGCTCGGTGAATGAAGCGTTTCTCGCCCGTCACCAGCGTCGGTGCCCAGTCAGGAAGTCGGCTGGCTTGGCGATTGATGATCCGCAGTACCGCAATTACCAAAGCCACGAGCCCGAGGGATTTATGCCAATTGTAGAAAAAGCCCTGCGCGAACCCGAGCACAGTTTCCTGTCCTTGGATGCTCGTCATTATATTGGCACCCACATATTGCAGTGCAAACAGCAAAACGATCAGCCAATGAAAGAGCTTGGTTAAGCCTCCATAGCCATCTTTGGTGTTGGTTAGGCTCATCGCGCGGTCCCCTCGCTGGGCCAACTTCGTCTCATCGATCAACGCATTTAGCTGAGCTACTAGATCTCGGACGTTCGTTTGGCTGCATTCTGAGTAACTTGGGATTGAGTTTGTGTCACTCCGCTACCGCTTGCAAGGGCGTCCTTAGCGTGGGCCAAAACCCAAGCTGCAAGAGGTGCTGCAAAACCCAGTCACGTGCGGTGGACTTGCTGGCGAGCGGGCATGTGTTAACTGCACAACAAGCAAGAGTGAGGGGGCCTTGGTCGCGTGATGGAACGGAAAGCGCATTTTTCCTGTGTAAGCTGGAACATTCATCGCGGGCGCGGCAATGACGGCGTTATCGATCCGTCTCGGACAGGGCGGGTCTTGCGCGATGAGGTTTGCAGCCCTGACCAAGATGCCCTGATCCTACAAGAGGCTGACGAAGAGCGGCCTCCGCATCGTGGCTTTCTTGATCTTAGCCAGATCGAGGCCGACACCGGACTAAGGCATGTGCACGGTGATCCAGACAGTCGATGGGGCGCGCATAGCCACGGCTTTCTCGGGACGGTTGTTTTTCTGCATCCCTATTGTCACGTCGAGAATGTCTCGCTGGTTGATCTGCCGGGTCATTGTCACCGTGGCGCAGTCGTCGTGGATTTTGTGAAGCACGATAGGCCGTTACGCCTTGTCGGGACGCATCTGTCACTATCGCAGGTGTTGAGGGTGGCGCAGATGCGCACCCTCAGCCAGCACCTGTTTCGGCGTGATGCTCGGACGACGCTGCTTTGCGCGGATCTGAACGAATGGCGACCATGGGGCGGTATGGCACTATCGTCGCGGGTGACTGGTATGCACTTCGCTGGTCCCGCGCGTGCGACTTTTCCGGTGGGTCGACCGCTTCTGCCGCTTGATCGGATCTTGGTCACGCCGCCAGCTAGCGTGATTTCAACCCAAGTGCTTGATGGAGCTGGTATTCGCATGGCATCCGATCACCGCCCGTTGAAGGCCGAGATCGCATTGGGGCCGTATGCCTAAACGCCGCCATCGCGGGTCCGCGTCCAACGGTGGAGCCAAACGGGGCTTGCAGCAGTCCCATCTCGGCGCCTCAGCACAAGGCGCAGATCAACGGCACCCGCGCCCCCCGGTGCCAGCAGAAAGGTGACACGTGTGCCGCGCCCACCGGGCAGGGCAAAGACCCCGAGGCCCGACAGAGCAGCCCCGCTCGTCGCAGATAAGTCCGGCGTCAGTCCGACCGCATCGCCCATGAAATCGATCACGAAGCGCCGTTTGCCCGGTTGATCATGCTCACGCCCGCTACGGCTTTGCCGGATCGCCAAGGTCTCAGCGGGCAGCGGATCGGCGCGCGTCCAGATTAGACTATAGGCAAATCGGTGCTCGCTGCGTGCTTCAAGCGCGGCCTCTGGGCGCCAGAATGCGTTGATGTTGTCCATAAACTCGTCGCCCGTCGGAATCTCGACAAGCATAATTGCCCCGCGACCCCAATCGCCGATAGGGCGCACCATGCAGGATGGCCGGTCATGATATCTGGCTTCGCTGTCCTCGAAATCCTCAAAGGTTCGCGGCAATTGCCACAGGCCGAAAGCTGCGGGCTCGTCATCCAGAAAGGCCGATGTCTCTATCTTTGCCGGGTTTGCGATGGGCCGCCACAAGCGCTCGCCAGCACCGTTCTCAATCACCAGTACATCGCTGTCATGCACCCGTGGCCGGAAATCGTCTGAGACAGAGGCTCGCATGGGCCCCTTGAGATACATTGAGGTCAGAGGCGCAATTGCGATGTCGTCGATCCGTCGCCGGGGCAGGATCGTCACAGTGATGTCCATGTCGGTCTGGGGGCCGGGCTTAAGTGTCATATCCAGATGCCCGGCCATGGAGGGACTGTCGATCACCGCCTCGATGCGCACGCTATCAAGTCCAGCCCGGTGCAGGCGCAGGCGTGTGAAGCGCGGGAATTCCTCAGGCGTCGGCCCGCCTGTACCCAGCGCCACGGCACGGGCTGATAGGCCGTAAGCCATCGCTTGCCCAATGGCGCGAAAATAGCTGGCCCCCTGCATGACGAGAACCTCGTCGAGTTGGTCAGGCGCATTTAGCGGATGGCGCAGCCTCAGCCCCGAGAACCCTGCACCCTGCGCACTGCTTGGGACGGCGTCAAAATAGCGAGGGTCGAAGTCGAAAAGGTCGGATGCGAAGGAAACTGGTGCAAAGCCGTCACCATCGGGCAACTCAACTTCGACAGTGTCACGAAAGAACAGGCCGGGAGGAAGCAGATCGACCGCGAAACTCTGTCCTTGCGGCAACACAGAGGCGCGGCCCGGAATAGGTCGAATACCGCGATAAGCATCGTAGTCAAGCCCAGCAAAAGGCGGCTGCAGCTTTGCGGTTGGGGCCACGTAGTCCTGCGCTGCCAACCCCCTCGCTGTATCAAGTAACGTTGATGGCGCAGAACGCGTCTGGGCCCGCAACCGCAGTGCCGGCATCGACAGGAGTGCGGCCATGCCCGAGATGACGCTGCGCCGCCGCATCAAACGCTTGCGTCTATCGCGCGGATCAGAACCGGTGCGGCGACGAGTGGAAGTGCTATCGGCAAAAGCCACCACGCAGCCGCTGCGGGTCCGACCCCGATCGCAAGTGCAGTGATCGATAGACCAACCAAAGCCTCGGGCAGGCCGCGTGGCACTTCCCAGCGCTGCGTCTGAGATGACTTCCAGCCGCAATCACGCCCCATCAGTACCGACAACACCGCCCCGGTCTGCTGAACCATCACCATCGGCGCAAGCAACGTCGAGAGCCCTAGCTCGCTGGCAGACGCCCGCAATATCACGCGCCGCCGCGCCTTGGTCTGCGCCCGTTTCAGCCAACCTGCCAGAGCGCAGAGTTTGGGCACAAGCAGAACGGCAACGACCAGTAAAGCTGGGACGATGCCGGCGATCGAGACGCGGCCTGTGGCGATCAAAACGACGAGGATTAGCCAGATCGGCGCAGCAAGATAACTGATGATGCCTGAGGCAAGGTGCAGACGACTGACCGGGTTTAGACCGGGCTCAGCCAGAAGGCGCAGATGCTGCAGGTTACCCTGGCACCAGCGCCGGTCGCGCGAATGGAACTCGGCCAGAGATTGTGGCCCGTCCTCGGCGCTGCCTGTCGGATCGGGGTCAAGCTCCACGTCCCATCCGGCGCGTCTGATCCAAGCCGCTTCGATGAAGTCATGGCTGAGTGGCGGCCCTCCCAAAGGGGCAGAGCCCGACAGACACGGTAGTGTAACGGCGGCATCAAACGCTGAAATCCGCATGATCGCGTTATGGCCCCAGTAATTGCCGGATGCCCCTGCCCATGCCGCAAGTCCGCGTCCGAAATTTGGCGACAACAGGCGTGAAGATACCCTTTGGTGGCGGCTGAATTTTGTCGTCCCCGGAACCAACCTCATGCCCGCTTGCAAAAGACCTGTGCGCGGCCGTCCTTCAATCCGGTGCATCAGCGTACGGATGCGTCCTGCGCTCATCCGGCTATCGGTATCGAGCACGACCATGAAGTCGTACCGATCGCCAGACACCGCGAGCCAGTCAGCTATGTTGCCGGGCTTTCGGCCGGTATTTTCGGCTCGGCGGCGGTAGTTCAGCCCGCCTGATGCCAACAGCGGTGCTAACGCCGCTTCCTCTGCCGCGATCCGGGTGGCCCCTGATGTGTCGGACAACACGAAGATCTGCGTCTTGGTCCCGAGCCCCATGCGACCAAGGCCGCGTTGCAGGTCAAACAGGTATCGAGAGAGCGGCATCGGCGGTTCGTTACACAGCGTGATCAGGACCGCGGTATTGCCACGGGGCAGCCAACCGTCAAGTTCATCGCTGCCCGGTAATCCAGCGCGCGGCCCCGCAGGTTGCGTCATCCCGACAAGCGCTGTGGCGGCTCCGCCAGCGATCCATGTCGCGCTGAGCGCCATGAGCATAATCGCTACACCAGCCAATGCGGTCCAGTCCGAGATCGCACTCGCAATCGCCGCAACAATAGCGCCCGCGATCAGGGCCGTAAGCCCGAGATATACTGCAAGATGCCGATTGCGCCCGCGGTTGCGGCCCGCTTGAAATAAGCGTCCGCCGCGTTGTGTTAACTCGGCAAGTGACATTCTGCGGTGCGCCTCCGTTTCGTGGGTCTAGCGGTGAAGCGTCAAAGCGACCAGTATTGATGCTAACAAATATCCCAAGCTCCGGCGATGGCAAGGACGCCGCTGCGCGCTTTCCCTCCAATTGGTGGCCAAAATGCGAGAGAACACGGCATCGTGTTTTACAACGCCGTGATCCAGTAGAAAGTCGCGCAGGCTTGGAATTGCGCAGATCATTCAGCGTTCACCCTGCCAAACCCTTTTCGGCGTTCATTGGCGTAGGACCATGGCTCTTCAAGCGGCCCAAAGGCACCTTGACAGGGCCTGTTTCGCGCTAGACTCGTATTTTATGGCCGAATTCAATCCTGATATGCGACCGCTCGCAAGCCACCGTTCCCAGGCCTCGTTGCGTGGACCGCTTGTAAGCTTCGCACTTGCTGCGTTCGCGGGCACGGCTTTGGTCAGCGCGGCTGCCGTGGTGCTTGTGGGCGTGAATGGACCGGCCGTCGTCGTCGCCCTTTGCGGCTACGTAGCAGGTGCAATTCTTGCCTTTGGTTTGATGCGACGGGGCTACCCGCATGAGGGTCTAGGTGTTTGCAATTTTGTGACGCTGATACGCCTTGCACTCTGTGCGGCACTGCTGGCCCCGCTTGCGGGCACCGCTGATGCGTGGGCGGTCTTTGCGGTTGCCGCGGTCGCACTTGCGCTTGACGGGATGGATGGCTGGTTGGCCCGGCGTGAGCAGCGGGTTTCGGACTTTGGGGCACGCTTCGATATGGAGGTGGATTCTGCCCTCGCCCTCGTCCTCGCGCTGAATGCTTGGGTGTCAGGCTCGGCGGGCGTTATCGTGCTGCTGATCGGATTGCCACGCTACGTTTTCGCGGCGGCATCCCTTAGGCTGCCTTGGCTGGCGCGCCCGGTGCCGGAGTTGTTTAGCCGTAAGGTCGTCTGCGTCCTGCAACTGGTGACCCTGATTGCGCTGCAACTACCACCGGTGGCGGCAAGCGTTGCCAACCCTGTTGTGGTGGTCGTTGCTGCGACGCTGGTTTGGTCGTTTGGACGCGATGTACTGTGGCTTTGGCGCAGCCGCCAATGAACGCCACCTTTGTGACCCGCACTGCGCGCGCTGGGCTGCCCCTCGTGATTGGGGCGCTTTGCCTGCATATTTTGTTGGTGCAGCCGAACCATCCGGCGGCAATGACCTGGGGTGCGCTGGCCGTGTTTCCGCTTGAACTGCCGGTTGTCTTGCTTGCGCTGATCGCGGCCGGCACAGGACGGATCGGTGCCCTTCTAAGGGTGTTTTTGGTCGCGGTCTTGATGGTGATTGCTGTGCTAAAGACCGCAGATTTCGCGATGTTCAGCTCGCTTTCGCGCGGTTTCAATCCGGTCGGGGACTTGCCTTTGATCTCGGCAGGACTGCGACTTCTGACCGGAACCATTGGGTTGGTGCCGGGCATATTTGCCGTAGGTGCGGCGCTGGTGCTCGTCGGCCTTGTCGGCGCAGTGACGTGGTGGGCAACCGGGGTCTGGGCCCGGCTGTCTGCGTCATCTGCAATTCTGCGCGGCGTCGCAGCCACTGGGGCGATCCTATTCGCTGGTATTGCCACGGCCCAAATCGGCGACGCGATGGGCCGTTGGCAACTGCCAGTGCACGTGCCCGGTGCCGCCTTTACTGCACGCGTGGGGGTAGAGCGGGTGCAAACCGCGCGCGCAACGCTGGCTGATCTGCGGCTGTTCGAGATTGCCGCCGCCGCTGATCCGTATGCAGGCGCTGAGGGGGTGCTTGACATCATCGACCGGGACGTCGTGATCGTTTTCGTCGAGAGCTATGGACGTACCAGTTTCGACACACCCCAATTCGCGGACCTGCACCGCGCAACTCTGGCAGCGGGCGAGACGCGACTTGCTGACTTGGGCTTGTCCACGGCCTCGGGCTTCCTTTCTTCGCCTACGAGAGGCGGTCAAAGCTGGTTGGCACACGCGACCTTCGCCAACGGGCTTTGGGTAAGTGATCAGACGCGGTACAGCGCTGCAATTGTGTCGGGACGCCAGACGCTTTTCCACATTGCCGCGCGCGCTGGGTTCCACACCGCAGCCGTCATGCCGCAAATCACGCTCGACTGGCCTGAAGCAGAGTTCATGGGGTTTGAGACCGTCCTTGGCGCTGCCGATCTCGGATATCGCGGCGAGCCTTTCAATTGGGTTACGATGCCCGACCAATTCACGTTTGCAGCACTCGATCGGTTGCTGCGCGACGCACCGCAAGATCGGCGGCTTTTCGTGCAGCTGGCAACTGGCTCGTCTCATGCGCCTTGGGTGCCTGTGCCGGAACTTGTCAGCTGGGACGTGATCGGTGACGGTCAGGTTTTCAATGCAATGGCCACCGCTGGCGATCCGCCCGACGTCGTTTGGCGGGATCGCGACCGGGTGCGTGCGCAGTACCGCCTTGCCGTCGATTATGCCCTGCAGACGGTGTTGGCGTATATCGAGATGCATGCCGAGGATCCGCCGCTCTTGATCGTTCTGGGCGACCATCAGGCAGCGGGTTTCGTAGCATTGGACGAGCGTTCGGATGTGCCCATCCATATCATCGGCCCCGCCCATCTGGTTGAGCGCACCAAGGCGTGGGGTCTTACAGCTGGGCTTATCCCACCGTCTGATACGCCTGTTCTGCCAATGGACCGGATGCGCAACCTGATCCTTGAGGCGTTCTCATCTGCCCCACCAGTCATTGTGGGGAACTGAACCATGATTGCGCCGCAGATCCGGACAAATGTGTTGCGCGTCGTGCAGATCGCCGTGGCGGTCGGCCTTCTGGCGCTGCTTTGGCATGTTGCTGACGGCGCTGAGGCTGCACGCCGCCTTGCAGACGCGGATCCCGTCTGGCTGGCCGCAGCGCTCGCAGCGCTGACACTGCAGACTGTGCTTTCGGCGCTGCGCTGGCGGCTAACGGCGGCGCAACTCGGTATCGAGATCGACCGGCGCACGGCGCTGCGCGAGTACTATCTGTCACAGATCGTCAATCAGGCGCTGCCCGGGGGTGTTCTGGGCGACGCAGGCCGCGCAATTCGCGCGCGCGCCCAAGCCGGGTTAATGGCCTCAGGCCAAGCGGTGGTGTTCGAGCGTTTGGCAGGGCAGATCGCGATCTTTGTTGTGCTGGCGGTGGCCTTTCTTGCCACGCTTTTGGTGCCCGGTGGGCTCGATTGGCCAAGATGGCTTCTGCTGCCTGTGGCGTCGTTCGTCCTCGGAGGGGCGGTGCTTGGCTTGGTGCTCTGGAAGGCCGCGCATTTGGTGCCAGGCCGGGTTGGCCGTTTGTTGTCCATGATGGGCCGACCGCTAGTGCACGCGCTGGGCGCACCCGAGGTCCGCTGGTGGCAGATCGGGCTTAGTCTTGGGACAGCCCTGTCCAATATTGCTGCGTTTTGCTTTTGCGCTTGGGCCATCGGGTCTGGCTTTACGGTTATAGCCGCTCTGGCGCTTGTGCCGCTGATCCTTCTGACGATGCTTATTCCGGTGACAATCAGTGGTTGGGGCTTGCGCGAGGGGGCAGCCGCAGCGCTTTTCCCCATTGCGGGTGCCACGGCAACCGAAGGGCTCGCCGCCAGCGTCGCTTTCGGCTTAGTCTTTCTTGCCTCTGTGCTGCCGGGTTTTATTCTTGCAGGCGTAAAGACGTTGCCCCGCGTGATAAAATCCTAGCCACGTTACCGCGCTGCGCGGAGAAATTACTGCTTCACTGGTGCTGACCTTGCCAATCGACCCACTTAGCCTAGCCTTATGAACATGATAGGATAACCCATGACAGAACGAACACATCTGACACGTCGCAGCCTGCTTGGATCAGGGACAGCGGCCCTAGGCATAGCGGCGCTGAGTGTTTCTCCGCGTAGCGCGTTGGCCCAATCCAAGATGGCTGCCATGCAATTGTCGTGGCTGCATTCATCGCAGTTTGCAGGCAGCTACATTGCGTCCGACAGCGGATGGTGGGCCGAGGAGGGCCTTGATGTGGCGCTTCTGCCGGGCGGGCCGAACGCGCCGGTGGAACCCTCGGTTATTTCCGGCTCGGCGCTGATCGGCATTTCGGCTGCTGACTATACCGCTGCGGCGGTGGAACAGGGCGCGCCCTTCCGCATCTTGGGCGTCGCGATGCAGAAAAACCCGTTCGTTATCGCGTCGTTGCCTGCGAGCCCGGTGAATGAGCCTGCTGATCTGGTCGGAAAGCGCATCGGTATGGCGCTTGCGAATACGCCCATCCTGCAAGCGCTCTGCATCCTGAACGGCGTGGATATCAACGCGATTGAGATTGTGCCGACGCAATATTCAGCGCAGCCGCTCCTGTCGGGCGAGGTCGATTGCCTGCTCTGCTGGGAAACTGATTTGCCTGTTGCCATGACCATGCAGGGTGTCGAAAGCCTTACGATGCTGATGGCCGATTATGGCTATGCGGTGCATTCTCAGACCTACATTGCTACACAAGACAGCCTCGCCAACCGCCGGGCTGATCTGGTGTCGATGATGCGCGGGGAAGTGCGTGGCTGGGAGGCCTACCGCACAGACACTGATGCAGCCGCCGCCTTGACCCTTCGGATGTATCCTGATGCTGGGCTCGACCTTGAGACGCAGCAGTTGCAGGCCGCGCGGCAAGTGCCGTTGATGTTCTCGGACCTCACCGATGCAAACGGCTTTGGCTGGTGGACAGACGAGACCGTCGCAGCGAATATCGAAACCCTCGCGCTTCTTGACCGGACGGTGACACCCGATCTTTGGGACCGTTCGATCCTCGAAGAGGTCCATGGCGCATAATTTCGACGGACCGCCGGGCGTAACATGCGCGGGTCTGGCGAAAGTCTGGCCTGACGGGCTTGAAGCCGTCAGGCCCACAGATCTTTCCTTTGCGCCGGGACAAACCACCGCGCTTGTCGGGCCCTCGGGTTGCGGCAAATCTACGATATTGCGGTTGATTGCCGGTCTTGAAATTCCGACCGCCGGTCGAATTGAGATTGGCGGCCAGCCGCCTTCGGAAATGCAACGGCAGGCGGGCCTGTCGGTTGCGTTTCAGGACCCATCGCTTTTGCCATGGCGCAGCGTGCGCGGTAATATCGAGTTGGCGTTGTTGCTTGCGCGCCGGAAAGTTGACCGCGACGCAATCGATCAGTTGATCGCTCTGGTGGGGCTAGAGGGCTTCGCAGAGACGCGCCCTGCAGAACTGTCGGGCGGCATGCGGCAACGCGCGGCAATCGCGCGCGCATTGGCGACAGAGCCGCGTCTGCTGCTGCTGGTTGAGCCGTTTGGCGCGGGGGACGAGTTGACACGGCGGCAGCTGGCCCAAGATCTCCCCCGCATCTGGGAGGCCCGAGGCACCACCACGATCCTCGTCACCCAATCGGTCACCGAAGCGGTGATGCTATCGGACCGTGTGATTGTCTTGTCGCCGCGTCCGGCTGGGATTGTGCTCGACATCGCGGTTGATCTGCAGCGCCCGCGCGTGCCGGAAGATACCCGCCGACCTGAGTTCGGTGCACTTGTGGATGCGATTTTCGAGGCATTGGCGCTCGGAATGGTCCCGCGCGACCGATTGCAGGCCCGGCAATGACCGGCGCACCCGCGCATGCGGCCTCAGGTGCGACCGTGTCGGGGTCTGGGCGTGCCACCGGGTTTGGCCTGCTGCTTGTCGTGCTCGGATGGGAAGCTTCCGCGCGCGCCCTAAGCGGTGCTTTCGTCCTTGCTGCCCCTTCGGAGGTTGCTGTGTATCTCGTAGAGAACCGCGGGCTGATGCTGCGCGCGCTTGGCGAGACCCTTTCCAACGCCGCAGCAGGATTTGTAATTGGGAATGTCGCGGCTTTGTTTCTTGCGGGCATCGCGCTGATCTGGCCAAGAAGCGAGCGCATCGTGCTGGGCGTGGCGTTGGTGGTGTTCTGTTTGCCGCTTGTGGCGACAGGGCCAATTTTGCGGGTGATCTTTGGGCCCGGGGACGGACCGCAGATCGCCTTAGCCGCGCTGGCCGTCTATTATACCACCTTGATCCCATTGCTTGTTGGCCTGCGCGCAGCACCCTCCGCATGGTTCGACCTGATCCGCAGCTACGGGCGCGGCGCGTTTGCTGCTCTGGTCCATATTCGGTTGATGGCGTCGCTGCCCTATCTTTTCAGTGGGCTCCAGATCGCAGCACCTGCCGCCTTTCTTGGCGCGATGGTGGGCGAGTTCACGGGTGCCGAGCGCGGCATGGGCGTGCTGACGATCCGAGCAATGCGGGCGCTTGACGTCGAGATGACATGGGCGCTGGCAACGGTGGCGACGGCTGTTGCGGCACTCGCCTATCTCGGCGTTGGCGCGTTGGCGCAGCATGTGCTGCGTGACGCACCGCCTATCATTTTGGCCCCGCCGCGCGCCGATATACGTGTCGAGACGCGCCTGTCGCGCTTGGGCGGCTCGGTCTTCGGGGTTTCTGCTGCGATCCTCGTCCTATGGTGGGGGGCTATCGCTGTCTTCGATCTCAACACGTTTTTTGCAAAATCGCCTGACGACGTGCTGCGGGCGCTGGTCTGGGCCCCGGACGCAGCACAGACGCGCGCCACACTTCTTGCAGCGCTGTCCGAGACGGCGGTGTTTTTGGTTCCCGGATACTTCGCTGGTCTCGCTGCTGGGGCGGGACTTGCGATCCTGTTCGTATTGGTCCCAGCGATCGCCGGCACGGCCATGCCTGTCGCCATCGCACTGCGCTCGGTGCCGATTGTCACCAGCGCGCCGCTTATCGTTCTGCTGCTTGGGCGGGGGGCCGTTGCGACCGTCGTTCTTGTCGCGGTCATGATTTTTTTCCCAACGCTTGTCGCCTGTATCCACGGACTGCGCCAAGCGCCCGGTCAGGTGATCGATGTGTTCGACAGTTACGCCGCGAGCCGGGTTCAGCGTCTCTTGCGCGTGCATATTCCGGCAATGCTGCCTGCCTTTTTCGCGGCAGCCCGTATGGGCGTTCCGGCCTCGGTCCTCGCGGTCACGGTCGTCGAATGGTTGGCCACTGGAAATGGCATCGGCAGCCTGATGGCGCTGTCTGCCTCCCTGTCGGACTATGACTTGCTTTGGAGCGCGGTTGCCTTGGTCTCGGCATTATCAGCGCTCGGCTATGCTGGGGTCGGTCTTATCGAGGCACGCGTGCTGCGCGTCTATGCGCCTGAGCAGTTGGCATGACCTTGCGCCCCGCTGCCTTCGCCATACCGGGTGATATCAACACTCTGACGGGCGGCTACATTTATGAGCGTCATCTGCTGGAGGGGTTGCGCGCGCAGGGGCGTGACGTGGCGCATATTGAACTCGGATCGTCTTTTCCCAATCCAACACAAGGGGACATGGAAGACGCCGAGATGCACCTTACCGCTGTTGATCCTGATCGCCCTGTTATTCTTGACGGGCTTGTGTTCGGCTCGATTGACACGGGCCTGCTGGACCGGATGGCGGCACGTATTGTTGCAATGATCCACCATCCGCTTGCCTATGAAAGCGGGCTTGATGCGGCGCAGCGCGACCATCTTTACCGAACCGAGCGCGACAATCTGGGTCATGCCGCCCATGTATTGGTGCCCAGCCCGCATACTGCGGCACTGCTGAGCTCAGACTATGGCGTCTCATCGGACCGCATAACCATCGCGCGTCCGGGCACCGTCCAGCCTAACGTCCAAACTGCGCCCACAGACCCACCGTTGATCCTGTCTGTGGGCATCCAGCATCCACGCAAAGGGCACGATATCCTGCTGAGGGCGCTCGCGTTGCTTGCCGATCGCGACTGGCAGGCCGTGATTGTCGGCGCGCGGTACGACGCGGCGCACGCGGCAGAGTTGGAGCAGCTACATGCGCAGCTTGGTCTGGCTGGTCGGGTTCGCTTCGCCGGGCGGGTGGACGAAGGGGCACTGGCCTGGCTTTATGGACATGCCGCGATCTTTGCACTGGCCACGCGCTATGAGGGTTACGGAATCGTCTTTGACGAGGCAATGGCGCACGGCCTGCCCATCGTTTCTTGCCAGACGGGCGCAGTCCCGGACACAGTGGCTGAGGGCGCCGGGATGCTGGTGGAACCCGAAAACCCCGAGGCATTCGCCGACGCGCTGGGCGAGCTTCTGGTGGATCGCGGACTACGAGCACAGATGGCAACGGCAGCAGGTCGTGCCGGTGCCGCGTTGCCTGGATGGGGGCACGCCGCGCAGGTGGCTGGCGTGGTCCTTGACCAGATATTGTCAGAATAGTTTATCCGGCTCCGCTCAACCGTGCTGAGCGTCTGCGCAATGCTTCGAGCGTGAAGAGCAGGGCCGCGGACAGAATGACCAGCAGGGTCGCAACGGCAAGGATCGTTGGGTTGATCTGTTCGCGCAGTCCCGAAAACATCTGACGCGGAATTGTCCGCTGTTCTGGCCCTGCTAGGAATAGAACCAGTACGACCTCATCAAACGACGTCACGAAAGCAAACAAGCCGCCCGAGATAACGCCGGGCCGGATCAGCGGGATCACGACGTCGAAGAAGACTTTGATCGGCGAAGCGCCAAGGCTGAGGCCCGCCACAAATAGCGTTCGGTCAAACCCGGAAAGCGTTGCTGTGACTGTGATGATGACGAACGGCACCCCAAGCGCCGCGTGAGCGATGATCAGGCCCGTGAACGTGCCGACCAGATTGAACTGTGTGTAGAAAAAGAACATGCCCGCCGCGATGATGATCAGTGGCACGATCATCGGTGACAGCAAAAGGGCAGTGATCAACCGCTTGTATGGCATCCACGGCGACGACAGGCCAACAGCGGCCAAGGTGCCGAGTGTTGTTGCGATGATCGCCGCAAATGTCCCAACGACGAAGCTGTTGCGAATGGCCAGCCGCCATTTCTGATCATCTATGATCTCTTGATACCAACGCAGCGAGTAGGCCTCTGGATCAAGCGAAAGCATGCCCTCGGTAAATGTGAAAAACGGCTCAGAGTTGAACGACAAAGGTATTATAACGAGGATTGGCAGCATCAAGAACATCAGGACAAGAAACGCGGTGACCCGCAGTCCGTAATGACCCGCGATATGCCAGATGGTGTAATATTCGGGAAAGCGTTTCATACTCTAGCCCAGCTTAATGTTATCGGTGCCAACAAACCGATCAAACAGCCAGTACAGCAGCAAAATGATGATCAGCAAAATTGATCCCAGCGCCGCGGCCAGCTCCCAGTTGTTGGATACCTGCATGTGGAACGCGATGATGTTGGAAATCATCTGCCCATCCGTGCCGCCGACCAAGGCAGGCGTGATGTAGTAGCCGACCGAGATGATGAACACCAAAAGCGCGCCTGCGGACAATCCCGGCAAGCTCATCGGCAAATAGATCTTGTACCACGCGCCAAGAGGGCGGCTGCCCATGGAAATCGCAGCGCGCATATAGCTGCTGTCGATTCCGCGCATCACCGCATAGAGCGGCAGCACCATGAACGGCAGCAGGATGTGGGTCATTGCGATGACCGTCGAGAATTCTTTGTACAGCATATCAAGGGGCTCACCCGTTATCCCCACCGCCATCAGCACTGAGTTCACCACGCCATTCGTTTGCAGCAGCGCGATCCAAGCGGTCGTGCGCACCAGCAGCGACGTCCAAAAGGGTAGCAAGACAAAAACCATCAGGAAATTCGCCGTACTATCAGACGCATGCGCCATGAAAAACGCCAGCGGGTAGCCCAGTAGCACCGTCAGCAAGGTGATGATCAGCGCCATTCGCAGGGTCTTGGTATAGAGCTTCACGTAAATCTGCGTGTCGCGCCGGACGATGCTGCGATCTGCCGAACGTTCAAGATCCACGGATGTGAGGTAGTAAGTGGAAGAGTATATAGGCCCAGCGGCTTTCAATGCGCGCCATGTGGCTGGATCGCTCCAACGGTCGTTTGCCGCAAGCAGAAGGGAAGCACCGTTTGCCGCAATTTCAGCGTCATCCACGCGGCGCAGACCGCGCGCTGTGGATTTGATAACACTCGACATGCCAGGCAAGGCGCGATTGATTTCGTCGGCAAGCCGGCCGGACGTACGATCATTGGCCATGCGCTTCATGTCGGCTGCGAACATGGTCAGGATCGAAGCGTCGGGTACGGTGTCGCCTGACCATCCCTCAAGGGCAGTCAGCGTTTCCGGTACCAGATTTGCGACCGTGGGGTTGTGGATGCTGCGATACAGCATCGTCGTGATCGGGGCGACAAAGGCGAATGTGATGAATGCCAACAAGGGGACCACGAACAAAAACGCTTGTAGCCTTCGCATGCGCACTTCGCGCGCGGCGTTGGCTGCGTCTTCGGGGTTCAATGTATGGGTTGTGCTGGTCATGATATAATGTCCGATTGTGTCCCCGCGCCGAAACCGGGCGGGGGGAACAGTGACTTATTGCAACAGCCACTCGTTGAACTTCTCTCCAAGGCTTTCGCCAAAGTCCGCCCAGAAAATTCCGTCGGCTTTCAGTCCCACGTCGATGTGGGCTGTTGGTAGGTCTTGCTTCACGCTGTCAGGCAAAAGGGCCTGAGCAGAGAGACGTGGTGGGCCATAGGCTACGTCCTGCATCCCGGACAGAGGAATTGTTCGGGTTGTGAAATTGATGAAATCCACCGCTAGATCTTTGTTCGGTGAGCCTTTCATGATCGCCCAAACGTCAAGGTCATAGACATGGCTGTCCCAGACGATTGCGAAAGGTGCGTCCTCGTCCTGCATGGCCGCAAAGATGCGCCCATTGGCAGATTGCACCATGGTAGCACCGCCATCATTCAGCAAAACGGGGGCCTGTGACCAGCTGTCATACCAGACGATGTTTTCCTTGATCGTATCAAGCTTGGCGAACGCCTGTGCTTGGCCTTCTGGTGTCGACAGTGTCGCATAGACATCCGCAGGTGCGACGCCATCAGCGATCAACGCCCATTCCATGTTCACCTGTGGACGCTTGCGCAAGCCACGGTTGCCGGGGAATGCGTCGACGTCGAAGAATTCAGCCATGGTCTGGGGGCCGGGGCCATTGTCGGTGTTCACGGCGAACACAACAGACCAGACGATATTCGCAACGCCGCATTCATTTGCGAGCGCGTCAGGAATGAAATCCTGGGCAGCAGGCGTGCCATCGTCACCGTCAGGCAGAACGCTGTGATCGAGAACCTCAAGATAGCCTTCGGCACACGCACGCTCGAGGTCGATAACCTCAATGTCGACGACGTCCCACAGGATGTTGCCTGCTTCGACTTGCGCCTTCATCTCGGCGATTCCGCCGCCGTAGTCTTCAAACAAGACGTTTACGCCTGTTTCAGCCATAAATGGGTCAAGCATGTGCTCTTGTTGCGCGGCGCCGTACGCCCCGCCGAACGATGTGACCGTTAGGTCTTGGGCCGCGAGGGGGCTGGCAGTCAGCGCCAAGGCGGCAAATAACGTCAGATGTTTTTTCATCGGTTTCTCCCTTTTAATCCGGGTGTTTTGCAGGGCCCCAGTTTGCCCTTTTTCGCCTAGCCCGTAGGGAAGGCAATGCAATCGGATGCCAGCCAAAGCAGCTGGGCCTCTGCGCCATCAGCAAACTCTGGCGCAGACAAATCGTTGAGAACCTTGACGATAATATCGGTCCCGTCAGGCAACTTGAAATAGTAGCGAATAAAATCACCCACATAGATCCGCGTATTGAAGCGCACGCTCAGGGCATTGTCATGAGCATGAGTGGTCGGATGAATAAATAGCTTTTCGGGGCGGATCGAGACGCGGCACGGCGCGTTCGCAGTCAGCCCATCAGACAACTGCGCCTGAATTGTACCGCTATCTGTTGTCACTTGCGCCATGCCGCCTTGCAACTTCGTGACCTTGCCGGGAACGAAATTATTTTCCCCGATAAAGTCCGCGACAAAGGCATTCACCGGCCGCTCATAGAGCTCAGATGGTGGCGCGCATTGTTGTACGACCCCGTCATTGAAGACCGCGATACGGCTGGACATCGACAGTGCTTCGGTCTGGTCATGGGTGACGTAGATTACGGTGAAGCCCAATTGTTTGTGCAGGCGCGTAATCTCGAACTGCATCTGCTCGCGCAGGTTTTTATCGAGTGCGCCGAGGGGTTCGTCCATCAAGATCAACGTTGGCTCAAAGATCATCGCGCGGGCCAAAGCGACACGCTGGCGTTGTCCGCCGGACAATTGCCCAGGGCGGCGATTGCCAAAATCTGACAGCTCTACGAGTTGGAGATATTCAGCAACGCGCTCTTTGATCTGTGGTTTTGCCATTTTGCGTACGGCCAGTGGATAGGCCAAGTTCTCAGCCACGGTCATATGCGGAAACAAGGCGTAGCTCTGAAACACCATTCCGATGTTTCGCTTGTTCGGAGCCGTTTTGTTGATCGACTTGCCGGCGATGGCAATGTCGCCCGACGTAACGCTTTCGAAACCAGCAAGCATCATCAGGACGGTGGTTTTTCCAGACCCGGACGGTCCAAGCAGGGTGATAAACTCGCCCTTTTTGACGTCCATATCAAAGCCTTTGACCACAAGATTTTTCTGGTCGTAACTTTTCTTAACGTTGTCGAAACGCAAAAAGGTATCTGCTTGATTCTCGTTCATTTTTGTCCAGACACCCAGTGTAGTTGCCTTGACCTACGCAGGAGTCGAACTAGTTTACAAACGTTTTCGTGAGCGGGTGCTATTTTAAGTCACCCACATCTGAACTAGTTTCTCCCGAGGCGCACAGAACAAAACCTCCGCGGAAGAGCATGAGTGAGGTTCCCATGTCTTGCTGTGTGTCCGTTCCGAAAGCTCTGCGATGCTTTTTTGCAGGGAGCGCGGCAAGCGTTTGATTTCGTTGAGTTTTATTGGTTCGGGCCGCTCAATTTTGTCGAGAATGGCGTTGTTCAACCAACGGATCTCGACCCTGCCGCGCATCCCGGCTTTGGTCGCCGCAATCATCTTTCTAAGGGCAATCTGGCATAGACGCACGGATTGGCGGACGGCATCGATTTCTTCAGGCGTCTTGATGATGCGGGCCAGATGAGCGACCTCAAACCCGTCGACGATCTGAATGCCATTATCTTCCAGAACATGCGTGCCAACCGGGTCCATTTTGTCGATCGCAAGGCGGCTATTGCCACCACGCCTTTGCCACGCGCACTTCGTCCACCGCAGCACGATTTTCAGACAGGAACTCGCATCCGCTGAACTCGAACAAGATCGTGGAGCCCTCGGTCGTCACGAAGACATAGCGGCAGGGATTGTGCAGGGAATATACCTGCATGTTGTTTGTTTCTGTGGCGTAGCGAATGTGGATTGGATCGTGGAACAAGCCTGCCGCGCAATCATATTCGAGCAGTTCTTCTTTCAATCGCGCGAGGCGTCCTAGATCCAATCAATCATGCCAAGCTTTGTCTTTGCCTAATACAGTTTGCGTCGCCACCTGCGTGCTCCTGTCTACACGTTTCAATCTGAAGGCCGTCACTGTGACGATCATTCTCAGCCGCAATATGCTCGGGCGTCACGCGTCCGTAGACCTTCATGGTGCTGGCCACGCTTCCGATAAAGCCAGGCTGCCTTGGATAGCCAAAAATGACCGTGTGGCGTGTGCCGCTTTCGATGCGATTGACCCGGTGAAGGGAATAGCGGCCCTTGAAAATCTGCAAATCACCGACCCGGAGATCGAGGGTTCGGACTTGATTCTTGTTGCCGTCCAGAACTGATCGAGCCGCCTCAAAATTCTCGTGTCCCGGCGCTCGAAGGTTGGGGCTGTATTCAAATGTCCCACCAGTATTGGCACGGCGTGTCATAAGGCTGACGATGAATTCGTTGGCGTCGAAATGCCATCCAAGCACATTGTTCTCGCCCAACGCGTTGATGATCAAGTCGCGCATCGGATCAGAAAACTGATGGATTTCGTCTGCCTTAAGACAGCTGGCGATCAGGTCCATAAGCGCCCGGTTGGAGTAGAGGCGCTGAATTGCCGTATCCCGCCGAATGAGATCGCGGGTGACACTGCCACTGGTCGATCTGTGTGCTCGCCGCCTTGGGTGCTGTTGCGGAAAACTCTCGTCAGGTCCCGATCCGTAAGGCGTTTATTCTTCGCTGCTGAACAACGCTGACGGAGCCAGTCTGGTCGTTTCAGCCGCCAGAATATCAAGCGCTTGAGTGCGAATGAAGCCAGCAAGGCGCGCACATCCGACTTCAGCCAGCTCCTTGCGGGCATTGCTGATGACATTCTGCATAATAGGGCCGTAGGGGGCATGGATCGAGTATCTGTCCAAATCAATCAGTGACGAACATGCGGCGAGTGTCACCTTTGCGACTGGCCGACTTCGAATATCCAAGCCCATTTCATACACCATTTACGCGCCGACCCGGTGCTCGGACTGGGCCAATGTGATGGTCCGGGATGGAACATCTAACCCGCAAATCGGCATCGAGATCGAAACCCAAGGCTCGGTCGCGCCGTTTGATCTGTTGGCCAAGGGCAAGATCGACCTCATGATGTCGCCGGACATGGTTCTACCGGGCCAGCTTGAGGCGATGGATCTTTTTGAAGATGAGTTGGTGGCCGTTATGATGCCGAACCATATGCTTGCGGTAAAACCCATGTCACGGGCCCCGATTTCCTGAACGATCCGTATTTGACCTTTTCACTCGTACGTCAGCCCGGCTATGAGGCGGATCGCATCTGGACCCGGGAAAACGTGATGCCGCCACGCGAGGAAATTATCGGTTTTGTGGAGGCGATCTGCGAGCTGGTAAAAGCGGGGTTTGGGATTTCCATCCTCAGCCATTGGGCTGTTCAGCCACAGTCCCAATCCGGAATCCTAAAGGCCGTACGTGCCACCAAGCACGGCCTCGACATCATGTGGCGCGCCATTATCAAGACCGAGGTACCTGCAAAGGCGCCAGAGCGTATCTTGATGAAGGCATTGGCAGATTGGTTTCAACTTCACCCACCGTTGAGTTTTCCGCGTTAGTGCACCGCCTCAATCGAAGTGGCGCACGAGTGGGCTGGCCGCGCGGAAAATCCCGATCAGCAAATCGATCACCTCGTCGTCAAGCAGAAGCGCATCCGGCACGTCTTTGCGGCATCCAAGTCCGACCATTTTCAGATATGGTGCCGCAGGATCGCTACTTTCAAAGCCTTCTGGGACAGCGCTTAGCATCTTTCGCGTGACCATTCCGTTCGGGAAAGTCGTCTTGAACTCAGCATCGTCCACGATTTCTTTCAGACCCTCGGGATCATCGACCAGACGCGTGCGTAACCGCGCGAGCGCCGCCTTTGACGGTTGGAAAAGGGCCGCACCTGCGTAGCAATTTCCCGGCTCGATATGGAGGTAGTATCCGAAGTCTTCGGACTGATGACCCGCATTGGCATACACATCTACGTCTGCGCGGTACAAATCACGTCCGACGCGCTCCCGTGGATCCTGAAAGAATTTGGAATAGCTTTGCTTTGGTTTGATACCCGTATCCGCCACGAAGGAATCAAAGCGGTCGGCGTAATCGCGCAGGGTCAACGCGATACCGGTGAAATTGCGCATGGCGTCGTCGCGCTCATTGCGGTGCTGGTCCATCCAAGCTTTGCGATTGTTGCTTGCGAGATCTGCAAGGAACGTGAATGTCTCTGGCTCAACCATGGGGCAACTCCTGCTTCGCAGCGACTACGCGGCACGTCTGCGTTTCGATAGTATCACTGTATGGTTAGTTCAGAACATCGGCCATGGCTTTGCTGGAGCGAAAGGGCTTTGTTGCAACAAAGGCAAGCTGAACTGTGAACGGGATAGAAATTGGTCACTACTAAGAAAATTGACGAGGACTGCTGGCTGGGTTTCAAGCGCGCGCAGGAAACGGCGCTTAACCGATTATGACGCAAGTTGCTGGCGAGTTGCGGGTTGATTTTGTAAGCGGCGCTGTTGCGCACCGGCTCCGGTTTGGAGGGGGGCGGGGGCAAGCGTTGGCAAAAGCGATGGGATTGCGTTCGGGTAAAACCCCGATGATTGTTGATGCAACGGCAGGCTTGGGGCGCGACTCGTTTCTGCTCGCGTCGCTCGGAGCACAGGTTGTACTGATCGAGCGGTCGGAAGAAATGCACTCTTTGTTGGCCCAAGGTATGAAACGGGCAGTTCAAGAGGGAGGCGAATTCCGCGAGATTATTGGCCGCATGACCCTGTTGAAAGGAGATGCCAAAGACTTGCTCGCCGAGTTGTCTGGCGAAGCGATATTGATTGATCCAATGCATCCTCCACGTCACAACTCTGCACTGGTGAAGCGCGAATTGCGTCAAGTCCGCGAAATCGTTGGTACGGATGATGATGCAAGCGATTTGGTACATGTGGCGCTTAAGACTGCGCGCAATCGCGTGGTTTTAAAATGGCCGGCGAAAGCTGATCCGATCAGCGGGATACGGGCGTGCTCCCATCAAATACAGGGAAAATCAACGCGTTACGACGTTTTTATGGTCGGATGACAGGCTTTGCGCTGATCTAGAGCGTTACCGACTGGTGAACGGGCTTGCACCGGAAGACTACTTTGGCCGCTGAGCTGCCGCTGCCCCGTCGTTTGCAAGCTTTTCGGTGTTGGCCTCCTGATCTGTCTCAGGCACGCTTAGGGTTGACCATGTCTCGTCGCGCGCGGGCGGTGGAGGCGTCTCGCATACTTTGCGGTGGATGTTGACCTTGGCGATGAAGTTGGCCGAGATCGGGGCAGTCACAAAAAGAAACGCCATGATCAGGATTTCATGCGTCGAAGGTTCGCCCAACACAAATGACTGGATGATTGAGGCGATCAGCAGCATGCCGATGCCAACGGTCCCAACCTTCGTCGGGGCATGCAGGCGTGTCATTGGGTCGTTGAACTTAAGAAGCCCAAGCACCCCAATAAAGACGAAGGCTGACCCAATGAGCAAAGAGATTATAACCGCATATGTTCCGATAATCTGGGCCGTCATTCGATGATGTCCCCCCGCAGAATGAAGCGCGCGAGCGCGACGGTGGACACGAAACCTAGCATCGCAATCAACAATGCGACCTCAAAGTAGATCTGCACGCCCTGCGAGATACCCAGCACGATGACCAGGCCCAACGAGTTGATCACCATCGTATCAAGGGCAAGGATCCTGTCCCCGGAGGTTGGTCCGAGAACCAGCCGCACCATGGAAAATACCTGGGCGAGGGCCAGCGTCACATAGGTAATGGCGAGTACAAACCCCATTAGGTCTTGCGCGAAAATCATGTGAAAATCTCCAACAGGCGGCGCTCATACCGTGTTTTGATGTCATCGCGAACCGCTTCTGGATCATCCGTGTGCAGCACGTGGACCAGCAAGCTATGCCCCTGATCCGAAAGGTCTGCGGATACGGTGCCGGGCGTGAGGGTAATTGTCCCGGCGAGCAGGGTGATCGCCTCAGGTTCGCGCAACTCAAGCGGGATGGCCACCCATGCAGGTTTTAGCTTCGCATTCGGAACCGTCAGGACAATCCACGCGACCTCAATATTGGCGACGATAATGTCCCAAATGACAATGAGGCTGTAGGTGATCATTCTGCCAAGCCGAAACCCTTTGGGGGTGTCGGGCCACCAGACTGAGGTGCTCCACGGAATGATGATCCCGAGGATGAGGCCGAACACGGCCATGCCAGCGGAGACGTTGTTCTGCAAAAGCATCCAGACAACCGCCAGTATGAAGGTCAGAAGCGGGTGGGGGATAAGCCAATTAAACGCGCGTGCCATGTTAATGATCCTCCGTTGGCGTGCTCAGCTTACCAGGCGTATCCAGCACGATAGAGATATAGGGCTGCGGGTCGAACAACTGAGCGGCAATCGTCGAGGTGTAACTATGCACCTGACCGGCAAAGATCGTATGGGCCGCGAGTAGCGACAGCAGCCCTCCCACAGCCACATACGACAGCGTTGTCGGGCGCTGCATTTCAGGGGTACCCTCGGCCGGTTGAACGCTATGGGCCTTCCAGAACACGATGCTACCGGCGCGTGCAAAACCCAAAATGCTGATCAAGCTTGATCCCAGCACAATCGCCCAGATCCAAACCACGAGGTCTGAGCCGACGGCTGCATCTAGCACCAACAACTTGCCGATAAAGCCGGACAAGGGCGGCAAGCCCGCCATCGCAATCGCACCTGCGAAAAACAGCGCCGCTGTCAGGGCTGTGCCTGCAATGGGCGGTTGTGGCGTCAGGTTCAGATCGGCCCGTCCGGTGCGCACCAAATCACAGATCAGAAACAACGCGGCCCCTGCCAAGGTCGAATGCACGATATAGTAGAGGGCCGCCGCAATGCCTTCCGGGGTAAACAGCGAGATCGAGATCATCACCATCCCCATGGAGCCAATCACCGAAAACGCGGCCAGTCGGTCAAGCCGTTTGGCCGCAAGCACCCCGATCATCCCAATGGCCAGCGATATGAGGGCCGCTGGCAGCAACCACTGCACATGCAGACCAGATGTGACTTCAAGGTCAGGCGGAAAGATCATCGTATAGACCCGGATGATTGCGTAGGCGCCGACTTTGGTCATGATAGCAAAGAGGGCCGCCACGGGGGCAGGCGCCTCGCCGTAGCTGGACGGGAGCCAGAAATGCAGCGGTACAATGGCGGCCTTGATTGCGAAGACAAGCAGCAACAGGACGGCGGCGACGCGAATGCCAACTGTGCCTTCAGGGCTGATCATGGCGACACGGTTTGCCAGGTCGGCCATATTGAGCGTGCCCGTTTCAGCGTAGATCGACCCAAGCGCGAACAGAAACAGCGTCGAGCCGATCAGATTGAACAGCACATATTGCACGCCCGCGCGCAGCCGCGCATTGCCGCCCGAGTGGATCATCAGGCCATACGAGGCGATCAACAGCACCTCGAAGAACACAAATAAGTTGAATAGGTCGCCGGTTAAGAACGCCCCCATGATCCCCATCAGTTGAAACTGGAACAGGGCGTGGAAATGCCGCCCGCGATCATCCCAGCCAGAACTTATGGCATAAAGCAGAACAAACAGCGCCATCACCGCCGTCAACAGGATCATCATCGTCGACAGCTTGTCACCGACCAGAACGATCCCGAAGGGCGCTGACCAGTTGCCGAGCTGGTAGAGCATGATTGTGCCGTCCGACGTCTCCCATGCGAGGGCCCCGGCGATCACGATCAGCGTCAAAACACCGACCATAGAGAAGACGCGTTGAATGCCGATGTGGTAGCGCGCTGCCAGAATGATAAACGGCGCAAGCATTGCGGGTAAAATAACGGGTGCGATCAGCCAATGTGTCATGATTTGCCCTCCGCCTGATCTTCGGCCGTGTCAGGTTGATCATCCACATGGTCGTCGTCTGAGCCCAAGAACGCGCCAAGACCGATCATCACCACAACAGCCGTCATGCCAAACGAGATGACGATGGCCGTCAACACCAGCGCCTGCGGCAGTGGATCAGTATAGACCGTCACGCCGTCGCGCAGCACCGGGGGCGCGCCGATTGTGACCCGCCCGGAGATAAACAGGAAGATATTGACTGCGTATGTCAGCAACGAAATGCCCAAAATCACCGGGAAAGTCCGCAGTCGCAAGATAAGGTAAATGCCAGCAGCGGTCATAATGCCGATGGCAGATGCAAGCAAAAGCTCCATGCTACACGCCCTCCTTCAAAGTCTCGTCTGAGGGCTGAGTATTGCGGGACGGGTCGATGTCCATTGGATACTCGGTGTCGGGCGCATGGTTGCGCCGCGCCAAACGCGAGAAGCTCTCCAACGACAGCATCACCGCCCCGACGACCGACAGGAACACGCCGACGTCAAATAGGGCAGCAGTGGCCAGCTCGAACTTCTCGAAAGGCGGAATGCGAACGTAGGTGAAGTATGAGGTCAGGAACGGCTTGTCCACGAACCAAGATCCAATGCCCGTCAGTCCAGCAATCAAGACGCCGGCCCCTATGACGCCGTGATACGGGTATCTCAACCGCGCCGAGGTCCATGCGAACCCGCTGGCCATATACTGCATCACCACCGCAATTGACACGATGAGGCCCGCGAGGAAGCCGCCGCCGGGCTCGTTATGGCCGCTGAGGAAGATATAGACACCGACCATACTCGCGCCGGGCATCATGCCGCGTGTCAGCACGACCATCATCATCGGGTGCATGCCGCCGGCCTGTGCTTGATCGGGTTCACGTTTCATCAAGCTTGCGCGAACGGGACCGCCCAGCAGAGTTTCTGTCAACGCGTAGATCAGCAGGGCCGCGATGCTAAGCACGATAATCTCGCCAAAGGTGTCAAAGCCCCGGAAGTCGACAAGAATGACGTTGACCACGTTGGTACCTCCGCCGCCTTTATAGGAATTGGCCAGATGAAAGTCCGAGATCGGAGCGCCAATCGCGTCGCGTAGTAAGTAGTGGTAGGCCAATCCAAAGCTCGCCAAACCGCCTGCGATGGCGATCCCGGCATCCCGCACGCGGCGCAGGACCGAACTTTCCACCGGAGTGTGTTTCGGGAGGAAGTTAAGCGCGAGTAACATCAAGATGATCGTCACCACCTCAACCGTGAACTGCGTCATCGCCAGATCAGGCGCGCTGAAGAACACGAACCCAATCGAGACCATCAGACCGACAATCCCGATAAGGATCAGCGACAAGAAGCGGTTGCGGTGCATGAACACCATCCCGGCAGTTGCGGCCACCAACATGAACCAACCCGCGATCAGCACAGGCCCAGCAGGTCTGGGCATCTGAGTTGGCGCAGAAACAGTGCCAGTGCTCCAGGCATAAAAGCCCGCGACAACAATCGTGACGGTGCCAATGGCGGCATAGCGGGTGAACGCGCCGTTGTGTAAAGGCAGGATCAGTATTTGGGCAAGGCGGGCGGACGTCTCGACGATTGCGTCGAAAATGACCTTGGCCTCGGGGCGCGGCGTTGCATCCCACAAGCGCAGCGCTGGTTTGAACACCGCCAGCATGATCAGACCGCCGATCACTGCAATGATGGACATGTAAAGCGCAGGGACCAAGCCGTGCCATATCTTGAAATGCGCAGATGGCATTGGTGCCTCGCCGCCCAAGACGGACGCAGTGACGAGTTTAACGAACGGCTCGGCAAGGAAAGGGGCCACACCGATTATAACAACGGGCACCATCAAGATCGCGGGCGGCAACCAAAGCCCCGCACCGGGATCATGTGGTTTGGCAGGATAGTCGTCGCGCACTGGGCCGAAGAACACATGCGCGATAAGGCGGAAACAATAGGCGGCTGAAAAGATAGAGCCGAACGTCGCCAAGGCCGGGACCAACCAAGGGTTGCTGAAAAGGATCGTATGGTTTGCCTCCTCCAGCATCATTTCTTTCGACAAAAAGCCGTTCAGCAGCGGAATACCCGCCATAGACAGCGCTGCCAGCGACACAATCACAAACGTCACCGGCATCAAAACGCGCAAACCGCCGAGCCTTCGAATATCGCGCGTGTGCGCCGCGTGGTCGATGATACCAGCCGACATGAACAACGCCGCCTTGAATGTCGCGTGGTTGAGGATGTGAAACACCGCCGCCATCGCGCCAAAGGCGGTGCCCGTGCCCAAAAGCATCGTGATCAGACCCAGATGACTGACGGTCGAGAATGCAAGCAACGCCTTTAGGTCGTGCTTGAACAGAGCAATCACCGCGCCCAGCACCATCGTTATTAAACCGGCACCCGTCACGATGACGAACCATTCTGGCGTGCCGGACAGGACCGGCCACATGCGCGCCATCAAGAATATACCCGCCTTCACCATCGTGGCCGAGTGCAAATAGGCCGAAACAGGCGTCGGGGCGGCCATCGCGTGGGGCAACCAAAAATGAAACGGGAACTGGGCGGATTTCGTGAAACACCCCAGCAAGATCAGAATAAGAGCAGGCACATAAAGTGGATCGGCCTGAATTAGATCGCGGTTTTGCAGGATGACGCTGAGGTCATAGCTGCCCACGATCTGGCCCAAGATCAGCATTCCGCCAATCATCGCCAATCCGCCCATGCCGGTGACAGTCAGGGCCATTCGTGCGCCTTGGCGTCCGGCAGGCAGATGCTTCCAGTATCCGATCAGAAGAAACGACGAGAGCGATGTGAGTTCCCAGAAGATCAGTAAAAGCAGTATGTTGTCGCTGAGGACGATGCCAACCATCGCGCCTTGGAATAGCAGCAGATAGGTGAAGAACTCGCCCATATTGTCTTCGCGGCTGAGGTAATGGCGCGCGTAGGCAATGATCAAAAGCCCAATGCCGAGGATCAGAAGCGCGAAGAAAAAGCCCAGCCCGTCCAGCATGAGGGTAAAGTTCAACCCCAACGACGGCATCCAGTCGACCCGCGCCATCACCAGCTCGCCCGCCAATACCGACGGGAGGTTGGTCAGTAGGCCAATAAAGGCCGCAAGCGTTACGGTAAACGTCACGCCAGCAGTTGCCGACCGACCTGCCGCGTTCATCAATCCGGGCAATAAGGCACCGAAAAAGGGCAAGGCGAGAATAAAGAAGAGTGACACGGGACCTCCTAATCTTACAGCTTTGATAATATGCGCAGAGCCGTGCCCTATTTGCAAAAGGTCACGAGGGGATGTCCATGGATTTTTACATGCCTTGCTTGCTCATTTGGGGCGCGGTTAGCAAGTTGGTTGAGTGTCTTGGGATCAGCGCTGGTCTTCCTGCGCGCGAAGGGCTCGTATATTTGATGCCCGGCAGTCGATGAGCTGCGTTCGTCTGGTCCGTTTCAGCATACACTAAACACTACCCGTGACGGGTGCGCGGACCTATGCCTTCCCAACGGGCGCGAGTGTTTCGCGGATAACTGGGTAAGCCCTTAGCTCAATCGGCTCCAGTGGGGTTCCGTCATTTACAAGGTTCGCCAGTGCTAGCCCGGCCCTTCGACCCATTTCGCGATGAGGGACATGGACCGTTGTCAGCGCAGGATAGGCGACTTGGGCGAGCTCGATGTCATCAAATCCAATGATGGAGACCTCGTCTGGAACCTTAATCCCAAGCTCGCGTGCACGCCGAAGCGCACCGACCGCCAGCACGTCGTTGCCGCAAAAGACCGCTGTAGGCTTAAATCCTGATGTCATGATCTGCTCGAAAGTCGCGGCACCTTCATCGATGCCATAGATAGTTTCGACAAATTGCAGATCGCTCACGTTCAACCCAGCATCCGACATGGCGTCCTTTAGGCCGTCCAGCCGGGCTTTTGCGCGGTCATTATTGGCGATCTCAGCAGAGATAAGCGCCAGTCTGGTATGCCCCATCTCGATCACATGGGTGGCGATTTCATGCATCGCAGCCCTGTTGTTGAACCCAACAGATGGCCGCATTGACGAGGTGTCAAATGCCCATGTCACCAATGAAGGAATGCCTTGGGTTTTAAGGAGCTTATAAATTTCTGGTGCACGTTCGTGTCCGATCAACAGCAACGCATCTGCGCCGCGCGCCACCAAGGAGCGGATTTGTTCTTCTTCGATATCAGGGCGGTAGGAGGTGCTCGCCACTAGCATCGTGAAGCCGTGGCGTCGTATTTCTTCCTGAAATGCTTGCAAGCCTCGGGCGAACACGGCGTTTTCCATTGAGGGAATAATTGCGCCGATTGTGTTGGTCCGGCGCGCTGCCATCGCTTTTGCCCCGAAGTTCGGAAAGTAGCCCAAATCATCGATCGCTGACATGACGACCTTGCGCGTCCGCTCTGCAACCTGATCAGGAAAATTTAGGCAGCGCGACACTGTTGCTGTGGACACACCCGCACGTGCTGCAACGTCAAGAAGCGTTGGTGTCGATCCTTTGGGCGGCATTAGGGTCCTTGTCGCTCTATCAAGGGGCAACCTAGCCATTTGCGAGGCCGGGACAAAGGACAAATCGTCATCCGCAATGTAAAGGCTTGCATTAATTTAATGAAAGCCCTTACATTGAGGTAAGAATCGGCCGTGCGACTGGGAGGAGACACGAAATGCCGCTCATCGGAGCTTCAGTCTTATTTGCCCTTTTTGTGATCAATGTCGCAATGGGAGCGTTCTTCAACGCGTCGTTCCTAGGGGACGTCGGAGAATTGTTGGTTCTGCTCGCAACGACGATCCTTTTCGTCGTCGTCATCCTTCAAAAAGAAGCCGACGCCAAAAAATGACGCGGCGCACCACTTACTATTACGTCCAGGGAGGGCACACTCTTGAACTATGAAAATGACGATCTGAAATCGGCCGAGCGCCGCAATTTCCTCAAAGTCGCTGCAACCGGCGGCTTTACTGCTGCACTTGTTGCAGGCGCAGCCGGTACACTTTGGTCCACCGAGGCCGCAGCTCAAACGTCAAATGAAGAGCGCGACCGCGAAAACGCAGCCGATCATATCATGACGATTGCCACGGCCTATGTCTTGGGCGCGACCCGCAGCTATCCAATCATGCAGCTGGACCTCAAAGAGAACATCCAGAACGCAACAAACGGCAAGGTCTACGTTAAGTTGGCCCCAGGTGGTCAGTTGGGTGCAGGCGGCGCATTGGCGCAGTCCGTGCAAGGCGGCACCATTCAGGCGGCACAGCACTCGCTGTCGAACTTCGCACCGTTTGCTTCGGTCGTTGATCTGATCAACATGCCTTACTTGTGTGGTTCCAACCAGCGCTTCACGAACCTCGTGCATTCAGACGTTTGGGCGCAGGAAGTTGACCCAAAAATTGCGGCGGCAGGCTTTAAGGCACTGTTCTACGTCAATATTGACCCGCGCGTTGTTGCAGTACGTGCCGGTGGTTCCGGCCCCGTTCTGACACCAGGCGATTTGGCTGGCGTTAAGTTCCGCGTCCCGGGCTCGGAGATGCTTCAGCAGTACTACCGTATGGTTGGCGCGAACCCGACACCAGTTGCTTGGGGCGAGACACCATCCGCGATCAAGCAGGGTGTTGCCGACGCACTTGACCCCTCCGTAGGCGCGCTGTTCGTCTTTGGCTTCAAGGACATCCTCAGCCACGTGACCTTCACGCAAGCTGTTCCTGACAGCCAAGTCTATTCGTGTAACCTTGAGTGGTTCAATTCGATGCCTGCCGACGTCCAAGACGGTATCATGGAAGCCTCCGAGATCACGCGTCACCAGAACCTTGCCAAGGTGCCATCCGCGCGTAACTACGCGATGGCCGAGCTGCGTAAGGCAGGGGTGGAATTCCACTCGCTGTCCGAAGATCAGCTGGCCGAATGGAAAGCAACTGGCGGCTATCAGCTTCCTGAGTGGGACAGCTTCAAGACAGAGCTGGCCGGTTCCATGGATACGTTTGCCAAGCTGGAAGAAGCCGCAGGCACGATGGGCCGTTACTACGTCCACGACGCCTAAAGCAATCGGATGGGTGCTGTCCTAGCGGCACCCATCCTTCCTTGCACGACGAAAATTGACGCCGAATTGCAAGCTGCTGAGCTTGCGAATGTGCGAACGGGGCAACCACCAGAGGTGTGCTATGAATTTCCTTCACAAGCTTAATCGAGACGGTGAACGCTGGGCGCTTTTGGTGTTCTACGTGATGCTCGTTCTGACGATGGCCATTGAGGTGCTGAGGCGCGAGATTTTCTCATATTCGTCCATCTGGGGCGAAGAGATCGTGCGCTACTCGTTCATCTATCTTGCATGGGTCGGCGCGGCCGCTGCGGTCAAAGATCGCGCGCATATCCGCATCGATGTGATCATGCATTACCTCGGACCACGCCCAAAGGCAGCGATGTATATCTTCGGCGATCTTGTGATGTTCGGCGTGGCCTTTGTCGCGCTCTATTGGTCATGGGAAGCTGTCCACGTATCGTGGACGTTCGGATCAGTTACCCACGGCCTACGGATCTCGTTGGTCTGGTTTTTGCTGGCGGTGCCCATAGGCTTTGGCTTAATGATGCTGCGCCTCATCCAATCTTTGTTACGCGACATGCGCAGCTTTCGTGACGGAACACCCGTCTACGAAGGCGACAAACTGTTCGATTGAGGGGAATAGACGATGCTTTTTAACACCCTTAACCAAACCGTTGAGCTGGGCTGGGATTTCTATCTGCCCGTGATCATGTTTGTTGTGCTGGCCGCTTTGGCCGTGCCTGTCTGGGCCGCAATTGGTATGGCCGCGATCACCATGTTGGTGATGTCGGGCGACCTGCCGCTGTCGCTTTTTGGTGAAAGCCTGTTCCACGGGATTGACCACTTTGCACTGACAGCTGTGCCATTGTTTATTCTGACGGGCGACGTGCTTGTGCGCACCGGATTATCGCGCAAATTCCTAGACGTGGCTGAGGCTTTGACCCAGTTCGCTAAAGGCGGCTTCGGCTCGGCCACTGTGCTTGTCTGCGGAATGTTCGCTGCGATCTCGGGCTCGGACGCCGCTGGTGCAGCTGCCGTTGGTCGGATGACAATCTCCCGGCTGGTGGAGGCTGGTTATCCGCGTCCCTATGCCTGCGCTTTGGTCGCCGCGGGTGCCTGTACTGGCATCTTGATCCCGCCGTCGATCGCCTACATCATCATCGGCCTCGTGCTGGGTATATCCGCCTCGACGCTGTTTCTTGCCGCTGTAATCCCCGGCATAATGATCCTGACTTCAATCTTGATCACCAACCTCGTGGTCAATCGCATTCATGGCTATGAGGGCGGTGGCAACCTGTCGATGAGTGAATACTTCATCAACCTGCGCCGCTCGCTGGCGTCTGGTTGGTATGCATTCATCGTTCCGGGTATTATCTTTTACGGCATCTTTTCGGGTCGCTTGACCCCTACTGAGGCAGGGGCCACAGCTGTGATCGTTACGATCATCATAGGCTTCATCCTTGGCACGCTTAAGCTGTCTGACTTCCCGAAGATGTTGATCTCATCTGCGAAGGTGAACGGGATCATTTTGCCGATCATCGCATTCTCGCTGCCCTTGGCGCAGGCGCTTGCGATCATGGGTGTTCCGCAAGGCTTTGTGGCTGCAATCACGCAGCTGACAGACGAGCCTTGGATCTTGATCCTTCTTATGATCGGCATTCTGGTCGCGGCTGGCTGCGTCATGGAAACCACGCCCAATATCGTGATCCTTGCACCAATCCTGAAGCCGCTGGCAGACAGCATTGGCATGAACGAAATTCAGTTCTGCATCATGATGATCACGGCCCTTGGGGTTGGTTTCATTACACCGCCGCTTGGCTTAAACCTCTTCGTGGTATCGGGGATAACCGGGGAATCTATACTTAGAATTGCCTGGCGCGCCGTGCCGTTTGTTTTGTTTATGCTCGTTGTCGTCCTAATGATTGCCTACATTCCAGCAATCTCGACCGCGATGCTTCCAGATATTTACAAGTAGGACTAAATCCCCATGGCACGAGACTATCTCAAGAAGGCGACCTTGACCGCGCAGTCTGGCGCATCGGATGTGCACGACATCGTTCGGGGTATCTTGTCGGACATCGAAGAGGGTGGTGATGACAAGGCCCGTGAATATGCGGCTAAGTTTGACAAGTATGAAGGCAATATCATCCTGACTGACGCTGAAATTGCTGCTGCCTGCGATCTGGTGCCGCAAAAGCTGAAAGAGGACATTCAGTTCGCACAAGACAACGTGCGTCGCTTCGCTGAAGCCCAGAAGGCCACGGTCAGCGACATAGAGTATGAAATCGTTCCGGGCCTGATTGCGGGCCAAAAGGCGATCCCGGTTGATGCGGCAGGCTGCTATGTTCCTGGTGGTCGCTACAGCCACATCGCCAGCGCCATCATGACTGTGACAACAGCTAAGGTTGCAGGGTGTAAATACATCACCGCGACTTCCCCGCCGCGTCCCGGCGTTGGCGTAGCTCCTGCAATCGTCTACGCGGCCCATATCAGTGGTGCAGATACCATCATGGCGCTTGGCGGCGTGCAGGGCGTTGCGGCAATGACCTTTGGTCTGTTTGGACTGCCGAAAGCCAACATTCTTGTCGGACCGGGCAACCAGTTTGTGGCCGAGGCCAAGCGCATCTTATTTGGGCGTGTTGGCATCGACATGATCGCTGGGCCAACAGATAGCTTGGTCCTTGCCGATAAAACTGCCGACCCGCATATTGTGGCAACCGATTTGGTGAGCCAAGCCGAGCATGGATATAATTCGCCCGTCTGGTTGGTCACGGATGACCGTGATCTGGCCGAAGATGTCATGCGCCGCGTCCCAGCGCTTATCGACGATTTACCGCAAGTGAACCGCGAAAACGCCTTTGCTGCTTGGCGCGATTATGCCGAAGTCATTTTGTGCAGCGACCGCGAAGAGATGGCTGCGACCTCTGACGAGTACGCTCCTGAGCACCTGACCGTGCAAGCACAAGACCTCGATTGGTGGCGCGATCGCCTCAGCTGCTACGGCTCGCTGTTTTTGGGCGAGGAGACCACCGTATCTTACGGCGATAAAGCCTCGGGCACGAACCATGTTCTGCCAACTTCGGGGGCTGCGGGATATACAGGCGGTCTGTCTGTGCACAAATATATGAAGATCGTGACTTGGCAGCAGTCCACGCGCGACGGCTCCAAGAGAGTGGCCGAAGCAACCGCTCGGATTTCGCGTCTGGAGGGGATGGAGGGCCATGCCCGCGCCGCAGACGTGCGCCTTGCCAAATATTTCCCAGGTGAGAATTTCGACCTCAGCGCTGATGGGTGATCCACGCATTCTTTTTGATCTGACGGGTCGGGTTGCTTGTGTCACTGGCGCAAGTGCCGGGCTCGGTCAGCGTGCGGCGGTCGCTTTGGCGGCGGCAGGTGCGCGGGTCGTTGGCGTTGCACGCCGGGCCGAGGCATTGTCGGATTGGGCAGAGCGGACCGGCACCAATGCTGCGACCGTGACCGCGGACCTTTCGCAAAGAGATCAGATCGCAGACATCGCCGCAAAGATCGCATCGCCATTTGGCGCGCCGGATATCGTGGTTCATGCCGCGGGTATTAACACGCGAGAGGGCGCAGATGACGTCACGCCCGAGGGTTGGGACGTCACTATGAACCTCAATCTGGCAGCACCTTTCTTTCTGAGCCAAGCCTTCGCGCCCGCAATGAAAGCCAAAGGCTGGGGGCGTATCGTGAACTTCGCGTCGCTGCAAACCACGCGCGCCTTTCCCGGTGGCCTAAGCTACGGCGCATCGAAGGCCGGTGTCGCCCAGTTGACCCGCGCAATGGCCGAAGCATGGTCGAGCGACGGCATAACTGCCAACGCGATTGGACCGGGGTTCTTTCCAACTGAATTGACCGGTCCTGTTTTTGCCGATCCAGAGCGTGCTGCACGCAATGCCGCGCAGACCTGCGCAGGTCGCAATGGCGCATTGGAAGACCTCGACGGGCCTTTGTTGTTTTTGTGTTCAGACGCCTCTGCCTATGTGACGGGCCAAATTTTGATGGTTGATGGGGGGTTCACGGCGAAATGAAAGCACTTGTTTATGATGCGGTTGAGACGCTGGTCTACCGTGATATGCCGCAGCCCGAACCGGGTCCGGGCCAAAGCCTGATCCGCGTGGAGGCCTCGGGCATCTGTGGCTCAGACATGCATGCCTTTTTGGGTCATGACGAACGCCGCCCAGCCCCAATTATACTTGGCCATGAGGTTGCCGGAACAATAATTGGTGGCGCGCGTGACGGTGAACGGGTGACGATTAATCCGCTCGTGACGTGTGGCACTTGCCGGGCCTGTATGGCGGGTCATGATAACATTTGCCCAGAACGGCTGATCATTTCGATGCCGCCGCGCGAAGGTGCTTTTGCCGAATACGTTGTGATGCGTGACGAGAACCTTGTGCCGGTTCCAAGCGGTGTGCCCTTGCGAAAAGCAGCGCTGGCCGAGCCTTTGGCTTGCGGGTGGCACGCTGTGCGCCTTGGTGCCGCAGCGCTTAGTCTGCCTCTATCCGACGCGCGTTGCCATGTTATCGGCGGCGGCGCGATTGGGGTCGGAGCAGCGCTTGCGTTGCGCGCATTCGGAGCCACGCAGATCACCGTGGCCGAGCCGAACCCAGTGCGGCGCGCGACGCTTGATCAAATCGACGGCTTTGACGCTGTGGCACCCGGCACTGCGAGCAACGTAGATCTTGTGATCGATGGTGTTGGCTATGCAGCAACCCGTGCAGACGCCACGCAGATGACAAACCCCGGTGGTGTCATCATGCATATCGGTCTTGGTGAAGGGGCAGGTGGCCTTGATATTCGCCGCATGACCCTGCAAGAGATCACGTTCATCGGCACCTATACCTATACCGCACAAGATTTCCGCGACACCACCGCCGCGATCTTTGACGGCCGTCTTGGTGCGTTGGACTGGACAGAACAACGCGCGCTTTCAGATGGTCATAAAGCTTTCGGCGACATTCGCGCAGGCCATGTGGCCGCCCCCAAAATCATACTGGAGCCCGCCGATGTATCATAATATTGTTGTTCCCATGGCGCTCGATCATGGCATCGGTGACGCCGCGCTTGAGGTTGCTCGCAAGCTCTTGTCGCCCGGCGGCATGATCACGGCGCTGCATGTTCTGGAGGCCTCGCAAGGATCGGTTAGCGCCTATTTGGATGAGGCTGTCGTGCAAGAAGCCTTTGCACGCGCTGAGGCAAGATTAGACGCACGCGTTAAAGACCAACCCGATGTGCAAGCAATGGTCATCAAAGGGCATAGCGGGCGCAGCATCATCGATGTGGCGGTACAAAAGAATGCAGATTGCATCGTGATCGGCTCGCATAAGCCAGGGCTGATCGACTACCTACTTGGCTCGACAGCGGCCCGAGTGGTACGTCATGCACCTTGTAACGTGCATGTTTTGCGCAACCCAACTTAGAAATTACGTGACACCCCGCGAAGGAGCGACCCTTGAATATTGATAAGAAAATCGCCGATGATCTTGTCGCCAACGACGTGTCTTTCGTCACGACCGTGCCCTGCAAGCAGCTGGCCGGCGTGATCGAAGAGATCGACCAACGCGATGATATCTTCCACATCCCCTCCAACAAAGAAGACGAGGGCATGGGCCTGTGCGCTGGTGCGTTCATGGGCGGCAAGCGTCCTGCGATCATCATGCAGAACACCGCCATCGGTGTGACCATCAACACATTGGCGACCTTGATCCAATACTACCGGATGCCGCTGCCGATGATCATTTCCTACCGTGGCGAGTTGCGTGAGCCGGTTGCCTGTCAGGTGGAAATGGCCGTTCATACAAAAGCGCTTTTGGCGCAGTTGAACATCCCGACCTTCCACTTTCACTGGCAAAAAGACGTCGAAGAGTTCGACAACATCCTGAAATATACCTTCATGTGCAATAAGCCGGTCGCCATTCTGACCGATGCCAACTTCTGGGGAGGCTACGGCGACCAATGATCCGTTCTGAAATCCTGCGCGAGATCGCGCCTATCCTTCGTGACCAATTGGTCGTCTGTAACATCGGTCTTCCCAGCCAAGAGCTGCACCTGATCGACGATCAACCCACCACCTTCTACATGCTCGGGACCATGGGCCTGTCCTCATCCATCGGGCTGGGTCTGGCGTTGTCGCAAGACAAGACCGTCATCTCCATCGATGGCGACGGCTCGGTCCTGACCAATCTCGGCACGCTGCCGACGATCGCCAACAACGTCACTGACAACTTCATCTTGTTGATCATCGACAACGGATCTTACGGCTCCACTGGCGACCAGCCGACCTATGCAGGTCTGAAGACCAAACTGGAAAAAGTGGCTGTGGCTTGTGGATGCGAAAACGTTGTCGTGTGTCAGGATGTGGACACCGGCAAGGTCTTGCAGGCGGCGCTGGACAGCAAAAAGATGACCGTGATCGTCGTGAAATGCGACAGCGGCAACATCAAGCTGCCTGTCATCACCATGGACCCCGTTGTGATCCGTGATCGCTTCATGAAAGCGGTAGCAAGCTAGGCTATGGCGACTGGAATACACTCCAGCGCGGACGCGCGACGTCTAGCGCGGCGGCGTCTGCCTTGGATGGTGTTCGACTACATTGATGGGGCCGCTGGCCTCGAAGTGGGGGCTGCGCGTAATCGTGCGGCCCTTGATGCTTTGGAATTACGACCCCGCATTCTGCGCAATGTCAGCAATCGGTCTTTGGCCGTGCCTTTGTTCGGTCAGACCGCCAAGGCCCCCTTTGGCATCGCGCCGATGGGGATGTGCAATTTGTCTGCACCCGGCGCTGATTTAATGCTGGCCCGGCTTGCCGCGCGCGAGCATGTGCCCCTCGGCGTGTCCACCGTTGCCTCAACCGCGATGGAGCCCCTGATCGAGGCCGCTGAAGGCCACGCCTGGTTTCAGCTCTATTTTACCGGCGACGGAGCGGGCACTTTTAAGCTGGTGGAGCGCGCGAAAGCGGCGGGGTACGGCACGATTGTGTTGACGGTAGATGTGCCTGAAGTGGGCCGCAGACCGCGCGAATTGCGCCACGGTTTCACGATGCCGTTTCGCATCGGCCCTAAACAGTTCGTAGACTTCGCGCTGCATCCTCGCTGGTCTCTGACCGGCTTGCTAAAGGGCAAGCCGCAGATGGCGAACTTTCTCATGGATGGCTACGAGTTTGATCGCACGGAAAGCCGAGCGAAGGCCGATTGGGACACGTTGGCCAAGCTGCGCGACGCGTGGCCGGGCAAGCTGGTGGTCAAGGGCGTGCTGGATGTCGAGGACGCTGTGATGCTGAAAGCGGCAGGCGTTGATGCGGTCCAAGTCTCAAGTCACGGGGCGCGCCAGCTTGACAGCGCACCCGCGCCCATAAACGCATTGCCGCAGTTGCGCGCAGCGCTGGGGCATGATTTCCCACTGTTCTTCGACAGCGGCATCCGCTCAGGCGAGGACGTTGTAAAGGCGTTCGACCAAGGCGCGGATTTCGTGTTCCTTGGCCGGATCTTACAATTTGCTATCGCAGCAGGGGGCGAAGAGGGCTTGGGCGCGTTGTGGGATGTCTTGAAGAGTGAGGTCAGCATAACGCTCGCTCAAATTGGTAAAACCTCGTTGGTGGATGCCGAGGGCAAGGACCCGATTTGACTACAGCCCGCATTTCACAGCTATAAGTTCACGGCCCGCTGCGCGCCTGCAGGCGCATTTGGGCCCGTTAAGATCAAAGGCACCTAAACATGGGCGACGGGGTAAATATCGGATTTGGCGTCTCGGCTGCAGTTCCGGATATTTTGCTGGAGGAAGCCTACCCCGACGCCGTGACATGAGCGCTGCAGCAAGGCGCAACCGGGGGTGTTCTGCTGACAGGGTTGCGTTCGGATTCGCGTCCAAAGCAGGTGGATTTCTGTCAGCGCCGGACCAGTTTTCTTAGATCCAAGCTGGCGATGTGCCCCCACCTGACGGCTAGATGCGGAGGGTGATGTCACCTCGAACGCGCAAAATCATGTTTTCGGGGTTGGGGCGCGCCACGAATTATCGCCAAGAGGACTTTCGGTGGCTGCCCCGGCAAGTCGGCAAAATTCGTCGATCGAGTTGAACATATCACCTTCTCAGGCCCGCGCGGCAATTGTGACCGCTGCCGATAGTGGAGCCTTCTGCGCGGGGGCTGACATCAACGCTTGGGCAAACCTGACGCCGCTCGAATTTGCCCAAATAACCGGAGCTGACGCGCCGTCCGACAATAGTAGCTGCTGCGCATCATGCCGGGGTGTCCACGTCCACCGTTCCGCTCGTTCTGCAATCCAGCCTGCTGGTGACCGCCGCGACGAAAAACTTGACCCTGAAATCCATCAATGCACTTGGCAATATCTACACCGCCGAAGATCCGGCGCGCCAAGCTCAGACAGTGCAATCGTTGATCGAGCACGGTGTGTCTGGTCTGGAGATCTCACCTGCGAATGGCGATACCTCAAACTGTTTTGATAAGATCATCATGGCGAATATTCCCGCTCTTCAGGTCTTGGCCAGTGTCGACCGGACCGGGGTGACCTTCCCCTGCCTCCTTCGATCTTGTGCATGGCGGCGCACTGGCGATCGAGCATTTGATCGCACAGGGGTGCAGGAAGCTTGCCTTCGTCGGCGGTGTCGATGGGAGTCATATCAGCGATGAACGCATGTCGGGATACGGGGATGTCATGGGCGCACATGGTTTGCTGCCAAACGAGAGGAACGGCCCGTCGTCTTGGGCGTGAAATGGCTTTGTGATCAGCAAGCAACACCAAGATCTCGACTGCGTGGATTGCTTCAATGACCAGCCGGTATTTGATTTACTACATTTTCGAAAGCTTTTGTCTGTGGGCACCTGACCTGCGCCCCTAAAACTCCTCCAGTTTAGTGTAGATTCCGTCCAACAAAAGGACGGACAAATGAAGGCACGATTTACGGACGAACAGATCATACACTGCCCGGCAGGGTCATGCGTAGCATGATCCCGAAAGGGGCGA
>JAWUXZ010000058.1:0-33928 GCA_034111085.1 Dinoroseobacter sp.
CCCGCGCTTTCTCAGCGACGCATTGTAGCTGGACCAGTTCGTCGTGCGGTAGCGGGTAGGTGATGGCTTGCTCATGCACCCTATCTAACCGCAAGGATTCACGATGTGAATCCTTGCCAGTCAGAGTTCTGCAACAACGCCTTGCTGAGGTGGAAACAATCACCGGCTCTAATGGGGTAATTGGAAGTTATTGCTTCCTAATTAGCGGCGATTGGCGGGAGTATTTAAATTTGTATTTATATTTCGAAACGCTAACGGTACGCTAATTCCTACCCCGATTTCCGCGAGATGGAGGTTTCGCAATGCTTGGTTTTATTCTTCTACTCACTGCACCGCTGCTGATCGGAGGGTTGGTTCTGTCGAACGTATTTGGCGATGATGATGACGACGACGAAGCCAGTCGCCAGCAGGATCAAGACCGCGAGGATGACGAGGCGGCTCTTAGCAACGAGAACACGATCATCCGCAACGAGGATATCTTTCTGACCAATACCGGCGAGGACGTGCTGATCGGCAGAGACGGCGTCGATGTCTATTTTCAGAACGAGGACATCAACTTTGAGGACGCGCCGCTCGAAATCAACCTACGGGGCGGCAGCGACATTGCCGAGATTGAGCGCGGCTTTCGAGGCTCAGGTAGCGTTGTTCTCAGGGGCGGCGAGGGCGACGATACTTTGTCCTCCGACGGCCTAGAGGTGGTCATTCGCGGCGGCACCGGGGATGATCGGATCAACGCAGAAGACACCTCAATCACCTTCGGCGGCGAGGGCGATGACGAGATAATCGTCGATGTTCGTGGATCGCGCGATGAAGATGTCAGCACGCTGATCGATGGCGGGCCCGGCGATGATACCCTCACGGCGATCAAGTTGTTCCGCACCGGCCCCGATAACATGACGCCAGTAATCATGATCGGCGGCGACGGGGCAGACACGTTCACCGTAGATGTCCGGTCCGCCTCGTTGCCTGGGGTCGGGGACGACGAGCCGCGGCCGATTGAGCTGTCAGAACTCGCGACGATCACTGACTTCGACCCCGACGAGGATAAGCTGGTCATCACATACGAAAGCAGCTCGCCCGTCGTCGAGTTCAATGTGCGGCAAGCCCCCAGTTCCTCCGGTGAAGGGTCCACTTTTGTCCAGTTCACCACCTCCGGTAATTCCGTTGAGGAGCCGGTGGTCGGCAGCGTTCGCTTGGCCGGGCTTCTCGATTTGACAGTCGAGGATGTCGAGTTCGTGCGCACGGGTGGGCTTATCGTCGGAACCTGAGCCAACAAAAAAACGCCGCCTCAGTCTCCTGACGCGGCGCAACCTTGACCCTTGCTAAGGGGAGGGCAGGGGTCAAATTCTAGATGGCAAGGTATTCCTCGCGCAGCTCTTTGTTATCCAGCACCTCTTTGGCGCTCCCGTCGAACACGATGGACCCGGTGTCGAGGATCACGGCGCGGTCGGCCAGTTGCAGCGCGCGCACTGCGTTTTGCTCAACCAAGATCGTCGTCATGCCCTGCTCTTTTACGACGCGCAGGGTCTTCTCGATCTCGTCCACAATCACCGGCGCAAGGCCTTCGTATGGCTCGTCGAGAAGCAGAACTTTGATGTCACGTGCCAGCGCACGCGCAATCGCCAGCATTTGCTGCTCGCCCCCCGATAGGGTCGTGCCTTCTTGGGTCTTGCGTTCTTCAAGGCGTGGGAACAGCGAATAGATGCGCTCAAGCGACCAGCCGATCGGCGGCGCAATCTGGGCCAGCTTGAGGTTTTCTTCGACCGTCAGCCCTTGGATGATGCGGCGATCTTCTGGCACAAGTCCAAGGCCGAGACCGGCGGCCTCGTAGCTTTTCAACTTATGCAGTGGTTTGTGATCCAGCCAAATCTCGCCATGGGTGAGCTGCGGATCATCGAGCCGCGCAATAGCGCGCAAGGTCGAAGTTTTGCCAGCGCCGTTGCGGCCCAGAAGTGCGAGGATTTCGCCCTCATGGACGTTAAAGCTGATGCCTTGGACGATATAGCTTTCGCCGTAATAGGCGTGCATGTCCCAAACGCTCAGGAAGGCAGGGGCGGTTTCGGCGTGGCTTTTGCCTTTGGAAAACTCGGGTTTGACGTTCATGTCTGGTCTCTCCATTCGGGCCGCAATCTCTGCAACCGAAGAACATGCGGGCCCATGAGGTCAAGGCGACCTTCTTGGGCGCTGCGCAGTTAGTCCGCGGCTTCGCCAAGATACGCTTCACGCACCTTTGGATGGCCTTTGATTTTATCGGGCGTATCTTCAACCAGCGGCATGCCTTGGGCCAAGACCGTAATGCGTTGGGCCAGCGAGAAGACCACGTGCATGTCATGCTCGATAATCGCCATGGTGATCTTGCGCTTCTCGTTGATCTCTTTGAGCAGATCGATGGTGTTGTTGGTATCGGCCCGCGCCATTCCAGCGGTTGGTTCGTCCAGAAGCAGTAGGCGAGGCTGTTGGACCAGACACATTGCCATTTCCAGACGCCGCTTGTCACCGCGCGACAGGGACGAGGCATGCATCTCGCGCTTGTCGATCATCTTGACTTCGGTCAGCATTTCTTCGGCCTGTGCGATGATGTCCTTCTCAGCGCTGACCGCCCCGATAGCGTGCAGGCTGAACGAGCCGTCGCGCTTGGCAAAACACGGGATCATCACGTTTTCCATCACGCTGAGATCACCGAAGATCTCAGGGGTTTGGAACACACGGCTGATGCCCATCTGGCAAATCTCATGCGGTTTGCGACCCAGCACCGATTGTCCGTCGAATGTGACCGACCCGCTGTCCGGGATCAGTTTGCCAATCAACACGTTCAGCAGTGTGGATTTGCCCGCACCGTTTGGCCCGATGATCGCATGGACGGAGTTTTCGGCCACGCTGAGGTTCACATCGCCTAGGGCTTGCAGACCGCCGAAGCGCTTGTTGACGCCTTTGACTTCAAGAATTCCCATCTGTCAGTCCTTTCTTATTCAGCAACGTGGGGCGCTGATTTCGGAGCATGCGCTGCCGAACCGTCGCCGGGGGTCGCGTTGTTCTTCTTCTTGTTAAAGAGGGCCGCAATGCGCTGACCACCTTCCACAAGCCCACCGGGCAAGAAGATCACGACCATCATGAACATGATACCTAGGGTCAGGTGCCAGCCTTTGCCGATGAATGGATAGATCAAAGCAACCACGAAATCTTCAAGCCCATCGGGCAACCAGTAGAACCACTGGTGCAGAATTGACTCGTTGATCTTGGAGACGATGTTTTCCATGTATTTGATGAAGCCCGCGCCCAGAACTGGCCCGATCAAGGTGCCTGCACCGCCGAGGATGGTCATCAAGACAACTTCGCCAGACGCGGTCCAGAACATCCGCTCGGCCCCCGCCAGTGGGTCCATTGCTACCATGAGACCGCCCGCAAGTCCGGCATACATCCCTGAGATCACAAAGGCCGCAAGGGTGTAGGGCTTGTTGTTCAGTCCGGTGTAATTCATCCGCTGCTGGTTGGATTTAACCGCGCGCAGCATCAAGCCAAAGGGCGAACGGAAGATGCGGATCGACAGGTAGAACGCAGCAACCATGAACATCGCGGCAAGGTAGTAGCCGATGTTAAAGGTGAACACCCAACTACCAAGCACCAGATCGAAGCTGTCGCGCATTTCCAGACCAAACAGATGCGGCACGGGGATCGAGCCGTCCGCGGTTGCGGTTTGCCCAAGCCAACGCGGGTCTCTCAAGGTCAGCTGCAGGCCAGTTTCACCGTTGGTGAACGGGGTCAGTACTGAATAGGCGAGGCTGAACGACATTTGCGCAAAGGCCAGTGTCAGGATCGAGAAGTAGATGCCCGAGCGCCGCAGCGAGATGTAGCCGACCAGCACCGAGAATAAGCCGGCAACGACCACCGATATGGCGATTGCTGGGATGACGTTCATCGTCAGCAGCTTCATCATCCAGACCCCGGCATAAGATCCGACACCCAAGAAGGCGGCGTGTCCAAAGCTGAGATATCCGGTCAAGCCGAACAAGATGTTAAAGCCGATGGCGAAGATCCCGAAGATCACGAAACGCTGCATCAAGTCGGGATAGCCCGCGTTGAACTGCGCCATCGCCGAGCCCTCGGGGAAGGGGTTGAGGATGAAAGGCGCCAGCATCGTCAGGCCGATCACGACCAGGAAGAGGCGGAAGTCTTTTGCCTCCAGCCCGAAGATCCCACCGCGACGTTTTTCGGTGGTGGTGGGCGTGGATGCAGGTGCGGCTGGGTTTTGAGTTTGGTCTGTCATGGCTTATTCCTCCATCACGCCTTTGCGACCCATCAGGCCACGTGGACGGGTCAGCAGAATGACGATGGCAACAACATAGATGATGATCTGGTTGATACCGGGAATGATTGATGTTGCGGCTGGGGTCGACGCGAAGCTCTCGAGGACACCTAGCAGGAAGCCTGCGGCGACAGCGCCGGGCAAACTGCCCATACCGCCGACAACCACCACCACGAAGCTCAGGACCAGAAAGTCCATGCCCATATGGTAGTTCGGAGAGTTGATCGGCGTGTACATTACACCTGCCAATCCCGCGACACAGGCGGCAATGGCGAACATAATGGTGAACCGCTTGTCGATGTTGATTCCCAACAGGCCCACGGTTTCGCGGTCAGCCATCCCGGCCCGCACAACCATCCCGAAGGTGGTGAACTGAAGGAAGGCGAACACAGCACCGATGACGATAACCGAAAAGGCGAAGTAGATCATACGCCAGTAGGGGTACAGCACGACATCCGGGTTTAGGCCGAGCATCGCGCCAAAGTCGAACGTACCGACGAGTGCTGAAGGTGCGGGCGTTGGGATCGGATTGGCACCGAAGTAAAACTTGATGATCTCTTGCAGCACGATGGCCAGACCAAAGGTAACAAGGATCTGATCGGCATGGGGGCGCTTGTAGAAGTGCTTGATCAAGCCGCGCTCCATAATGATGCCAATCGCCATCATTACCGGGATCGAGAAGATGATCGCCAAGGGCACTGCCCAGTCGATCAGACTCGCCCCGAACTCAACACCGAATATGTCGTGCACGTAGGGCGTGCTTATCTTGGCTGGGTTGCCAAGGAAATCTGTGCGGGTTGGATCAACCGTCTCGTAAGACAGGTTCAGGATCCGGCTAAGCGTCACGGCACAAAATGAGCCGAGCATGAACAACGCGCCATGCGCAAAGTTCACCACGCCGAGTGTGCCGAAAATCAACGTCAGGCCCAGAGCGATCAGCGCATAGGCTGACCCCTTATCTAGGCCGTTCAAAACTTGAAGGATAATGCCTTCCATCGGACCCACCTTGATCGATAAATTAGAAAAGCCTCCGGTCGCGGTGCGCGCGGAGCGAAAGGTCTGCGCGCCCCAAACAGGCGCGCAGAGATAGTTATGAACCGAGGCTTATGCGCCTGGGTTACAGATGCCCAGTTCGCCACCGGCGAACATTGGGTGGTCGGCCCCATAGGTGACCTGAGCGACTGGAGTGATCTCAACGATTTCGAGAAGGTCGAACTCGTTCTCTGGGTTCTCTTTACCCTTCACGACCAGCACGTCTTTGAAGCACTGGTGATCTTCGGCGCGGTACAAGGTTGGACCGTTGCCCATGCCGTCGAACTCGAAGCCTTCGAGGGCCTCGACAACTGCACAAGGGTTGAACGAGCCGGCGCGTGTCACAGCATCTGCATAAAGCATTGTCTGAACGTAGCAAGTGTGCGCCGCCTGCGATGGTGGGAAGCCGTACTTGGTACCGAACGAGCGAACGAACGCTTGCGAACCTTCGTCCGACAGCGACCAGTGCCAGTTTGTTGAGCCGAAGATGCCCTTTACGTTGGCACCAGCACCCTTCGCCATCAGGCGGGAGTAAAGTGGTACAACGATCTCGAACTGCTTGCCGTTAACGATCCGGTCACGCAGACCGAATTGAACCGCGTTGGTCAACGAGTTCACCATGTTGCCGCCGTAGTGGTTCAGAACCAGTACATCCGCATCAGAGTTCAGAACCGGCGCGATGTAGGACGAGAAGTCCGTGGACGCGAGCGGTGTCAGCACGTTGTTGATGGTGTTCCAGCCCAAAGCGCCAGTTGCCGCTTCGATGGATTCCTGCTGAGTCCAACCCCAAGTGTAGTCGGCGGTCAGGTGATAGGCGTTACGGTCAGTGCCGTAGCGCGCTGCCAGCACGGGTGCCAAAGCAGCAGCAGACATATAGCCGTTAAAGAAGTGACGGAAGCCGTTGGCCCGCTTGTCTTTACCGGTTGTGTCGTTCGAGTGGGTCAGTCCGGCCATAAAGATGACGCCAGCGTCCTGACAAAGCGACTGAACAGCAATCGCCACACCGGAGGACGAACCGCCGGTAACCATGACTGCGCCGTCTTTTTCGATCATCGACTTCGCCGAGGCGCGAGCTGCGTCCGACTTTGTCTGTGTATCGCCAGTTACATACTCGACCTTGCGGCCCAGAATGCCCGCGCCGTCCAAAGCTTTGGACGAGAAGGTGTTCATCAGCCCGCCGTCGCCTTCGCCGTTGAGGTGCTCAACAGCCAAGAAGTAAGCGCGAAGTTCGTCGGCACCCTCATCGGCGTAGGGGCCAGATTGTGGAACGTTGAAACCCAGCGTGACCGAGCTTGCGCCCGGCTCGTTGGTAAAGGCGCTAGCGCCTGAAGCGAATATGGTCGGCAGTGCCAGACCAGCACCGGCAACAGCGCCGGTTTTCAGCACGCCGCGACGGCTGAGATCGAATTTGGACATAGAATATCCTCCCGTTTTTTGCAGAGGAATGAACAGGCTCCTCCACCTGCCATTCAGCGGCCTTTTCCAAAGCCTGCTCTACTAAGCGCTGTTTGGGTCAATGCAGGCAACAAGCGCCCATGATGGAACGATTATCTTGTAAAGAAATCTGTCAATGCGGGCGCAGAAAGTGTAAAGTAATTGTCGCGCAGGTGCAGCAAGCGCTTGATTCATTGAGGATTCAGCATGCCCAAATCAGGCCTTACCGGCAGCCGAATCCGCGAGCGCAGGCAGGCGCTGAGCCTGCGCCAGTCCGAACTTGCCCGTTTGGCCGGCATCTCAGCCAGCTATCTCAACTTGATCGAGCACAACCGCAGGAAGATCGGCGGTAAAGTGCTGATTCAGATCGCGCGCGCGCTTGGGGTTGAAATAGCAACTCTGACAGAAGGGGCCGAAGAAGCGCTTCTGGAAGCGTTGCGCGAAGCCGCCTCTATGTCGCGCAAAGACACTGCCGAGCTGGACCGTTTGGAGGAGTTTGTCAGTCGATTTCCCGGTTGGGCGCGCCTGATCGCAGCGCAGCGCCGCCGCACCCTGACCCAAGACCGCACGATTGAGGCCCTCAATGATCGCCTGACCCATGACCCGTTTCTGGCCGAGGCGCTGCATGATCTTCTGTCGAACGTCACGGCGATCCAGTCGACCGCAGGCATCTTGATAGAGACCCCCGAGATCGAGGTGCAATGGCGCGATCGCTTCACGCGCAACATTCACGAGGAAAGCAGCCGTTTGGCCGAAGGCAGTCAGGCGCTGGTGAGTTATTTCGAGGATCAGGTTCAAGCCGCCGAGACACGGTTTACGACGCCGCTTGAGGCGCTTGATGTGTATCTGGCCGCAAAAGGCTACCACTTGCCAGAGTTGGAAGGCGCAGACGGCTCTGAGCAGATCGACGCGCTGGTTGCGGCTGCCCCTGAGTTGATCACGCCGCAATCGCGCGCACTCGCCCGGTCTTATTTCGAGATATACGTTGGTCTTGCTGGGCGCCTGCCTGCCGAAGCCGTCACGGCATTCTGGGCTGAGACGCCGGATCCTGCCGCACTCGCCTCGGCTTTTGGCGTGCAATTGTCTCAAGCTATGCAGCGCTTGGCGACTTTACCTGCGGATGCGGTCGGCCAAGAGTTCGGGTTGATTGTCAGCGATGGGGCCGGCGCACTTTTGTTCCGCAAAGCCCTCGACGGGTTTCCTGTGCCACGCTACGGGGCGGCCTGTGCGATCTGGCCGCTGTATCAGGCATTGACCCATCCGCTGAGGGCGCAGCGTCATACGGTCGAGACCCCGCCGGGCCGCCGGTTTGAGACATGGACTGTGGCCGAACCCGTCACGGGCCTGCAATTTGACCGTGCGCCGATTTTGCGGGCGTCGATGTTGGTGGCGCTTGATCGGGGGGGGGCCAATTCCGAAGCGGCAATCCCAATCGGGACGACATGTCGGATTTGCCCACGCGCCGGTTGCGCCGCACGCAGAGAGCCTTCTGTGCTGATCGAATAGGCAGGATGCTGGATTTTTTGACAGCGCAAGAAACTTACGCAATAACGGTGGGCAACAACAAGACGACTACATAACGCTGTGACGGGAGGGGATCGGTCATGCCGAAATCGGTCTTATTGATCGAAGATGAGCCGAATATCATCGAGGCGCTTGGATTTATCCTATCGCGCGCGGGGTATCAGGTTGTGTCGCACGGGGATGGCACCACAGCGCTCGACGCGGTGGCGCGTGAAACCCCAGATATGTTGATCCTTGATTTGATGCTGCCCGGACGTGGGGGGCTCGATATATTGCGCGATTTGCGCGCCGCTCCGAGCACGATGGCGTTGCCGGTGATGATGCTGACGGCGCGCGGCCAAAAGCACGATCGTGATCAGGCCGAGTCGTTAGGTGTGTCGGCTTTCATGACCAAACCCTTTTCAAACAAGGAGGTCTTGAGCCAAGTCCAGACCCTGATCGGAGATGTCTGAGCGACCTCTATCGGGTCAGGTTGAGCCCGGCCTTAATACCGGCCTTGGATCGGCCCATGAATCGGGCCTTGAGCCACTCCAAACTCTGTTTCTGCAACGCCAGCCCTACCGTCGCCGTCGCCTGATTGACGCCGCGCGGGTTCTACCTGTGTTCGGCGCGTTTTTGTTCTTTGTCCCCGCGTTTTTGATTGTACGCGGAACGCCGGGCACGACGAGTGTTATGTGGTTGTTTTTGTTCGGCACATGGATTGCCCTAATCGTGTCGGGGGCTTTGATTGCGCGGGTGTTGCGCGGTGTGAACACCGGGGCGGGCAAGCCGCGCGGTGATACGTCCTCGGGCGAGCGGTAATGCAGCTCGACCTGCTGATCCTGATCGCCTTGATCTATGGTGGTTTGCTGTTTCTGGTCGCGTTCGCGGCTGAGCAACGCGCAAAAGCTGGCAAAACCGCATGGCTGCGATCGCCGCTGATCTACACGCTGTCACTTTCGGTATATTGCACAGGCTGGACATTCTACGGGGCGGTCGGATTTGCTGCGCGCTCGGGCCTTGAGTATATTACGATCTACCTCGGCCCCACGCTGGTGTTTGTCGGCTGGTGGTGGCTTCTTCGCAAACTTGTGCGCGTGGGCCGGGCACAACGCGCAACTTCTATCGCTGATTTGCTCTCATCGCGGTATGGCAAGTCCAATGGGATCGCGGTGCTGGTCACGATCCTCGCTGTCGTAGGAACGACGCCTTATATTGCGCTGCAATTGCAATCGGTGAACCTGTCGCTGGAGGTGTTTGCGGGCGATGCCCAAGGTGCGTCGAGCAGCTTGACCGGGTTTTGGACAGCAGTGGGCCTCGCGGTTTTCACAGTGTTCTTTGGCACCCGGAATTTGGATGCAAACGAGCGCCACCACGGCGTGGTTATGGCGATTGCCGTGGAGGCCGTTGTGAAGCTGTTTGCGCTGATTGCGGTGGGGGTCTTCGTTGTTTGGGGCATGGCAGGCGGGTTTGGCCCAATGCTGGAGAAAATCGATGCCTCTCCGATCTCGACTTGGGAGGTCGAAGGCGGGCGCTGGATCACCCTGACGATGCTATCGGGCATAGCAGTGATTTGTTTGCCGCGCATGTTTCAGGTTTTGGTGGTCGAGAACTCTGACGAGCGCCACCTGGCCACCGCAAGCTGGGCCTTCCCGCTGTATTTGCTGGCGATCTCGCTGTTTGTGGTGCCCATCGCCGTGATGGGGCTGGACACGATGCCCGCAGGGTCCAACCCTGATAAGTTTGTGCTGACCTTGCCCCTAAGCCAGGGCCAGAACACACTGGCGGTGTTGGCTTTCCTAGGCGGGTTTTCGTCGGCGACCTCGATGGTGATCGTGGCCTCAATCGCGTTGTCGACGATGCTGTCGAACCATGTGGTGATGCCGATCTGGTTGTCGTTCAAAACAGGCGGCGCGAGCTTATCGGGCGATGTGCGCCGGGTTGTGCTTTATTCCCGGCGGCTGGCGATCGGGGCTGTGTTGGCGCTTGGCTACGGGTATTATGAGATCTCTGGCGGCTCGGCAGCGTTGGCCCAGATCGGCTTGATATCGTTCGCGGGCGTCGCGCAGGTTTTTCCGGCCCTGATCGGCGGGCTGTTTTGGCGCGGGGCGACGCGGCGTGGGGCTGCATCTGGCCTAATCGCGGGGTTCTTGATCTGGGTCTACACGCTGCTGCTGCCCAGTTTCGGGCCGGACGCGGTGTTCTCGGCTGATATGTTGGCCTCGGGGCCGTTTGGGATCGCGGGCTTGCACCCTGAGGCCTTGTTCGGTCTGACGGGTCTCGATCCGCTGGTCCATGCGATGCTGTGGTCGATGGTGATCAATACGGGGCTGTTCTTAGGTGTGTCGCTGGCGACATTTCCGTCCCCGATGGAGCGCTTGCAAGGTGCCGAGTTCGTCAATGTGTTCGAGAATGCGTCTGCCCCACGCATCTGGTCTGGCGGACGGGCGGAGGCCGAAGATTTGTTGGTCATGGCGCAGCGCATCTTGGGCACAAAGGACGCGACGTCCCTGTTTTCACGCACTGCGCGCCTGCAAGAAAAGCCGGGCTATCTACCTGATCCGACGCCTGAATTTCTGGCCGAGTTAGAACGCAAACTGGCGGGCTCGGTTGGTGCGGGCACGGCGCACGCAATGATTGCTCAGGTCCATGGCGGGGCCTCGATCAGCGTGGCTGACTTAATGGCTGTGGCCGACGAGACAGCGCAGATCATGGAGTATTCGACCCAGCTAGAGGCCAAATCCGGCGAGCTGCAAATGACCGCACAAGAGCTGCGCCGCGCCAACGAAAAACTCACCCAACTGGCGATCCAGAAAGATGCGTTTCTCAGCCAAATCAGCCACGAGCTGCGCACACCTATGACCTCGATCCGGGCGTTCTCGGAAATCTTGCTGGCTGGCGAATTGGCCCCAGTGGAAATGGAGCGGTACGCGCGCATTATCCAAGATGAGAGCATTCGCTTGACGCGGTTGCTGGACGATTTGTTGGACCTGTCGGTGCTCGAGCACGGGCAAGTGACGCTGGACGCGCAGGAGGAACGTTTGGGCGATGTTCTTGATCGCGCAGTGGCGGCGGCATCTGCGGCAGGGGCTGAGCGGAATTTGCATGTTGTGCGTGACGCGGCGGGCGAGGATGTGGTGCTGAAGACCGACACGGGGCGTTTGGCGCAGGTGTTCATTAACCTCGTCTCGAACGCTGCGAAGTATTGCGATGCGGAACGCCCGATGCTGACGATTATCTCGCGGGCCACGGATACGGCCATTGAGGTGGATTTTGTCGACAATGGCGCTGGGATTCCCGCCGACAGCCATTCGGTGATTTTCGAGAAATTCGCGCGCCTTGATAACGACAAGGCCGCCAACAGCACCGGGGGCGCGGGCTTGGGTCTGGCGATCAGCCGCGAGATTATGGAGCGGCTCGGTGGTGAAATTGCCTATCTGGCGGACCAAAAAGGGGCTGCGTTCCGCGTGACCTTGCCTATTTCGGGCTCGGTCCTGCGGCCTGTCACTAACGCTTTGTAAACGCTCCTTTGCGAGAGTGCCCCTGACCAGAGCGCGACCTGCGCCATGGATACGTTTGTTTTGGGGTGCGAATGTCGACGACTGAGACCGCAGCTGCCACCGGGGTTAAGCCCATATCCGTGTTGGCAGCCAAGCTGAGGGCCTCAAGGCCCGGTCAGGGGCATTTGGCCACTGGCGAAGAGCAGGCGTTGCGACTGTCGATGGCGCGCGCTGGTCGACGCTGTCTTGATTGCGATGTGATGGTCACCGGGACCGAGCGCTCACCGCTGGAAGGGCCTGCGGATCTTGCGGCATTTCTCAAACCAATGGCGCTGGTGGCCGGGCTTGTCAGCCCCGAAGGCGATCAGGGCGTTGTGGCACTGGATGCCAAAGCGATTGCAGCGATCACCGGCGTGCGCACCACCGGGCATTTACCGCGCGATCCAGATGCAATCGAAGACCGACCTGCCACAGCAATCCAAGCAGCGCTCGCGCGACCATTGGTGACGTTCTTCTTGATGGGCTGGCATGCGGCATTGACCATCACCAGCGAACGCAGTGGCAATCACAAGACCGCCGATCTGGTAGCAGACTACCGGTTCGGCAATTCAGCCACCTCGTCGCGCACGCTGCTTTTGGGGATGCCACCGGGCGAGATGATCTCGATGTCGATGATCCTGGAATTTGGCGGCGCAGTCACAGGACGCATCCTTTTGGCGTTTCCGGTCACGCGCATTCAGGAACCTAGCGCGCCAAAGTCCGACCCAGAGCGTAACGCGCGCGAGGCGGCTGTCTGGCAGGATCATTTCAAAGGGGCAGTGATGGAAAGCAGCGCCCAGATTGAAGCGATTTTGCACCGCACGCACTTGCCTTGGGATACAATCAACGACTGGAAGGTCGGCAGTTTACTGCCCTTGCCGGTACAATGCCTCGATCAAGTCACGCTGCAACCGCGCGGCATGGGACGGCCCTTGGTCGGTCGCTTGGGGCAGTTGCAAGGCGCGCGCGCGGTCCGGCTGAAAGATCCCGATAAGACTGGGACGCAAGCGATTTTGGCTGCTGAATTCGCCAACAATGGAACCGCTGCTGAGCAAAGCAGACCTGCGGCAAACGCGGTTCAAAATACCAACCCGTCGATTGAGGTGGCTAGATCAGATGTTTAAATGAACTAAGTCGCAGAACAGTCTGATATTAATTGTCTTGTTTGCTCGCAATCATGTCGATCATCCCGCGTAGCATGCCCAGATCATAACCCTGTGCAGCCCCAGCCGCGATGATCTGATCGGTGGGTTGCGCACCCGCTTGGGTCAGTGCCCAAACGAAAGTCGAGCGGGTGCCCGACGCACAGTAGGCCAAGACCGGACCGCTTGCCTGATCTATGGCCTCGGCATGGGCCGCGACTGCGTCTTCGCTCAGCCCGCCGGGGACAATAGGGTTCTCGATGAAGCACAGACCTGCGGCCTCGGCGGCTTGGCGCATCGCGCTTGCCTGAATTTGCGCCGGGATTTCTGCGTCGGGGCGGTTGCAGATTACGGTCGTAAAGCCAGCCTCGGCAATTGCTGCGATATCTTCCAGTGCAATTTGAGGACTGACCGCATAGCTGTCGGTGATCGGGCGAATATCCATTGGCGTCTCTCCGTTCAGGCGCTCGCCGCGCGATCAAGCCGCATGCGCACGGGCGATGCTGCAAACATACCCAGCGCCATCGCAAGAAGGAAGGCCAGACCGCCGACGCCGCCAAACATTGCCGATGCGAGGGCCGGGCCGGGGCAAAGGCCAGCCAACCCCCATCCCATGCCAAACAGCGTCGAGCCGACCACTAGAGAGCGATCTACGCCCGCGTTAGAAGGCGACGGCAGCATCATGCCATTGAACGCCCGGTTGCCGCGCCGCGCGCCGATCTGCCAAGCAACAGCCATCGGCAAGATCGCTCCGCCCAGCACAAAGACAAGCGTTGGATCCCACGCACCAAAAACGTCAAGCCAGCCGATAACCTTGGTGGTGTCGGTCATGCCCGAGATCAGCAATCCAAGGCCAAACAGGCCACCCACAGCGAATGAAATGAGGTTGCGCATCAGATCACCCCCAGCGCATGGCGAAACAGCGCAACCATCAGACCGCCCGCTAGTAAGTAGAACACCGTGGCGACAATTCCGCGCAAAGACAGTCGCGAAATCCCGCAGACACCGTGGCCTGAGGTGCAGCCATTGGCCAGTGCGGTGCCGAGCCCGACCAGCAGGCCAGCGGCGACCACGACAACAAGATTTGGGGTCAAATGGGTAACGCGCTCGGGCATCAGGACCAGCATCACGACCCCCGGCACAACCACAAGACCTGCGATAAAGCTAAAGGCGTCGCGTGTACCTCTGGGCTCAGGCCACGTGATCGCCGTGCGAAAAATGCCGCTTGCCCCCATTATCCGTCCATTCAACAGCAAAAATAGCGCTGCTGCTGTCCCGATTACCAGACCTCCAAGAAGACCCAGTGCCCAATCCATTGGCATGTCCATCTCACCTCATCTAAAAAAGATCAGCGGTTTGTGCTGCGGCTTGTTTCGGATCCGCTCACAGTTATCCGCCGCACTCCGGCAAGTCCTCGGTCGCTGATGAAATGCGCCACAACGACCTCGCGCGATTGCTGGGTTGAGACTGAGCGCGTAAACACCGGCGTGGAAATTCGGAACTCATAAGCGAGCACGCGGTTCTCATCAGGTTCTTCGTTGTTCAGGGGCACCAATTCCGCGTCCCAATAGCCTTGGGTTGGCGGCAGGCCGACCGCGCGGATAATTGCGCCGCCCACAGTGCGCTCGATCTGAAGGTTGGTGACTTGGCTGACAAGTGGGCGCGGGTCGGTGACGAAATCGGCGGGCGCTGCGGTAATGGTCTCCTCGCTGGAGCCAAACCAGTTCAGCGGATTCAGCCGCGTCCCGCACCCAGCAACCACGAGGGTTGCGATCAGTCCTGCTGCCACGAGGGATTTCATATGCCCAACTCCGCTGTCTTGCCTTGGCCACTTGGCTACCCCACCCCGCTGCATTTGAAAAGCCCGCTTGCAGGGCTGGACCGCATGGGGGCAACGACCTAAATGAGGGGCAGGCAGCTTTGAAGGGACCGGAATGGCACAAGACGAGTTCGATGAGTTGGCAGAAACCTTCGCGTTTCTCGACGATTGGGAAGACCGCTACCGCCATGTGATCGACATAGGTAAGGCGATGGATCCGCTTGAGGAAGCTTTGCGCGTGCCAGCCACCAAGGTCGATGGGTGTGCGAGCCAAGTGTGGCTGGTGCCTGCGATTGAAGGGCAGGGTCCAGAGGCGGTCTACCGATTTCGCGGCGCAAGCGATGCGATGATCGTGCAAGGCCTGATCGCGGTTTTGCTGGCGCTGTATGACGGACGCACGGTGTCGCAGATCGGCGCGATTGACCCAGTGGCTGAGATGGGGCGTTTGGGGTTGAACGATCACCTTTCGGCGCAACGCTCTAACGGGTTACGCGCGATGGTCGAGCGCATTCGCCAAACCGCCGCGGTGGCTGCGGCCGCGTGACAGGTCCGGCGGTACCTACAGCGCGTTTGATTATATGCGTCACTTTTTGCGGTTAAGGCGCGAGATCCAGATTGGGCTGGATAGCGCCTTGCGCGTCGTGCCGCGCCATCATCCGCGCTCAGATCATCTCTGAGCAGCACCCGCCAGCGCGCTTTCCAGATCTCCATACCCCGTAAATCGCCGCTCATACGCCAACCCCAGCCGCAGCGCGCAGTCTTGTGCCTTTGCATTTAGGGCCGGGTCATTGGTTTGGGCCTGATAAACCAGCTTCTCATAATTCCCGAAATACATGTCGCGCAGTTGCGGGTGCCGATCGAGGCCCAATGGTTTGGTGACGAACGCATCAAATTGGCGGACGAGAAAATCGGTGAGGTAGAACGCTGTCATCTCGTCGCGCGCCGCGAAGACTGCGTTGCCCTCGAAAAAACTATAGCAATGCGGGCCTTCCACCATCGCGACGCCGAGCGCGTCGCAACGGGCTTGCAGCATGCCGCCCGTACCGCAATCTGCATAGACCACAAAGACGCTATCGTAATCGGCGCGGCGCGCGTTTACCGCCGCCTCTACGGCATCGGGGATCGCATCGGGCGTATTGTGCAAAATCGCAGGCAGGCAGTGCAGGTCAAGGTGGTCCCAGCTATTCGCGGCCTTCAGATCAAGGATTTCTCGTGCCAGTGCCCCACATGCCAGCAGCAAGATGCGCCCCGTGCCCAAGGCTGCAAGTCCGTTTGATGTCAGGCTCTCGTCATCCATTGCACTTCCCTTCCAAACGCAAAACGGGGCGTCCGTATCTCAGGATGCCCCGTTCTCAGCGTTCCAGAAATACTTAGATAAAGCCGCCTAGCCCGCCGCCAATTGGTTGTGCTTGCGCGCCATGAACGATTTTGCTGTCTCAACTGCGACGGCTGCATCGCGGCAATAGGCGTCTGCGCCAATGGCTTTGCCGAACTCTTCGTTCAGCGGCGCACCGCCAACGAGAACAGTGTAATCATCGCGGATGCCGCGCTCGACCATCGTGTCGATCACAACCTTCATATAGGGCATTGTCGTGGTCAGCAGGGCGGACATGCCAAGGATGTCCGGCTTTTCGGTCTCAAGCGCTTCGAGGTATTCTTCGGCGGCGGTGTTGATACCCAGATCGACGACCTCAAAGCCAGCGCCCTCCATCATCATCGAAACAAGGTTTTTGCCGATGTCGTGGATGTCGCCTTTGACGGTGCCGATCACCATCTTGCCGACGCGCGGCGCGCCAGTTGCGATAAGCAGCGGCTTGAGGATGGCCATGCCGCCCTTCATCGCGTTGGCCGCCAGCAGCACTTCGGGCACGAACAAAATGCCGTCGCGGAAGTCGTTGCCCACGATGGTCATGCCGCCGACAAGCGCTTCGGTGAGCACACGGTAGGGGGCCCATTCGCGGTTCAGAAGGATGTGAACGGCTTCTTCGATTTCTTCTTTCAGACCATCATAGAGGTCATCAAACATCTGTTGGACGAGTTCATCGTCGGGCAGTTCAGAGAGGATGATATCGTCTTGCTCGTCAGACATTATGAGGGGCTCCTTGGCTCACGCGACCACTGCGTACAAATGAATATCTAATCAGCTTGTGGGAAGGCACACGCTGATTAGCGACATGGATCACTCTGTGACCGACCTGCACTTGTGCGTGTTCTATTTTTGTTCTACATTTTGGCGGATGGAGACACTCCCCAAAGTCGACGTCACCCAGCGTCCGGGCCGTGCAGCGTCCACCAACCATACCAACCGGTTTGAACGGTTTGAAAAGATTGCCGTTTCCGATGGTTGGGATTTGGATGATCCGCTGCCTGTTATCCGCACCCAAGTGCGTGAAGAGCGCGCGCGCAGCATCCTTGCGCGCAACACCTCGCCTGATGTTCCGTTTGACCGCTCGATCAATCCCTACCGGGGGTGTGAGCACGGCTGCATCTACTGTTTTGCGCGGCCAACTCACGCCTATCTCGGCCTGTCGCCGGGGCTTGATTTTGAGACACAGTTGATCGCCAAACCCAACGCGGCTGAGGTGCTCGCGCAGCAATTGGCGCGCCCCGGCTACCAGCCTGCGGTCATCGCGATAGGCACCAACACCGACCCGTACCAACCCATCGAGCGGGATCGCGGAATTATGCGCGAGATTTTGCAGGTGCTCGCCGCCCATCGTCATCCGGTGGCGATTGTTACCAAGGGCAGCTTGATTGAGCGCGACATTGATATTTTGTCCGACATGGCCGGGCAGGGGCTGGCACAAGTTGGCATATCCGTCACGACGCTGGATGCGGGTATCGCGCGCGCGATGGAGCCGCGCGTGCCCAGTCCCGCGCGCCGGCTGAAAACCATAGAGCGGTTGGCGCAAGCGGGTATTCCGGTGCGCATTCAGGCCTCGCCCATTGTGCCGGGGCTGACCTGTCACGAGATTGAGGCGCTGGTGCAGGCGGGGGCAGATGCTGGTGCCACCTCGGCGGTCTGTATCGCGCTGCGCCTGCCGCGTGAGGTCGCTGGATTGTTCCGTGATTGGCTGGCTGAGGCTTTCCCGGACCGGGCTGCACGCGTGATGAACCGTGTGCGCGAGATGCATGGCGGCAAAGACTATGATGCAGCGTTTGGGGCGCGGATGACCGGAAGCGGAGTTTACGCGCAATTGCTGCGGGACCGGTTCCATAAGGCGCGCGACAGGGCCAGATTGGCCAAGGAGCTGCCCGCGTTGCGGTGTGATGCGTTTGCTGTGCCGTCGAAGGTCGGGGATCAAATGTCGTTGTTCTAGGCGAAATCGCTTTGACGAGAGTTTGGGCTCATGCACGTACGATGCTGCCTTCAACGACAACGCGCGCGGAAAATATCTGTGCAAGACAGCGCTCAGTCCGAACTGTGAGGGGTATTTCTGCCATGAGGGGTGCGCTGACATGACGACGTTACCAAGGCGTTAATCGCGCCGACGCCGATTGGCGCGCTTGGACGAGACCGGACCGCCTTCGCCTGTGCCATCGACCACTGAGGAAAAACCACCGATTTTCTCGGCGATCTCATCCAATGTCGGGCGCGCGGGCACTGCACGGGTCTCAAGCGCTTCACGCATCGCCCGCAAATGCTCGGGCGTGGTCCCACAGCAGCCACCGATAATTGTTGCCCCAGAGGCACGCGCCAGAAGTGCGTAATCTGCCATCAGGGCCGGCGTGCCATCATAATGGATGTGGCCAGCGACATATTTCGGAATGCCTGCGTTGCCCTTGGCAATGATCGGCAACTCAGTGCCAGTAACCGAAAAACCGAGAACTGTGCGCAGCAGGTCCGACGCGCCGACACCACAATTTGCGCCAAAGCTGATGGGCGGGTTCGGGATCGTCGCGACCATCGCGGCCATCGAGGCTGAAGTCAGGCCCATCATCGTGCGCCCGGCGGTGTCGAAACTCATCGTGCCGCACCACGGCATACCTGCTACGCGCGCGGCCTCGGCGGCGGCTTTGTATTCTTCGGGCGCGCTAATCGTCTCGACCCACAGCACATCGACGCCGCCTGCTTTTAAGCCCTCGGCCTGCTCATGAAACATCTCAACCGCGCGCTCAAACGTCAGTGGTCCCATTGGGGCCATGATCTCGCCCGTTGGGCCGACGGAGCCTGCGACCACGACCTTGCGGCCCGCTTTGTCAGCAACCTCGCGGCCAATCTCTGCGCCCACTTTGTTCAATTCAAACACGCGGTCTTGGGCGTTGTGCAGCTTCATCCGTGCCGACGTGCCCCCGAAGGTGTTGGTCAGAAATATATCGCTGCCTGCATCCACGGCCCCTTGATAGAGCGCCGTGATCCGGTCGGGGTGATCAACATTCCACATCTCCGGTGCATCGCCAGCTTGCAGCCCCATGTTAAAGAGCGTGGTTCCAGTCGCCCCGTCGGTCAAAAGCCAGTCGCGGGTCGCCAGAAGGTCACTGAGGGCATTGGTCATGAAATGGGGTCCGGGCAGAGGGAAGGTTCGCGCTCTGTGCCACCCCCGCTATCATGATGCAAATCGAAGATTATCATCAAGATTATGAAGGTCATTCATATCGCGCACGACGTGGTGCGCGATACCTTAGGGTCTGCTGAGGCGGGGGCCTACTTGCCGTCGATGATCTGCCCTTTGGCAACGGCCAACAGCTCAGCCATTTTAGCGCGGATCGTAGCTTCATCGGCGAGCGCGCCCAGATCACCAGATACCTTGCGGTAGACGTCCTCATGGCCGGCTTCCTCAAAGTCCGATTTGATGACTTCGCGGGCGTACTCTGCGGCGCCATCGCCATCTTTGCCCATCAGATCAGCCGCCCAAAGACCCAGCAACTTATTGCGACGGGCATCGGCCTTGAACTGCATCTCTGCATCATGGGCGAATTTGGATTCAAACGCATTTTCGCGGTCTTCGAAGGTGGACATCGGCGCGGGCCTCCCTTGGGCAAACTGAACTCTCATTTCATATGCCGATTGCGGCCTTGCATCGCAAGGGCTGGTGGTGCGCGCGGCTTGCGGCGGTTTGGCACTTGGCCTATAGCCCAGTTAAGTGCGGTGGGGTTTTCTCGGCCGTGCACTTTGGCTATTTTTCGGAGTTCGCTGCCATGGCCCGCCGCAAGAAAATTTATGAAGGCAAAGCCAAAATCCTTTATGAGGGCCCTGAGCCCGGCACTTTTGTGCAGTATTTCAAGGATGATGCGACCGCTTTTAACGCTGAAAAGAAAGCGGTGATTGAGGGCAAAGGCGTTTTGAATAACCGCCTGAGCGAATTTTTCATGGACGGACTTGGCCAGATCGGAGTGCCGACGCACTTCATCCGCCGCCTGAACATGCGCGAGCAATTGATCCGGCAGGTCGAGATTATCCCGCTGGAAGTTGTGGTGCGTAATGTGGCGGCAGGCTCAATCTCCAAGCGCCTTGGGATTGCTGAGGGCACTGCGTTGCCGCGTCCGATCATTGAGTTTTATTATAAAGACGATGATCTGGGCGATCCGCTGGTCAGCGAAGAACATATCCTCGCGTTTGGATGGGCCACCCATCAAGACCTCGATGATATGGTCGCTCTCGCCGTGCGGGTGAACGACTTTATGTCCGGCCTGTTGCTGGGCGTCGGGATCAAGCTGGTGGATTTCAAAATCGAGATCGGCCGCCTTTGGGACAACGACTTTATGCGCCTGATTATCGCCGACGAGATCAGCCCGGATAGCTGTCGGTTATGGGACATGAAAACGGGCACGAAGCTGGACAAAGATGTGTTTCGCCAAGACCTTGGTGATTTGGCGGATGCCTACACCGAAGTCGCGCGTCGCCTTGGAGTTCTGCCGGTGAACACCGCTCCAATCACCAAACCGACTTTGATCAACTGATCCGCCAATTGTTGCGTAATTTTTACGAGAAGAAGAGGGCCGTGCCATGAAAGCGACCGTGACCGTGATGTTGAAAGACGGTGTTTTGGACCCCCAGGGCGAGGCGGTGCGCCACGCGCTCGGCACGCTCGGGTTTGACGGTGTTGCAGGGGTACGCCAAGGCAAGGTTATCGAACTGGACTTGGCCGATGGAACCTCGCAAGCGGACGTAGCGGCGATGTGCGACAAGCTGCTCGCCAACACGGTAATAGAGAGCTACCGGGTGGAGATGGCCTGATGCGCGCGGCGGTTCTGCGGACTTATCAAGCGCCGTTGTCGCTCGAAGATGTGGCGATGCCAATTTGCCCCGAAGACGGCGTTATTCTGAAGGTTTTGGCGTGCGGCGTGTGTCGTAGCGACTGGCATGGATGGTCAGGCGAGCATCCGCGCGTGAAGCCCGGACAAATCCAAGGCCATGAGTATTGCGGCGAGGTCGTTGAGGCCGGATCGCGCGCAACATGGGCGGTCGGCGATGTGGTCGTGGCCCCGTTTATCTTGGCCTGCGGCACGTGTCCTTCGTGCCAATCAGGCGCGCAGAACACCTGTCCGAACCAACGCTTGCCGGGCTTTGTCGAGCCGGGTGCGTTTGCAGAATATGTCGCTGTGCCGTTTGATCATAACCTATCGCGCTTGCCGGAAACGCTGTCGCCTGTTGTCGCCGCTGGCCTCGGCTGTCGCGTTACGACCGCATGGCATGGGCTGACCGGACGTGCCGCTGTGCAGGCGGGCGAGTGGGTTGCAGTTCATGGAACAGGCGGCGTTGGTTTGTCGGCTTTGTTGCTAGCGCGGGCGTTGGGCGCGCGGGTGATTTGTGTCGATGTGGTTGAAGAAAAACTGATCCACGCCAAAGGCTTGGGGGCTGAAGCTGTCGTAAATGCGACTGACGGCGAGACCGCAGCGCGCATCCGCGAAATCACCGGTGGCGGCGCGCATGTCAGTGTTGAGGCGCTGGGAATTCCCGAGACAGTCAATGCCTCGATTGAATGTCTGCGCCCGCTTGGCCGTCATGTGCAATTGGGCATGCCCGTTGGACATACTGCGCGTATGGATGTGAATATGAACGCGGTCTATATGGGCAATCTCGCGCTTTTTGCGTCGCGCGGGATGCCAAGCTGGCGCTATCCATCGCTGCTTGATCTGATCGAGCGCGGCGTTGTGGATATGTCGCCGTTGATTGCGCGCGAGATTGGGTTGTCGGAGGTGAGTGCTGAGTTGGCGGCGTTCAACGGACCTACGGCTCCTGGGGTTGCGGTTGTGACTGACTTTCAAAGCTAAGGAGCCCGCAGATGCGCGCAGCCGTTATCACCTTTCCCGGATCGAACTGTGACCGCGACCTCTGCGTTGCCTTTTCGCAGGCGGGCTTTGAGGTCACCAAGGTTTGGCATAAGGACACCGCATTGCCTGCGGGTCTCGATGTTGTCGGACTGCCGGGTGGGTTCAGCCACGGCGACTACTTGCGCTGCGGTGCGATTGCGGCGCGCGCACCGATTATGAACGCTGTGGCCGCATTTGCGCAGGGCGGCGGTCATGTGCTGGGAATTTGTAACGGGTTTCAGGTTTTGGTCGAAGCAGGGCTGCTTCCGGGGGCCTTGATGCGCAACGCGAACCTAAAATTTCTGTGCAAGCCCGTGGGTTTACATGTTGATGCTAATGCTTCGCCGTTTTCGGGCGGCTACGGGAAAGGCGCAGATGTGACTTTCCCGATTGCCCATCATGATGGCAATTATACCGCCGATGAAGCGACGCTGGACCGACTTGAGGGCGAGAGCCGCGTGGCATTTCGGTATCTGGACAACCCTAACGGGTCGGCCCGTGATATCGCAGGCATTGTGTCTGAGAACCGCCGCGTTCTTGGCCTGATGCCGCACCCTGAGCGCGCGATTGATGGTGCGACGGGCGGAATAGACGGAGCGGCGTTGTTTGTAGGCCTCGCGGGCGCGCTGGTTGCGGCATAGACGCGGGACAGATGCGCAGGCGTCTTCCCGCCGCAGCGGATTTGCGCACCTTGAGACGGCCAGTCGCGGCGCTTAGTCTTTGTCCATGAGTGGATTTTTCGGCACCGAAGGGCGTATTCGCCCCGCTACGTTGGATCTGGACGCAAGCCTTGGCGAGGGTCCCGACGTTCGGGTGCGCTGGATCATGCGTGTGGGTCTGGGCGTTATCGTGCTGATGTGCATTGGGGCGGTGGCGGTCACCAACCTTTGGCTGACCGAACGCTTTACCCAAGACACGCGGGGGCGGGCGGAATTGCGGGTTTCGCTCTATGCCAACGCGATTGTCTCGGAAGTGCAGCGCAACTCCACCGTGCCTTTGCTGTTGTCGCGCGATCCGGTGATGATTGGGGCACTGAACTCGGGCGATTATTTAGCGACCTCGCAGCGGTTGATCTCGCTACGCGATGAGATTGGCGCGGCCTCGCTGATGCTAATAAACGACGCTGGGCGTGTGGTGGCCGCAACGGACCGGACGCGTCTGGGTGACATTTCGCGCAACACACCGGCCTATGTAGACGCGCTGCGCAGCAGTGACACGGTCTTTACGGTTGTGGAGGAAGACAACGGCACCTTCGGGTTCCAATTCTCTCGCAAGATAGAGAATGCGCAGCGCGGCATCGGTGTGATTGTGGTCGAGGTCGATTTGGCCAAGCTGGAAACCCGCTGGCGTGGTGCATCTGATGCGATCTTGATTACCGACAGCACCGGGCAGGTGATCTTGGCAACGGAATCGCGCTGGCGCGGGCGCACGGTGGTGGAGGCGCTTGAGACGCAATCACCGCCCTCTGCCATCGCGCGCGCGTTCCAGACCACGCAAGATTGGACAAGTCCGGGGCTTGGGCCGCAGACCTATTTGGCGGGCGAGGCTGTCCTACAGCTCGATACGCTAATTCCGTTTCGCGGCTGGCGGCTTACCAGTTTCGTAACCTATGCAAGCGTGCGCGAACGTGTGAATGCGGTAATCGCGCTTGAGATTATGGGCTTCGCGATATTGCTGGCGGTCGGGTTCTATTTTCTCAGCCGTCGCGCTGTGTCGGAGGCCTTGTTTTTCCAGCGCGAGTCGGTGGAATTGCGCGCGCTAAACGACCGTTTGCAGCGCGAGATTGCCGAGCGCGAAGCGGCCGAACGCAACCTCGCCGTGGCCGAGCAGACATTGGCACAGTCGCAGAAACTTGCGGCGTTAGGCGAGATGTCGGCAGCGGTCAGTCATGAATTGAACCAACCTCTCGCGGCGATGAAGACCTATTTGGCGGGCGCGCGGTTGCTGTTGCAGCGGGGGCGGTCCGAAGAATCGGCCTCGTCGTTTGCCCGCATCGATGATCTGATTGACCGTATGGCATCGATTACGCGGCAGCTGAAAAGCTATGCGCGCAAGGGCGAGGATGCGTTCAGCGCCGTCGATTTGCGCGAAGCAATGTCGGGCGCACTTGGCATGATGGAGCCGCAATTGAAGCAGCGCCATGTGGAAATCACGCGCTCGGCCCCCAAGGCACCTGTGTTGGTGTTGGGCGACAGGATCAGGATCGAACAGGTTATCGTTAATCTGCTGCGAAACGCGCTTGATGCCACTCAAAGCGTGCGCAATCCTCAGATCGATATGCTTTTGAGCAGTGGCGAAACGGTTAGTCTGACGGTGCGCGACAATGGCAACGGCATTGAGGACCTCGATCAGTTATTCGAGCCGTTCTTTACAACCAAGCGCCCCGGCGATGGCGTTGGCCTTGGCCTCGCGATTTCCAGTACCATCGTCGCCGATCACGGCGGCAGATTGACCGCGCGCAACGCTGAGGGCGGCGGAGCGGTCTTTGAGATGCGTTTACCAGTCTTGACGACGGGCACCGAGACAAGCCCGGTTTACAGCGTAGGAGCCTAAAATGGCCGAACTTCCCACCCGAGATCCGCTGCGCATCGCCATTGTCGATGACGAGCAGGACATGCGCCAATCGATCAGCCAATGGCTGGCGCTTTCGGGGTTTGAGACCGAGACATTTGCCTCTGCCGAGGAGGCATTGAAGTCCATCGGGCCGGGATATCCAGGTATCGTGATCAGCGATATTCGCATGCCTGGCATGGATGGGATGGCGTTTTTAAAGCGCTTGATGGGATTTGATAGCGCGCTTCCCGTGATAATGATCACCGGGCATGGCGATGTGCCGATGGCGGTCGAGGCAATGCGCATCGGTGCGTATGACTTCATGGAAAAGCCGTTTAACCCCGACCGGATGACCGATCTGGCCAAGCGTGCATCGGAAGCGCGGCGGCTGACACTTGATAACCGCACTTTGCGGCGTGAACTGAGCGACGGCACGGTATTGATGCGCAAACTGATTGGCGCATCGCCTGCGATGGAGCGTTTGCGCGAAGATATCCTCGATCTCGGCCAGGCTGACGGGCATGTCTTGATCGAGGGCGAGACCGGAACAGGCAAAAGCCTTGTTGCGCACGCTTTGCACGCTGTGGGCCCGCGCCAAGGGCGCAAGTTCATTGTGCAGAGTTGTCTGGCAGAAGACGAAGCCGCCTTGGGTGCAATGCTGTTTGGCGCAGGCGAGGCAGACGCGCCGTTGCCGCTTGTCGAACAGGCGCGCGGCGGGACGTTGTGTCTGGAGGATGTGGAGGCGTTATCGCCTGCGTTGCAAGCGCGGTTGCTGGCCGTGTTGAATGCCCAAGGGGCCAGTGCCGAGACGCGGATCGTGGCAGTGTGCAATTTGACCGATGCCGATAAAACGGCCGAAGAAATGCTGCGCCCAGATCTGTTTTACCGCTTGGCGGCGATGCGGATTTCTGTGCCACCCTTACGCCAACGCGGCGAGGATATTCTGACGCTGTTTACCCATATGACCGAGCAGTTCGCCGAAGAATATGGCTGTGACGCACCGCAAGTTAGCGCGCAGGAGGCCGCCCAATTGGTACAAGCGCCGTGGCCCGGAAATGTGCGTCAATTGATCAATATCGCCGAGCGCGCGGTGCTTCAGGCGCGGCGGGGCAGCGGCACAATTTCAGCGTTGCTAACACCTGAAGCGTCCGAGTTGTCGCCGACGATTGTTACCGAAGGCAAACCCCTGAAAGAATATGTCGAGGCATTCGAGCGGATGCTGATCGACAACACGATGCGGCGGCACAAGGGCTCTATCGCGTCGGTGATGGACGAGCTGTGCTTGCCGCGCCGGACCCTGAACGAGAAGATGGCGAAATATGGGTTGAGCAGGTCAAATTATCTCTGAACGGGGCCGCGTTGCTGGCTAACGGCGTGCGCGCATTTCCGGCAAGGTGATCTGAGCGACCTGCTCGGAAATCGGCTCTACCTGCAACGGGTGCAGATCGGTGCTGTGATCTTCGGGATTGCCGATATCGACCCATTTGCCGCCTTTGTAGATCTCAAGCGCCGAGAAGCCGGCTTTGTAGCCCATCTTCGAGCTGCCTGGCACCCAATAGCCAAGATACACGTATGGCAGATCGGCATCGCGTGCGATCTCTATGTGGTCGAGGATGATGTGGGTTCCGAGGGACAATTTCTGCCGGTCCGGGTCATAAAAGCTGTAGACCATGCTGACCCCGTCATCGAGCACGTCGGTCAGACACACAGCAACCAAATCGCGGCTGCCATCCTCGCCACTGTCGGAATATTCGATCAGGCGGGAGCGGACCGGGGTTTCTTCGATCATCGCGGCGAACTCGAAAATATCCATATCCGCCATCCCGCCATCGGCATGACGCGAATCGAGATATTTGCGAAACAGCTCGTATTGATCTTCGGTCGCCCAAGGGCTTGTCGCATCGCGGCGAAGCGATCCATTGCGACTTAACGTGCGGCGCTGACTGCGCGAGGGTTTGAAATCGGCAACCCGAATGCGCGCCGACATACAAGCGGTGCAATCGGCACATGAGGGGCGGTAAAGCACGTTTTGCGACCGCCGAAAGCCCTGTTTGGACAGGCTGTCGTTAAGCAGGCCCGCCTGATCACCTTGCAACGCAGTAAACAGCTTGCGCTCCATCCGGCCCGGTAAATAGGGGCAGGGTTGGGGAGCCGTCACATAAAACTGCGGGGCAAAGGGAAGGGTATGGCGCATGGGGCGAGGGACTCGTGGTTTCGATCACAGCCTAGCAAGCCATTCCCTTCCCGCCAATCCGAATTTTCTGGCGAGACTGCTGTGGCTTAGCGCGCCGGTTACTGCGACGCGCGCCGGTTCAGCATTGCAGTACCCATGATGTGATCGGTCAGGCCTTGGCCGCGCTCAGAGATCATCATCAACGCCACCGACACGATCTGGGCCGGGAAAACCGCAAATGACATCGTGTATCCAAGCGTGTGCAGGGCAGCTTCGCCTGCGTCCAAGCGATTGCCGTCGCGGTTACGCAACTCAATCGCGGCAAGGCGCATGCCGGGTGTGGCGGATCCACGCGTGAGGGTGATCCAGCGGTAGACGAAACTGACGACCAGATAGAGCAGAGGCAGATACAGCAGCGCCGTGAACAGCGTGAAGGGCACGAGGGCGGCCGTGATCAACATCGTGAACACGACATCCACGAACCAAGCCACGAGGCGTTTCGAAGGTACACCTGCATAAAGGTCGGCGTGATAGCGGGGATCGGGCAGGGCGGTCATGGCGGGTGTGGCACTCGTGTAAGTTTGGGTCATTGTATATGTGTCTCTCAAAGATAGGGTCGCGGGCGGGATATGCAAAGGCCCGCCGGGGAAGCGGGCCTTTGTTCTGGGGTCAAAGCGCTGGGGGTGATGCAGCTTTGACCCGTCTTTGGGGGCTAGTTCTGCTGGGGGGCAGCGCCGCCGGTGTTATCCACCGCAGGTGCCGATTGGGCAGGCGCGGCCGCATTGCGAGCCCGGTCGTCCAGGAATTGGTCAAATTCGGTCTTGTCTTTGGCGTCGCGCAGTCGCGCTAAGAATGCCTCAAACGCGTCTTGTTCGTCTTTCAGGCGCTGGATCGTATCGGCCTTATAGGCGTCGAACGCTGTGTTGCCTGAGGACGAGAAACCGTGGCTGCGGCGGTGGGAGGAACGGCGTGAGCCGCAATTACCAGAAAACATGCGTTTGCTCCAAATCATGTATGCGAGAAGGGCGAGACCGACTGGCCAGAAGAAGATAAAACCAAGGACCATCGCCGCGATCCACGCGCCTTTGCCTTTGTTATCCAGCCAAGCCTCGGTCCGGGAAAACCAACCCGAAATGGTGGGGGCGGTTGGGGAAGGGGCGATGTTCATCTAAGTGCTCCATGTTGAGTACGTGTGAGTGTGAATGTTTATGTCTTTCACATTATGAAAGATGGGTAGGAGCCGGAGTTTTCGCAAGGGCCAATGTTAACATATTTTACTTTTTCGCGTAAAACGTTGATTTAGCTAGTAAGAAAGCGAATTGGGTCACGCAAAAATTTGCAATCGGGGGCCCAGTGATGCGCTCAATGTCGCCCGGAGACTCTGCAAATACGTGCCTTTGCATGCCTGCTACGGCATAAATCACCTAGAATCCCAACAAGCGCAGACCGAGCAGGCTTAGCAGTCGACCCGGGTTCCAAATCGGGGCGAGCCGCATCCGGCTTGATCTGCAGCCTGCGCGCTGTGGGTGTCTCGCCGGGCATCTCTACAATGCACATGCCACGCCCTGCGGCGTCCAATGCGGTCTCGGCGGATTGGTGGCTTTTGCTCGTCGGTGGCCTCCAAACACCGGGGCGAAACTCAGAAAAGTCGCAAGAAGCTATATGAAGCGACGCAACCCGACTTGACCCGACTGTGCTGCGCGATAACCGTGCTGACATGAACGGATCACTCGCCTCTCGCATCATTACCGCGCCCGTTGCGTTCGAGCCTGAGCTCGCGCGCGATGCGTTGGCGCTTGCTCCAGCCGCAGATGGGCCCGTGCGTGACCTGATCGCTGGGGTCGCCGGATGCAGTCCCTATTTGGCGGGGCTATTGCGGCGCGAGGCGGAATGGATCGCGGAAAGTATGACGCAATCGCCCGAAGCCGCGACCGAGGCGGTTCTGGCCAGTCTGTATGATCTGCCCGCCACCCAGCATAAATCGGCGCTGCGCCAAGCCAAACGGCGCATGGCTTTGTTGACGGCATTATGTGACTTGGGAGGGGTTTGGAGCGTATCAGAAGTGACCGCAGCCCTGACGCGATTGGCCGATACTACCTTGCAAGTGGGGCTCAAGGGCCTTGTTGGGGCTGAGATTGCGCGGGGATCGCTGCCAGGACAAACCGAGGCCGATGCGGATGAGGCCGCGGGTATGGTTGTCGTCGCCATGGGCAAGATGGGCGCGTTCGAGTTGAATTATTCGTCCGATATCGATTTGATCTGCCTGTTCAACCAAGAGCGCTTTGCGCGCGAGGATGTGATGCAAGCGCGGTCCGTGTTCATCAAAATCACCCGGCGGTTAATGGCGTTGCTCAGCGATTTGACAGGCGATGGCTACGTCTTTCGGACCGATTTGCGCCTGCGCCCGGACCCGTCTGTCACCCCCGTTTGCATCGCAATGGACGCGGCCGAACGTTACTACGAAAGCATCGGGCGCGGGTGGGAGCGCGCGGCTCATATTAAGGCGCGCACTTCGGCAGGTGATCTGGCGGCTGGGGATGCCTATCTGGAACGGCTCACGCCCTTTGTGTGGCGCAAGCACCTCGATTTCGTTGCCTTGCGCGAAAGCGAGGAAATGCGCCAGCGCATCCGCGCGCATAAGGGGCTGACAGGCGCGCTAGAGCTTGAAAACCATGATATTAAGCTCGGCGCCGGTGGTATCCGCGAGATTGAGTTTTTCACCCAAACCCACCAAATGATCTCTGGCGGGCGCGATCCCAGCTTACGAACGCGGCGTACCGATGAAGGCTTGGCAGCGATTGCGAAGGCCGGATGGATTAAGGATGCCGAGGCGGAAGCGTTAACGCGTGTGTATTGGGCGCACCGGCGCGTTGAGCATGGCGTGCAGATGATTCAGGATGCCCAGACCCATCATTTGCCGCGGGACGGCGAGGGGATGCGGCGGCTTGCTTGCCTGCTGGGCGAGGGGGATGTGGGACGGTTCCGTTCGGGCCTGATGGAGCGGTTGCGCGAAACGGCCTCTCTGACCGAGGCGTTCTTTTCGCCGCCCGAGAATGCCCCCAAATCGGTGACCATGCGCGAATTGCCCGACCGCAGTCTTGATGTGATCGCGGGTTGGTCGCGCTATCCAGCGCTGCGATCGTCGCGCGCGGTGGAGATATTTGAGCGGTTGAAGCCGGACCTTCTGGCGCGACTGGACAAGGCGGCCCATCCTGAGGAAGCCTTGTTGCAGTTTGACGGCTTTTTGTCTGGGTTGCCCGCAGGGGTTCAATTATTCGCGATGTTTGAGGCGCGCCCGCAATTGATTGATCTAATTGTGGATATTTGCGCCACTGCTCCAGCGCTCGCGCGCTATCTGTCGCGCAATGCAGCTGTGTTTGACGCGGTTATCGTTGGCGATTTCTTCGCGCCGTGGCCGGGCGCCGAGGTGCTTGAGGCAGATCTAAGCGCCGTGCTGACCCATGCAGGCGGCGGCATTGGCGACTACGAGCGCCAGCTGGATGCTGCTCGGCGCTGGCGCAAGGAATGGCACTTTCGGATTGGGGTGCATCACCTGCGTGGGCTGATTTCGGGGGCAGAGGCAGCCGCGGAATACAGCGACTTGGCCGATGCAGTGGTCCGTTCGGTGTTGCCTTGTGTGGTTGAGGATTTTGCTGCACGTCACGGCCAACCACCCGGACGCGGCGCGGTTGTTGTTGGGATGGGATCGTTGGGCGCGCGGCGTTTGACGACCACCTCTGATCTTGATTTGATTGTGATCTATGACGCGGCGGGCGAGGCAACTTCAGACGGGCAGCGCCCTTTGGCGAGCGCAGTTTACTACGCGCGGTTAACCAAGTCGCTGGTCACGGCGCTAAGTGCTCCGATGTCCGAAGGCATCGCTTATGAGGTCGATATGCGCTTGCGTCCCTCGGGTCGCCAAGGCCCGGTTGCGACCCCAATGAGCGGCTTTGCCAGCTATCAGCGGACGGAGGCATGGGCTTGGGAACACTTAGCCCTGACCCGCGCACGGATCGTGGCGGTGACCAGTGATAAAGCCTTGGGCGACGAGGTTTTGGCGGTGCGTGCAGAAGTATTGGCGCGACCTAAGGACCGCAGACAGGTGCTTTCGGACGTGGCTGAGATGCGTGCACGCCTGTTTGCCGCTAAGCCGGGGGAGGGCGTTTGGGACGCAAAAGCTGGGCCCGGCAAAATGACGGATATCGAGTTGCTGGGGCAAACTGGGGCACTTTTGGCGGGGTGTGATGCGCGCGATCCCGAGGCGCAGTTGGATGCGGGTTTTGAGGTTGGTTTGGTCGATGCTGAGACGCTTGCGCGGCTTAAGACGCTGCTGGCATCCCTGGATACATTGAACCAAGCCGCACGGCTGTTAGGCGATAAGACACTCAATATGGAGCAGATCGGCAAAGGCGCGCGTCAATTTCTACTGCGCGTCATGCAGACACAAGATATTGAGGGTCTTAGGGACCAAACGGCGTCTGGAAGTAAGTTGGCGGCGCATGATGTAGGTTTCGCCTTAGAAACAGGTAACATTTAGCAATTTCAACTATTTATGACGGAAAACCTATATATGACGATGAACATGGATAGCGATTTAAGGGCCGAAAAAGCCTTGCTCGACTCCCGCAACTTGATGCGCGAAGCCTTCGCCATCGAGGGCATAGATATCTGGCAATGCCGGTCGATTTTCCTCGACTGGGCACTCGGCTGGCCCGTCGATACTCACACGCGGCCTCATGTTGAACGCTTGCTGGTGATCTACGGCGCAGACGCACCGGATCATCCGATGACGCAAGTGTTGAAAGCCGCGATGGAAGCACCGAAGGAGCCAAAGCGACGCGGTGGTCGCAAGGCGCGCGTGCCCGAGTAGTGCGCTGAAAGCGCTGGATAAAACCTAGCGCGCCAACGCAGCGGCAACTTTTGCCAACGCTGTGATGCCGGCCCAATCGCCCGCCTCCATCATTGCTTTTGGTGCGACCCACGAGCCGCCTGCACATAGAACATTTGGCAGCGACAGGTAGCTTGCGGCGTTTTGCGGCGTGATGCCGCCCGTCGGGCAAAACCCGACCTGCGGAATAGGCGCGCCGATGGCTTTCAGTGCTGCCGCGCCGCCTGAGGCTTCGGCTGGAAAGAACTTCAGCACGGTGTAACCTTTTTCCAAAAGCGCCATGACCTCGCTTGCGGTCGCCGCACCGGGGAGCATCGGCAAGCCCGCCTCAATCGCTGCATCCAGTAAGCGGTCCGTCGCGCCAGGGGAGACGCCAAATTGCGCGCCCGCCTCCACGGCGGCGGCAACATCCAGAGACGTCAGCAGGGTGCCGACCCCCACCACAGCGCCCTCGACCTGTGCCATTTCCGCGATTGCTTCGATTGCAATCTCGGTTCGCAACGTCACTTCCAACGCGGGCAATCCGCCTGCCACCAACGCTTGCGCCAAGGGGCGGGCATGGGCCAGATCCTCAATCACGATCACTGGCACAATGGGGGCGAGGGCACATATCTCCGCCGCACGCATACTTGACTGAAGGGGCGAGGTGGCGGTGGAAAAATTCATATTTTCAGTGTCCTAAGTTTGATAGTTCAGATGCAAATACGTGCGCCGTTCGCGGCGGGACCGACCCTATCACGATAAAGCTGAAACATCTCGCGGCCAATGCCAAATTGGTTCGTGCTCAGATCTGGCGTCACGGCAGGACGGTCCAGCGCCCCTTTGGTCAATACCTCTAGCACGCCTGCAACGGCATCCACGCGGATCACATCGCCATCTGCGATATGCGCCAATGGCCCGCCTGACGCGGCCTCGGGGCAGACATGGATCGCCGAGGGCACCTTGCCCGACGCGCCTGACATGCGCCCATCGGTGACAAGTGCGACCTTGTAGCCGCGATCTTGCACAACGGCGAGGATCGGGGTCAGCGAATGCAGCTCTGGCATCCCGTTGGATTTTGGGCCCTGGAAGCGCACAACCACAATGACGTCGCGGTTTAACTCTCCGTTTTTAAACGCTTCTTTGACGGAGGCTTGATCCTCAAATACCAATGCTGGGGCTTCGATGATTTGGCGTTCCGCTGCGACGGCGGAGACCTTCATCACGCCTTGGCCCAGATTGCCGCGCAACTCAGCTAAACCGCCCGTGGGCTTGAACGGATCAGATGCGGGGCGCACGATTTTGGTGTTCAGGCTTTCGAGCGGGCCGGGCTGCCATGTTAGCGCCCCGTCGATCAGTTTCGGCTCGGTCGTGTAATCGGCCAAGCCATCGCCAACGACCGTTTTGGTGTCAGGGTGCAGCAGGCCCGCCTGCAGCAATTCGCCGATGACGTAGCCCAAACCGCCTGCGGCATGGAAATGGTTCACGTCCGCCAAACCGTTGGGATAAACCTTTGCCATTTGCGGAGTGATCGCGGAGATTTCTGCGAAATCAGTGGGCTCCAATAAGATGCCTGCCGCTGCCGCCATTGCGGGCAAATGGATGACCAAATTGGTTGATCCGCCTGTCGCCATCAAGCCGACGATGCCGTTCACGAAAGCCTTGGCGTCGAGCACATCGCAGACCGGACGGTACGCGTCCCCTAGGCCTGTTATGGCAACGGCGCGTTGGGCGGCGGCTTCGGTCAAGGCCTCGCGCAGGGGCGTGTTTGGGTTCACAAATGACGAGCCGGGCAAATGCAGGCCCATAAACTCCATCAGCATTTGGTTGGAATTGGCTGTGCCGTAGAACGTGCAGGTGCCGGGGCCGTGGTAGGAGGACATTTCCGCCTCCATCAACTTGTCGCGGCCGACCTCGCCGGTGGCAAACTGTTGGCGCACCTTGGCCTTTTCGTCATTTGGCAGACCGCTGATCATTGGGCCGGCGGGAATGAACAACCCCGGAAGGAAGCCGAATGTCGCCGCTGCGATCACCAAACCGGGCACGATCTTGTCACAGACGCCAAGATAGACCGCCGCATCGAATGTGTTATGCGACAGGGCAACGCCCGCCGCCATGGCGATCACGTCGCGCGAAAACAGCGACAGCTCCATTCCGACTTGGCCTTGCGTGACCCCATCGCACATCGCGGGCACGCCGCCCGCGACTTGGGCTGTTGCGCCGACTTTGCGCCCGGCGGCCGGGATCTTGTCGGGGTAGGGCGTGCACGGCTGATGGGCGCGGCGCATGGCATTATAGGAGGTCAGCAT
>JAWUXZ010000059.1:0-9736 GCA_034111085.1 Dinoroseobacter sp.
ATGATCGCTTCAAGCTCGTTGCCGAAAAACGAGAACCGTAGCGCGCGATCTTCTTGGTGGGCAGGCCACACTTCCAAACTATCGCCGCGTACCCGAAAGCAGCCGCGCTGAAAGCCCTGATCGTTGCGTTTGTATTGTTGGGCCACCAGATCGCCGATCACCTCGCGCTGGTCATAGCTTTTGCCCACCTCGATATCTTGGGTCATCGCACCGTAAGTCTCGACCGAGCCAATGCCGTAGATGCACGAGACCGAGGCAACGATAATCACATCATCGCGCTCCAGCAGCGCGCGGGTGGCCGAGTGGCGCATCCTGTCGATCTGCTCGTTAATCTGGCTCTCCTTCTCGATGAAGGTGTCAGAGCGCGCGACATAGGCCTCGGGTTGGTAATAGTCGTAGTAGCTGACGAAATACTCGACCGCATTGTCGGGAAAAAAGCCTTTGAACTCGCCGTAAAGCTGGGCCGCCAGCGTCTTGTTGGGGGCCAGGATAATTGCCGGGCGCTGCGTGGCCTCGATAATCTTGGCCATCGTGAAGGTCTTGCCGGTGCCGGTCGCGCCCAGAAGCACCTGATCGCGCTCGCCTGACATGATACCAGCGGACAGATCACGGATCGCGTTTGGCTGATCGCCTGCGGGTTCAAACTCAGTAGACAGCCGAAATTCGACGCCACCTTCCAGCTTGGGCCGGGTGCGCGGGTTCTCGGCAGGGCTGTTTAGGATCGGTTGAGTCGGAACAGAGGGGGCAAGATCGGTCATAGGCGTAAGATCGGTCTGATAGGGGGTAAGGACAAGGGGGGTGATCAAAGTGATTCTCAAGCTTTACGCATTCGTTTGCCTCGCGCCCCTGTCGGACAAACTGACACCTTGCGCGGACCTGCGTTCTGCGGTTCAACAATGCACAGGCGACCGAAGGGGTTTCACCATGCGCGCACGTATCTATCAGCCCGCCCGCACCGCAATGCAGTCCGGGAGCGCCAAGACCAAGAACTGGGTTTTGGAATATGCGCCGTCGAGCGCGCGTTCGGTTGATCCGCTGATGGGGTGGACCAGCTCGGATGATATGAACAGTCAGGTGAAACTGAGCTTCGACAGTAAAGAGGCCGCACTGGACTACGCGAAGGCCAAGGGCCTCGATGCTGTTGTGACCGAGCCGAAAACCCGCAAGCCAGTTATCCGCGCAGGCGGCTACGGCGAGAATTTTGCAACCGCACGGCGCGGTGCCTGGACGCATTGAGCGCGTTCTCGCTACGCCCTGACGATGCGTCGCGACCTGAGGTTGCGGCCCTAATTGCGCGACATTTCCAACTGATGCGCGAAACCTCTCCGCCCGAGAGCTGCCATGTGATGGATGCGTCAGAGCTGACAGCGGCGGGCGCGGTTCTGTATAGCTTGAGCAACGGCGGTGCAGTGATCGGGATCGGTGCGCTAAAGCCATTGGGCGACGGTCACGGCGAGATCAAGTCGATGCATGTCGCCACTGAGGCGCGCGGGCGCGGGGCGTCCAAAGCCTTGCTGGAGGCGTTGCTGGAAAAGGCAGGCTCAGAAGGCATGAGCCGGGTCAGCCTAGAGACCGGGGTGGAGGACGCGTTCATCGCCGCACGCGGACTATATACGCGTTACGGTTTTGTGGAGTGTGCGCCGTTTGGTGATTACATCGAAGATCCACTGAGCGTTTTCATGACGAAGGCGCTCTAGGGCTTGCCCCAACCGCGATTTCACCGCAGAACCTCGCCAGAGCGGTCCCGTAGCTCAACTGGATAGAGCACCTCACTTCTAATGAGGATGTTGAAGGTTCGAGTCCTTCCGGGATCACCAATATGGCTATAAGTTTTTGATTTTGCTCGATAGTTACGGGTCTTGCGTCAGTTTCGAGACACAGGGCTCAAAGCCGAACCTTGGCGTCACGTGGGCGAACACGTTGATCGTGTGAACCGCTCGGAGGTTTACGGCGACAACGGCACACTCTTTACACGGATTGTAACAAACATGATGGACGCGCCTGTGAGCCGAAACTGGAAGGGGTATTGGCAGCGGTCGGCTTAATCCTAGCCACAACACCTAGTAGCGACACCAAGACAGAATGGACACTTACATTAGGTCATGATACAGAAACGGCGCAGAGAGGATTCGAGTCCTATCTGCGCCTAGCTGTTTCGACCCGTTGCGGGGTCTGTTTTGTGATCACTCGTACCTTCTACACTTGTGAGTCATGCAGTCAAGCTCCGTGACGGCCCCCTTCATAGGAGCCATCAATGGCCAAACTCCCCTACCAAATCACCTTGGACGACGCTCTAGACGTATGGATTAGGCACTGGTCTGGTGAATACCAGCACCACATAGCCGCCTCTTACGGTGTGAATCCGGGGCGCGTGAACGATGTCATCAAAGGGCGCAAGCACCCCGAAAGCGAAGGCATTGCTAAGATGCGGAAGGAGGTCGCCTAATGACTGATCAATCCGTATCTATCCTTTGCGGCACGTGCCGCGTAGCAGTGGAAGGTCCCACTGAACCGCAAGACGAGTCGGCTTATTCCTGCCCGTCCTGTGGGAACAGCGGCAAGTTCAAAAATGTCATTGCTTCCGTGAAAGCCTTCACGGAGGAACAGATGAGCCATTCGTTTGACAAAATGGCGCGGGACACATTCAGGGGAAGCATCGTTCAGGTCGCGAGCAAGCCCACACCAAAGCGATTCTATCCCTTCATCACTGATATGAAACTCTGACATTTAGACCTCCTAAAGCTGGCCCTTCACTGGGCCAGCCGCCACAGACACCCACCCGGCCCGAAGACTTGCACCACATGCCCGTCCTTCTACTTACGTTGCAACGCATCCGCCGTCCGCTTTAAGCACATCGGCCCACGCGGCATTATCTGCTTCCCAGCCCTTAGCCTCTACGATCCGCGCCGCTACTCGGGGTTACAGGCCACCATGTAAGCCATTGAGTCCCAAACCGAGCGCTGCCCTCCTATCTAACCCAACCCCGCTAACCGTCGCTCCTGCCGCACCAACAGCCCGTCAATCTCCGCCACGGTCGCCGCGTTCAGCTTCGGCCCCGGCGCGCGCACTGTCTCATGGGCAATCGCGCCGCGTCTCGCCAAAATATGCTTGCGGATCGCCAACCCTAAACCCGGCTGCGTCTCGTACCGCACCAGCGGCAGGTAGGCGTCGAACAGATCGCGCGCGCGATCCAATTCGCCCGCCTCCATCGCCGCAACAACGTCCACCATCATTTCGGGGAACGCGAACCCGGTCATCGCACCATCGGCCCCGCGCAGCATTTCCTCGGGCAGGAACAACCCGCCATTGCCGCATAGAATCGAGATGCGCCGCGCACCAGCCTCAGACCCCGCCCGCAGCGCGCTTACCTTATCCAGACCCGGCCAATCCTCGTGCTTGAGCATCACGCAAGTCGGGCAATCGGCAACGATCTGTAGGATCACTTTCGCCGGGATCGTTACCCCGGTGGCCAGCGGGAAGTCCTGCAGCACGAACGGCGCGTCGCCCAACGTTTTGGCCGTATTGTGATAGTAGCCAGCAATCTGGTCGTCGCTGCGCAGCCCTGTCGTCGGGGTTACCATAACGCCCGCCGCGCCCGCGCTCATCGCCTCATCAGCCAACGCACCCATTGCCGCAAAACCGGGGGCGGAGACGCCGACAACGACGGGCAAATCCGTGCGGGTGATAACGCGCTTGATCATCGTGACTGATTCCGAGGCAGTCAGTTTTCCGGCCTCGCCCATCATCCCCAAAATGGTCAGCCCGGTTACACCCCGCTCGACGTAGAAATCGACCATGCGGTCCACGCTGTCCAAATCCAGTGCGCCATTCGGCAAAAATGGTGTCGCGGCGATTGTGAAGACGCCCTTGGCGGTCTCATCTAGCATGTCAAATTCTCACCTAGGTTCAAAGCAATACGTCCAATCGCCATCGCGGCGGCGGCTTGGCACGGTTCCACCACTGGCAGGCCAAGCGCATCTTGTAACGCGCTGCGGTATCCCGCCATGCCCGCGCATCCCATGATCAGCACGTCTGCGCCATCCGTGTCGCGCAATTGCGTGCCGATCTCGATCATGCGGGCCAAGGTGCGGGCGGTGTCCGACAAATCACCAACGCCAAGGTTCAAAGCGCGGTCACCTGCCAAACGGTCCAGCACGCCCATCGCCCCAAAGCTGCGCATATGGCGCGGGATTGACGTGGGCAGGATCGCAAGTACCCCGAAGCGCTGGCCGAGCGTCATCGCCGTAGCAACTGCCGCTTCTTGAATGCCGAGGACGGGCAGGGCGGTCTGGTCGCGCAGCGCATGCAGGCCGGGATCGCCGAAACAGGCTATAACGAACCCCGCCGCGTCCGCTTCATGCGAGGCGGCTTGGGCCAGCAGCGGCGCAATCACCAGATCGGCTTGGCGCTGGTTCTCGATGCCGGGCGGGCCCTCAGGTAGGGTTTTGCACGCAATCGGGACGCCGAGGCTGCGCAGCGGCTCCAGCGCCACATCGATCCGCGCGGTCACGTCTTTCGACGAATTTGGGTTCAGCACGTACAGCGTCTTCATATTGCCCCCTGCGCCGCGGCCCATTCAGGTGCAGCTTTTCCGCGCGGTAAAGTTGCCAGTTCCCGTGCCAGCCATGCCCCTTGCCCCGGCTTGGCGCGCAATTCCCCATCTGCCACGATGACTTTGCCCCTCAGCAACACCGTCTCGGGCCAGCCCGTTACGCTGTGCCCCTCCCACGGATTATAGCCCACGTTGTCGTGCAGATCGTTTGCGGCGTAGGTCACGGAACGCTCCGAATCCCACAAAACGAGATCCGCGTCGCAGCCAACAGCGATTCGCCCCTTGCTGGCCAATCCATAGAGGCGCGCTGGACCGGTTGCCGTCCATTCCACGAAATCTTGCAGGCTCAGATCGCCCCTGCGCATCACTGCGTCAAAAAGGAGCGGAAGCCGAACTTCCAACCCGGGCAGCCCATTTGCAATCTGATCGAACCGAGCGTTTGGACCCGCGCTCAGCTTGCCGGTTTCATCAAACCTGTAGGGCGCGTGATCGGACGAAATCAGATCCAGCGTGCCACCAGAAAGCCCCGCCCAAAGCGCCTGTTGATCGGCCGCTTCGCGCTGGGGAGGCGAGCACATGAATTTTGCCCCCTCCAACCCGTCACGGCGCAGCACTTGTGCGGTCATCATCAGGTAATGCGGGCAGGTCTCAGCCCATACAGGCACACCCCGCGCACGAGCGTTTCTGACCACCTCAACGGCCTCAAGGGTCGAGATATGAAACAGCATCACCGGCTGGTCGAGGTAGTCCGCGAAGTGGCACATCCGCTCTACCGCTTCGATCTCGGCGGCCCGAGGATGGGACAGCGCGTGATGCTCGGGGCGGGTCAATCCGGCCTCCAGCAAGCGCGCGGTTGTGGCCTTTATCAGTGCATCATTCTCGGCGTGAACACAGACCAGTGCGCCTGCGGCCTTGGCCAGCCGCAAAACATGTAGAATGGCCTTATCTTCTAGGCCAATATTATAAGTCGTGAAGATTTTCAGGGACTTGTGCCCGCCGGCGACAAGTTCCGTGAGGTCATCCTCGAAATTTGGCGCGTCGATGTCGGTGATCATCAGATGAAACGCGTGATCGATCCGGGCACCGCGCCGGGCGCGCGCGGCGTAGTCGGCCACGGTATCGCGCAACCGCTCGCCTGCCTTTTGTGCGGCGAACGAAATCACGCTTGTCGTGCCACCCATTGCAGCAGACGCAGTCGCCGTCTCGAACGTGTCGGCGTTCATCAAACCCATGCCGGACAACTGCTCGATATGGCAATGCGGATCGGCGCCGCCGGGCAGCACAAGACGCCCAGAGGCATCGAGTACCTCGCGCGCCGGGCCAAGGTCTTGCCCAAGCGCTGCGATGCGTCCGCCCGTGATGGCAATATCAGCCTCAAACTGATGCTCGGCGGTGACCACTGTCCCGCTTGCGATGATCAGATCAAACATGGCGTCTCCTTCTGAGCCTAAAGAGTGATCGCCGGACGCGCCTGATGCAAGTCATCGGGATCAGGAAGTTTGAGTGCGAAGACCCTTGCAAGATCCGTTTGGCACCGCTTCTATCTACAGCAGGAAATACGCGAATTTCGACTGGTTGCGCTAACAATTGAAAATATTGGATGCAATCTTGGAAAGAAAAAGTTAAGCCTGCCCTCGGAAGTGGTAAAAAGAGTTTACCACTTGGGGTCGAAACTGTCTGGGAGGACACTTTATGAAACTCAAAACACTGGCACTTGCCAGCACCATGCTCGTGACCGCGACTGGTGCAAATGCACAAGAACTACTCGAGATGACGTCTTCGTTCGGTAAGAACCTGCCAATTCTCGGCACGGCCGGCGTTGACTTCGTTACCAAGATCAACGGCATCTCCGAAGGCGTCGAGTTCGAGCACTTCGATCCGGGCGAGCTTGTCCCAACACTTGAAGCGCTGGACGCTGTGTCCAACGGTTCTGTGGACGCGTCTTTCGCAACTGCTGGCTACTGGCAGGGTAAGATCACAGCCGCGTCGCTGTTTGCTGCTGTGCCGTTTGGCCCAGAGGCCGGCGAATTTCTCGGCTGGATGCTCTATGATGACGGGCTTGAGCTCTATCAGCGTATGTATGACGAAGCAGGCTACAACGTTCACGTCCAGCCTTGCGGCATCATCGCACCTGAGACCTCCGGTTGGTTCAAGAACGAAATCAACTCTATGGCTGACCTTGAAGGTCTGAACATGCGCTTCTTTGGCCTTGGTGCCGAAGTTATGCAGCGTTTGGGCGTGTCCACCTCGCTGCTCGCAGCAGGCGACATCTTCCCCGCGCTTGAGCGTGGTGCCATCGACGCGACCGAGTTCTCGATGCCCCGCATCGACGCAAACTTGGGCTTCCACCAGATTGCGAAGTTCAACTACTTCCCCGGCTGGCACCAGCCCGCAACCATGTTCGAACTTCTGGTCAACAAAGACCGTTGGGACGATCTGGACGAGCGTAGCCAGACACAGATCGAAGTTGCTTGCCTCGCCAACATCACCACCAACTACGCAGAGGGTGAAGCAACAAACTTCGGCGCTATGGTAGACAACGTTGAAAACAACGGTGTGTCCAACATGCAGTGGCCACAGGAAATGCTCGATACCTTCGAGGCGACCTGGGCTGAAGTTGCACTTGAGCTTGCCGCAGAAGACGCGTTCTTCGCCGAAGTTTGGGCCGACCTGCAAGAGTACCGCGAAGGCTACAAGACTTGGGGCAACTCAATCTACCTGCCGCGTCCACGCAACTAATCGCGTGACGTAACGACTTTGGCCGGGGCGGCAATTTCGCCCCGGCCTTGCCCGTGCCCGCAGACCGGGGGCACGTTGACAACAAAACTCAACAATACTGGATGTTCCATGGATTCCGCTGACGAGCTTGTGAAACTGTCGGACCCGGGCGAGGTCGGACGCGAAGAACACAACCGTGTCGACCGTATGGTCGTCGCCATCTCGAACATCGCCGCCTGGCTGTTTCCCATCTTGATGATTGCTATTGTTTCGCAGGTCTTCTTGCGTAGCGCGGGCATGAACCAGGCTTGGCTTGATGACTTTCAGTGGTGGCTTTATGGCATGGCCGTGCTTGTTGGCATTGGCTACGCGGTCACGACCAACAGCCACGTGCGAGTCGACATCCTGTTTGATAATTTCAGCCGCGAAAAGCAGACCAAGATCGAGATATTCGGTCTGGCTTGGCTGTTTTTGCCGTTCATCATTCTCGCGTGGGATCTCACGATACCTTACGCCATCAGCTCGGTTGTTGCCGATGAGGGTTCTGACAGCCCCAACGGCCTGCACAATCTTTGGATCCTCAAGGTGTTCATGAACCTGTCGTTCGTGTTCATCATCGTCGCATGCTGGGGTGCCTATGTGCGGTTCCTAAGCCGTTTGACCAAGCCTGTGCTTTGGAAGCAGCTGTTTTATGCGTTTCCGGCCACCATGTTCGGGGTCAATCTGACGATCTATTATGCAATTTGGTGGGCGCTGCGCTTGAGCACATCCGGCGACGTGACCAACCGCGAGATCGGACGACACTGGATCTTTGGCGAGATCGCGTTCGGCGTCCAAGAGATCAAATATACCATCATCATCACCCTTGTTCTGACGGTCATCGTCATTGGCATCGCGCGTCTTATGGACCGCGGCGATAAGGCGGAGTGCTAAACCATGTTCCTTTTGGAATTCATTGGTCAGTTTCTGACCCTCAACGAGCTCGCCGTATTGGTGATGTTCCTGACCTTCATTTTCCTACTGTTCCGGGGCATTCCGGTGGCCTTCGCCCTTGTGGGTGTCAGCCTGATCTTCGGGCTGTTTGCCGAGATCTTCTTGGATCCGTTCCGAGGCAGCTTCCGCGATATCATCGAATTTGACCGTACCGGTATTGACTACCAGCGCTTTGGTGCGTTGCCGGGGCGTCTGTTCGGCAACGTCGTTAAGAACCCGGTCCTTGTGGCCCTGCCGATGTTTATCTTCATGGGCCTGATGCTGGACCAATCTGGTGTCGCACAGCGCATGATGCACGCAATGCAGAAGCTGTTTGGCGGCCTCAAAGGTGGTCTGTCGCTGACGGTGATGCTGATTGGTATCATCCTCGCAGCCTCCACCGGCGTGATCGGTGCATCGGTGACGCTTCTTGGTCTGATGGCGCTGCCGCAGATGATGAAGCAGAACTACTCCAAAGAGATGGCGACGGGCACGATTGCCTCGGCAGGCACGTTGGGCATTCTAATCCCGCCCTCGATCATGCTTGTGATCATGTCCGATCAGTTGGCAATTTCGCTGGGTGATTTGTTCATGGGCGCGCTGTTTCCGGGCCTGATCCTTGGGGCGCTCTATATCGTGTTCATCGTTGGCTACGGTCTGTTCAACCCTGATGCGATGCCTGCGCCGGAGAAAACCGACGAGGTTGGCTGGGACGTCGTCAAAGATGTGATTATGGCCGTCGTGCCGCCAATGTTCTTGATCCTCGTTGTGCTTGGCTCGATCTTCGCGGGCTTTGCAACACCGACCGAAGCTTCCGGGCTTGGTGCGCTGGGCGCGACAGTGCTGGCAGTGATCAACGGCAAGCTCAGCTTCAAGGTCTTGAAAGAGGTCTCGCGATCAACCCTTAATACCTCGGGCTATATCGTCGGGATTTTCCTTGCGGCGAACTTCTTTGCCTTCGTTCTGCGCCGCTACGGCGGGGACGAGATCGTGCAGCACCTTGTCGGCAACTCGTTCGATAACCCCTATCATGTGGTGATGTTCATCCTGTTTATCGTGTTCCTGCTGGGCTTCCTGCTCGACTGGATCGAGATCACGATCATCATCATGCCACTGATGTTGCCTATTGTTTTGGCGCTTGATTTGGTTGTGCCGGGCTACGATGTGGTGCGCAATCCCGAGGTGGTATGGTTCGCCATTCTGGTGGCCGTGACCCTACAAACCAGCTTCCTGACGCCGCCGGTTGGCTTCGCGCTGTTCTATCTGAAGGGCGTTTGTCCTCCGGGGATCACGCTGGCCCACATCTACCGAGGCATCATTCCGTTCGTGCTGCTGCAAATTCTGGGACTGGCGATCGTGTTCACCTTCCCCGGATTGGCGACATGGCTACCCGCTGTGGCCTACGGAAATTAGCGAGGCTTCACGCCTGAGAAAATCGAAGGGGCGTCCTACGGGGCGCCCTTTTTCGTTAGTTGGCTCCAACGAAGCGGGGCA
>JAWUXZ010000060.1:0-10767 GCA_034111085.1 Dinoroseobacter sp.
CGGAATGAAAGCACCAGGACCTCTAGACTGTCCCTGTGGCGCGCGGAAAAGCCGTGGGGCGGGCCTTGTTGGAGGCAGGGTACGGGGCCGCCGACGCCATGGGTGCGCCCTCGGTCTACTGGATGACACAGGAGTTTAACGCCGATGGCCGCAGGCTTTACGATAAGGTCGGAACTTTGACCCCGTTTATCAAATATCAGCGGCCCAGTTCGTGAGGGCGGCGATCCTGCTCAGCCTCGGGCTGCTTGCGGGCTGTGCGAGCGTGCCATTTGAGGGTGGCGTGTCAGAGCGGCGCGCGACCCCTGCCCTGTCTACGGAACTGCCAGCGATGAAGGTGTTTGCGAGCACCTCTGCTGCCCCCACCGCCAAATCGCGCACGGAACTGGCGGAGGATTTTCTAGACCTGACTTTCTTAATGGAAAGCGGGCGAGAGCTGCCGATATTTACCCGCTTTGAGGGCCCGATCCGCGTAGCCGTTGCGGGCGCGAACACCCCACCGAGCCTGATGCGCGACTTGCAGCTTTTGCTGGGCCGGATGCAGCGTGAGGCGGGCATTGATATTGCGCCTGCAACCAGCGCTGCCACCGCCAACCTGATTGTCGAGACCCTGCCCCGCCGCCGCCTGCAACGCTACGTGCCCCAAGCCGCGTGTTTCGTGGTGCCCAACGTAACTAGCTGGACCGAGTTTACGCGCAACCGGCGCAGCAGTCTGGTGGATTGGTCGGAGCTGCAAACCCGCACCCGCGCGGCCGTGTTCATCCCCAACGATGTCAGCCCGCAAGAAGTGCGCGATTGTCTGCACGAGGAAATTGCACAAGCCATCGGGCCGCTCAATGACCTCTACCGATTGCCCGACAGCATCTTCAACGATGACAATTTCCACATGGTTTTAACGCAGTTCGATATGCTGATGCTGCGGATTGCCTACGCACCCGAGTTGCAAAGCGGGATGAGCCGCGCAGAAGTTACCGGGCACCTGCCAAGAGTGCTGGGGCGGGTCGCCGGCAACCGGCCCGTGGGCGCGCGCGGACCCTATAGTCAGCTTGCCCCCCGCGCTTGGGTCGATGCGATTGAGGCCGCACTTGGTCCGGGCGCACGACCAGCGGCGCGCTTGGCCTCGGCACAGCGCGCGGTGAATATTGCGAAATCCTCTAACCTAGGGCCGCTGCGCGAGGGATTTAGTTATTACGCGCTCGGGCGCTTGTCGCTGGGACAGAAACCCGAATTGGCGCTGCCTGCGTTTGTGACTGCTGGACAGGCGTTTCGCGCGATTCCGGGCGCAGATATTCAACGCGCCCAGATTGGCGTGCAACTGTCGGCCTTCGCGCTCTCGACGGGCAATGGAGATGCAGCATTGCGGCTGATCGACCAGAGCTTGCCTGCGGCGACGGCGGCACAAAATGCTTCGCTGATGGCGACGCTGTTGATGATGCGGGCAGAAGCTTTGACGCTTGAGGGACGTGCCACAGAGGCGCAGGCAGTCCGCCTCGACAGTCTGGGATGGGCGCGTTATGGCTTCGGCGACGCGGGCGAAATCCGCGCCCGCCTTGTGGAAATCGCGGCGGTCACACCGGAAAATCGCGACGGCGCGAGGGGCAACTAATGCTAGCAATTGTAGGACTTGTGGGCGGAGCGGGCTGGGGCACTTGGCTGGCCAAAAAGCGCGGCGGCAAGCGGCTTGATATGCTGCAATACGCGGCCGGTTTCGGCATCTTCTGGTTCATTGTGGGTCTGGTTCTGACCATCTTCCTCGCACGCGGCTAGAGGCGCGGGGCGATGTTTACCCCGTTTTTTGAGACTTTGCGCAGCCACGGGGTTCCGGTGTCGTTGCGCGAATATCTCAGCTTTCTGGAGGCGTTGAAGCGCGGTCTGTCGACATATGACGTCGACCATTTCTACCTGCTCGCCCGCACGATCATGGTCAAAGACGAGCGGCACTTGGACCGTTTCGATCAGGCCTTCTCCCATGCGTTTCGCGGACTTGAGGCGATTGGCGTCGATGACGTGCTAGAGGCCGTTGATTTGCCCAGCGACTGGCTTGAAAAAATGGCCGAGAAGCATCTGAGCGCCGAGGAAAAGGCCGCGATTGAAGCGCTTGGTGGTTTTGATAAACTGATGGAGACCCTGCGCGAGCGCTTAAAAGAGCAGCAAGCCCGCCATCAGGGCGGGTCAAAATGGATCGGCACCGCCGGCACCTCGCCCTTTGGAGCGTATGGCTACAACCCCGAAGGCGTGCGCATTGGCCAAACCGAGAGCCGCCACCGGCGCGCCACCAAGGTCTGGGACAAGCGCGAGTTTCGCAACCTCGACGACAGTGTCGAGCTGGGCACCCGGAATATTAAGGTTGCGCTGAAACGCTTGCGCCGCTGGGCCCGCGATGGGGCCGTTGACGAATTAGATCTCGACGGCACGATCCGGGCCACCGCCGAGCATGGCTATCTGGATGTGCAGACCCGGCCCGAGCGACGCAATGCGGTGAAGGTGTTGTTGTTTGTGGATATTGGCGGGTCGATGGATGACCACGTGAAGGTGGTTGAGGAGTTGTTCTCAGCGGCCAAATCCGAGTTCAAACATCTGCAGCATTACTACTTTCACAACTGCCTCTATGATGGGGTGTGGCGCGACAACGCTCGGCGCTGGTCCGAGCAGACGCCGACCTGGGAGGTGCTCAACAAGTTCGGGCCCGATTATAAGTGCATTTTTGTCGGCGATGCTGCGATGTCGCCTTATGAAGTCGCCTTTCCGGGCGGCGCCAATGAGCACTGGAATGCCGAGAGCGGTGAGACATGGTTGCGCAGGGCACGCGCGCAATGGCCGAACTCGCTCTGGATTAACCCCTCGGTCGAGAAACACTGGCGCTATACGCAAAGCACCGAGATGATTGCCAAGATTTTCGATCATGCGATGGTGCCAATGACGCTGGGCGGTCTGACGCGCGGAATAAAGATGCTGGGATAGCGACAGAACCGCACGCCGCGTGCGTTTCATGGACAAAGGGGCCGCAATGCAGACGCTGAAATATCTTGTGAAACACCACTGGCGCGCGCTGGCTGTGTTTGTGCTGGCGGCCTGTCTGGTGGTGTTTTTCGCAAGTCGCGTGGTGATGCATCAGGTCTGGCGCAATGATCCAGCGCGCGCCGAGTTTGTGGTAAAGCCGTGGATGACCCCACGCTTTGTGGGCATGCGCATGGGGGTGCCGCCACAGATTCTGTTTGAGATGCTCGATGTGGATGGGCGAGATGCGCGGCGCATGACCTTGGCGCAGATTGCCGAACAAAAAGGCCTGCCGATGGAAGCGGTCCAGACGATGCTGAGCGACGCTGCTGCGACCGCCGAGGCCGAGCGTGACGCGCGCCGCGCCGCGCCGCCAACACCGCGTGAGGAGCCAAGCGAATGACCGACACGCTGTTTGCGCTTGTGCCGACCTATGGGCCGTATCTGATTTTGGCTTGTGTTTTCTTGTCGTGCTTAGCAGTGCCCCTGCCATCGTCGTTACTGGTGCTGGCCTCGGGCGGGTTCGCGGCCAGTGGCGATCTAGAGGTCTGGGCCGTGGGGCTTGCGGCGTTCTCGGGCTTCACCGCGGGCGATCAGATGGCCTACCAACTGGGCCGCAAAGGCGGTGACGCAGTCAAAGCGCGGCTGTCGGGAAAACCCAAAGTGGCAGCCTTAATGGCGCGCGCAGAAAGCTTCGTTGACAAGCGCGGTGCTTGGGCGGTGTTTCTTAGCCGAACTGTGGTCAGCCCGCTTGCGGCTTACGTGTCTTATGTCGGTGCAGCAGGTGGTCTGGGCTGGGCGCGGTTTACGCTGCCTGCCGTGCTGGGTGCCGCCGTTTGGTGCAGCGTCTATGTGGGCCTAGGGTACAGCTTCACCGACCAGATGACCGAGATCGCGGATCTGCTGAGCAACCTCGCAGGCATCATCATCGCGCTGGCGGTGATGGTCGGGGCGGGTGTGTGGATGCGCAAAGTGTTGCGCGAGGCAAGGATGAAAGCGAAAGCCGAGGCCGTCTAAAGCACCACGATCCGCACAGAACTGCCCCGTGTTGTCAGTGCGATCTTGCCTTCGCAAAGCTGCATTGCGTCGTTGCCAAACACTTCTGCCCGCCACCCGTGCATGGATGGCACACCGTGGTTTCCGGCAGCGATCTGGTCCAACTCGGCGCTGTTGGCGACCAGCTTTTGGGCCACGCCTGCTTCCTCGGATTTTGCTTTCAAGAGCACGCGCAGCAAGTCCGCTAAGGCCGAGTTTACTTGCAGCTTCTCGCTGGGTTTGTCGGACACTGGATAGTCTTCGACCCGGGTCGTTTGGCCTTCCTTGACCGCCTCCAAGATGCCTTCTGCAATATCGCCGCGCCGCGCTTCGCGCAGCAGCAGGCGTGAACGGCCCAGATCTTCGACGCTGCCGGGTTTGGTCGAGGCAACCTCGATCAGCGCGTCATCTTTGATAACCCGGCTGCGCGGAATGTTGCGGCTCTGGGCATAGATCTCGCGAAACTTGGCCAGCGCCCGGACAGTGGCCAGGAACTTGCCTGAGCTGGTGCGGGTTTTGACCCGGCGCCAAGCCTCCTCGGGGTCCACCTGATAGGTGGCGGGATCGTTCAGGATCGACAGTTCCTCTTCGACCCAAGGCGTGCGGCCGGATTTTTCCAACTCGGCTGCCAGAAACTCATAGACGCCGCGCAGATGGGTCACGTCCGCCAAAGCGTAGGTTTGTTGCGCGTCCGACAGCGGCCTGCGCGACCAGTCAGTGAAGCGCGAGGTTTTGTCGATAGCGGCATTTTCGATCTTACGCACCAAGGTCTCGTAGCCGACCTGCTCGCCAAACCCGCACACCATGGCGGCGACTTGGGTGTCGAAAAGAGGCACAGGCAGCACGCCGTGGTCGATCTGGAAAATCTCGAGATCCTGACGCGCGGCATGGAACACTTTGACCACATCGCGGTTCTTGAACAGCTCCAGCAACGGGTCGAGCGACATGGTTTCGACCAGCGGGTCAACCAGCACAGCGTTTTCGTCCCCCTCGCCCGGAAAGGCCAGTTGGATCAGACACAGCTTGGCGTAATAAGTCCGTTCGCGCAGGAACTCAGTATCAACTGTGACGTAAGGAGCTTTGGCCGCTTCGGCGCAAAATGTGGCCAGCGCGTCGGTCGTTGTAATCGTTTGCATTCTTGCCTGTCTATCTCGCGTATATCTGCTGCACACTCACCAATCATACGGTGATACTCACAAAACGGTAAACTTAAAAGGGGACAGCGCGCCTCAGAGGGTTTGCGCAAAGCGCGGACCGGGTTGTGGCGACTGAATGAGGCCAAGATGGCGGTAGAAATCCTGCGCTGCGGTGTTGTCGGGATCGGTGCCTATGGTCAGTTTTATAGCCCCCGTGCTGCGTGCACGCTGGGTAGCTGCTCGGATAAGGGCGCGGCCAATGCCGAGGCCGCGTGCCTCAGGAGCCACAAACAGGTGGTGCAGATCAACCGCGCGCTCGCCTGTGTGGGCGCGCCAGTGGGTGCACAGCAGTGCGTAGCCCTGAAGCGTGCCATTAGCGTCGGCCACAAGCGCTTGGGCCATTGGCTGGGGCCCAAACAGATCGCGGTGCAACTGCGCAAGGCTCATCGCAGGTCGGTCACCGTGATGACGCGCGAGCGTGTGGATCATGGCGCGCAGATGCACGACATCTGGCAGGTCGGCGGGGCGAATGAGGCAGGGCATGGGTCGTGGTCCTTTTTTTGGGGGGATGCCCCAAGGACCGCATAAAAAAACCGCCCTCGGAGGCGGTTGGTCACTGCAAATGAAATCCGAACCGCGCCTATGTGAAGCGGGCGAAATACCAGACATTATGGGCGGCGATACGGATCATGAGATGATTGATGCCTTGGCGCGCAGGCTGGGTCAAGTGATCTCTAGTGGAAGGGGCGCGCCTGTTGCCACGGCGTGCAGAACGGCCGGATAGAGACGGTGTTCGAGCGGCAACACCCGTGCGGCAAGGGTTTCGGGCGTATCGTCGGGGTTCACAGTCAGGCGCGCTTGGCCAAGGATCGGGCCGTCATCGAGGTCGGCGGTGACATGGTGGACAGTGCAGCCATGCTCGGCATCGCCTGCCTCAAGCGCGCGCAGATGAGTGTGCAGGCCTTTGTATTTGGGCAAGAGCGAAGGGTGGATATTAAGCATTTTCCCCTCCCACCCGACGACGAAATCTGCCGTTAGCACCCGCATGAAGCCAGCAAGGCAGATGAGGTCGGGTTGGACAACGCCAAGGTGTTCTGACAGGGAGGCCTCGAACGCTAAGCGGTCCGTCCCGAAGGGTTTGTGATCAACGGCGGCGGTTGGAATGCCCATTGCGCGGGCGACCTCAAGACCGCCTGCATCTGGATCATTAGACAGCACAAGACACGGGCGCGCAGGGTGATCTTGGGTCATGCTTTGCACAAGCTTGACCATGTTAGAGCCACCACCTGAGATGAAGATCGCGACCTTCATGCAGGGCTCAGAGTGCCCTTGTAGGTGACGCCGGTTCCTGCCGTGACGTGGCCAAGCTCGATCACCGTCTCGCCTGCTTGCCGCAAAATACCTGCGACGGCCCCAGCTTGATCGGCGCTGGCGACCACACACATGCCGATCCCGGAGTTGAAGGTTTTGAGCATCTCAGCCTCTGCGATCCCACCTGTGTCCTTTAGCCACGCAAAGACAGGTGGCAGATCCCATGCGCCCAAATCGATTTCGGCCCCGCATCCTTCGGGCAACACGCGCGGCAAGTTTTCGGTCAGGCCGCCGCCGGTGATGTGGGCGAGACCGTGGATACCGCCAGCGCGGATCGCGAGAAGCAGCGATTTGACATAAAGGCGGGTTGGGATCAGCAGCGCCTCGCCCAAACTAGCGCCCGCAAACGGCGCAGGCGCGTCCCACGTGAGGCCCGAGACCTCAACAACCTTGCGCACAAGGCTGTAGCCGTTGGAATGCACACCATCAGAGGCGAGACCGAGGATAACATCGCCGGGGGTGACATTAGTGGGCAAATGAGTGCCCCGCTCCATTGCGCCCACGGCAAAGCCCGCAAGATCAAAATCACCTGCGCGGTACATGCCCGGCATCTCGGCAGTTTCGCCGCCGGTCAAGGCGCAACCGGACGCAGCACAGCCTTTGGCAATGCCTTGGATGATGGTGGCCGCCGCGCCGGGTTCCAGCTTGCCGGTTGCAAAATAATCTAGGAAGAACAAAGGCTCCGCGCCTTGGCAGACCAGATCATTGACGCACATGGCCACGAGATCGATGCCGATGGTGTCAAGGCGTCCGGTGTCTATGGCAATGCGCAGCTTGGTGCCGACGCCGTCAGTGGCCGCCACGAGGATTGGGTCTGTGAAGCCTGCGTCTTTGAGGTCAAACAGCGCTCCGAACCCGCCTAACCCGCTCATCACGCCCGAGCGTTTGGTGGCGGCTGCGGCAGGCTTAATCGCCTCAACAAGCGCGTTGCCAGCGTCGATATCGACACCAGCTTCGGCGTAGCTGAGACCGGGTTTGGGGTCGGACATCGAAGGCCTCCTAAGATTTGTTGCCCCGCCGATAAAGCATTGCGCGCGCGCCCTCAAGCAAGCCGCGCTTGACCCGCGTTTTGCCGCAGCATAATCGGGGGTATGGAGGGCCTGTAGCTCAACTGGTTAGAGCAGAGCGCTCATAACGCTTTGGTTGCGGGTTCAAGTCCTGCCGGGCCTACCAAACCTTCCATATTTTCGAGTGTTCTCGGACGCACGCGCGGGCGTCATGGGTAAATTGAGCACACTTACGGACACGCCAAATGTAGGGTGGGCGATCTGCCCACCACTCTGGCGCGTGCTTGTTGAGAGGTTGTCTTCAGGGATGATACGGGCCCGCATCGGTTTTGCGGCATGATCTGCGTGTCACCAGCGGCGCTTTATGCCGCCGGTGTGCCCTTTGGCGCGCCTTAGACGCCATCGCCCGCGCAGTTCGGGCTGTGGCGCTTACAGGCCACAGGGAAACCACTGTCCTAAGGGTGTGCGGCTTGGGGCAGATGACCACATCCCCACCGGATCCGATGAGGCGGGTTAAAAAAGGTTCGCGTTAAGGATTGGTTAGGCACGCGTTCGGTGAAGGCAACGGTGGTCCTCATGGCGAGGCGTGCGCCGTCCTAGCGAGGAAGAACAAGCGCTGCGCGAAGGCCCCCGAAGGATTCGCTATCGTCAAGGCGCAGCATTCCGCCATGGCTGCGCGCTACATCGGCGACAATGGCTAGGCCCAGCCCCACACCGCTGCCTTTGTCTTGATTGCGCGCGCGGTCGAGGCGCGCGAACGGGCGCGTTGCTTCTTCGCGTCGGTCCGCCGGAATGCCGGGGCCGTCATCCTCAACCATCAGGGTCAGGCGTTTGTCATCAAGCGCCACCGACACCTGCGCCGTGCCCGCATACCGCGCAGCATTGCCGATTAGGTTGTCGAGCGCGCGCGCAACTGAGCGGGGCCGTAGCGGAAGCGTTCCGCCCTGCCCCGCCGGTGCCTCCATGAGCGTCACCGCGTGACCAGCGCGCTGCGCCTTGGCGACCGCATCTTGCGCCAGCGCAAACGGATCGGTGTCGGACATGGCCTCAAGCGACGAGTTCTTGGCAAAGTCGAGAAAGGCCTCAAGCAGCCCTTCCATCTCGGTCACGTCGCGCCCAAGTGCGTCGACTTCGGCGCTTGGGTCCAGCAAGGACAGCTCCAGCTTCATCCGGGTCAGTGGCGTGCGCAGATCATGACTGACACCAGATAGCATCAGGGTGCGCTGCTCAATCTGACGCTCGATCCGGTTGCGCATGTCGAGGAAAGCCAGACCGGCGGCGCGTACCTCGACTGCACCCGACGGCTTATAGGGCAGTGTACGCCCTTTGCCGAACGCCTCGGCCGCCGCAGACAGGCGCTTGATCGGGCGCAGCTGATTGCGCAGGAACAGGTAAGACACGATGGTCATCAAGCCGCCCACCAAGATCGAAATGATCAAAAGCTGGTGTGGGTTGGAAGCCGAGACACGCTCGCGGTCAAACGTCAGCACCAGCGGACCCGCTTCGGTGTCCACACTAAGGGTTGCAACTTGGGGGTTGGTGGCCAGATCGACGGCGCGAAAGCCGGTCAACTCGGACTGAAATGTGTCGATCACCGCGATGCCGGATATATCATAGAAAGGTCGCTGCGTTGGCTGCAAGCTGGCGGGCGCAAGTACTGCCTGCATTTCGAGGCGGGCTGCAATGCGGCTGAGAACGGCGTCACTCATGCCGGGGTTTTCGGCGAGCGACATCTGGATCAACTGGGTCTCGAGCACGATGCCTTGGGTCAACTGACGGGTGACATCCTCGAAATGGCGTTGCAGAAAGACGACTGTGATCACCAATTGCAACACGATCACGGGGGCCACAAGGATCAGGGCCGCGCGCGCATAGAGCCGGTTTGGGAGTGTTTCTTTGAGCCAAGCGAACATACGCACCAACCTAAGCGCGCGCGCCTGAAGGGGAAAGAGCCGATGCACGACCCACGACCTGAGACTGTCACGCGACTGCGCAAGGATTTGGTCCGCGTGATCGCACCTAACCCCTCGCCAATGACCTATTGGGGGACGAATACATATGTGCTTGGCACCCGGTCGGTCGCGGTGATTGATCCCGGCCCTGATGATGAGGGGCATTTGCAGGAGGTGCTTGCGGCGTTGCCGCAGGGCGCTGTTGTCAGCCATATTCTCGTGAGCCATGCGCACCGAGATCATTCAGCGGGGGTGCCTCGGTTTGCCGCCATGACCGGCGCGCAAGTCTGGGCGTTTGGTGATTGGCAGGCTGGGCGGTCGGGCGCGATGGAGGCCCTTGCGCAGGCTGGCTTGGCAGGTGGCGGTGAGGGCGTGGACGAGGGCTTCGTGCCCGATGTGGTGTTGGCGGACGGCGCGGAGGTGGCTGGCGATGACTGGGCCCTGCGCGCATTGTGGACGCCCGGGCATATGGGCAATCATCTGTGTTTTGCCAACGAGGCATCGGGGACGGTGTTTACCGGCGATTTGGTGATGGAGTGGTCAACCTCGCTAGTCTCGCCGCCGGACGGAGATTTGGGGGCGTTCATGCGCTCGCTTGAGGTATTGGCCGCGCGGGCCGGCGACACGGTCTATTTGCCGGGACATGGTGGTGCGGTCGAGGCCCCGTTGGCGCGGGTGGCACAGCTCAAAGCGCACAGATTGGCGCGCCATGCGCAGATCAAGGCGGCCCTCTACGAGGCACCGGGGACCGCGCGCGATCTGGCGGGGCGGGTCTATGTCGATGTGGGCCCCGCACTGCTGGGCGCTGCTGCGCGCAACGTGCTGGCGCATCTACTTGAAATGAAAGCGCAATCGGAAGTTGAGATACGCGGGGCGATGGGACCAGAGGCGGTGTTTGCGCTTGTGTGACAAATGGGCGAACTTTTTCGCCGCGCGCCCCTAGACAGCCTCATAGGGTCTTGCTAGACGAGCCTCGGTATTCCGGCGTAGCTCAGCGGTAGAGCAGTTGACTGTTAATCAATTTGTCGTAGGTTCGATCCCTACCGCCGGAGCCAATTTCGTTAATTAAATCTGATGCTTATCTGAAAATGATTCCGTAGATTTTTGACTAAGAAATCCTCCGGAAGCACTACGGAAGCAGTACGACGCTCATAAGAGCAGTGGCAAAAGCGCAACTAGCGCGCCATGCTACCATTCCGGCACGACCAAAGTTTTTCAAAAGAAACAACTGGGCCTGACGCGAACAGCCCATTGAAGCCACCCGCCGGTCAT
>JAWUXZ010000061.1:0-14089 GCA_034111085.1 Dinoroseobacter sp.
GGCTTCCGCGCGCATGGGAATCGCGCCGATCAGGATCGAGCAATAGTTGAACAGCCGGTAGGCCCAGCCGAACTTGAAGAAGGCATAGGCGAAGATCGTCACCAGGCCGAGCAGCTTGCTCTCCACCAGCGCGCGGTCGAGCCGGGCGTGCGGGTGAAAGCGCAGGGGGCTGAGGCGGGCGGCTTTCTAACCTTGCTGCGGGATGCTGAGTTTCTAAAAATCCTCGCGCTCGGCTTTGTCACCTACGGCCCGATCACCACGATCACGGGGCTCTGGGGCGGGCCGTATTTGCAAGATGTCGCGGGGTTCTCGGCCGACGGCGCGGGCGCTGTGCTGCTGGTGCTTTTTTGTGCGTCCATCTTTGGCGCGGCGGCGTTTGGCCAGATGGACCGGCACTTTGCGTCCCGTAAGCGGGTGATCTTGGGGGCGGTGTTGGCCTCTAGTGTCAGTATGGCAGTGCTTGCGGGCGTTCCGGGACTGCCGGTGTCTTTGGTGATTGGGCTGTTGCTGATCGCGGTGTTTGCCCAGCAATTTTTCATCGCGCTGCGCGCATATGCGGCGTGTGGTACCGGATGTGATGCTGGGGCGCGCCTCGACGTTGCTGGCGCTTGTATCTGTTGCTGCAATCCCGTTGATGCAGATCGGGTTTGGCGCTGTGCTGGATTTCGGTGCGCGCGCGGGGTTCGGTGCCGGTGCACAGTACCGCATGGCGTTCGGGTGCCTCGGGGCAATGATATTTGCGTGCGGGCTGGTCTTTGGGACGGCGCGGAATGCGGATGAGGAGAGTGTTTGATGACTGAGCTGCCAATCTTGTGGTCCTTCCGCCGCTGCCCATATGCCATGCGCGCCCGGCTTGCGATTTTGGCCTCGGGCCAGCGGGTGGAGCTGCGCGAGATTTTGCTGCGTGACAAACCACAGGCGTTCTTGGCGGCCTCGCCCTCAGGCACAGTTCCTTGTCTTGAGGCGGCAGACGGCGTTGTCGACGAGAGCCTGGATGTGATGCGCTGGACCTTGGGGCGCGCTGACCCCGAAGGCTGGCTTGCGATGCCGGACGCGGGTTGGGACTGGATCGCGCGTTGTGATGGGCCGTTTAAATACGCATTGGACCGGACGAAATATGGGGCTCGGTATCCCGGCGAGGATCCGTTGGCGCACCGCGCGGACGCGGCCCAATTTTTGGCGGATTTGGACGGGCAGTTGGGCGGGCAGTCGGGAGGGGCGCTCTTTGGCACGCCCTCGATTGCGGATTACGCGATCGTGCCGTTTGTGCGCCAGTTCGCCAATATTGACCGGACTTGGTTTGACGCGCAGCCATGGCCGAACGTGCAGGCGTGGCTTGCGGAGTTTCTCGCCTCTGAGCCGTTTGCGGCGATCATGGGGAAGTATCCGGCGTGGCAACCGGGCGACGACCCGGTGACGTTTGCGTAGCGGGCGCTAGGTGGCAGGACATGGAACTAGAGCCAATATGGGAATACGTGGCCGACACGGTCATGGGCGGGGTGTCGCGCGGCGCGTTTGCGCGCGAGATCGTGGATGGGCGACGTGCAGCGCGTTTGTTCGGGCGCGTTTCGCTTGAGAACAATGGCGGCTTTATCCAGATGGCGTTTGATCTGGCGGGGGGCGGCGTGTTTGACGCGCGCGCCTACGACGGGATCGAGATGGTCGTCCAAGGCAATGGCGCAGGCTATGAGTTACGCCTGAGAACCACCGCGCTGACCCGGCCTTGGCAATCTTATCACACTGCGTTTAGAGCACCCGGTGCATGGACGCAGCTGCGGTTTCCCTTTGCCCAGTTTCAGGCGCACCGCACCGACGTTGCGTTTGATCCGGCAACTTTGCGGCGCATGGGCGTGATCGCGGTTGGGCGCGAGATGGATGTGGATGTGTCCGTCGTCTCGGTCGGTTTTTATCGAGGGGCTGTGTGATGGCGAAGGATAGCGAGGCGCTTGCGGTCCCGTCCAGCAGGCTTGCGCGGCTGACGCGGCTGGGCTCGATGACTGCGGGCGTGGCGGGCAACATGGCCTTAAACTGTGTGGCGCAACTGGGTCGGGGGCAGCGACCCTCGATGAAGGGGCTGTTGCTGACGCCCGCGAATGTGCGGCGCATCACCGATCAGCTTGCGCAGATGCGCGGGGCGGCGATGAAGGTCGGACAGTTGATGTCGATGGATACAGGCGATGTGCTGCCACCTGAGTTGACAGAAATCCTCGGTCGGCTGCGCGCGGATGCGGCGTTTATGCCGCCAGCGCAGCTTAAGAAAGTGCTCGCCAAGAACTGGCCCGAGGGCTGGCTAAAAGGGTTTGAGCAGTTCGATGTGCGCCCGATTGCGGCGGCCTCGATCGGGCAGGTTCACAAAGCGCGCCTGCGCGATGGCCGCGATCTGGCGATCAAGGTGCAATATCCGGGTGTGGCTGCCAGCATTGATAGTGACGTGGCCAATGTGGGTGGGCTTTTGCGAATGACGGGGTTGCTCCCGAAGGGGTTTGAGATCGCCCCGTATCTGGAGGAGGCGCGTAAGCAGCTCCATGAGGAGACGGACTATGCACTGGAAGCCGCGCATCTGACGCGGTTTCGCGGACTGCTAGACGGGGACGACCGTTTCGTATTGCCGGAGGTGGTTGAGGAATGGAGCACGCCAGATATCTTGGCGATGACCTTTGTTGATGGGCGCCCGATTGAGGACGCGTCCGAGGCACCTGAGGCGATGCGGAATGAGATCGCGCGCAACCTGATCGATCTGCTGCTGACGGAGTTGTTCGAGTTTGGGCTGATGCAGACCGATCCGAATTTCGCCAATTTCCGGTACGTGCCTGAGACGGGGCGGATTGTGCTTCTGGATTTCGGTGCGACGCGGGAATTGAGCGTGGAAATCCAGCGGCAATACCGCGACTTGTTGGAAGCGGGCCTTGAAGGCGACCGCGAGCGGTTGCGCGCTGTGTCGCTTGAGATCGGGTTCTTTGTGGGCGCGACGAAGCCTGCGCATCAGGACCGGATATTGGGCATGATGGGGTTGGTGTTCGAGCACCTGACGCGCGCGGCTGAGTTTGATTTCACAGACACCGCCATGTCATCCCAGATGCAGGTCGAGGGTATGGCGCTGGCCGCGGACGGTTTCATTCCGCCGCCCTTGCCAATTGATGTGCTGTTCTTGCAGCGTAAATTTGGCGGCGTGTTCTTACTGGCCGCAAAGCTGGGCGCGCGGCTGCCACTGGAAGAGATTCTCCGCGATTATCTGAGCCGGGCGCAGACGGCGGCTTAGATCCGCGCGAACTTTTTGAATTGCGCGCGGTTGCGGCAATAGGACGGGGCGGTCTCCAGGGTGGTCTCGGATCCCAGAAGGCTGCGGCACTCGCCTTTGAACATGCACCCTGAGCAGCGCAGCACCGCTTGGCGGTAGGCGTAGGCGGCCTGGTCGCCGTTCTCGAGAATGACGTCGCCATAATTGATCCCGAGACGGTCGGCCATCGTAGAGACCAGATCGGAGCTTTCTGAAAGGCGTGAGAGGAAACCCATTGTTCATACTTTCTGTTGGAGGCGGTTGATGGGTTGATTGTTGCATATGAAACGAGTTTGCGAATTGATCTAGCTCAAATGGGCACTCGGGGCTGGGTTGGGATGGGCCGCGCGCGGAAATTCGCTTGCGCCATGCCCTGCCCATACGGCACAACGACACAAATGGAACGATAACCGGAGGGGTAAGATGGCCTTTGCAATGAACGATAAAGTGCTGACCGAAGCGGTCTGGCAGACAGAAGGCACCGGCTTGTGGGCCAAGCGCGCGGTTCTGGTGGTGCTCGGTGTGGCGCTGCTGACGGTGTTTGCGCAGATCAAGTTGATGATCCCGCCAAGCCCAGTGCCTGTGACCATGGGCACATTCGCGGTTCTGGCGATTGGCGCTGCTTACGGTCCACGCCTCGGCCTGACGACGATTATTGCTTATTTGGTCGTCGGCATGTTGGGCTTTGATGTCTTTGCATCGTCGACCGCCGAGTTGAACGGTCTTGAGTATATGATGGGCGGCACTGGCGGATATCTGGTTGGCTACGTGCTGGCAACGGTCGCGCTTGGCGCATTGGCGCGCGCAGGATGGGACCGCTCGGTCGTGTTGATGGGCGTGGCAATGCTGATCGGCACTGTGATGATCTATGTCCCCGGCATCGCCTATCTCGGGGTGCTCTACGGCTGGGACGCACCGCTGCTGGCATGGGGCCTGACCCCGTTCCTGATCGGCGACGCGATGAAACTGGTACTGGCCGCTTTGGTATTGCCGTTGGCGTGGAAGCTGGTGGGTAAAGCGCGCGGTTAAATCTGGCGCGTTTGGAAATTGGAGAGGCCGTGCCGGTTGGTGCGGCCTCTTTTGTGTGTCGGGACCGTTGCTGTGGCCGCTACCGACTAGCGCACGTCATCCTGAGTTGAACTCGGCATGGCTCCTCAACCGCAAACCGGCGCGCAGCGGTGATCTGCGCCGACGGCTTGCCTGCGGCGCGGATATTTTTGGAACGGTGAGGCCGCTCAGGCGAGTTTTGTTTCCACGCGCGCGCCTTGCTCAAGCGTCTTGTGGACCGGGCATTTGTCGGCGATTTCCAGCAGCTTGGTGCGTTGATCGGTGCTCAGATCACCTTCCAGCTTCAAAATGCGCGTGAAGGTGTCGATCTTGGTCAGCCCGATCTCGGCGTCTTGGGCGTGGACCTTATCGTGGGTGATATCGACGCTCACATGATCCAGCGGCCAGCCCTTGCGGCGCGCATACATCCGCACTGTCATTGAGGTGCACGCCCCAAGCCCAGCGGCGAGAAATTGGTAGGGCGTCAGGCCCTTGTCGGTGCCGCCATAGGCAAGTGGCTCGTCGGCGAGAATGTGGTGCTTTGGACCGGCCGATACATCTTGCAGGAAGCCTTTGGTGTCGGCCTCCGACACCCGCGTGATGCCCTCAGGCGCACCTATTGGTGGAGCGGGGTGCGTGAGGTTGAGATAGCGCCCGGACCACGCGGCGATGACCTCGGCAGCGTATTCGGCATCCTCGGCACGGCTGATCAGGTGGTCGGCATCATCGAGGGTGACGAAGCTTTTGGGATGCTTGGCGGCGATAAATATCTGCGTGGCATTCTCTACGCCGACGACATTGTCTTGGGGCGCGTGCATGACCAGCAGGGCGGGTTTGAGCGCGGCAATGCGAGGGGCAAGGGATTCTGCTGCCACGTCATGCAGGAAATCGCGCCCGATAGTGATGGGTCTGCCGCCTAGGTTGACGGGAGCTTGGCCGTTCGCCTCGATCTCGGCAATGGCGTCGCCGAAATTATGGGTCACATGGCCGGGATCGAAGGGCGCGCCAAGGGTGACGACGGCTTTGACGCTGTCAATCTCGCCTGCCACCCGCAAGACCGCAGCGCCACCGAGTGAGTGACCGATCAAGAGGCTGGGGGCCATGCCGCGCGCCGCAAGCGCGTCGGCCGCAGCAATCAGATCGCCTGCATTGGAGGTGAAAGTGGTGTTCTTGAACTCGCCCTGAGAATGGCCGAGGCCGGTGAAATCAAACCTGAGGACCGCGATGCCCATGGAGGCCAAACGCCCAGAGATGCGGCGCGCGGCGGGGATATCCTTGGAGCAGGTGAAGCAATGGGCAAACAGGGCGGTCGCCAGATGCGGGCCGTCGGGCAAATCTAGGCGCGCGGCCAGGGTGTGACCGGAGTGGCCGGGAAAGGTGAGACGTTCGGTGGGCATGGGGAAGGGCCTTCTGCGTGCGGGGGTGCACGGAAGGTGGCCGTGTGGGGGCGCTTGCGCAAGGTGTGTTACAGGAGGGTCGCGGGGAGGTGAGACCCGTGCGCTGCATTGACACCCTATCGGCACTATTGAAGCAGTTCAGGCCCCACAGAGACTAGGCCGCCATGAGTGGCTCAATCCCAGATACATCCACTTCGCGTGCGGCGCGTGCGATGTCGTAGTTGGTTTGCAAGTTCATCCAATAGGTCGGAGTTGTCTTGAAGGCCTGCGCAAGACGCAAGGCGGTGTCGGACGTCATGCCAGTTGCACCTTTCACGAGGCGCTCTATCCGCGTCCGGGGCACGCCGAGACGCCTTGCCAGAGCGATTGCACCCATGTCCAAGGGGCCAAGGTAAAGCACTTTCAGGACCTCGCCGGGGTGCATGGGATGTTCGAGCAGGCTCATTCAAAAATCCTTTCAATGATAATCGACGATTTCGACTTCAGCCGGGCCGTTTGGCGTCCACACGAAACAAATCCGCCATTGATTATTTATCCGCACTGAGTGTTGTCCTGCGCGATCGCCCCTTAGCTCCTCCAGATGGTTTCCGGGTGGAAACCGCAGATCCTCAAGCTTCGGCGCCGCGTCTAACGCGGTCAGAATCGCGCGCGTGCGGCGCACCAAGTCAGCCGGAAAGCCCTTGCCATCCTTACCGTTGAGGGACTTCGCAGCAAGTTTTCCCTTAGCGCCTTGGATCATTTGGGGTGTGTATCAATACATGGTACATGCGTCAAGGTTCGATACCTTTCTCAAAGGGGCGACATTCAATCAGCGCCCCATCAACCCCGCATCCCACGGATATCTACTCAAGTTCTCGAACCCGTCTTCTGTAATCACTGCCTGATCTTCGAGCTTGATGCTGAAATCCCCGCCCTCGGGCGACGCTAGCACTTCGGCGCATAGGCATTGCCCAACTTGCAGCTCGTAGTCGAACGCGCCCTCGACCATTTGATCGGGGTAGGCGACGAGAGGCCACTCGTCGCACAGCCCGACCCCGTGCATCAGGCACCCGTATTTGAGGCGTTGCATGTTGTCAGGCAGCACGTGGGTGTTCCGGGACAGGTCTTGGATGTTCACACCGGGCTTTAGCATCGCCATGTTCTGCTCGATATGCTCGACGCTGATCTTCATGGTCTCGATCATGTCGGGTCTTGGTTTCTCGTCGCCAATCCACCATGTCCGGCTCATATCGCAGCAGATCCCGTAGGTGCCCACGAGGTCGGTATCGAACGCCACGATCTCGTTGTTTTGTACGATCCTTGGCCCGCATTCCTGGAACCACGGATTGGTGCGCGGCCCGCTGGTCAGCAGGCGCGTCTCGATCCATTCGCCCCCGCGTTTTATGTTCTCGGCGTGCAGCACCGCCCAGATGTCGTTCTCGGACACGCCACCTAGGGGCACGTTTTCGCGCGCGAATTTCTCCATCTCGTACATCGCCATCTCGCAGGCATGAACGGAGCAGCGCATCGCCTTGATCTCGTCTACGCCTTTGACGGAGCGGGCTTTTTCGGTGCATTCCTCACCGGGGTGAACTTGGAAGCCCTGAGCCTCAAGTGCGCGCAACCCGTGCAGCATCGGCTTGTCGACACCGAGGCGCATATTGGCCCCCCCGTGTTCGGCGATCAGGTCGCGCACCTCGCGGCTGAAGGTGTCTGCGGCCACGTCAAGCTTGTCGCCCCGGTCGAAGTAGAACAGGTCGGCACCGGAGCGGGCCTCGCGCACCAGTGGGTTGAAGCTGCTGAGGAAGGGCGCGTTTTTATAGTCCCAGATCACCATGTAGCCGTCTGCGCAGACCAGCACGGCGCGGAACGGGTTGTGGGTGTTCCAGAGCTGCATGTTGGTGGTGTCGGTGGCGTAGCGGATGTTGAGCGGGTCGAACATCAACAGACCGCCGTAGTCGCGCGCGTTGATGTGGCTGATCAGACGTTCCCACCGGAAGTGGCGCATATTGGCGAGGTTGGGCAACTCTAGCCCGGCGGCCTCAAACTCACGGAAGGCCAGCAGGGTCGGGCCGATCTCGATGCGGTCGGCATTGTTGAGGGTGCCGTCGCCCAAGAACGCGCCCTTGGTCGGGTCGATTTTGCGGGTGTCGCTGTAATGCTGGTTCATGGTTGGCCTCCGACCTTTGAGGCCGAGAATGCCGCGCGTTTGGACGCGGGTCCGCGCAAAAACCGACATAGGAGCGTGTCGTTTTTTCGGGCAGTTTTGTGGCGATTGGCACGGCGCCTAAACGGTGATCGTGTCGGGGTTTGACGCGCGGGTCAGCTGCGAGGTCTACCGTCTTAGGATTAAATTGTACCTGAGAATTGGCTGCGTCTCATGATGTTTGAGCGCGAAATCCGATTGGAGCTGATACAGACTGACCCCGAGACGTTCTAGCTAACGCTGGCCTGCGCGATCTTCACGAACAGCGACAATAGGCCGGAGTTGTTCGACAACACGCCGTACATATCGCCGTCAAAGAACATGGTGTTGGCCAGTGCTGTGACGTTAACCGCAGCCATGAAGGTGATCGCGGCCAGTGCACGCGGCAGGCTGCGCCCGAACACGATTGTCAGCGCCATAAGGGCCATGCCAAACGGAAAAGCTATCAACAACAGAAGCACGGTAATGGCATCGTTGAGCCGCCGCGTGGAGCGGTGCTCGCGCGCTGCACGGGCGCGCAGCCGCGACAAGGCGCGAGATTTGCGGGTCTCAGACAATTGCTTGGGCCGGGTTGGCTGTGGCAAGTCTGCTTGTGCGATCTCTGTCATCTTGAGCGCCTACCCATCTAAGTCCTCGACTGCCGAAATAGCCGAACAAACAGGCGAGATTGTGATCAAAACGGGGCATTTCCATAGAAAAGGGCGACCAGAAGGCCGCCCCGCTCTGTGATCATATTGGTCAGCCATAGGCACATTGCTTTTGACTTGCATCGAAAAATGCTGCCTTCGTCTGCGGCCTGGACGCATCTTTAGATGGCCTGCCTCACTTGAAAGCCAATGTGCCTTAGCAGCTGTAATACATCTGGAACTCGACCGGATGAGGGGTGTGCTCGTAGGTGTAGATCTCTTCCCACTTCAGCTCCATGTAGCCCTCGATCTGGTCTTTGGTGAATACGTCACCGGCCAGCAGGAACTCGTGATCTTTCTCAAGCTCGTCCATTGCTTCGCGCAAGCTGGCACAGACGGTTGGGATGCCGGCCAGCTCTTCTGGTGGCAGATCATAAAGGTCTTTGTCTGACGCTTCGCCGGGATGGATCTTGTTCTGGATGCCGTCGAGGCCAGCCATAAGCAGGGCTGCAAAGCACAAGTATGGGTTGGCTGCGGGATCAGGGAAGCGGGCTTCGACGCGCTTTGCCTTGGGATTTTCGGCCCATGGAATACGCACGCAACCCGAGCGGTTGCGCGCAGAATAGGCGCGCAGCACGGGGGCCTCAAAGCCAGGTATCAGACGCTTGTAGCTGTTGGTCGCCGGGTTGGTGAACGCGTTAAGCGCTTTGGCGTGCTTGAGAATGCCACCGATGAAATAGAGCGCTTCCATCGACAGATCAGCATATTGATCGCCCGAAAAGATCGGCTTGCCATCTTTGAAGATCGACATGTTGACGTGCATTCCGGTGCCGTTATCGCCCGCGATGGGCTTTGGCATAAACGTCGCCGATTTGCCGTAGGCATGTGCGACGTTGTGGATGACGTACTTGTACTTCTGCAGCTCGTCGGCCTGGTGCGTGAGCGAGCCAAAGATCAGGCCCAACTCGTGCTGGCACGACGCGACCTCGTGGTGGTGCTTGTCGACCTTCATGCCCATGCGCTTCATAGTGCTGAGCATTTCTGAGCGCAGATCTTGCGCGGCATCGATCGGGTTGACTGGGAAGTAGCCGCCTTTGACGCCGGGACGGTGGCCCATATTGCCCATCTCGTACTCGGTGTCGGTGTTCCAGGACGCGTCCTGTGCATCGACCTCATACGAGACTTTGTTGATGGTGTTAGAAAACCGAACATCGTCAAACAAGAAGAACTCGGCCTCGGGGCCAAAGTAGGACACATCGCCGATGCCTGTGGATTTCAGGTAAGCCTCGGCCTTCTCGGCTGTGCCGCGTGGGTCACGCGCGTAAGGCTCACCTGTATCCGGCTCAACGACCGAGCAATGGATGCAGAGGGTCTTTTCCGCGTAAAACGGGTCCAGATAAGCGCTGTTGGTGTCGGGCATCAGTTTCATGTCCGACTCTTCGATCGACTTCCAACCTGCGATGGAGGACCCATCGAACATGAAGCCTTCGTCAAGGAAATCGGCATCGACCTGATCGGCCATGACGGTCACGTGCTGAAGTTTACCACGCGGGTCGGTGAAGCGGATGTCGACGTACTCGACATCTTCATCCTTTATGGTGGACAGAACGGCGTCTTTACTCATCTAAAGTCCCTCTCGGTACGATGGCGCGGCCGTTAAAATTTGGCCGCATTTTCATCAGAATTTTGGGGTGGATCAGAGTGCGTCTTCGCCGGACTCGCCGGTGCGGATGCGAACCGCTTGCAGAACCTCTGTGATGAAGATTTTGCCGTCGCCGATCTTATCGGTCTTAGCAGCCGCCACGATGGCGTCCACGGCAGCATCTATTTGGTCATCGGCCAGCACGAGTTCGATTTTCACCTTTGGCAGAAAATCGACGACGTATTCGGCCCCGCGGTACAGTTCGGTGTGACCTTTTTGACGGCCAAACCCTTTAACTTCGACGACGGAAAGACCCTGCACACCAATCTCTTGCAGCGCTTCCTTTACTTCGTCGAGCTTGAATGGCTTGATGATTGCCTCAATTTTTTTCATGTCAACGACTCCCTAAGCTCCAGCGCGACTTGAAAAACACCTCTCGTTGCGCGCTACAATTCGATGGACTGACCGCACAGGGCCGGCGGCAAGGATTCCACCCTTGCTGCCTAAAATTTGTGCAACAAGGCGCAAAAGCGTGCAATTTGGAAAGAGAATATCATGTCGTCAGATGTTCGATGCCTCACCACGGCGCAGATGCGCGAAATGGAGACAGCTGCCATAAGAACAGGTGACGTTTCAGGGTTGGAGTTGATGGAGAAGGCTGCGCGCGGCGTTGTGGCGTATATTTTGCGCCACTGGCCCGCCTTTAAGACCACGCCGCACCGAGCGTTGGTGCTGTGCGGTCCGGGCAACAATGGCGGCGACGGATATGGCGTGGCGCGGTTGCTGAAGGACCGGGGCTGGACGGTTGAGGTTTATGCGATGGGCGCACCTGCGACTGAGGATGCGCGCGCGGTGGCGGCGCGTTGGGGGACCGCTGGCGATCTGGCGCTGATGCCAGAGGGGTTGGAGCGCTACGATCTGGTCGTGGACGCGCTGTTGGGCAACGGTCTGACGCGCCCGTTCGAGAAATATGGAGCACAGCAACGCGCAATGGCCGAAGCGCAGCGCGCGGCGCTCGTGAAAGTTGTGGCAATCGATGTGCCGTCGGGGCTTTGCGCTGACAGTGGCCGCGTGCTGGGCGCGAAAGGCGCGCCAGTTGATACAATTCGTGCGGATTTGACCGTCACATTTGAGACGGTGTTTGCCGGGCATCTGCTGGGCGACGGGCCTGGACTGTGCGGCGCGGTGCGTGTGGTCCCACTGGGGCGCGCGTTGGCCGCCGGGGAAGGCGGGCTGACCGAGTTGGTGCGCGCGCCCGATGCCGCTTCGCTGCGCAAAGCCGGCGACGCCCACAAGTACCTGCATGGGCATGTTTTGGTGCTGTCGGGCGGGCCGGGGCACACGGGTGCGGCACGGCTGGCGGCGCGCGGGGCTTTGCGCACGGGCGCGGGCGCGGTGAGTTTGGCGGTGCCGCAAGAGGCCTTGGCGGAGGTTGCAGCACAGGTCACGGCGGTGATGGTGCGTACGCTCGCAGATGGTGCAGCACTTAAGACGGCGTTGGAAGACGTGCGGCTCAATGCGCTGGTGCTCGGACCGGGCCTGGGGGCAGGGCGGCGCGAGGCGGATTTGGTGGCCACAGTTTTGGCCAGCGGATGTGGGGCGGTGCTGGACGCGGATGCCTTGACGCTGCTGGCAAGCTCAGACGCGTTGCGCGGTGGTTTGCACGGGCGCTGCGTGCTGACCCCGCATGATGGCGAGTTTGCACGGCTGTGCCCGGACTTGGCGGAACGCTTGGCCGAAGTGCCGCGTGAGGGACCTGCGTTTTCGCGCGTTGATGCGGCACGTGCAGCGGCGCTGCGGTTGGGCGCGGTGGTCGTATTAAAGGGCTCTGCGACGGTGATTGCGGAACCTGAGGGCCGCGCTTGGGTGCATGGGGGCGAGCGGCGGCGTGCCCCGTGGCTTGCGACCGCAGGGTCTGGCGATGTGCTGGCTGGAATTATTGCGGGACTGATGGCGCGGGGTTGGACGCCAGCAAAGGCTGCTTGTGCGGGCGTTTGGCTGCATGCGGAGGCCGCGCGCGGAATCGGCGCGGGGCTGATTGCTGAGGATTTGCCGGAGGCTTTGCCGGGCGTGTTCCGGGGGCTAGGCGTTTAGGGCGCGAGTTTTCTTGGCTTTGCGCGTCGCCCAGAGATCCTGTGTCCCCTCGGCCAGCCCGCCCAAGTGCAACGACAAACCGGGCTGCCCGGCTCTGGGTTGGTTGGCATTGGGGGGGGCGTCTGACGGACAGAGCGGCGGCTTGCTAGCTGATCGTAGCCCCAACTCGAGCAAATATCGTGAGGGTTGGAAGATAAATCGTCTCTTTGGCCCCAATTCGAGGCCCATCTGTCCAATCGCGCCTTTTTTGCCCTCGCATCGCCTGACAGGCTTTGTTAAGGGACCGCAAGTTTGAGCGACCTGTTTTGTAGGGGGACGCTCAATGTCTGTTTTAGCGGGTGTGGCGGAACTGGTAGACGCACCAGATTTAGGTTCTGGCGCCGCAAGGCGTGGGGGTTCGAGTCCCTTCACCCGCACCAAAGATGAACGTAAGGACGAGGACGCAATGCAAGTCACTGAAACCCTGAACGAGGGCCTCAAGCGCGCCTATAACATTACAGTGCCCGGCGCTGAGTTGGACGCGAAGGTCAGCGAGAAATTGCTGGAAGCGCAGCCCGATGTCGAGATGAAGGGCTTTCGCAAAGGCAAAGTCCCGATGGCCCTGCTGAAAAAGCAGTTTGGCCCGCGACTTTTGGGTGAAGCAATGCAGGAAACCGTCGATGGTGCGATGGCAAAACATTTCGAGGAGACCGGCGACCGTCCCGCGATGCAGCCTGAAGTCAAGATGGTCAATGACGACTGGAAAGAGGGCGACGATATCGAAGTCGCTATGAATTACGAGCGTTTGCCCGACGTGCCTGACGCAGATTTCTCGGGCGTCACGCTTGAGAAGCTGGTTGTAAAAGTCTCAGACGAAGACCTCGACGAGGCGTTGAAAAACCTCGCCGGTGCCGCCAAGACCTTTGCCGACAAAGACGGCCTAGCCGAAATGGGCGATCAAGTGACGTTCGATTTCTTGGGCAAAGTTGACGGCGAAGCGTTTGAGGGCGGTGCCGCGGAAGATTTCCCGCTGGAGCTGGGCTCGGGCAATTTCATTCCGGGCTTTGAAGAAGGCCTCGTTGGCGTCAAAGTCGGCGACGAAAAGAATGTCGATGTGACCTTCCCTGAAGATTATCAGGCCGAGAACCTTGCGGGCAAAGCTGCGGTTTTTGAGTGCAAGATCAAGCTGGTCAAAGCTCCTGCGCAAGCCGAGATTGACGACGAGATGGCCAAGCAGTTTGGCGCTGAAGATCTGGCAGGCTTGAAGGATCAGTTGACCGAGCGTTTGGGCGCTGAATACGTCCAAGCCGCGCGCGCAGTGATGAAGCGTCAGTTGCTTGATCAATTGGATACTTTGGTGAAGTTCGACCTGCCGCCGTCTTTGGTGGTAGCGGAAGCCAACCAGATCGCGCACCAGTTGTGGCACGAGGAAAACCCTGAAGTTGAGGGCCATGATCACCCCGATGTCACGCCCACGGATGAGCACAATGATTTGGCCGAGCGCCGCGTGCGTCTGGGTCTTCTGCTGGCAGAGCTTGGTCAGAAGAACAAAATTGATGTGACCGACGCTGAGATGTCCCAATCGGTGATGGCGCAGGCGCGTCAGTATCCGGGCCAAGAGCGTGAGTTCTTCGAGTTCGTTCAAAAGAACGAGCAAATCCAGCAGCAGCTTCGCGCCCCGATTTTTGAAGACAAGGTCGTCGACTATGTCTTTGAGCTGGCGCAAGTGACCGACAAAGAGGTCACCAAGGATGAGCTGAAAGCAGCCGTTGATGCACAAGATGAAGACTGATCGCTAAGCGATTGACTTGATTTGAGAAAGGCCGCTCCGGATTGGAGCGG
>JAWUXZ010000062.1:0-83313 GCA_034111085.1 Dinoroseobacter sp.
TCTCGTTTTTCGGCAACGAGCTTGAAGCGATCATCGAATTTGACCCGCTAACTGGTGCCAAGGAGGGCACGCGCGACCGGGTGCGTATCTATGCAAACTCGCACTACGTCACCCCGCGACCAACGATCCAGCAGGCGATCATCTCAATCAAGGCCGAGCTGCGGATGCGGCTGGACCAACTGGTCGGCGATGGGAAATTACTGGAGGCCCAGCGCCTTGAGCAACGCACAAGTTTCGATATCGAGATGCTGGAAGCCACCGGCGTCTGCAACGGGATCGAGAATTATTCGCGCTATTTGACGGGCCGGGCCCCGGGCGAGCCGCCGCCCACCTTGTTTGAGTACATCCCCGACAATGCGATTGTGTTTGCCGACGAAAGCCATGTCTCCATCCCGCAGATCGGCGGCATGTATAAGGGCGACTTCCGACGTAAGATGACGCTGGCCGAGCACGGATTCCGCCTGCCGTCGTGCATGGATAACCGCCCCCTGAAGTTCGAGGAATGGGACGCGATGCGCCCTCAATCGGTTTTCGTGTCCGCCACCCCCGCGTCATGGGAAATGGAACAGACCGGCGGCGTGTTCACCGAACAGGTTATCCGACCTACTGGGTTGCTCGATCCGATGGTCGAAATCCGGCCCGTCGATATGCAGGTCGATGATTTGCTGGACGAGGTACGCCGCGTCACCGCCGCCGGTTACCGCACGCTGTGCACCACGCTGACCAAGCGCATGGCCGAGGACCTGACCGAATACCTGCACGAGCAGGGCATCAAGGTGCGCTACATGCACTCGGAAATCGACACGCTTGAACGGATCGAGATCCTGCGCGATCTGCGCCTCGGCGCGTTTGATGTGCTTATCGGGATTAACCTGCTGCGCGAAGGGCTCGATATTCCCGAATGCGGTCTGGTGGCGATTCTTGACGCCGATAAGGAAGGCTTCTTGCGATCCGAGACGTCGCTGGTCCAGACCATTGGCCGGGCCGCGCGGAACGTCGATGGCCGCGTGATCATGTATGCCGACAAGATCACCGGATCGATGGAGCGTGCGCTGCGCGAGACCGATCGCAGGCGCGTCAAACAGATGGCCTATAACGTGAAGCACGGGATCACGCCGCTGACGGTCAAGAAGAACGTCGATGACGTTTTGGCTGGGCTTTATAAGGGCGACGTGGACATGAACCGCGTGACCGCAAAGATCGACAAACCGCTGGCCGGGGCGAATTTGCAAACAGTGCTCAATGGGCTGCGCGCCGATATGCGCAAGGCCGCCGAGAACCTAGAGTTCGAGGAGGCTGCAAGATTGCGCGACGAGGTTAAACGGTTGGAGGCGGTGGATCTGGCGATCTCCGACGACCCAATGGTGCGCCAGTCGGCGGTAGAGGCCGCGGTTGAGAGCGCGACGAAGATGGGCGGGCGCTCGACGGCTGGGAGGCCGGGGCAGAGAGGCGGGAATGTGAAGAGGCGCGGGCGGTGAGGGGGTCCCATTGAAAATGGGGGGTCATGTTAACTATCGTTAAGAAATGGTTAACATTGCGAAACTCTCACTCAGGCTACTATTTGCTCTCGCGGTAATGACTTCGGTAGGCAATGCTTGCGATCGCAGGAGCTTTGGCGACTGGATGCAGCTAAATTACATTGACACACGGGACAAGGTTCTGTTGCGAGATGCCGACGGGATCATTGCTTTGCGCATTGCTTCTAATGGCGAGCTGGTTGTTCAGTCTGGCACTTGGATAGACCCATTCACGGGCCTTCGGCTGGTTACAGATAACGCAGCCTCAGTCGAAATCGACCACATTATTCCAGTTTGTTTCGCCTTCGAACGGGGAGCAGAAGATTGGACTTCGGAGACCAAACGCAGCTTCTATAACGATATGCGATATCTGGTTGCGGTTTCAGCTTCACAAAACGGCAGAAAGTCGGATCGCGCACCATGGGAAGTTATGCCTTTAAACCCACAGTTTGCTTGCAACTATGTAACAGGCTTTGAGGACGGTGTGCGGCGGTACGGGCTCGAACTTCTCAGTGGAGAGCGGGAGAAGCTCATTGCTGCAAGAGAACTCGCTTGTAGTGGTATGATAACTTCGCAGGCGCAGCAGGAGGTTGATCTAAGCAACCGCCCCCACACGCCCCATATCTCCGCGCCCGGCCAGTAGGCCCTCGACGGACACGTCCTCGTCCAGCGCCTCCCAGTGCAACCCGAACGCGCTGATCTTGACCGCCGCGCGCTCGGTCTCACTCGCGCCCAGCAATCGCGGGAACCATGCCAGCGGCACGCCAAGCTCGCGACCATCGGACAAAGACACCCACATCAGGTCCGTATCAAACCGCACGCTTTCAGCCGAAATAGCCATGCCATGTCCTTTCAATCAAACCGCGCCGTGCGCCGGCGAGCATGAGCACATAGCGCAACTCGCCCGCAGATAAGCCGTTGCTTCTTTCTACACGAATTTCGGGCGCGATCCAAATCTTCGCCTGCGCGCCGCCCTTCATCACGTGAACATGCACAGGCTCACGCGGATTCCCCTCGTTGGAATAGAAAAAGAAACGGTAGCCGTTCTGGCGAAAGAGTGTGGGCATAACCCAAACCATCCCCCACCCACCTTAACAAACCGTTCCCTAGCCCTATCTTCCCCTTATGCGTATCCTCATCCTCCACCTGCTGCTCGCCGCCTCCCCCGCCCTTGCATGGCAAGCCACAATCGGGCCGATCTGCACCCTGACCCACAACACGCCCACCGCCAGTGTCGAGTTGACCTACGACCCGGCAGCGCCCCTCTACACAATCACTCTCACGCGCAAGGACGCCGCTTGGCCGGACGCACCGGTTTTCGAGATGACGTTTGACGGCCCAAACCCACTGAGCATCACCACCAACCGCCACGCCCTATCCGACAACAACAAAGCCCTGACCGTTTCCGATCAGGGCTTTGGCAATGTGCTCGATGGTTTGCAGTTCAATGACACGGCCACCGCATTGTCCGGGGGCGCGCAAGTGAGCTTGCCGCTGGACGGCGCCGCACCCGCCGTTCAGGCGTTCCGCGACTGTTCGCCCAGCGTTGGAGCCTAATTTACGGTGATCGTGATCACGCCGCTCATGACCGGCGGATTGTGCGGCGTGTGCGTAAAGTCACCCAACAGCAGTTGCAGCGTATGAGTGCCAGCGGGCAAGTCCTTTGTAACCTGCGTCTGACCACCGCCGAAATGCACGACCGTATCGCTGGCGGGCAGGCCTGCATCCATGTCCAGCGTGCTCGGATCGGTGTTGATCAGCAGGTGGTGATGGCCGGTGTTTTCGACCTCGATCCCGGCGGGTGCTACGCCCATTCCCGAAAGCCCGAAGATAATCGTCACAGGGTTCGAGACCGTCGCGCCATCGGCTGGCGACACGATCATCGCCGTTGCGCCTTCGGGGGCAGAAATGCGGTGACCCTCGGCAAAAGCGGGGGCGGCAAGCAGAAGTCCGGCGACGGTAGCGGCGATAAGATGCTTCATAGGTATCCTCACAGATGCACGGGCAGAATCGCCCAGTTCTTGAAGACTTAGTACGCTGCCTCAGGCAGACAACTTTTCGCACAGATGCCTAGCCCGCACAAAAAAAGACCCTCTCAAAAGAGAGGGCCAGTGAGGGAGAGTTCGAGAGTTTGGTCTAGCGCACCACATGCACCGCGCAGGGCGCATGACGCACAACGCGCGCGGCTGTCGATCCGAGGAAGTAGTCCTGCAACCCCGGACGGTGGCTGGCAATCACGATCAGGTCGACGTTGTTATCATCGGCGTATTCCACAATCGTGCGGCCCGAATGCCCGTGAATAACGGCAACCGAAACATCCGCAGCGCCGCCGACAACATCGGTAATCGCGTTGGAGATCCCGTCTTCCTGGTTCTGCGCATGATCCACAGGCAGGTATTCGGTCGCATAGCTGGGCAGTTGGTCGATGACGTTCAGCGCGGTGATCTTGCCACCCTTGACGCAAAGCGCGCGTGCGACATCGAGGGCTGTGTTGGTGTCGCGCTCATGATCGAGCGCAATCGGCACGAGGATGTTTTTGTACATTGGGGTCGTCTCCAGACAAAAGATGTATCGCAACTTTAGCATGCAATTCGCACCCTCCACCTTGACCGGGATCAAGTCGCGGCTTGCAAACTACAGTTTCCGCTTTCAGGGTCCGGCAATGGTCCAAAAAGCAGCATCTCCCATTCGTCCGACCGACGACGATGCCCGCACGTTGGCGCGAGCGCTGATGCAGGGGGCACGGTTTGGCGCGCTCGGTGTGCTCGATCCGATCAGCGGCGCACCTTTGGTCAGTCGCATTGCCGTGGGCGAGGATGAGGCAGGCCAACCGCTGACGCTGATCTCGGTGCTTAGCCATCACACCAAGGCGTTGCGTGCGGGTCCTGCCGCCTCGCTTCTGCTGGGGGAGCCGGGGCCAAAGGGCGATCCGCTGACCCATCCGCGTATCACGCTGCAAGTCATTGCCGAGTTCGTCGCGCAAGGCAGCGAAGACCATTTGGCCTTGCGCGCACTCTACCTCGCGCAGCATCCCAAGGCGCAGCTCTATATCGACTTCGGCGATTTTCATCTGGTGCGGCTAGCGGTAACAACGGCGTTCCTGAACGGAGGCTTTGGCAAGGCCTTCACCCTGACAGCGACTGATTTGATCCGATGAAACCTGCCCATGTTGTTCTGGGGGCGCTCGTTCGCCCCAACGGCGCGCCCAGCGATGCCTTGATGCGGCGCGCCTTGACGGGTGCGCAGGCCGTGCTCAGCAAACAGGCGACGATCTTGATCCTATCGGGGGGCGGCGTGCCCAGTGAAGCTGCCGTCGCGGCTGACATCGTTGAGGCGCGCGGCGTGCCCGCCTCCCGACTTAGACTGGAAGAAGACGCGCGCAATACGGTCGAGAATATCGCAAATGCTTGGGCGTTGGCCTGGGACGAGGGCTATCATGGGCTGGTGCTGATCACCGACCGCACGCACCTGCCGCGCGCCTTGCTAATCGCGCGCATCCTCGGGGTGCCTGCAACCGGGCTTGTCGCCGAAGACAGTGGCTATCCACCCGATCCCAAAGCCCAAGCCAAGGCCGCCTTGCGCGAAGTCGCGGGCACGCCCCGGTCGGTGTTTCGTGCGGCTCGCTGGCGCTTGGCCGAGATGATGAAGCGCCCATAAAAAAGCCCCGGCCTGCACTGCAAGACCGGGGCAAATTGCTCAGTGTCTTTCGTGCTAGAGCGGATTATCCATCCGCCCCGTCACATAGACCATCCCTTCCACCGCATACGGAAAGTTCATACGGGCTTGCGTTTTGTTAGATCCGTGGTTGGAATTGAAGCTAAAGTTCGGGAACACCTGATCGTTGCCGCCATCGCGCAAGATCCCCTCCACAACCGCCGCAGTAATCTGGCGCAGGTTGCCGTCGAAGGGCAGGTAATCAGCGAACTCAAGCACCCAGTTCTTCTCCGGGCTTTCGCGATCAAAACTGACCGTCACCGGGTTGATCGTTAGCTTATCGACATCGTTGAAGATGTTGCCATCAAAGGTGACATTCCGCATCCGACCACTGTCCAAGGGCGCGATGGAATCGTCGACCTTTTCGACGCGATCAAGACGGACATCGAGCGACTTGAACACATTATTCGTCACCGACAGACCGTGGATGAAGTGCCCAGCGCCGTGCGGCCTGATCACGATAAAGCTGAACGAGGTGCTGCCGTTGTTAATAGTGAAGATATTGTCGGCAATTGTTAGGCCGCCAAAGGATAACTCCACACCGTAATCAGGCGTCTCGTCATACTCATTCGTCCACTCGATATAGCTGTTGTCGATATAGTTGCCGTAGACAGTGCTTTTCAGGCTCAACTGCGTGAAGATCAATCCGGCTGTGCGCACCGCAGTGCCGTCACCGTCGCCTTGGAACCAGTGGTTGCCCGTCACGATATGGCCCGCACCGTTCATCACAAGGAAATGCTTGAACCGCACGCCGCGGCTGTGGCGAATTTTCACGTCATTGGCGTTAACGTTAATCCCAATCGCCGTACGCTGGACGACAGGCAGGCCCAGTTCGCTTGAGATGAAGTTGCACCGATCGACCAACATCCCCTGACAGCCTACTCCGACCGAGGTGATCGCGCGGTCCTTGGGTTTGGTGAAATCACAGTCGCGCAGGTGAAAAATATCGCCGTCATGGGCCAACATGATCGCCGAGGCGCGGCTATTGCAGCGGAAATCAATCTCATGAAGAATGAACTTCGCCATCCGGCTGAAGCCTGAGAAATCGAGAATATACTTGAACCGGGTGAACGTGAACGTCTGCGTGCCCGCCGCGTCATAAAGCGGTTGGCTCAGCGTTAGCTTGCCCGTCGCGTTGTTTTTGTCGAACACATAAATTTCACGCCCGACACCTTCGCCTTGCAGCAACGATCCCACCTCGATCTGCGAGATATTGGCAACATGCTTCAACTCAAGCGGGTTCGATGTGTCATAAGTTGCCTGCGAGGTCGTGACATCCGGATCCCAGTCATTGCTGTCCTCGGCATTGAACTGCCCATTGCGGATCATCTTGCGGACTGTCGACTCTTCTTGATTGCCAACAATCGCGTGTAAATCGATCGGGGCGTCGACCTGAATAACCCGCCCACACAGATCCAGCGCATCATGATCGGCATTGTTTAAAAACGCCTGCACAGCCTTTTTAAACGCCGTGATCTCATCACCGAACGCATCAAAATAGACGTCCAGATTGAAGTTGCGCAGTAGATGCAGCCGTTTGTCGGCAGGCATTTGCACCTGACCCGAAAACCGCACCTCGGAGGTAAACGTCACATGATCGTCCAGCTGATAGGTACCCTCAGGAACCAAAACGCGCCGCCCATTGGCCGCCGCATCCGCCGCTTCGAACGCGGCACTGTCATCGGTGTTGCCATCACCAACCGCACCGAAGTCGCGCACATCCACCCAATCCATCATGTCACGCTGAAAAATATGCGTCACATCCTCAATGCGGATGTCTTCAATCCGAATGACACCGCCCGCAGGACCCGTAAGGTCGATGCCGAAATGTCCGTAAGTTGGGTCCAGCCCCCAAGGCATATCCACACCGCCGCGCACGCCCGATCCGACAATCGCCGAAATCTCGACCACCCGCCCATATGAGGTCAGCGTCGTTGCAGGACCCTCTTCGATCAAACCAGAGGCATGTTCGCCCCCGCCCTCACCCGCCCAGGCACCGATTTGCGCAATCGGCAAATTGCCCGAGATCGCCTTGATCCGCACCGACACCCGTAAATAGCAACCCGGCACAATCGGCGTCTCGCCCTTATAGCGCACGCGCGTCAGGGTCTCGGCCTTCAACACCTCAAGGCAACTCCCGAAGTCGCCATCCGATGGCACAATCGCCGCGTTCGACGCGTTGTGCCACTCAGCCGTTGGGGGGGTGCCGTTGCCTTGGCTCCAATCCCGAAGCCCCTCGGAAAAGGCGGGGGGCATAAATTGCAGACCTTCGGTAACTGCCTTGTTCATTGCGGACCTCTTTGACCGGCAACCGGAGGCCAGTCCAAAGACGCATGCAAGACGAGCCGTCGGGACCAGGTCCGATGCTCATTGCGGGAAAAATTCGGACGAGACAGGCTCGACCACACGAACCGCAACATAGACGCATCCGCGTTACCAAAGGATTAACGCACCGTGCGCCGCCCCACGGATGCCGCCCCTGACAGGATCAACAATGCCAATCCCGCCAACGCATATCCGTCTGGCACATCGCCGAAAACCAGCATGCCAAGCCCCGTCGCCGCGATCAGTTGAAAATACACAAATGGCGCAAGGATGGAGGCCGACGTCCACCCATAAGCTCTTATCAACAAAAGGTTCCCTAGCATCGAGGCCGCAGCGCTCAGCACAAGCAAACCCACCAACCAAAGGTCCAATTCCGGCCAAGCCAGCAGTCCAAACGGGGCCAGCACCAACGCACCCACCACCAGTTGCGACAGCATCAATGCCGTCGGGGCTGCAATGCCCGCCAACCACCGGCTCGCCACCAAATACGCGCCATAGAACACCCCTGCCAGCACTGCAAAGGCAAGCCCCGGCGTCATGCCAAATCCCGGTTTAACGACCAGCAGCACGCCACAAAACCCCACCCCCATCAGCAGGCTTCGCCAAAGCGTCACACGCTCGCCAAGCAGCAGCGCCGACAACGCAAACGATACAATCGGCCCCACAAAGAACGCGCCAAACACATTCGCAATCGGCTCGCTCTGCAACGCCGTCAGAATCGAGCATATGCCACCGACAATCAAAAGAGCGCGCAGCCAAACGCGCCAATCCGTTAATAATTTCAGGTCATTTCGCAGCCCGGCGCCGCGAACAGGCGCAAGCATAACCGCGCCAATGACAAACCGCGCCCACGCGATAAAGAACGGCGCAATCCCGGCTTGGGTCAACAACTTGCCCGCCGTATCGCCCAATGGGATCAAAGACATGGCCACAATCATGACCCCGATGGTCGCCAGCATGCCTGATCCGATCTAATCCCAAACGCCCACGCATATAGGCGCAGTTCAGGAAACAGTGAAAGGCACGATCTTGCCTGCAGCCCAGCTATCCGATTAACTAAGTCCATGGGCCAAGGGGTATTTCATCCAAGCCGCCGTCTCTTCTTGGGCGGTCTTGCGGCCAGCGTCGGCAATGTAGCCTTTGCAGGTGCGCCCGAAACCTCGATCTGGCCCGCGCCACGCCCCGTCGATTGGACCAAGCAAACCCTGCCCAGCATCGACGACCTCATCGCCAGGTCCGGCTTTGCAGGCAAAACGGGCATCGCACTGGCCGACGCGCGCACAGGCCAGATCATCGAAGCACACAGCCCGCTACTTGCACAACCGCCCGCCTCCGTCACCAAGTCCATCACCGCCCTTTACGCGCTCGACGCGCTCGGTCCCGGCTTTCGCTTTCGCACCCGACTGATTGCGACGGGACCAATCCTCAACGGTCGCCTTGACGGTGATTTGATCCTCGCGGGAGGCGGCGATCCGACGCTTGAGACAAACGCGCTCGCCGATATGGCCAGCCAACTCAAAGCCACGGGTTTGCGCGAAATCACAGGCCGCCTTCGTGTCGCCGAAGGGGCGCTTCCTCAACTGCCCCTCATCGATCCTAGCCAACCCGATCACGTGGGCTATAACCCTGCGATTTCAGGCCTCAACCTCAACTTCAACCGAGTCTATTTCGAATGGAAGCAAGCAACCGAGGACGCCTACGATGTCGCCATGGATGCCCGCTCAGACCGTTATCGCCCGCGCGTCACCGTCGCAGATATGCGGATCGAGGATCGCGATCTACCGGTCTTCACCTACGCCAATTCAGGAGGCCGCGACCGCTGGACCGTTGCGCGCTCAGCCCTCGGGCAAGAAGGGGGACGCTGGCTTCCCGTCCGGCACCCCGGCGCGTATACTGCTGAGGTATTCCAGACCCTCGCAGGCGCGCATGGCATCCAACTGCGATTAGGTGATCAAGTTCCCGGCAGCAGCATCGCAGGTAGCATCCTTGTCGAACACACCAGCGAAGACTTGCGCGAGGTTTTGCGCCAAATGCTGCGGTGGTCCACCAACATCACCGCCGAGGCCGCAGGTCTGTCGGCAACAGGCGCGCGCAACCTCAATAATACCAGCCTCGAGCGCTCCGGCAAAGCCATGGCTGACTGGCTGGGGGCGACCTACGGGGCCAACCGCCCGAGCTTTGTTGATCACTCCGGGCTCGGCGATGCATCTCGGCTAACGCCCCGCGACATGGTCCACGCGCTGACAAATGCCGGTGCCGAAAGCCTGCTGCGCGGCATCCTCAAAGACATCTACCTGCGCGACCGTGACGGCGAGACCATGCGCGACAGCGCCACCAAAATCGTCGCGAAAACCGGCACGCTCAACTTCGTGTCCACACTCGCAGGCTACATCCGTACGGCAAATGGGCGCGATCTGGCTTTTGCGATTTTCTCGTCAGACATACCGCACCGCAATCGCCTCACCAGATCTGAGCGCGAGCGCCCCGACGGAGGCCGCGCTTGGAGCCGTCGCGCTAGAGCTTTGCAAAACGACCTCCTGTTGCGGTGGAGTATCGCACATGATGTCTAGCCCCTAGACACCCACACCGAGCATCGCCACCATCTGCACACCATTGATTTGCCAACCACTTTCGGTCTCGATCATGTTGTAATCAAGCTGGTGCAGCCCGCCTTGCGCGTCACGCACCTGCACACGCTGCCAAAGCTGCCCAGCCTCGTCGCGCAGCCCCAAAAACTCTACATCAGCAGGGCGCCAGACCATAGGAAAACCCTGTCGGACCATCAAACCGAAGTTCTCAGGCGTACGGAACATCCCGCGAATATTGGGCGAGGCGAACATGAACGCTGTTGCAAAGTCATCGACTTTGAACGCCTCAAGCTGGCCTTGGATGGTGTCTTCAATTCCCGGGTTTTCCGCTGTCTGCGCCAAAGCAGGCCCGCTCAGGCCCAGTGCCAGCACACTCGCTAATATCAGTCGTTTCATAGGCTCTCTCCCACTACATGCAGGACAGAGCCTAGCTTTCAAAGCCTGTTGGTCAACTCACGCTTGCTTGGTCGCCAACTCGCCACGCGCACCCGTCTCAATCAACGCAATGCTCTCGTCGATGCCATACAGCGCCACAAGACCGCCGAAACGAGGCCCCTGATCCGCCCCCAGCAGTACCTGATACAGTCCCGTGAACCAGTCACGCAGCGGCTCAAAACCATGCGCCTTGCCCACGGCAAACACCACAGACTGCAAGCCTTCCGCATCCAAACCGCCGTCCCAAGCCTTCAGGCGCGCGACCAGATCAAGCATTGCCGCCGCTTCAACATCCGTAGGGACGCGGTAAGTCTTCTTCGGCTTCACCTGCTCGTTGTAGTAGCGCGCAGCAAAGCCCGCAGCCGCATCCAAATCTGGGTGCGTTGCCGCCGAAGCGTCTGGCGCATAACGCTGAATAAAGCCCCAAAGTGTGGCAGCGTCCTCGGCACCCGCAACACTCGCAAGGTTCAACAACATTGCAAACGGCACCACGAGATTGGATGAAGGCGGGCGACTGGCATGGATATGCCACGCCGGATTTCCCAACTGCCCCTTCAGGTCTTGGCCGTCAAAGGCGCGTACATGCTGGTGGTATTCATCAACCGCCTTCGGGATCACATCAAAATGCAGCCGCTTTGCGGTGCGCGGCTTTTGGAACATAAACAGACTCAGACTTTCAGCAGGCGCATAGGCAAGCCATTCCTCCATCGTCAGGCCGTTGCCCTTGGACTTAGAAATCTTCTGACCGTCGCCGTCGAGGAACAACTCGTAGGTATAAGATTCCGGCGGGGTCGCCCCCAGCGCGCGGCAAATCTTCGTCGATTGTGTCACCGACTCCATCAAGTCCTTGCCCGACATCTCATAATCGACGCCAAGGGCTGCCCAACGCAGCGCCCAATCGGGCTTCCACTGCATCTTGACGTTGCCGCCCGTGACCGGAACCTCGATGCGTTCGCCGTCGGGTTCCTCGTAGACAATCGTGCCTTTTGCCACGTTCCGCTCCAGCACCGGCACCTGCAAGACATGGCCGGTTTTCGGGCTGACGGGCAGAAACGGCGAATAGGTTGCTTGGCGATCGGGGCCCAAGGTTGGCAGCATGATCTCCATGATCTTGTCGAACCGCTCAAGCGCGCGCAGCAGCATCTCGTCGAAGCGACCATTGGTGTAGTAGTCAGTTGCGCTGGCAAACTCATAGTCAAAGCCAAACCCATCCAAAAACTCACGCAACCGCGCGTTGTTATGCTGGGCGAACCCCTCATGGGTTCCAAACGGATCGCGCACGCGCGTCAGCGGCAAGTTCAAGTCCTGCGCCATCGCCTCTTGGTTCGGTACATTTCCAGGCACTTTACGAAGCCCGTCCATATCGTCCGAAAAACAGATCAGTTTGGTCGGAATATCGCTGAGGACCTCAAAGGCTTGGCGCACCATCGTCGTGCGTGCGACCTCACCAAAGGTACCGATATGGGGCAGACCGCTGGGCCCGTAGCCCGTCTGGAACAGCACATAGCCCTTCTCTGGCGCGCCCTTGCCAAAGCGTTTGAGCAGCTTGCGCGCTTCTTCAAACGGCCAGGCCTTAGAGCTCATCGCGGCGTCGCGCAGATCGGACATCTCGGGTTTCCTTCAAACGGGTGCGCGGCCCTGCGCCGCGTGTGCCCGCTTGCTATTGCCGGGGAGCGGTGAGGTCAATAATGTCACCGTGAACCGCTTGCCGCAGGAGGCTCCCTAATGTCCGACGATGTGATCCAAACCTTGACCGCTCAAGACGCGCTCGTCGCCGTTATGGTGACCGTATCCGCATCTGATGAATTGATCCGCACGTCCGAGCTGGTGGCGATCCAAAAGATCGTGAACCACCTCCCTGTATTTGGCGATTACGACGCTGACCGTATAACGCGCGTCTCAACCCTCGTATTCGACCTGCTGACCGTGGAAGATGGCCTCGATGCGCTATTCGGGCTTGTGCGCGAAAGCCTACCCGAAAGGTTGAACGAGACCGCTTATGCCATGGCCTGCGATGTCGCCGCCGCTGACGGAAAACTGGTGGAAACGGAACTGCGCTTGCTGGCCGAAATGCGCTATGAGTTGAACATCGACCGACTAGCTGCCGCCGCGATTGAGCGCGGAGCACGTGCGCGTCACATGACTGGCTAAAACGTTTCGAGGTTTATCTGAACCTGCTCGTATCGGATTTCGCGTTTGAACGAAGTGAGAGATAGCGAAAATCCGATACGAATTTATCCCGAAGCGCTCTAGGCCTTTGCCTGCTGCTCGCGCCAGATTGTGAACAGCCCCATAGCAATGATGATGCTCGCACCCAGCAATGTAATTGCGTCCGGCCATTCGCCAAACACCACAAGCCCCAAAACCAGAGCCACCAGAAGCGACGTGTAGCGAAACGGCGTCACGACCGCCAAGTCGCCCACCCGCATGGTCATCACGCTCGTCAAAATCGCCACAACCAGAAACACCGTCGCCAGTATCAGCAACCCGACGCTGCCTGCTGACACCGCCACCCAGTCAGTCCAAAGCGATCCAACCGCGCCCAGCACAGTCACGCCAAATGCAGCAAAGAACGCGGCTGTGGTTGACGACACGCCCGCCGACATGCGCCGCGCGGCCAAATCACGGACCGTCACACAAACGACCGCCAGCAGCGCATACACCGAATACAGCGTGAACCCGTCCGTTCCCGGCCGCACGATCAGCAACACCCCGACAAAACCCACAAGAATTGCCAGCCACCGTCGCCATCCAACAGGTTCGCGCAAGAACACAGCGCCCGCCAACGTCACCGTCAGCGGCAAGGCCTGCAAAATCGCCGTGACATTGGCGATCGGCATGTTGAAAAGCGCGCTTATAAAGAAGAACGCTGCGCCAACCTCGCAGCCCGTGCGCAAAGCCACCAGCCAGCGGTCCTTTGCGCCCACAGGTAAGCTTAGCCCCCCATGGAACCGCGCAAGCCCGTACAGTGCTACACTCGACAACACCCCGCGCAGGAAGATCGCTTGGAACAACGGCAACTCCGCCCCAAGCGCCTTCATACAGGCATCGTTGAGGGTAAATGCGGTCATGCAGGCAATCATCAATGCCGCGCCGCGTTGGTTATCCGTCAAGCGCATCACCCCGCGCGCGCAGGATATCCCAGCCCTCTTCGAACGCTTCGTGGTCGAAATCGAACCGCCGTCGCAACATAGCTTTGAGGTTTTCATCCTTCATCTTATATCCAACCCCAGATGTCAGCGATATCTTGCTGTCATTCATCGCATGCTCACCGCGCAAGAACATAACCTGTTCGGAAAAAGTCAGCGTCGGCATCCTGCTCCAGACCCTATAATGCGGGAAATCGAAGGTGCATTTAGGCGAGGACGGATCAAGATAGACGATCTGCCCAGCACACCAGTTGCGTGCGCGGTGCGGAATATAGCGCACACCATCGTCCTTCAGGCGCACAACCACACCCTTTTGATAGTCAATCGCCAGCCGCTTTTGCGCGTCATACATCGCTGCACCTAGGGCAAAATCCGTACGCGCGCGGGCCACAAAGTTCCGCGCAATACCGTCATCATCATCGAGCCAAAACTCGGCCACGACATCGGCGTCCGGCTCGCGCGCGGCACACATGACCTCCCGGCACGTCGTGCGCATATCCCCTGCTGGTCTGTAGATAAGCTGGATCTGATCAGACTGCGCCGACATCGCTTCCATTCGCGCGCGGTAGGGCTCTGGGAAGTCCTCGCCAAGCAATACCAGCAGTGTGAAATCCTTGTCGGTTTGATGCCGCACGCAGCGGTACGCGATATGCTCGAACCACAAGAACCGCATTTCCATACGGTCCACCGCATAGAGGGCAGCGCGACGTGCCTCCACGCTCTCGCCGTTTTGGCTAAAGGAATTCAAGTCCGCCGGAAACGAAAACCGGCAGAGGCCCAACACCTGTATTCGCAGACCCTGTTCCACGCAGTACCACCTCAACTAACCCAAACACAGATTAGATCAGCCCGGTGCCAAGCAAAAGCCCAGCTCTGCGATGGGGCATAAAAAAACCCGCGCAACGATATCGCTGCGCGGGTCAAATTTTAGCCGTCAGACGAAAACCTTAATCGCGGCTTTCCTCGACACCGCTCATATCAGCGGCGGGGGCGAACACATCATCCACCTCCGTGGGGGCTGCCAATGCTGCGGCGGCCTCCGCTTCGGCTTGACGGGCTTCAATAACCTTGCCGTCCCGCTCTGCAGCGATCTTACGCACATTCTGAGACGCACCACCGGTACCCGCAGGGATCAAGCGACCCACGATGACGTTCTCTTTCAGACCGATCAGCTTGTCACGCTTACCTTGGGTCGAGGCCTCGGTCAGCACGCGTGTCGTTTCCTGGAACGACGCTGCCGAGATGAACGAACGGGTTTGCAGCGAGGCTTTGGTGATGCCCAAAAGGATAGGTTGGCCCTTCGCAGGACGGCCCTTCTTCGAGATCGCCTTCTCATTTGCCTCGTCAAACTCCGCCTTATCGACGTTCTCGCCTTTCAGCAGCGTGGTGTCTCCAGAATCCTGAATCTCCCACTTTTGCAGCATCTGACGGACAATCACCTCGATATGCTTGTCGTTGATCTTCACGCCCTGCAGGCGATAAACGTCCTGCACTTCGTCGATCAGATAGTCGGCAAGCGCCTCGATCCCCATGATCTTCAAGATATCATGCGGCGCGGGGTTCCCATCCATGATGTAGTCGCCCTTCTGGACGAAATCGCCCTCGGCAACCGGGATGTGCTTGCCCTTGGGCACCATGTATTCGACCGGATCCATCGTCTCATCGGCAGGTTGAATGCCAATACGACGCTTGTTTTTGAAGTCCTTGCCGAAGCGAACAAAGCCGTCGATTTCCGCGATGATGGCGTGGTCCTTGGGGCGACGCGCCTCAAAGAGTTCCGCAACCCGCGGCAGACCACCGGTGATGTCCTTGGTTCTCGCACCTTCACGCGGGATACGTGCAAGCACGTCACCAGCTTTGACGTCCGAACCATCCTCGATGGACAAAATCGCGTCCACCGACATCGGATAGATCACAGGATTGCCCGCATCGTTGCGCATAGGCTCGCCCGTCTCGGGATCCGCGATCAGCAGCTCAGGCTTCAGCTCGTTGCCTTTTGGCGCAGAACGCCAATCGGTTACGATTTTCTGGGTCATGCCGGTCGCATCGTCGGTCTCTTCGCGCATAGCGATGCCGGCGATCAGGTCCACGAACTTCACCACACCCGATTTCTCGGCGATGATCGGCAAAGTATAGGGATCCCATTCGTAAAGCTTATCGCCACGGGCAATCTGCTGACCTTCTTTGACATGCACTTTCGTGCCGTAGCTCAGCTTGAAGGTTGCCCGCTCTACGTCATGCTCATCAACCAGTGCGATTTGCATGTTACGGCCCATAACGACCAGATCGCCAGACTCGTTTTCCAGCAAGTTGGCGTTCTTGAAGACAACTTTGCCCTCTTGGCCCGCTTCTTGGAACGACTGCTGCCCACCTTGAGCAATACCGCCGATGTGGAACGTCCGCATCGTCAGCTGTGTGCCCGGCTCGCCGATGGATTGTGCGGCGATGATGCCGACGGCTTCGCCCACGTTCACTTTCGTGCCACGTGAAAGGTCACGACCATAGCAGGTCGCGCAAACGCCCTCTTCGGCCTCACAGGTCAGCGGCGAACGGATGCGCAAAGACGGCAGCTTGGCGGTCTCAATGAGGTCCGCTTTACGTTCGTCGATCAGCTCGCCTTCTTTGACCAGCACCTCTTCGGTACCCGGATGCATCGCAGTCTCGGCCGCAACACGACCCAGAACACGCTCTCCGAGGCTGGACACAACCTCACCATCATTGACCGCAGGCTCTGCGGTTATTGAACGGTCGGTGCCACAGTCGTTCATACGAACGATACAGTCTTGGGCCACGTCCACCAGACGACGGGTTAGATAACCAGAGTTCGCTGTCTTCAACGCCGTATCCGCAAGGCCCTTACGAGCACCGTGGGTAGAGTTGAAGTACTCAAGAACCGTCAGACCCTCTTTAAAGTTCGAGATGATCGGCGTCTCGATGATCTCGCCAGACGGCTTGGCCATCAGACCACGCATTCCGCCCAACTGCTTCATCTGAGCGGGTGAGCCACGCGCACCGGAGTGCGACATCATGAAGACCGAGTTCGGCTCCATCTCAGCGCCCGCATCGTCGTAGCGCAACGACGAGATGTCATCCATCATCGCGGCTGCAACCTCGTCCGAGCATTTCGACCAAGCATCGACGACTTTGTTGTACTTCTCACCTTGGGTGATCAGACCGTCCATGTACTGCTGTTCGAACTCTTTGACCTGCTCGCGGACACCGTTCACGATGGTCCACTTGCTGGCAGGGATCAGCATGTCGTCCTTACCGAACGAGATACCGGCCTTAAACGCCTCACGGAAACCCAGGGTCATGATCTGGTCGCAGAAGATGACAGACTCTTTCTGACCGCAATAGCGGTAGACAGTGTCGATGATCTGCTGGACTTCCTTCTTACGCAGAAGACGGTTCACAACGTCATATGGCGCTTTGGCGTTCAGCGGCAGCAAAGTGCCAAGACGTACGCGGCCCGGCGTCGTCTCAAAACGCTTATAGACCTCGTTGCCTTCGCTATCGATCTGCTTGAGGCGCGCTTGGATTTTAGTGTGCAGGTGAACAACACCCGCTTCCAGAGCGTGCTCAACTTCGTCAGGCGATCCAAACACCATCCCTTGGCCCGGCATCCCTTCACGCGCCAGCGTGATGTAATACAGACCCAAGATCATGTCCTGCGACGGAACAATGATCGGCGCGCCGTTTGCAGGCGACAGAACGTTGTTCGTCGACATCATCAAGACGCGGGCTTCAAGCTGTGCTTCCAGCGAGAGAGGCACGTGAACAGCCATTTGGTCGCCGTCAAAGTCAGCGTTAAAGGCCGAACAAACCAGCGGATGCAGCTGAATTGCTTTGCCTTCGATCAACACAGGCTCGAACGCCTGAATGCCAAGACGGTGCAAGGTGGGCGCGCGGTTCAGCATCACAGGATGCTCGCGGATCACCTCGTCCAGAATGTCCCAAACCTCGGGACGCTCTTTCTCGACCAGCTTTTTGGCCTGCTTAACAGTGGACGAAAGCCCCTTCGCTTCAAGCCGCGAGTAGATGAACGGCTTGAACAACTCGAGCGCCATCTTCTTGGGCAAGCCACATTGATGCAGCTTCAACTCAGGTCCGGTCACAATGACCGAGCGGCCTGAGAAGTCGACGCGCTTGCCGAGAAGGTTCTGACGGAAGCGACCTTGCTTACCCTTCAGCATGTCCGACAGCGACTTCAACGGACGCTTGTTGGCACCCGTGATGACGCGGCCACGACGACCGTTATCGAACAAAGCATCGACGGATTCCTGCAACATCCGCTTTTCGTTGCGCACGATAATATCGGGCGCACGCAGCTCGATCAGACGCTTGAGGCGGTTGTTACGGTTGATAACCCGGCGGTACAGATCGTTCAGGTCAGACGTCGCAAAGCGACCGCCATCCAGCGGCACAAGCGGGCGCAGCTCTGGTGGGATCACAGGCACAACGGTCAGAACCATCCACTCAGGACGGTTGCCGGACTCGAGGAAGTTCTCGACCAGCTTCAGACGCTTAATGATCTTCTTGGGCTTCAATTCGCCCGTTGCCTCTTTCAGATCAGCACGAAGCTGCTCTGCTTCGGCTTCCAGATCGATGGCAGACAGCATTTCACGAATAGCTTCAGCGCCAATATTGGCGGTAAACGCGTCCGCGCCATACTCGTCCTGCTTGTCGAGGAATTCTTCCTCACCCAAAAGCTGGCCATAAGTCAGGTCAGTCAGACCCGGCTCGATCACGACGTAATTCTCGAAATACAGGATCCGCTCAAGATCGCGCAGTGTCATGTCCAGCATGTTACCGATGCGCGAAGGCAGCGACTTCAGGAACCAGATATGCGCGACGGGCGAGGCCAATTCGATATGGCCCATCCGCTCGCGGCGAACCTTTTGCAGCGTGACTTCCACACCGCATTTTTCGCAGACAACGCCGCGATATTTCATGCGCTTATATTTACCGCACAGGCATTCGTAATCCTTGATCGGGCCAAAGATACGCGCGCAGAACAGGCCGTCACGCTCGGGCTTGAACGTGCGGTAGTTGATGGTTTCTGGCTTTTTGATTTCGCCAAAGGACCACGACAGGATGCGCTCAGGTGAAGCCAGCGAGACTTTGATCTCGTCGAAGGTCTTCACAGGGGCAACCGGGTTGAACGGGTTGTTGGTCAGTTCCTGGTTCATTTTCAAATCCTTGAATTCGGGCAGAGAGGTGGGGTGGGCCGGTATTTCACCGGCCCCGTGCAAAAGCGGGCGCTTTTACTCGTCACCCTCCGCATCCAGGAGTTCCATATTGAGGCCGAGGCCCCGGACTTCTTTGACAAGCACGTTGAACGATTCTGGCACGCCAGCCTCGAAGTTGTCCTCGCCTTTGACGATGCTCTCGTAGACCTTGGTGCGGCCTGCGACGTCATCCGACTTCACCGTCAGCATTTCCTGCAAGGTGTAGGCGGCACCGTAAGCTTCCAGTGCCCAGACCTCCATCTCACCGAAGCGCTGACCACCGAACTGCGCCTTACCACCCAGCGGCTGCTGCGTGACAAGAGAGTAAGGTCCCGTGGAACGAGCGTGGATCTTGTCGTCGACCAAGTGGTGCAGTTTCAGCAGGTATTTGACACCCACCGTCACCTGACGGGCAAATTGCTCGCCTGTACGCCCGTCGAACAGATCGCTCTGCCCGCTTGTGTCGAAACCAGCGCGTGTCAGGGCGTCATTGACGTCCTTTTCCTTCGCACCGTCAAAGACGGGCGTTGCAATAGGAACACCTTGCGTGACTGTGCTGGCCTTCTCGATCAGCGTCTCTTCTGCAAGATCCGCGAACGCGTCGTCATAGACGGCGTCGCCATAGGCAATCTTCAGCGCGTCGCGCACCGGGGTCATATCGCCAGACCGGCGGTATTCTCCCAAAGCGTCGTCGATCTTCAGACCCAGACCGCGTGCGGCCCAACCCATGTGCGTCTCAAGGATCTGACCGACGTTCATGCGCGAAGGCACGCCCAGCGGGTTCAGAACGAAATCGACCGGAGTACCATCCGCAAGGAACGGCATGTCCTCCATCGGCACCACTTTCGAGATCACACCCTTGTTGCCGTGACGACCGGCCATCTTATCGCCCGGCTGAAGCTTACGCTTCACGGCAATGAAGACCTTAACCATCTTCATTACACCCGGGGGCAGATCGTCGCCACGACGGACCTTGTCGACCTTGTCTTCAAACCGTGCGGTCAGCTGACGCTTCTGCGCCTCGTACTGGCTGTTGAGGGCTTCGACCTGGCTGGCCTCAGTCTCGTCTTCCAGTGCAAGCTGCCACCACTGGCCCTTGGACAAGGTATCCAGCAGATCGTCCGTAATAGTGGACCCGGCTTTGATGCCTTTGGGGCCTTTCACGGCAGATTTGCCTTCGATCATGGTCTTGAGGCGCGAATAGATGTTGCGCTCCAAAATCGCCATCTCGTCATCGCGGTCACGCGCAAGGCGTTCAACTTCTTCACGCTCAATCTGCAACGCACGTTCGTCTTTCTCGACGCCGTGACGGTTGAAGACCCTTACTTCCACGACCGTTCCGAAATCGCCCGGCTTCACACGAAGCGAGGTGTCACGCACGTCAGAGGCTTTCTCACCAAAGATGGCGCGGAGCAGTTTCTCCTCCGGCGTCATCGGGCTTTCACCCTTTGGCGTGATCTTACCTACGAGGATATCGCCCGGCTCAACATCTGCACCGATATAGACGATGCCCGCCTCGTCGAGGTTGCGCAGAGCTTCCTCGCCGACGTTCGGAATGTCGCGGGTGATCTCTTCTGGGCCGAGCTTTGTGTCACGGGCCGCGACTTCAAATTCCTCGATATGGATCGAGGTGAAGACGTCATCGCGCGCAATCCGCTCGGAGATCAGGATCGAGTCCTCATAGTTATAGCCATTCCAAGGCATGAACGCGACAATCACGTTCTTACCCCGCGCCAGCTCACCCAGCTCAGTCGACGGACCATCGGCAATAACTTCGCCTTTGGTCACGCTGGCGCCAACCTTCACCAGCGGACGCTGGTTGATGCAGGTGTTTTGGTTTGACCGCTGGAACTTACGCAGACGGTAGATGTCCACGCCCGGATCGCCCGGCTCAAGATCTTCCGTGGCGCGCACAACGATACGCTGTGCATCGACCTGATCGATCACACCTGTGCGGTACGCCATGATCGCAGCGCCCGAGTCGCGGGCAACAACGCCCTCAATCCCGGTGCCTACATAAGGCGCATCTGCCTGAAGCAGCGGCACCGCCTGACGCATCATGTTCGAGCCCATCAAGGCGCGGTTCGCGTCGTCGTTCTCAAGGAACGGGATCAGCGAGGCCGCAACCGAGACAAGCTGCTTAGGTGAGACGTCGATAAGATCAACGTTATCACGGCTTTGCAGCATGTAATCGCCAGATTGACGCGTGCTGACCAGTTCGTTCTCGAACCGACCCTCAGCAGTCAACTGCGCGTTCGCCTGCGCAACTGTGTGACGCATCTCTTCGGTGGCGGACATGTAGTTCACTTCGTCTGTGACCTTGCCGTCCACAACCTTGCGGTAAGGCGTCTCGATGAAGCCGTACTTGTTCACCCGCGCAAAGGTCGCGAGCGAGTTGATCAGACCAATATTCGGGCCTTCCGGTGTCTCAATCGGGCACATCCGACCATAGTGGGTCGGGTGAACGTCACGTACTTCAAAGCCCGCACGTTCGCGTGTCAGACCTCCCGGTCCAAGCGCGGAAAGACGACGCTTATGGGTCACTTCCGAAAGCGGGTTGGTTTGGTCCATGAACTGCGACAACTGCGACGAGCCGAAGAATTCACGAACAGCCGCAGCTGCAGGCTTGGCGTTGATCAGGTCTTGCGGCATGACCGTATCGATCTCGACGCTGGACATACGCTCCTTGATAGCGCGCTCCATACGAAGCAGGCCAACGCGGTACTGGTTTTCCATCAGCTCACCGACCGAGCGCACACGACGGTTGCCCAAGTGGTCAATATCGTCGATGTCGCCACGCCCGTCGCGCAGATCAACCAGTGCTTTCACGCAAGCCACGATATCTTCGCGGCGCAGCGTACGAATGGTGTCGTCTGCGTCCAGAGCAAGACGCATGTTCATCTTCACGCGACCAACGGCCGAAAGGTCGTAGCGCTCGCTGTCAAAGAACATAGTGTCAAACAACTGCGATGCAGCTTCGACAGTGGGTGGCTCGCCTGGACGCATCACGCGGTAGATGTCCATCAGTGCGGTGTCGCGGCCCATATTCTTGTCTGCGGCCAGCGTGTTACGGATGTAGGGACCGACATTGATGTTGTCGATATCCAGAACCGGGATGTCGGTAATGCCCGCATCCAGCAGATCCTTCAGCGTGCCGCCGGAGACTCCACCGTCTTTGTCCAACTCCCACGTCAGCTCACCACCAGCTTCGACATAGATCGCGCCGTTTTCTTCGTTGATGATGTCCTTGGCAGCAAAGCGCCCGATGATAGCATCAAACGGCATCAAGACTTCGGTGACATTGCCTTCTTCGATCAACTGCTTGACCGCGCGCGGGGTAACCTTCTTGCCAGCCTCTGCGATCACTTCGCCAGTGGCCGCATCCACGACGTCCTGCAACGGACGGGTTCCGCGCATACGTTGTGGGAAGAACTTTGTGACCCAGCCGTCATCTTTGCGATAGCTGAAATCAACCGTCTCGTAATAGGCGTCCATGATGTCTTCTTGGTCGAGGCCAAGCGCATACAGAAGCGTTGTCACAGGAAGTTTCCGGCGACGGTCGATGCGCGAGAAGACCAGATCTTTGGCGTCAAATTCAAAGTCGAGCCACGAGCCGCGATACGGAATTATGCGGCAGGCGAACAGCAACTTACCCGACGAGTGCGTCTTGCCCTTGTCGTGGTCAAAGAACACACCGGGCGAGCGGTGCATCTGGGAAACGATGACCCGCTCAGTGCCGTTGACAATAAATGTGCCGTTCGGGGTCATCAAAGGCATGTCGCCCATGAAGACGTCTTGCTCTTTGATATCCTTGACGGACTTCGCACCAGTATCGTCGTCAATATCAAACACGATAAGACGCAGGGTGACTTTCAGCGGTGCGGCATAGGTCATGTCGCGCTGCTGGCACTCTTCCACGTCATATTTCGGCTTCTCCAGCTCGTATTTTACGAACTCAAGAACGCTGGTCGCGTTGAAATCTTTGATCGGGAAAACCGACTGGAAGACACCCATGATGCCTTCGCCGTCCATCGGCTCTAGCTGGTCGCCGGATCCCAAGAACAGATCATAGCTGCTCTTTTGAACCTCGATAAGGTTCGGCATTTCTAAAACTTCGCGGATTTTGCCGTAATACGTGCGGATACGTTTCTGGCCGAGATGCGTCTGCGCCATGCGATCTCATTCCTTTTTTTATGTCTCGCGGGTACGCCCCGTGGGGTGGGCGAACCGCTCGTCATCGGGTGTGGTCCGGTCTATACCTGCGCGCCATCCCAAAGGCGTGCTCCCGACCGGAAACCTGGCCCAGGGAAAGCGCTTTACGGAAAAGCGCCTTCCCAAGACAGGTTCAACTGGACCCAGAATTGCTCCCGGATCCAGCCAACTTAGATAGCTCTCGGGGAAGATCCCCGAGCAGCAATCACTTGATTTCGACCTCGGCACCAGCTGCTTCCAGCTTAGCTTTGACCTCTTCGGCTTCGTCTTTGGAAACCTGCTCTTTTACAGCCTTGCCGCCAGCTTCGACCAGCTCTTTGGCTTCTTTCAGGCCCAGACCGGTGAGGGCGCGGACTTCTTTGATGACGTTGATTTTCTGAGCGCCAACGGCTTTCAGGATCACGTCAAATTCAGTCTGCTCTTCAGCAGCTGCACCAGCGCCGTCAGCCGGGCCAGCCATCATCACTGCGCCGCCAGCGGCGGGCTCGATGCCATACTCGTCCTTGAGGATGGTTTTCAGTTCTTGTGCTTCGAGAAGGGTAAGACCCACGATCTCTTCAGCCATTTTTTTCAGATCAGCCATTTTTCAATTCCATTTGACTAGATGTGTTCCAACGCGTGTCGTTTCAACGGCACGCCGGTCGGGATTGCTTTTACGCAGCTTCCGCATTTTCCTCGATTGTAGAGAGGATGCTCGCGATGTTCGAAGCAGGTGCGCCAATGGCCCCAGCGATGTTCGAAGCAGGTGCGCCAATGCAAGAAGCGATCTGAGCGATAAGCTCTTCACGCGACGGCAGTGCCGCAACAGCCTTCACACCATCTGGTGTCAAGAAGTCCACGCCCATTGCGCCACCAAGGATTTGGTATTTTTTATTATCCTTGGCATACGCTTCCGCGACCTTGGCAGCTGCCACTGGGTCTTCGGAGTAGGCGAAAACAGTCATCCCTGTCAGCAGGTCACCGATCTGAGCGTTCGGTTTCCCCTCGAGGGCGATCTTGGCGAGCCTGTTCTTGGCAACACGTACGGAAGCCCCCGCGTCACGCATGCGCGCACGAAGGTCCTGCATTTCAGCAACCGTGAGACCGACGTAGTGTGAGACCACAACAACGCCAGAGCTTTCAAAGATTTGGCCGAGTTCCTCGACCACTTTCTCTTTCTGGGCTCTATCCACAGTTTTACTCCAAGTTTGGGGGTTTCCCCCCGGCTCTTTACGTAGGGGTTGCCCCCCGTCGGGTCCTAATTACGGGTCCCGGTGCCAGATCGCCCGAAGGTTGAAACCTTCGAAATAATCATGCCGTTCCCCATCTCAGGCAGGAATTAGCAACCTTGCGGTCAACCCACCGTCTCGGACAGGACGAGGCCACGTTAATGGCCCCATCATCCTTTGGGGCCGAGGCCCCGCCGGAATTTCCTACCAACTGCGCATCTTTTCAGATACGCGCCGGATCGTTACTCGGCACCCATCGCTGAGTTCACCTCGATCGTCACGCCTGGGCCCATCGAAGAGCTCAACGAGACCTTCTGCATGTACGAACCCTTGGAGCCCGATGGCTTCGCTTTCGCAACAGCTTCCACAAAGGCGCGGACGTTCTCGATCAGCTGGCCCTCATTGAAGGATGCTTTGCCGATACCTGCATGCACAACGCCAGCCTTCTCAGCTTTGAACTGTACCTGACCGCTTTTCGCGTCATTAACAGCGGCGGTCACATCCATGGTCACGGTGCCGATCTTTGGGTTCGGCATCAGGTTGCGCGGACCGAGGATCTTACCCAAGCGCCCAACGATAGGCATCATATCCGGGGTGGCGATGCAGCGATCAAAATCAATGGCGCCGCCTTGGATGGCCTGCATCAAGTCCTCTGCGCCAACGATGTCTGCACCAGCAGCCGTCGCCTCGTCAGCTTTCGGGCCGCGTGCGAACACAGCAACTCGAACGTTCTTACCGGTGCCGTTTGGCAAGTTGACCGTGCCACGAACCATCTGGTCTGCGTGGCGTGGATCAACACCAAGGTTCATCGAAATCTCGACGGTCTCGTCGAACTTCGCCTTTGCGAAACCCTTCACCAGCGCCACGGCTTCTTCCACAGTGACGTTGTTCTTGCCTGCAAAAGCAGTGCGGGCCGCTGTTGTGCGTTTACCAAGCTTTGCCATTACTTTACCTCGATGCCCATAGAACGGGCAGAGCCCAGGATGATCTTCATCGCGCCTTCGATATCGGTCGCCGACAGATCTTTCATCTTCGCTTCCGCAATCTCACGGACCTGCGAAAGTGTGACGTGGCCAACAACTTCGCGCGATGGCGTTTTTGCACCGGACTTCAGCTTGGCGGCCTTCTTCAGGTAATAAGACGCAGGTGGCGTCTTGATTTCCATCGTGAAGGACTTGTCCTGATAATAGGTGATCACGGTTGGGCAGGGCGCGCCCGGCTCCAGATCAGCAGTCTTCGCATTGAACGCTTTACAGAATTCCATGATGTTGATGCCGCGTTGACCCAACGCCGGACCCACTGGGGGCGACGGGTTGGCTTTGCCTGCGGGCACTTGCAGCTTCATGCTGCCAATGAGTTTCTTGGCCATGTGGCCTCTCCTTCTTGTCCATACCTCGGGACGCGTCCCGAAATCTTACGTGTCGTGGTACGGTTTAGGCGCGCGCGGGCGCCGCCCCTCCCACGAAGGATCACGAGGTCTTGGTGACCTGCGTGAATTCCAGCTCGACCGGGGTCGCCCGGCCAAAAATACTTACCGTCACTTTCAGACGGCTTGCGTTCTCATCAACGTCCTCGACCATGCCCGAGAAGCCCTCAAAGGGTCCGTCGGTCACGCTCACATTTTCGCCAACTTCGAATGAGATCAGGCTGCGTGGTGCTTCCTGGCCTTCCTCAAGCCGGTTCAGAATGGAGTTCACTTCCGAGTCGCGCATCGGCATCGGCCGACCTTGCGGACCCAGAAAACCAGTGACGCGATTGATAGAGTTGATCAGGTGGTAGCACCGATCCGTCATTTCCATCCGCACAAGTACATAACCGGGCATATAGCGCCGCTCAGCGGTCACTTTCTTGCCACGACGGATTTCGAGCACCTCTTCAGTGGGCACCAAAACCTCTTCAATCTCGTCCTCAAGGCCGTTTTCTTCGACCGAGTGCCGGATCTGTTCGGCGATCTTCTTCTCGAAGTTCGACAGGACGCTGACCGAGTACCACCGTTTCGCCATGTTGCCCGTTATCCTGCTCTGCGTGCGCTAGCCTTAAAGGCCGCGATATTTCAAGGTCTTAACTCTAGCACCCAAACACAAAACAGCGTGCCGTCCGAATCGGGGCACGCGGTCATGTCAGAGTAGGGGTGTGCATTAGCGCCCGAACCGCTTTTGTTCAAGGGCCAAAGGCCGCAAAAGCGCGTCTAGAACGAGCCAAGGACAAACTGCAAGCCCTGACGGATCGTAAAATCCACGAAGAAAAAGAAAATCGCGGCCAGCAGGGCCATGGCTAATACCATCAAGGTGGTCGTGACCAATTCACGGCGGGATGGCCAGACGACCTTAGCGACCTCCGAGCGGACCTGTTGCAGGAACTGGAGCGGGTTGGTGGTGGCCATGCTGGATCGTCCTATCGAAATATAAGTGTTAGGGGGCAGATACGCGAGCCGCGGGCCGATTTCAAGACGTGTGGTCCCGCCTCTCGCGTCCGTGCTTACCGTGTGCGCAGTAGCCCGTCTGGATCGCGTTTTATCCCCCCCGCAATCTCAGGCATCACAGGCTTCGGGAGCGGGCCAAACTCGAGCGCAACTGCATTGTCCACCATTTGCTCAGCGGATCAAGGAACGACGCCTGCGCACGCGCCCTGATAACAATCGCGCCAACCTTCATTGGTGAATCGTATGTCGCTGGGGTCCATCACGCCTGTAGCGTCATACTTGACTGACAATATCCCCATCGCTCGGGGCGAGTGCAGCAGTGCGACCAATCCGGTTTGTCCGACAACGCTTCATGCGAAAGGCTAAAAATCTGCGCTGCGATAGTTACGCAATTCAGATGCCGATTTTCGGGGATTTGGAGGTCTTGGCAGGGGCTGAGGGACTCGACCCCACGACCCTCGGTTTTGGAGACCGCTGCTCTCCCAACTGAGCTAAACCCCTAAGACCAGTCGCTGGCTAGCGCCTCTCGTCGGGGAAATCAAGCAGCCATTTGTCAGTTTGCCCGCAGAAATGAAAAAGAGCTGCCTCAGGCGATCCATTCTTTTTGGCAGTCTTGTCAGACCGTTAGGTTAAAGCATGATTTTCGAGGCCACGCCGACACCAACGGTGCGGACACCTTCGTCTTTGGTGAGGAATTAGGGAATGCTGACCCGACGCCCGATCAGGATGTGCTCGCGGGTCTGTGGCATTCGACATGAGCGTAGTGACGCGTAATCCTGACATTCGCCAAACTGCTTCGTGATCGCCGCTGTCGACTTAGGCTGGCGCTGTCTCAGGGCGCGCGGAGGGGCGCTCTTGTGCGGCAGCGGGCAACTCGGGGGCACCGGGAACGGGTCCGGGTGCCTCGCCAAACCATTCTCGATTATTCAACAGGTATTTCTCAATCGCCAACGCGGCGTTCTCGACGAGGTTCTGCAACTGCTGCTCTTTGGTGCGCGTCAGGCCCGAACCAATCAGGGTCCCGCCTGAGAGGCTTTCGAGAATGGTCAACTGGTGTGGGCGTTCGGTCAGTTTCCCGCCCGCGGCATCATCCCAAACTCGCACCGAAATAATCAGTGCCGATTTTGGCGAGGCGACCAGAGGCACGCCCGGCAACGCGAGAATATATCCGTCGATGGAAATACCAAGGTGGTAAAACTTGTCGCCCTCGTAGCGCCCGAGGCGACGATCAACCTGTTCAACCAGTGCTGCCTGCAATTCTTCCGGCTCCGCATTGCGCGAGAACGGACCCTTGGTCACGTTTTCTGCGACCACCACATTATGGCCAAGACGGAAATCACCGAGATCTTCGGGTACGCCCAACTCGGCTCCGCTGCGCGAACACGCGCCAACCAGCGCGCATAGAATAGCCAATTGCAGAATCGTCTTCATGCTCGCCCCCGAAGTGTTCTTACATCCAGATACAAAACCAGAAGGCTTAGCGCAACGCAGCTATGGGCAAATACGCCGAAGCGCTTGCCATTCGCGTCTGCTAAGCACCGGGCTTTGCGCCTGTGCGCCGCTGCGCCGCCCCGCTTCTGCCGCAGCCTGAACCCGGTCGCGCAGCGCAGGATGGGTGCTGAAATGCTGGACCAACCCTTCTTGATCGCCATACAGGTCTCGCAAACGCTGGAAAAACACCCCAAGTGCTTCGGGCGGCAGACCTGCCTGCACCATTAAGTCGGTGGCATAAACATCCGCAGCAGTCTCAGCCGATTGCGAATAGCTCGCCTCGATCAACTGATTGGCAAGAAACAAGGCAACGGTCCCACCTGCGAAATCCCCGAACACGAGGCCCAGCACACCAATCGATCCCGCAGACCGCAGCGCCCCCCGCGCCGGATCACGCGCCGCCACATGCCCCATCTCGTGGGCGAGAACAGCCGCAACCTCCTCGGGCGTTTCGGCCGCCTCGATCAGGCCGGAGAACAACACCACATGCCCGCCGGGCAGCGCAAAGGCGTTTACCATCTGGTGCTCAAGCACATGAACCGTCAGCGGATACGGAAAGGTCGTGTGTTTCGCCAAGCGCGCGGTCATCTTTTCAAGCGCTTGCTGGCCCTCAGGGAGTTCGCAAATCCGCACGCCGTCGCCCCCGTCTTGATCAAGCGCCACGCGAATTTGCTCGAACGTCACATCGCCCAGCGCTTTCTCACCATCAGGTGGAAGGAAACGAGCAAGTTGGTCCGCCATCACTGGAATCAGCACAAATAAGATCAGGGCAACCGACGCGACAGCAGCTAAAGACAATCCCAGCAACCGCTTACGCATACCAGGAACGGGCGGAGGGGCAGATTTCGCGGGGCTGGCAAAAGCAATTGCGTCGGCCAGATGTGGCTGACTTGCGGGAATATAAAGCCGCTGCGGACTACCATCGATCAGCGCCAACACAACGCCCGCCTTTTCTGTCCCGCCAGCTTGGTCGGGCACGCGGCGCAGGTCAGCAAGGTGCCAACGCACGGGCGTGCCCTCCGACGGGGTCAGCGACAAAAACACTCCCTCGAACCTCAATTCCACCCGGCGCGGAGTCGGCGTTTCGCCATCGAAGTAATCCACAAAAACTTCCGGTTCCTGCGCCACGGTATCCGAATTATCTGCCTTTACGGCCCCCCAAGGCGTATTGGCGTCGCCGCGGTCATCCGTCATATCGCGGCGCCCACATCGAGGGCCTCGGCAAACCCACCCGCATCGACGGATTCGTCGCGTGCGCGCTGCGCGAACCGGGTCAGCGCATGAGGATCTTCAATCTCAAGCGTCTCGGAATAGTGCTCCAGCAATGGCAAGCGGATGAACACTTGCATCAACACATCCCAGAACACGAAGATGGCGAAATACCCCAAAAGCCCCAAAGGGATGGCGAGCCAAGGCGACATCTCTTCTAAGCTTTCAGCCCCGCCGGCAGCAAAGAAAACGCTAACGACTGCGGTTACCACAATGGCAGAAACAGCACTGAGGATCATACTGATCGCCAAGCCGCCCAGCAGATATATACCTAAAACGCGCGGTGTACGTGGCGCGGAACTGAGCGCGACCATGTCGCCGATCTGCTTTTGGGAGGTAAGGTAGCGGAACGCGGCCACTTTGTAATGCACCCACCCAACTGCTGTCAGCGGGACAGTCAGCAACATTCCACCGATCGCGGCCGGATATTCTTGGGTCGCGCCATAAAACCCGAACGCGAGTGTCGCCCACAAACTCAGCAGCGCTGGCAACGCAGGCGGGAATAACCGATACCACTTGCCACCTTGGGTCAGCCGCGCCGTTCCGAACCACGTTCGGTTGGTGCGAAACCTCTCTAGCTGGAAGGTCATCAACGGCCAGAGCGCGCCGAGGCTGATGATCGTCAAAACCCACATGAATATCGCAAACGCCGAATAGCGCCATGCGGCAGGCTCCAACCCGAACCGGATGCCGCGCCAGCGAGTGCGGGCAAGGATATAGCGGCGCGCGCGGTATTGCGCGAAGAACAGGATCGGGATGACTGCAATGAAGCTGATCGCGTAGGCGGCAAAGTTATCGTTCAGCAAGGTAAAGCTGAAGAACATCAAGATCAGGTTAAAAACCCCGATATAGAAAGACAGGAAAACCACTGCGATCAGGAAGCCGAGCAATTTTTCGAGCGCCTCGCCAGTATACTCCAGCGGATGCCCACCGGGGCGGATCGCCGACCAATACCAACGCCGCAACCGCGTTTTCATCCAGAAACGGTAGATGCCAAGGGTCAGGACCGTAAAAATGCTCAGCTTCAACCCAAAGCTAAATAGCGCGCTGCGATCACCGAGAAATTCTGTTTTCAGCGGCAACGACATCCCGGTCACGTAAACCGATTATCGCGAGGAAAGCCGCGAGGTGCCATACGGCCTGTGCCTGCGCGTTTGCCCATCCACTCGTCCAGCTCGGGCTGCTGCACTGTACGCGTACGGCCTGCCGGATCGTGCCAAGTCAGGCCGTCGGCCAGCGTAAGGCATTTCAGATCGACCAGCCCACCATCTTTGTATTTCTGCAAGCGCACGCCCTTGCCGCGCGCCATCTCCGGCAACTCGTCCAGCGCGAAGACCAGAAGTTTGCGGTTCTCGCCAACCACAGCAAGATGGTCGCCCGTTACAGGACGCCAAACCAGTGCCTTTACGCCGTCTTTGACGTTCAACACCTGCTTGCCCGCGCGGGTCTGCGCAACGATCTCGGCCTCCGGCACCCGGAACCCATCACCAGCAGTCGAAGCCATGATCAAATGACCGCCCGGCAAATGAACGCGTAGGCCGATCATTTCCACCTCGTTCGGAAGATCGACCATCAAGCGCACCGGCTCGCCCATCCCGCGCCCACCGGGCAAGTTAGCGCAAGCCAGCGTATAAATGCGCCCGTTGGACCCAAGAATCAGAAGCTTGTCGGTTGTTTCCGCCTTGATGAAATATCGGCTTTCATCGCCGTCTTTGAACTTCAGCGTCTCTGGGCCTGCGTTGTGGCCCTTGAGTGCACGTATCCAGCCCATCTTGGAACAGACAACCGTGATCGGCTCGCGCTCGATCATGTCCTCGGCGCTGACTTCGGCCACTTCGCCCATGACCGCAAAGGTCGTGCGCCGCGCGCCACCTTTGCTGGTCTTGCCAAACGCCTTGCGGGTTTCCTTCAACTGCTCGGAAATCTGATCCCATTGCAGATCGCCAGACGCCAGCAGGCCATCGAGGTTCGCGCGTTCGGCCATTAGCTTATCACGCTCGGCAATCAGTTCCATCTCTTCGAGCCGCCGCAAACTGCGCAGCCGCATGTTCAGGATCGCTTCTGCCTGCACATCGGTCAACTCGCCCGAGCCAGGACGCGGCGAGACATAATCCCGCTCGTCCATCGCACGCACGAAATCCTGCGCCCAGTTTTCACGCATCAGCGCGTCTTTAGGCCCGTCGTCATAGCGGATGATGTCGATCAAACGGTCGAGGTTCAGAAACGCGATCAGGAAGCCTTCGAGTACCTCAAGACGGTGATCGATCTTGTCCAGACGGTGTTGCGAGCGGCGGATCAAAACCTCGCGCCGATGATCGAGGAACGCGCGCAGCACCTCTTTCATGCTGCAAACCTGCGGCGTACGCCCGTCAATCAACACGTTCATATTCAGAGAGAACCGCACCTCAAGATCGCACAACCGAAACAGCGTGCCCATCAGCAACTCCGGGTCCACGGTTTTTGAGCGCGGCTCCAGCACGATTCGAATATCGTCAGCGCTCTCATCGCGCACATCGGCGAGGATCGGCACTTTCTTCAATTGGATCAGCTCGGCCATCTTCTCAATCAGACGCGATTTTGGCACCTGATAAGGGATCTCGGTCACGATGATCTGCCACTGACCCCGCCCAAGGTCCTCGATCTCGTAGCGCGAGCGTAAGCGGAAGGCGCCTCGCCCAGTACGATAAGCCTCAGCAATATTCTCGGGCGGCTCTACAATCACACCACCACCGGGAAAGTCTGGGCCGGGGATGTGTTTCAGAAGTGTCTCGTCGCGGGCATCCGGGTTCTTGATCAGATGCAAGCAGGCAAGGATCAACTCGTCGAGGTTATGGGGCGGGATGTTCGTCGCCATGCCAACCGCAATACCGCTCGAACCATTGGCGAGCAGGTTCGGGAAGGCGGCAGGCAGCACTTCAGGCTCTTGCAGGGTGCCATCATAGTTATCGCGGAAATCGACGGCGTTCTCGGCGAGGCCTTCCATCAAAGCCTCAGCCGCTTCGGTCAGGCGCGCTTCGGTATAGCGCGATGCAGCTGGGTTATCGCCATCAACATTGCCGAAATTACCTTGCCCATCGACGAGCGGATAGCGGACGTTAAAATCCTGCGCCAATCGCGCCATAGCATCATAAATCGCGGCGTCGCCATGGGGGTGATAGTTGCCCATCACATCGCCGCTGATCTTGGCAGACTTGCGGAAGCCCCCGGTGGGCGACAGCCGCAATTCGCGCATCGCAAACATGATCCGGCGGTGCACAGGTTTCAGCCCGTCACGCGCATCCGGCAAGGCTCGGTGCATGATCGTCGACAATGCATATTGCAGATAGCGCTCGCCAATGGCCCGGCGCAGTGGCTCGGACAGCGTCTCAGGCTCGTCTGGCAATGAAGGGTCTTTGGGCGCATCGGTCATCTAGCCGGGTGTAGCCGCGCTTTTGGAGGGCGGCAAGAAGTGGCGGGAACCTGCCGCCCCATTTCCCCGTTTATCCACAGGAGTCTGCATTTACCTTATGGTCAACGGCACGAAAGGAACACGCCATGAAGACGTTACTTCTGTTGACAGCAAGCCTCTGCGTGGCGGTTTTCGGCACTATGGTCGTTTGGCCCGCGAGCGATGATCGCATCAGCGCGATTCGTGCGCCTTTGTCAGACGCGGCCTCAGCGCCAGCAGCCTACATCGTACCGCCAAGCGCAATGAACACAGCGGTTATCACAGGTCAGCGCGTCAATTTCCGCAGCGGTCCTTCACCCTACTTCAAAATCCACTACGCAATGTCTTTTGGATCGGTGGTGGAAGTGCTGTCAGAACCCGATACAAACTGGGTGGAGTTGCGCGACCTGTCCACTGGCCAAGTCGGATTCATGGCAGCCACCTATGTCTTGAAAGACGCAGCCACTAACGGCTGATCGGGACATTTTGCTCTTTTCGCCATGCATCAGTGGTCGTATCTGCGAGCCTATGACGCAACGATCCATCCTCATTACTGGCTGCTCTTCGGGCATCGGCTATGACGCGGCGCACGGGCTGGCCAAGCGTGGCTGGCGCGTGTTTGCCACTTGCCGCGCGCAGGTCGATTGCGATCGGCTGAACTCCGAAGGCCTAGAAGCGCTGCGGCTGGACATGACAGACCCGGCCAGCATGGACGAAGCCTTGACGGAAATCCTTGCCAGGACGAGCGGCACCCTAGATGCGCTCGTCAACAACGCCGCATTTGGCTTGCCCGGCGCAGTCGAAGACTTGCCGACCCAAGGTCTGCGCGAAGTGTTCGAGACAAACCTGTTTGGCCTGCACGAGCTGACCACCAAGGTGATTCCGATCATGCGCGCCCAAGGCTATGGACGGATCGTCAATATCGGATCAATCCTCGGCTACGTGGTCTACAAGTGGCGCGCGTCCTACACTGCAAGTAAATACGCGCTTGAGGGATACACGGATACTCTGCGGCTCGAGATGGCCGATACTCCGATCAAGATCATACTGATTGATCCCGGCCCGATCACCTCGCAGATCCGGCAAAACTCAGTTGCGCATTTTGAGCGGTGGATCGATTGGGAATCCAGCCCTCGCGTCGATCTCTACCGCAACTATCTTCTGAAACGCTTGTACGAGAATCGCGGACCCGACCCATATGAATTGCCCGCCTCCGCCGTCACCGAAAAACTCGCGCGCGCGCTGGACGCAAAGCGCCCTCCCGCCAAGGTCTACGTGACCAACCCGGCCTACGCGATGAACATCGCCCGCCGTATCTTGCCTACCCGTGCCCTCGACTGGATAATCCAGAAAGGCTAGGACACGTCTGGCCTTCGCGCCGGGCCACGCTAGGTGCGCACCAACAAGGAGACAGACGAATGGCAAATGATCCCCTCTTTTGGGTGGCAGCAGCGGCAGTATTGTTCGTGCTGGGTATTTTGGTCTACGGCATCGCAGGTTTTGCCAAAGGTGGCGAAGACAGCGGCAAGAAAGCCAACAAGGTCATGCAATGGCGGATCGGGGCGCAACTGATCGCAGTAGTCATGATCCTACTCTTCGTCTTTATCCGCCAATTGACTGGCGAAGTCTGAGGGAGCGTAAACTCAAAATGGTTGTTCTAAACAAAATCTACACCAAAACTGGGGATTCCGGTGAAACGGCTTTGGGCAATGGCACGCGCGTGGCTAAGCACAGCCTGCGCGTAACCGCCTACGGCACCGTGGACGAGACCAATGCGACCGTCGGTTTGGCACGCCAACATGCAAGCGGCGAAATCGACGCGCAGCTTGCGATGATCCAAAACGATCTGTTCGATCTGGGCGCAGACCTTTGTACGCCTGACATGGAAAAAGACGCCGAGAAGGAATATCCGCCCCTGCGCATGGTCCCCGCCCAGACCGACCGGTTGGAGCGTGAGATTGACGTGATGAATGCCGATCTGACCCCGCTGCGCAGCTTTATCTTGCCCGGCGGCACAGCTTTGGCCGCACAAATGCACCTGTGTCGCACTGTGTCGCGCCGCGCCGAACGGCTGGTGGTAGAGCTTGCGGGCGTTGAAGCCGTCAACCCGGCAGCCATCACCTACCTCAACCGCCTAAGCGATTGGTTCTTCGTGGCGGGCCGCGTCGTAAACGACAATGGCAAGGCAGACGTGCTTTGGGTTCCGGGGGCGAACCGCTGAAAGTGGCGAAGCGCTAAAACGCGACGTCCAAAGCCCTCAGCGCGTCGATTTTGCTCTGTCGGGCTGCTCGTGCATTGTCTAGGACATTCCTTAGGAAATTCTCGCGTCCAGCCTCGGACGCGTCTTTGAACCAAGAAGGAACGTGCAATGAAGGTGTTGGTGCCGGTCAAGCGCGTGATCGATTATAACGTGAAAGTCCGTGTGAAAGCGGATGGCAGCGGTGTTGATCTCGCCAATGTCAAAATGTCGATGAACCCGTTCGACGAAATCGCCGTTGAGCAAGCCATTCGTCTGCGCGAAGCGGGCAAGGCCGAGGAAATCATCGCAGTGTCCATCGGCGTAAAGCAATGCACAGAGACCCTGCGCACCGCTTTGGCGATGGGTGCGGACCGAGCGATCTTGATCGTCGCGACCGACAATGTGCACACCGATATCGAGCCGCTTGCGGTTGCCAAATTGCTCAAGGCCGTCGTCGACGCCGAGCAGCCCGGACTGGTTCTGTGCGGCAAACAGGCCATCGACAACGATATGAACGCTACTGGCCAGATGCTGGCAGGTTTGCTTGGTTGGGGTCAGGGCACCTTCGCGTCCGAGCTTGATATTGACGGCGATACCGCAAAAATCACGCGCGAAGTGGACGGCGGTTTGCAGACAATTACTGTCAACATGCCCGCAATCATTACCGTGGATTTGCGCCTGAACGAGCCGCGTTATGCGTCGCTTCCTAACATCATGAAGGCCAAGAAAAAGCCTATGGATGAAAAGACGCCCGCCGATTACGGCGTTGATGTCACTCCTCGGCTGACGATTGTGAAAACCGAAGAGCCATCGACGCGCAAAGCTGGCGAAATCGTCGGCTCCGTCGATGAACTGGTTGCGAAACTCAAAGAAGTGGGAGCTGTATAAATGGCTGTACTCCTGATTGCAGAAGTAACCGGCGGCGCGCTCGCGATGGACGCCACGGCCAAAGCGGTAACCGCGGCGGCCATGCTTGGCGATGTCACCGTTCTGTGTGCCTCAGCTGGGTGCGGCGGTGCCGCGTCCGAGGCCGCGTCGATCGCAGGTGTGTCGAAGGTGCTCTGCGCTGATGACGCAGCTTACGGCAATGGCTTGGCCGAGCCGATTGCAGACCTGATCGTATCGCTTGCAGGCGATTACGAGCATATCGTGGCGCCTGCCACCGCGAACGCCAAGAACGTGCTGCCGCGCGTGGCGGCTTTGCTGGACGTGATGATGATCTCGGAAGTGACAGCTATCGTTGATGGCAAAACTTTCGAGCGCCCGATCTATGCGGGCAACGCCATGCAGACTGTAGCCTCCGTGGATGCAAAGAAGGTGATGACGGTTCGGACTTCTACTTTTGAGGCCGCTGAGGCTGGAAATTCAGCAGCGGTCGAGAAGATCTCCGCAGCAGCAAACCCAGGTCTTTCGGCTTGGGTTGAAGACAAAGTTGCAGAGACTGATCGCCCCGAGTTGACCAGCGCAGGCATCGTCGTTTCCGGTGGGCGCGGCGTTGGCTCGCAAGAGCAATTCGCCATTATCGAAACGCTAGCCGATAAGCTGGGTGCCGCCGTCGGCGCGTCTCGTGCGGCGGTCGATTCGGGCTACGCGCCGAACGATTGGCAAGTTGGTCAGACAGGCAAGGTGGTTGCACCTGATCTTTACATCGCAATCGGCATATCAGGTGCGATCCAACACCTCGCGGGCATGAAAGACAGCAAGATTATCGTTGCGATCAACAAGGATGAAGAAGCGCCGATCTTCCAGGTCGCCGATTACGGCCTTGTGGCGGACCTGTTTGACGCCGTGCCCGAGCTCACCGCTAAGCTTGGTTAGGCATCTCTCCAACACTAAACAACACCAAGCCCTCCGCAGACCGCGGGGGGCTTTTTTTGTTCAGGCGTATTTCGGGCTCGATTGCGTGCTCGCGCCTTGAAGGGCCTCCCTCACCGGGTCCAAAAGCGCCGCCACAGCCTCCGCATGCGCCTTCGGCCCGAACATAAAACGGGCGATATCACGCTCGGCGGCCTTGCAAACCATGTCGTCCACCTCCGGCGGTTGCGCCTCAATCGAGACGATGCATTCAACAATTTGGGCTACATGCGGGCGCAAAACTTCCAGCATTGTGCGATCCACAAACAACGGATCGCGAACACTGGTGGTCTTTTCATGGTCCGGGCTGTGATCGCCCATCCAGAACAGCACGACTTGCGCGTCAATCCGGCTAAGCATCTCCAACATACGCGTCGTCCAAACAGATTTCAGCTCATCCACAACAACGCGAAACCGGGATGGGGACACGCGCCGAAGTTCTTGCAGCGCGTGGCGAGTGAAATGGATCGTGGTGAAATCAACCTCAGGGAAGACTGCGCGCAGCAGCTCTGTTGGGGCAATGAACCGGTCATTTCGCCTCGGATGCACAGTATAGAACCGATTTGAGATATTGTGTGCGCTGGTAATCTGCACAACCGCAACGCTTGCCTGTGATGCTAAACGCATCACTTCCGCGTCTACTGCGAACATATCCAAGCCCGCATTGGTCCGCCCAAGGTTCAGACATGTCTCGCCCAGCTGCTCTTCCAGCAAATCCGGGATCGGATGGTGTAGGTATTTTCCATAAAACTCCGTGCCCCCCAGACACGCTATATAGGGGGGCTTCAACGCCCTAAGCGGTCCGCGAAAATCCACTTTCGACTCCCCGTAACGACATGGCGCATAGTCCAGCATTGGCTGCCCGTCATAATCTAGCATTCACCTTCCCCCATCAATCCGACTCGCAAGAATCAGATTGCCGGGCGGACCTTTCCAAAAAGCTAAAGTACCAATTTGTCCTAAGGTTTACGGTACCAACCGCGCTTGCATGGCCGTCGCACCACGCCTAGTCTGCCGTCGATTACCAAACCTGAAAGCTGGGGCCTCCTCATGGAAATTGAACGCATTGGCGTCGTTGGCGCAGGACAGATGGGCAACGGAATTGCGCATGTTCTGTCGCTTGCCGGCTATGAGGTAGTAATCAACGATATTTCCCAAGACGCACTTGATGCTGGCACAGCGCTGATCCGGCGCAACATCGACCGTCAGGTCAGCCGCGACAAGGTCAGTGCCGACGATGCCGCCGCCGCCATGGCGCGAATTTCCACGACCCTCAAGCTGCCAGAGTTGGGTCAGACGGACCTCATCATCGAGGCCGCGACCGAGCGTGAAACCGTCAAGATCGCGATCTTCGAGGACTTGCTTCCCCATCTGAAGCCGAGCACAATCCTAACCTCGAACACCTCGTCGATCTCGATTACGCGACTGGCCAGCCGCACGGATCGTCCGGAAAAATTCATGGGGTTCCACTTCATGAACCCGGTTCCGATCATGCAACTGGTCGAGTTGATCCGGGGGATTGCCACCGACGAGCCTACCTTCAAGGCCTGCCACAACGTGGTGAAGCGCCTTGGCAAAACCGCCGCCAGCGCCGAGGATTTTCCGGCCTTTATCGTTAACCGCATCTTGATGCCGATGATCAACGAGGCGGTCTATACACTGTATGAAGGCGTTGGATCAGTCCGGTCTATCGACGTGTCGCTTAAGCTGGGCGCGAACCACCCGATGGGGCCGCTGGAATTGGCTGACTTCATCGGGCTTGATACCTGCCTGGCGATCATGAACGTACTGCATGACGGGCTGGCGGACACGAAATACCGGCCCTGCCCTTTGCTGACCAAGTATGTGGAAGCGGGCTGGTTGGGACGTAAGACGCAACGCGGTTTCTACGATTATCGCGGCGACGTGCCAGTTCCGACCCGCTAGGTTCCCAGCGCCAAAGTCCTGTCTCGCAACCACGCCACAAACCCACGTGGATTAGCAGACCAAGCGGCCAATTCAGTCCGTTCAATCGGCGCACCCACAATAGGGGCTTGCGGCTTGTTCAGCGCATAAACCACCTCGTGCAACAACAAGCCCTGCCGCAGCGGTCCCCAAATCCGATTGGCGATCTGGTACCAGCGCGAGTTCTGTCCGGTGAAGAGAATAGGCACGACAACCGCTTTGCTGCGTTGGATCATCTTTGCAGTAAACGGGTTCCATTCCTGCTCGATCGCGGGCCCAAACATCGTCTCAGACGAGGCCACGACGCCGGATGGGAACAGAACAATTACACCGCCTTCATCCAAATGGCTCATCGAGGCGCGACGCATCTCAAGGTTCTGCGCCAGCGCGTCTTCCTCGTGCGGGAAAGGCACAGGGATCATAAACTCTTTGATCTCGGGTACATCCGTCAGTAGCGAGCGCGTTAGGATCTTATAATCCGTCCGCACACGCCCGATCAGTTGCGCCAAAACCATTCCATCGACCAGCCCATGCGGGTGATTGGCCACGATTATGACCGGGCCAGCGGCGGGAATATTGGCAATTTGGTCAAGCGGCGTTTGCAGTTCAATGCCCATGATCTTGAGCGCACGATCCCAGAATCCTTGGCCATCAACCACGCCTTCGGCCTCAAACCGTCGGATAAGGCGCAAAAGCGTGACCCTGCCCGTGAGTATTTCAATCGTGCGAATGACCGCCGAGGACCACGGGTTGGTGAAGGTCTTGGCGTAGCTAAGATTGCGTTTGTCGTAGGGCTGGTTTGGATCGCGGATTGGCTCAGCCTCAACAACCTTCGCCGTTGCCCCTCGTTGAGGGCGCTTGATCGGCACTGACGTGGTTGAAATACTACCTACCACCGAACCAGCTTTCGATACGGGGACATGCCCGCTCTAGAAGTCTTCGCCGAAGCGACTAGCGACGAGCGCGACGAGAGCCTCCGCCAGCGGTTCGGCCTCTGGTCCGCGCGTTTCGACTTCAATACGGGTTCCGTTAGAAGCTGCCAACATCAAAAGCCCCATGATCGAGTCTCCCGGTGCTTCCGCGCCGTTACGCGTCACGGTCGCTTCCGCGTTGAACCCCTCGACGCATTCGACGAATTTCGCCGAGGCGCGTGCGTGCAGACCCTTTTCGTTGACTATGTCGAGTGTCCGTGTGCCCATCTCGGTCCCCTTCTCAGGTCATTGTATCGATGTATTTGCGCCCAGCTGCCTTAGCGTTTGCCACGGCCACGCTGACAGTAAGGTGCCTTGATTTGGCGAGCTTGATCAGCAAGGGCAGGTTCGCGCCGTACAGGATCTGGCGCCCTTGGGGGTTGCAGGCCAGCATCGATAGGTTAGAGGGCGAACCGCCAAACATATCCGTCACCACAACAACGCCAGCGCCCACATCAACGGTATCTGCGGCCTCACAAATCTCGATCTCTTTGGCTTTGCGGTCATGGTCTGCGGCAATAGAGATCGCATGAATCCCCGTTTGCCGCCCCACCACATGTTCAACTGCGGCTAGGTACTCGCGGGCCAACCCGCCATGTGCGACGATCACGATGCCGATCAAGTGTTCACCTTAAGTGGAAATGCGCGACTACCCGCGCCGATCCAATTCTCTGTGCCTTATAGACACCTGCCACTCTAGGCCCGCAAGCCCCTTGGCCAATTCCTCGGCCATCATGACACTTCTGTGTTGCCCTCCGGTACATCCGAACGCAATCGACAGGTGCGATTTGCCCTCCTCACGGTAGGCCGGCAGAAGTAGCGCGCACAAGTCGGTGACTTTCTCAAGAAACAGTGCAAAACGTTCGTCCTGCGCGACATAGGCAGCAACGTCGGCGCTTCGCCCATCAAAGGTACGCAAACTTGGCTCCCAATATGGGTTTCGCAAGAATCGGCAATCTAGAACCATGTCGGCGCCCCTCGGCACACCGCGCTTGTAGCTGAAGGACTGGACCGACACGGCAAGAGGTGTCGCGTCTTTGGGTTGAAACAGACGATCAATCTCGGCACGCAAATCGTGCAGGGTCAACTCAGACGTGTCGATCAAATGGTCTGCCGTTTCATGGATCGGCACCAAAAGATTCATTTCACGTTCGATCCCTTGGATCGGGGTCTCGGCAGGGGCCAAGGGATGCCTGCGACGCGTTTCCGAAAACCGTCGGACCAGCACATTGACGCTGCAATCAATAAACAAAAGGTCAAGATCGAGATCAGCGCGCTTGCGCAAGGTGTCTAGCAGTTCCAGCACTCCGTCGACGGAGAAGTCTCGCGTGCGCACGTCGATGCCGACGGCAAGCGGTATGCCTCTGCTCGGCCCATCCAAAAGACGGGGCAACAGTGACAGCGGAAGGTTGTCGATAGCTTCAAAAGACAGATCTTCAAGCGCACGGATCGCCGTGGTGCGCCCTGCGCCCGATGGCCCTGTGACGAGCACCAACTTGGATCGCAATTCCTTATCTGGTCTGTCGGTCATGGCACGCACTCCTCTCCCACCTTCAGATACTGCAAAATCGCGGCAGCGAAAGCCGCGCTATCGGAGTTGTGAAAGAGACGAAGCGAAATGCCGAGCAAATTTGCCGTGCGCGGCGACGGCAGCCGGTCGCGTTCGCTCGTCCCTCGGTCAACGACCAACCGCAGAACCGCTGTCTCCACCACATCCGCACGAAGCAGGCCGACGCCGCGCGCCTCTATAATACCGGATATGGCGCGCGGCGCAGAGGCTTTTATACTGTCGCCATCAAGCGCCAAGATCGTCTGATCATCGCTGACCAAATCAGCCCCAAAGGCGATCAATTGCAGTGCAAGGCTCGATTTACCGCTGCTTGAAGGTCCAACGATCAGCGCACCCTGACCATGAACCGACACACAACTAGCGTGGATCATGCTGCCCTGCTCGGTCGTCACAACGGGAACAGTCCAGTTTCGATCGAAAGGATGCGGATCAGCGGCAGGCCCGCTCATTAGATGGGCAGGCCCACTACAAAGCGTGCGCCGAGTGGCTCCGAGGTTGGGTCTGCTCGCGTCGGCAGAATGTTCTCTGCCCAAATCACACCGCCATGCGCCTCAACAATTTGCTTCGAAATCGCAAGACCAAGGCCCGAATGATCGCCAAACTGCTTCTCAGGTCGCTCGGAATAGAACCGCGTAAAAATCTTTGTCAGGGCCTGATGCGGAATGCCCGGACCGGTATCTTCAACAACGACCAGCACACGATCGTCGCGCTGGCGCACCCATAAGCGCACCGCATCTCCGGCCTCGCAGAATGAAATCGCGTTGGTCAGAAGGTTCACGAACACCTGCGCCAGACGTGGCTCAAGTCCCTGAATGCGGATCGCTTTGTCTGGCATGTCTGAAATAAAATCGATCCCCTGCCCCTCACACTCTTGGCGGTGGAAAGTCACGAGATTGTTAAGCATATGCAGCAAATCGAACGCGGCTTCTTCCTCGCGCACCAATTCGCTGTCGAGGCGTGAAGCGTTGGATATGTCTGATACCAAACGGTCCAGCCGCTTGACGTCATGCTGGATCACATCAAGCAGGAGGTTGCGCTGATCATCACGTTTGGTTTTTCGAAGCGTACCCGACGCAGATCGCAACGACGCGAGCGGGTTCTTGATCTCATGCGCCACGTCAGCCGCAAACTGCTCATTGGCATCAATCCGGTCATAGAGCGCGGAAACCATGCCGCGCAGGGCACCTGACAGACGCCCAATCTCGTCCGGGCGAGCGGTTAGGTCGGGGATGCGGACGCGTCCCGGGCTCATCTTACGGGCATTCTTATCACGGCCCAGTTCGGCCGCAGCGGCAAGGTCCGACAATGGGTTTGCAATGGTTGAGGCAAGCACAAGCGACAGTCCAATCGACACCAGCAGCGCGACGAAGAACATTTGCAAAACCTGCTCGCGTTCTCGCTGCACCAGATCATCAATCTCGCCCGCCGCCGTGGTAAGCGCGACCGCACCAATCACCTGGCCCGAGACCTCAATCGGGGTGCCAACAGCAAAAACATGCGCACCATTTGCATCAAGCGTGTTCAATGACTGGGTCTGCCCAGCCAGAACTTGCGCCAAGATTTCGCTGACCTGATCTTGTGGATTAACCTCGACAGGCGGCAAATCGGCGTTCACTAGCCCGGAAATAAGCGACCAAACCCCGTTAAGCATGTCGGTGATTAGCGTCGGATCCCCACCACGGTCATCAACCGTCGGAAGCAACCCGCTATCGCCAACTTCGGTCTGAGCAAGCACGTTGCCCTGAACATCATAGACGAACAACTGTACGCTTTGCGCCATATCGAGGCCCGCAATCGTCCGCTCAGGACCAAGCCCCTCCAAATCGGCCCCGTTGACGCCATCTTGCATTTCAAGCTGAGCTTCAAACACATCGGCAATCAACTGGGCTTCAAAGAACAACCCCTGCTCGCGCTGTAAAACGAGGCTGTCGCGGAAAGGGTTTAGATATAGAACGCCCGCAACCAAAATAACCAAAGCCAGCAGATTAAACGTGATGATCTTACGCGCGAGCGGGGATTTGTTCAGCGACAACGCCCCACGGCGGGAGCGTTGATCGCGCAACTCGTCTTCACCTAGACCCTTCGGCGCAACCCAATCCTCGCCCAACACAACATCTGACGACGTTTGCTGGGCGGGCTGCTTGTCCCGAGGACGTCCAATGCCAGATACGAGGCTCATTCCTCGTTATACTTGTACCCGATCCCATAAAGCGTCTCGATGGCAGCAAACTCGTCGTCTACCATCCGCATCTTCTTGCGCAAGCGCTTGATATGGCTGTCGATTGTACGGTCGTCGACGTAGACCTGATCGTCATACGCCACGTCCATCAACTGATCGCGGCTTTTCACGAAACCGGGACGCTGGGCGAGCGCTTGCAGCAACAGAAATTCGGTCACCGTCAGAGACACATCCCTGCCCTTCCAGGTCACGGCGTGACGCAGGGGGTCCATTGTCAGCCCCCCGCGAGACATGATTTTGCTTTCGTCTGTCTCGACCTCGTTCAGCGCGAGGGCTTCCTGACGGCGTAACAACGCACGAATGCGCTCTACCAGCAGACGCTCGGAGAACGGCTTACGCATGTAGTCATCTGCGCCCATCCTCAGGCCCAAAACCTCGTCGATCTCGTCGTCTTTCGACGTCAAAAAGATCACCGGCATTTTGGACTTCTGCCGAACCCGCTGAAGCAGGTCCATGCCGTCCATACGCGGCATCTTGATGTCGAAAACACCAAGCTCCGGCATGCGGCGGTTAAAGGCGTCCAGCGCGGACTGCCCATCATTATAAGTCTCAACGTCAAAGCCTTCGGCTTCAAGCGTAATAGATACGGACGTGAGGATATTCCGGTCGTCATCAACCAGTGCGATCCGCGACATGGGCGAACTTCCTTGTACTGCTAAAGCCTGCATTATTTTTTTCGTTACTGTGTTGTTTGGCAGGCCAAGAATCAATCCTAAACTTGCGAATCAGCATAGGGCGAGGCGTACACGACACGCTATTGCGCCTAACAATGCCTTAACTACCCAAATATTTCACGAGATGGTGGCGCTATCGTCGCCCTTGATTGCGCTAACTGCGCCCAAGCGTCCTGTTTCGCCACACTTCCCTCATGCTATAGCCGGAGAAACGACGCTGCTGCCCGGTGCAATACCGGGCTTTAAGCAACGCTTAACGAAAGGCCGCTACTCCAGTGGCCACAAAGCTCAGGAGCTTTCCATGATCACAGGTCGTGTAAACCCATCGCAAACCTTGGACCAACAGGGCTTCGAAGGCCTTGGCTCCGTGTATTATAACCTGCTTGATCCGCAGCTGATCGAGATCGCCTTGGCAAATGGCGAGGGCCGCTTGGGCAATGGCGGCGCGTTTCTGTGCACCACAGGCAAATTCACGGGCCGCTCGCCCAAGGACAAGCATGTGGTCAAATCGGATACCACGCAGGACACAATCTGGTGGGAAAACAACGCCGAGATGTCGCCCGAGGGCTTTGATCGGCTGCACCAAGACATGCTCACCCACATGAAGGGCAAGGACTACTACGTCCAAGACCTGTTCGGTGGCGCGGACCCAGCGTTGCGTCTTGATGTTCGCATGGTCACGGAACTGGCGTGGCATGGGCTGTTCATCCGTCACTTGCTGCGGCGTCCGGAACACGACGAGCTCGATACTTTTGTGCCTGAGTTTACCATCGTGAACTGTCCCAGCTTCCAAGCCGACCCGACGCGCCATGACTGCCGCTCAGAAACAGTTATCGCGATGAACTTCGACAAGAAGCTAATCCTGATCGGCGGCACGGAATATGCGGGCGAGAATAAGAAATCCGTCTTCACGCTGCTCAACTACATCCTGCCCGGTCAAGGTGTGATGGCGATGCACTGCTCGGCCAACCACGCAATTGGTAATCCGGTCGATGCGGCCGTCTTTTTCGGCTTGTCCGGCACAGGCAAGACCACACTGTCGGCAGACCCGAACCGCATCCTGATCGGCGATGATGAACACGGCTGGTCCGATCGCGGTATCTTCAATTTCGAGGGCGGCTGTTACGCCAAAACCATCAACCTGTCGGCCAAGGCTGAGCCTGAGATCTATGCCACCACCAAGATGTTTGGCACCGTGATCGAGAACATGGTTTACGACGAAGAAACGTTGGAGCTCGACTTTGAGGATGACAGCCTGACAGCGAACATGCGCTGTGCCTATCCGCTCGAGTACATCGCCAACGCGTCCGACACAGCCCTTGGCGGCCACCCCAAAAACATCATCATGCTGACTTGCGATGCCTTCGGTGTCTTGCCCCCCATCGCGCGGCTGACCCCAGCCCAAGCGATGTATCACTTCCTATCGGGCTTCACCTCCAAGGTGGCAGGGACCGAGCGTGGCGTGACCGAGCCGGAACCAACATTCTCAACCTGCTTCGGCGCGCCCTTTATGCCACGCAGACCAGAGGTCTACGGCAATCTGCTGCGTGACAAAATCGCTAAGCATGGCGCAACCTGCTGGTTGGTTAATACCGGCTGGACCGGCGGCGCTTATGGCACAGGCTCGCGGATGCCGATTAAGGCAACTCGCGCGCTGCTAACGGCAGCCCTGGACGGATCGCTGCACAATGTGACCTTCCGCAAAGACCCGTTCTTCGGCTTCGATGTTCCGGTGCAGGTGCATGATGTCGATAGTCGCCTGCTCGATCCACGCGGCTCGTGGACGGATCCCAACGCTTACGACGCGCAAGCCCAAAAGCTGGTGGAGATGTTTGCCGAAAACTTCGCGCAGTACGTGCCGTTCATTGACGATGACGTGAAAGCCGCCGCCATAGGTTAAGGTCGCATGGTGCGGGGCAGCAGGGGCGGATATACTCGTCTTATGTTGCGCACCCTGCTGACCTGCATTGTCCTACTGACCGCTGCGCCTGCGATGGCGCAGGGGCCTGTGGTTTTTGCCGCCTCCAGCCTGAAAACTGCGCTCGACGATGTTGCAGTGGTCTGGGAAATGCGCGGCAATCCGGCCCCGGTGCTGGTATATGCAGGCAGTTCCGCGCTCGCTCGCCAGATCGATCAAGGCGCGCCTGCGGATTTGGTGTTCACCGCAAGTGCGGATTGGATGGCGTGGCTTAAGTCCCGCGAGTTGATCGTTCCTGGCAGTGAAATCGCGCTTCTGGGAAATGAACTGGTCTTGATTGGACCGGCAGGAGATGCCCCGCTTGCGCTAGATGCAGACGCGGTAGCGGCCCGCCTCGGCACAGACCGCCTCGCAATGGCCTTGGTGGATGCGGTGCCCGCCGGACAATATGGGCGCGCGGCGCTTGAGGCCCTCGGGATGTGGGACCGTCTCGCGCCTTCCGTAGCGCAAACCGACAATGTGCGCGCGGCCTTGGCTTTGGTGGCGCGAGAAGAAACCCCGCTTGGGATCGTCTACGCCACCGACGCGCTAGCAGAGCCGCGCGTGTCAGTCCTCGCGACCTTCCCCGAAGACAGCCACCCGCCCATCGAAATCCTCTTGGCACTCGTCCAAGACACCAACCGCGCCCGCGCCTTCTACACTTTCCTACAGTCGCCAGAGGCACGCGCCATTTTCGTCGCGCAGGGCTTTAAATGAGCTGGTTCGAGCTTGGCCCCGCCGAATGGGCAGCCGTGCGCCTTTCCATCCAAGTTTCGTTCTGGGCCACTTTTGCCAGCCTGCCTTTCGGTCTGCTCACCGCTTTCGCCCTCGCGCGCTGGCGCTTTCCGGGCAAGACATTCCTTAACGGTCTCGTCCACTTGCCCCTGATCCTGCCGCCCGTCGTCACGGGCTATCTCCTGCTCAGCGCGTTCGGGCGACGCGGCCCACTTGGCCAATTCCTCGAGCAAACCTTCGGCATTACCATCGCGTTTCAGTGGACAGGCGCAGCCCTCGCCGCCGCGATCATGGCGTTCCCGCTTATGGTCCGCGCCATGCGTCTCGCGATTGAGGCCGTGGACCCAAAGCTAGAGGAGGCCGCAGCCACACTTGGTGCCCCGCGCATCATAATCTTCTTCACGATAACACTGCCCCTGATCCTGCCGGGTCTGATCGCAGGGGTCATTCTCGCTTTCGCAAAGGCGATGGGCGAATTTGGTGCGACGATTACGTTCGTGTCCAACATCCCCGGCCAAACTCAAACCTTACCGTCGGCCATCTACGCCTTCCTGCAAGTGCCGGGCGGTGAAAATGCGGCCCTGCGCCTGGTCGTTATCTCAGTTGTTATCGCGATGAGCGCGCTGGCGTTGTCGGAAGTCTTCGCGCGCCGCGCCGCAAAGCGAGTGGCCGGAAGATGAGCCTGTCAGTGCGGATCAAACACCACTTCCCCAATTTCAGCTTGGATGCCGCGTTCGAGGCTCCGATGGGCGTCACGGGTTTGATCGGGCCGTCAGGGTCCGGAAAATCCACCATTATCAACGCTATCGCCGGTCTGCTGCGCCCAGACGAAAGCCGCATTGTGCTGGGCAAAGGTGCTCTGTCGGACACGACCTCAGGCGCATGGCGTCCTCCGCGCGACCGCGCTGTCGGCTACGTGTTCCAAGACCACCGCCTGTTCCCGCATATGAATGTTGCTAAGAACCTCGATTACGGCAGGTGGGCGCGCGGACGACCGCGAGACGCAGCACGTCACGATCAGGTTGTTGAGCTGCTTGGCCTCGGTGGTCTGCTCGACCGCAGGACTGCCGCTTTATCTGGTGGTGAGAAAGCCCGTGTTGGGATTGCCCGCGCGCTTCTGTCTGGCCCGCGCCTGCTGCTGATGGACGAACCGCTTGCTGCGCTGGATGGGGACCGCAAGGGCGAGATTTTGCCGTATCTCGAGCGTATCCGCGACGAGGCCGAAATCCCTATCGTCTATGTCAGCCACGCGCTCGACGAGGTGATCCGGCTTGCCACGACTCTGGTCTTGATGCGCGATGGAAAGGTCATTCAATCGGGGCCAGCCGAGGATATTCTGTGCAATCCAGCGAGTGCAACGACGCTGGGCAGTGCCGCGATCGGCGCGCTTTTGCCCGCGCGCCTGACCGGCAAATCCGCTGACGGCTTAAGCGAGCTGTCCGTCTCAGGTGGCAAGCTATGGGTTCCGCAGATCGAGGCCACGACAGAGCGCCTCCTGCGCATCCGCGTTCATGCCAACGATGTGCTTTTGTCGCGCGAACGTCCGACCGGTCTGTCAGCGCTCAACATCCTGCCCGCAACCGTCGCGCGCATTACCGAAGGCCTTGGCCCGGACAAGCTGGTGCAACTTCGCGTGGGTAACGACTTCGTACTGGCTCAGGTGACGAATCGCTCGGCAAACGCACTAGAACTGTCAGAAGGGGCCACTTGTTTTGCAATTCTGAAATCGGTCGCCGTCTCGCAAAACGACATCAGTGGGCGCTAAAGAAACGCCTTTCGGATCAAGTTCAGGCCGGCCACGACGAGCACCAGCAGCGTGACTTTCCGAAACAAGTTCTGATCCATCCGGTCTTGAAGACGAAAACCAATCCACATCCCCACGAAGGCAGGAATCACCAAAAGCGCGGACAAAGGCGCTGTGTGTTGGCTCAAAATGCCGGACTGGATATGCCCAAAGAACAACGACACAGACCCAAGCCCGTAGATCACCCCCTGAACAACCATCTGCTTAGCTTTGGGCGTATTGATCGCCATCAAATACAGCACGGTCGTCGGGCCCCACGTCCCTGCTATCCCGCCAAGAATGCCAGAAATCAGGCCAATGCCCCATTCGCTCCAGTTCCGGTTTTCAGGCTTGATCTGGAACTTCAAACCCAGAAGCTGCAACACCGACAGCCCCACCACCGGAACTCCCAGCACGGCAAAAAACACCCTGTCGGGGATCATACTAACGGTCTGCGCGGCCAGAAAAATCGCAACGCAAACAACAATCAGATAGCGGCGAAACTCTTTGATCGCGTCCCAAGCCGGGCCCCTGCCTTGCCGGAAGGTTTGCAAGCCATTCGACATCACGACGGGCAAAATCACCGCAGCCAGCGCCAGCTTCGGGTCCATGACCGAGCCAAGCACAGACACCATCACCAGCGGCATCGCGAATCCGACCATGCCTTTGATGATCCCCGCCATCAAAGTGATGCCGATGGCCGTGACCAATAGGAACGGTGTAAGGTTAAGTAGAATATCGGGCAAAGCCACGCCTTTCCAGCGAACCTGTTTCACCTTGTCCTAGGCCTCGGACCTGGGGAATAAAAGACGCAAAAAGCGCGCAACCTCCACTTGCCCTGCCGGATGCGCGATCTAGCTCCGAGACATATTGATACGGAAAATGCCGCACCTGCGAATTTTTCTTGCGCTGCACCTGCAAACTGCTAAACCCGGTGCCGACCGAAAAGAAAGCATGATGGAGACGATGATGGCCCATGATGGACAAGACTTGAACGTCAGCGAGATCGCCCCCGTGCTGCTCGATGACCTGCTGGCACTGACCAAAGCGGCCGTAGCGCCGGTCGAGGCTTTGCTGGACATCGCCACCACCAAAGTCCGCGCAACAGTCACTTCGGGCGAGCGTGTTTCCGGGGCTTTGATAGAGGCCAACCAGACCGCAGCGCACGGACTGGCATGGCTGGCAACGTACGTCGAATCCTTGCGCCAGATGCAGAACTGGGCCGAGCGCCTCAGCGCGGAAGGCAAGTTCGGCGAGGTCGAAGCGCTGATCCATCAGATCGCGTTTGGCGAATACCTCTGGCAGCTATACGGCGGCATTCAGATGAACCAAGGCGAGATCGTGCGCCTGCAAGATCTGGGCCTGACCCAAGACGACCAGCGCGCCATGATGAGCCCCGCAATCATGGCGCTGACCCAGAAAGGCAACACCCAAGCCGCGCGGATGCGTCTGGTTGCGTTGATGCAGGAACGCTCCGCTGAAGTGACGGTGGGCGCATCCGGCCTCGATGACGAATTGGAAATGATCCGCGAGCAGTTCCGCCGCTTCGCCGTCGAAAAGGTGGAACCCTTCGCCCATGATTGGCACCTCAAAGACGAGCTGATCCCGATTGAAATCATCGACGAGCTTGCCGAAATGGGTGTGTTTGGCCTGACTATCCCCGAAGAATACGGCGGGCTTGGGCTGTCCAAAGCCTCCATGTGTGTCGTGTCCGAGGAGCTATCTCGCGGCTATATCGGCGTCGGCAGCCTTGGCACCCGGTCCGAGATCGCGGCTGAGTTGATCATTTGCGGCGGCACCGAAGAGCAAAAGCAAAAATGGCTGCCCCAGCTTGCCAGCGCTGAAACCCTGCCGACGGCCGTATTCACCGAGCCAAACACAGGCTCTGATCTCGGCAGCTTACGCGCGCGCGCAGTTAAGGACGAGAACGGCGATTATAAAATAATCGGGAACAAGACCTGGATTACCCACGCCTCGCGCACCCATGTGATGACGCTGCTTGCACGTACGAACCCTGACAGCACAAACCACACCGGGCTGTCGATGTTTCTTGCCGAAAAAACCCCCGGCGACGATGCGCATCCGTTCCCAACCGAAGGCATGACCGGCGGCGAGATCGAAGTGCTCGGCTATCGCGGCATGAAAGAATACGAGCTCGCGTTCGACAACTTCCACGTCAAGGGTGAGAACCTGCTGGGTGGCGAAGAAGGCAAAGGCTTCAAGCAGCTGATGGAAACGTTCGAGAGCGCCCGCATTCAGACCGCCGCACGCGCAGTTGGCGTGGCCGCGTCTGCGCTCGATGTGTCGATGAAATATGCGCAAGATCGCAAGCAATTCGGAAAGTCGTTGATCGCCTTTCCACGCGTGGCCTCGAAGCTTGCCATGATGGCGGTTGAGATCATGATTGCCCGCCAGCTGACCTATTTCAGCGCCGCCGAGAAAGACGAAGGCCGCCGCTGTGATCTGGAAGCCGGAATGGCGAAACTGCTGGGCGCGCGCGTGGCTTGGGCCGCCGCCGATAACGGTCTGCAAATCCACGGGGGCAACGGGTTCGCGCTTGAATACAAAATCAGCCGCATTCTGTGCGATGCGCGTATCCTAAATATCTTCGAGGGCGCGGCGGAGATACAAGCCCAAGTAATCGCGCGGCGTTTGCTGGGCTAAAACCTCCAAGAGCAATACGGAAAGAGGGGCGAAATCGGCCTCTCTTTTTTTAAGCTACCCGCATTTTTCTTGAACGCTCGGGCGGTCTTTCACCCAGAGCGGTTGAACATTCGCCCACGCGCCCCAAACTAAACTCAACAGTTCACAAAACAACGGAGGCCCCATGGCCCGCGTCCTCGTCACCGGAGCCAGCGGCTTCATCGCAAAGCATATCGTCCTGCAACTGCTGAAGGCCGGGCACACTGTCATCGGATCATTGCGCAGCCCCAAGCGTCAGGACGAGGTGCGCGCGGCAGTTGCAAACCATCTGGACGGAGATGATTGGCAAAACCGCCTGCTCTTCGTCACGCTTGATCTCGATTCGGATGACGGTTGGGACGGCGCGCTTCAAGGGGTAGATGTGTTGATGCACACCGCGTCCCCCTTCCCGTTGGCGCAGCCCGAGAACGAAGATGACCTGATCCGGCCCGCCGTCAACGGCACCTTGCGCGCGCTCAAAGCTGCCAAGGCCAATGGTATCAAACGCGTGATCCTGACCTCCTCAGCCGTGGCCGTGATGACCGGCGAAATGCCAGCGGCCAAAACCAGCTTTGACGAGGCGGATTGGTCTGACCTGACCCATCCCACAATGACCCCCTATGTGCGCTCCAAAACCCTTGCCGAGAAGGCCGCCTGGGACTTCGTGCAAACCGACGCGCCCGAGATCAACCTGACCACGATCAACCCTGTACTCGTCCTCGGCCCGCCGCTGGACGACAAATTCGGTGCCTCCGTCAGTATTGTCGAGCGTGTGCTGAACGCCAAAGATCCCGCCATACCGCGCTTTGGCCTGCCAATCGTCGATGTGCGCGACGTCGCTACAATGCACCTCAAAGCGCTTGAAATGCCTGAGGAAACACGCGCCAAGCGCTTTCTGGCGGCAAACGGGTTCTTGTGGTTCGTTGATGTCGCCAAAGTCCTGAAAGCTGCCTACCCGGACCACAAGATCATCACCCGCCAAGCCCACAACTGGTTGGTGCGCGTGTTGGCGATCTTCGACAAAGAAATCCGCACGATGGTGGTCCCACAGCTTGATAACGCCCCGCAGGTGTCGAACGCGCGGGCGCGCACGGTCATGGGGATGGAGTTCATATCGCCGAAAGACGCCGTGGTTGCATCCGCCGATGTAGTACTGAAATCGCGCGTGAATAAGTAGCCGTGCTGGGCCTTTTCCTCTCGTTCCCGATCCTTCTGGCAAGTTTTTTGGCGGATGAGACCATCACAGGCTATGGCGGTGCGGGCGCAGTCTGGACCTTGACGGAACTGGACAGAGCCCCCTTTCCTGCCCGCGCCACTTTGGTGTTTGAGGACGGCGGTTCGGTTTCCGGCCAAGCACCCTGCAACCGCTTCCAAGCGCAGCAAAGCGTGCCCTATCCGTGGATCGAGGTCGGCCCAATCATGGCAACCAAGATGGCGTGCCCTGATCTGGAAGCGGAAGGCATCTATCTTGATGCCTTGCAGGAAATGACACTCGCCGAGGTCTCAGGCCCGGTTCTGATACTGTCCAATGATGCTGGCCGCGAAATGGTGTTTCGCGCAGACTAGACCTTCGCCAAGCGGTCCATAAACCGTTGCCGTGCAGGCGGCAGCGGCTTGTCGCCAAGACTGGGCGCGAGGTGATGGGTCAGGAAATGTCCGCTCAGCGCCAGCCCCTTGCGTACGTCGTCGATCCCCATCGGCGTGCCGAGCAGCAAGGATGCCGGTAGGGGCAACAGCCGCTCTGCCCATTCGCCAGCCTCCTGCGCACTAACCGCGCGACCCGTGCGCGGCGAGACATAGGCCAGCCCGTCCTTGCCCCCGCTGACTGCGCAGCGTGACAGATCTAGACCGAAACCCATCGCTTCTAGCAGCGCCAACTCCCACGTCACGTAGAGCGGCAACCAGCCTTCGCCCGTCACAAGCGCGTCGAGCACCTCGACCGTGCGCAAATAGGTATCCGGCAAGAGTTCTCGTTCCGGCAGCGCAAAACTGGTCAGCGACAGCACCGAGTTTAGCCCCGCAAGCGCCAAAGGATCGCCCAGCACGGACGCCGCGCGCGATTGCACTGGCTCCACCGTAAACGCGCCCAAGTGGTCTTCTAAACGCGCACGCCATGTCAGATCCAGCTGTGCGCCCGGTTGCAAGATCGGCGCAATCCGGCGCGATGCCCCCCCACGTACAACGCCCAAATGGCGCCCATGCGTTTGCGTTAAAACCTCGATGATCGCGGCGTGCTCACCATGCTTGCGCGTGGCGAGCAGCACGCCGACTTCGCGCCATTCCATGACAGCATGGATGCACGCAACGGCACGCTTGTCCATCCGAGACCATTCCCGGTAGCGTGCGCGAAAGTAGAAAGGTCCTCATGATGCGCACCAGTTTTCGACGCTCAGTCGCAATCACGATCGTTGCCCTTGTGGGCCTTGCCCTCGTCCTGCGCGTTTATCTGTCCATGCCCGAGCATAATGGCAGCGTGCTTGCGACCATCTGGGATATGGCTCGGTATTTCACTATTCTAACCAACGCGCTGGTGGCTATCATTCTAGTGGCCCATATTGCTTTTGGCGGGCAAACCGCATCCCGGTTGGCGGGCATCACCTTGGCCATCAGCATTGTCGGCGTGGTCTACCACTTGCTGCTCGCGCATCTGCAAGACCTGTCGGGGTTGGAGTTGGTCGTCGATCACATCTTCCACACAATTGTGCCGCTTGGGATGTTCTCTTGGTGGCTGCTGTTTGCGCCAAAGGCTCCGCTGGGGCCACTTAGCCCAATCACATGGTTGGTCTGGCCCTTGGTCTATTCAATCTACGCCGTGGCGCGAGGACTGCTGCTGGACGGTGAATACCCCTACGGGTTTCTTGATCTGGCCGAACTCGGCTGGGCAGGTCTGGCCCAAAGTATGACCGGATTTCTAGTGGCGTTCGCGCTGTCGGCCTACCTGCTATGGGGCACCGCAATACTGCTCGGCCGTCAGTCGGCCAAGCCCGGTTGATCCAGTAGGGTCGTGCCACTGCGGCTTTCAACCTCGATCACCCAGAGGTCAGGATCGGTGGCGCGCTGGCGCATGATCACGTCATCAACCGCGCGCTCTTCACCCTCAGATAGCACAACCCAAGTCCGGTCGCCCGTCATCAGATCGAAACTGCGTTGCCAGACCACCGCTTGCCCGTCGAGCGTCGCGAGCTTCACTAAAACCGCCCCCGCCGTCGCGTCGCCTTTGGCTGTTATGTAGACAGGGATCGCTTCGGCTTGTAGCCGCGCCAGATAGGCCGAGACCCAGAGGCCGCTCGCCAAGCGCGCCATATTATTCGTTGCCGTCCTTGAAATTAAGGCCGATCTCGGAATAACGCTCAGACTCTTCCAGCCAACCGGGCCGTACCTTTACCTGCAAGAATAGATGCACGGTTCGTCCCAGCAACTCGGCCATATCAGCACGTGCTGCCTGAGAGATCGACTTGATCGTCTCGCCTTTGTTGCCGAGCACGATACCCTTATGGCCGTCGCGCATCACGTAGATGATCTGGTCTACCTTGGCAGAACCGTCTTTCTTTTCTTCCCAACTCTCGGTCTCGACAGTCAACTGATACGGCAATTCTTGGTGCAAACGCAGCGTCAGCTTTTCGCGCGTCATCTCAGCCGCGATCATACGCAAGGGCAGATCTGCAATTTGATCTTCGGGATAAAGCCAAGGCCCCTCGGGCAAAGTCTCTCCCAGCCATGTCTTCAACGCAGGCACGCCGTGGCCCTTTTCGGCTGAGATCATGAATGTCTCGACAAACGGAAACGCCTCGTTCAATTCTTTGGCAAGCATCAACAAACGCTCGGCCTTCACGCGGTCGATCTTGTTGATCGCCAGCGCCACGGTTTGCGAGGGGCGTGTGTGTTCGGGCAACGCCTGAAGGATCGCTTTGACACCTTCGGTCATGCCCCGGTGCGCTTCTACCATCAGCACAACGACATCCGCGTCCGACGCGCCGCCCCATGCAGCGGCTACCATCGCGCGGTCGAGCCTGCGGCGCGGCTTGAACAGACCAGGCGTGTCCACAAACACAAGCTGTGCTTCACCATCAATCGCAACACCGCGAATGCGCGCGCGCGTCGTCTGCACCTTGTGCGTTACGATAGAGACCTTAGCCCCCACCATCGCATTGGTCAGCGTAGACTTGCCTGCGTTTGGCTCGCCAATGAGGGCCACAAATCCGGCGCGTGTTGTCATGGAGGGATCACTCTGTCGCTTGCAAAGAAAGATGGATTACCCTGTTCTTGCCATTTCCACAATGCGCGCCAGTACAGGCGCAAAGTCGCAGAAGCATCTCAGCGGCGCAGACGATACTGCAGCGCTCGCGAACACTAGACCGGGTCGCGCAGCGTCTCCATCAAAGCTGCCGCAGCGTCTTGTTCGGCCTGACGTTTGCTACCGGCCTCGGCATGCGCCTTGCGGCCATCATCCAGCAACACCTCAATCACAAAGCGTGGCATATGTGGTGGGCCTTCGCGGCTTACCTCAATGTAGCTTGGTGTGGACATGCCACGCGCCTGCGCCCATTCCTGCAAGTCGGATTTAGCGTTCATCACATGCGCCTCAGCCGTGCTGATCCGGTCGCCCCAAAGGCGTAGAACCGTCTCGCGCGCGACCTGTGGTCCGGCGTCCAGATAGACTGCGGCAATCACCGCCTCCAACGCGTCGCCCAGCAAGGCCACTTTGCGCCTTCCACCAGATTGCATTTCCGAGCGGCCAAGCTTCAGCACTTCGCCCAGATCAATCTCCGCCGCGATATCGGCACAGGTTTCTTTGCGCACAAGTGCGTTATAGCGCGGCGCGAGCGTGCCTTCGGATGCTGCAGTATCGTCGTGATATAGCGCCTCGGCGATCGTCAGGTTCAGAACCCGGTCGCCTAGGAATTCGAGCCGTTGGTTATGCCCCCGCGCCGCAGCCGTCATCGACGGATGTGTCAGCGCTTGGATCAGCAAATCTGCGTTTTCAAAGCGGTGGCCGAGGCGGTCGCAGAACCCTTCGAGTTCGCGGCCCAGCTTCATTCAAGAGCCTTAAAGAATCGGTCGCTACGCCATGTCCAGAAATAGACCATGCGGCGGCCAGCAGACGAGAACATCACCCGGTCTGCGCGTCCAATAAGGTTCGCAAACGGCACCTGACCAACCCCGCCCGAGGCTTGGGCAAAGCGCGAGTCTTGGCTATTGTCGCGGTTGTCGCCGACAAAGAAGAAATGTCCCGGCTCAACAGTGAACTCACGCGTAGTATCTGCAAAGCTGTTGTCGATATTCAGAATCGAATGGCTGCGCCCCCCGGGCAAAGTCTCGATTGATTTTCCTTTGGTACAAATACCGCCGTCCCCGACTGGGGCATTGTCACAGCGCGGGAAACTGCCAAGCGGGCCTTGGCGCTCGAACGTTTCTTGGAACACGCCGTCCGGTGTCACCTCGACGGGTGTGCCGTTCAGGATCATCGTGCCCCCGCGGAACTGAACCGTGTCACCCGGCAAGCCGACGACTCGCTTGATAAAATCTGACCCGTTGACCGGATGGCGGAACACAACGACATCGCCGCGCTCAGGCTCGGACCCAAACAGGCGCCCCGAGATCGGGCAGGCCGAGAACGGGCACGAATGCGCGGAATAGCCATAAGCCATTTTGTTCACGAACAAGAAGTCACCGACCAGCAACGTGTCTTTCATTGATCCCGACGGAATCCAGAACGGCTGAAAGAACAATGTGCGAAAGACGCCTGCGATCAACAGGGCGTACACGACGGTCTTGACGGTTTCGATAAATCCGCCTTCGTCTTTGCTGCTCGCCATCATCTTGTCCTTACTCTGCACGGGGCTTTGATCTACCGAGGCTTCATGCGCAGGCGTGCCAGAAGTGTCAACTGCCGGACCTTGACGTGATCGGCACCGCCTCGATCACAACCATCGCCTGGGCCCATGGATGGTCATCAGTCAGACTGACATGGATCACCGCGCGGTGGCCGTCTGGTGTCATCTTGGAAAGGCGTTCTTCGGCCCATCCGGTCAGCACCATCCTTGGCTGCCCGGTCTCGAGATTGACCACCGACATATCGCGCCACGCAATCCCCATCCGCAACCCAGTGCCCAGCGCCTTAGAGCACGCTTCTTTGGCGGCCCACCGCTTAGCGTAAGTGCCAACGGTATCTTTGCGCCGCTCGGCCTTGCGTTGTTCGATCGGGGTGAAAACACGGTTGCGAAAACGGTCACCGAACCGCTCAAGCGTCCGCTCAATCCGTTCGATATTTGCGAGATCGGTGCCGATGCCTAGGATCATGGGGGCTAATCAACCGCGTAGGTTTTAGCCGAGATCGCACCCGTGGCTTGGTTCAGAGTGATTCCCAACCGAACGGGCCGGAAATCTGCCGCCTCACCATCATAGACGCTCACGGGCACATCAAAGCCGAGGCCCGTCTGCGGATCATATGCTGCTGTCAGATCGGCAAAGCCAATACCCGCGAACCCAGCACCAGACACGCTGATCATCCGGCACTGGCGCTCGCCCAGTTCAGAATAGGGCGGCGACAAAATCATGAGGTGAAGCGGGCCCACAGCAGGCTCGACCGCATCCATCACCACCAGACGCACGGCCCCATTCGAGAACGTGCGCGTCATCTGTTCCCAAGGCTCGGCAATATTCTCTGCCCGCGCTTCCCAACGATCACAGGAGGTCACGGTTTGCGCGGCAACGGGGACCGCGCAGGCGGCAAGGGTCGCGGCGAGAGAAATCAGAAACTTCATCAGATCGATCCTTTTGTATTTAGGTCAAACACCATGATATTGCCTTGAGCGGTTTGACACAGCGAACCCAAACGCGCGCCCCGAACTTTATGGCGCGGGTCGTCTGTATATGTATCCAGCGCCGCGCGGGCATCAACACGCAACGCCAAGGCCACCAGATGCACTGGTCATGCCCGCGCGGCGTCCATCAGAAGACGCATTTGCGCAATCGCAGGCTCGATTCCCAGAAAGATCGCCTCGCCAATCAGGAAGTGACCAATGTTCAGCTCCGCCACCTCCGGTAACGCAGCAACGGGTGCCACGCTGTCATAGGTCAGGCCATGCCCCGCATGAACCTCAAGGCCGAGACCATCGGCGAAAGTCGCCATCTCAGTCAACCGCGCCAATTCATCCGACGCCGCCTGAGCACGTCCTTCGGCCACCGCGTCGCAATAGGCCCCAGTGTGCAACTCGATCACCGCAGCGCCGATACGGTGTGCGGCCTCAATCTGGCGCTTGTCGGCCGCGATAAAAATCGAAACACGGCAGCCCGCGTCTACCAACGGGGCCAGAAAATGCGCTAACTTGTTTTCTTCGCGCGCCACTTCCAGCCCGCCCTCAGTCGTGCGTTCTTCGCGCCGCTCTGGCACGATACAGACCGCGTGCGGTTTATGACGCAGAGCAATCGCCTGCATCTCGTCGGTCGCGGCCATCTCGAAATTCAGGGGCAGGCTGAGCGCATCCATCAACGCCTCGATATCTGCGTCCGAGATATGGCGACGGTCCTCGCGAAGGTGTGCAGTAATACCGTCAGCACCAGCCGCTTCGGCCATTTTCGCGGCGCGCACAGGATCGGGAACGGATCCGCCGCGCGCATTCCGCACAGTCGCGACATGGTCAATGTTTACGCCCAGTCTGAGCGGACGAAGGATCGTGGATTGCGTCATCGGGGCCTCCTGCACAACGCGGACAACGGCTATTTAGCGCGAATCAGCGCCGGGGTCAGCCGCACGTGGGTTTTTTCTGCGCAGCCGGATCAGCTTTTCTTTCAAAAGGCCTTTGCGGCGGTTCTGATATGCGACCAGAAGCGGCACGCTGATATAGTAGAAAATCAAGCCGAGGACTAAGCCCGGCAAGACCCCCCCGACCAAATAGGGCATGAACACCTCGCGCCCAAACACCGACAGGCTGGCCCAATCCGCCTGAGCGGAGGTGAACATGGCAAAAAAGTTAAACCACAACTCACCCGTCGCTTCGACAAAGCTATCGACGATGCCGTGGGGTTCGCCCTGCACCGGCGGTGCGCCCAAAAGCCACGTACCGACGCGCAAATTGATTGCCGCAATAAACGGGAATGTAATCGGGTTGCCAAAAAACGTAGCCAGCATTGCCGCCAAAACATTGCCGCGCATGACCCATCCGAGCAGAGCTGCGGTCACAAAATGAAAGCCGAAGAAAGGCGTGAAGCTGGCCATGACGCCCGCCATGATGCCACGTGCAATCCGGTGAGGGGGATCGGGCAGGCGGCGCACACGGTGTTTGACATACGAAAACGCCCGGCCCCAGCCGCCCTTTGGCCAAAAGCTTTGCACGACCAACCTCCAGACGGGCCGTCGATCACGGCGCTTAAAAACCAAGCCGCTTTCCTTTCCACACCTGCCCGCAAGACGAAGACCCTGTTTAGGGCGCGGGCGTCAGACCATTATGTCGAGACAGTTCTGCCACATCACTATCGGCTTCAACAGCCGTCATGACGCGGTGAAGATGCTCGACATCTCGCACCTCTACAACCAGCAGAATACGGTAGAAATCGGGTTTTCTGTCCACGAAATCAAGATTACTGATATTTGCACGTTGCTCGCCAATCAATGTGCATATTCGACCCAGCACACCGGGATCGTTCCCAATCGTAATGTTCAGGCTGACGGCATGGGCAGTTGCGTGGCGTCCTGGCTGCCAGTGCAGGTCGACCCAACGCTCCATATCGTCTTCAAACTCGGTCAGGCTTGCGCAATCAATCGTATGGACCACAACACCCTTGCCGCGCTGGGTGATGCCGACAATCCGCTCGCCAGGCACCGCCTCACAGCACGTTCCGCGCTCCAGATATTGATCGGGGTCGAGGCCAAGGACCGCGCGATCTGCATCAATCTCATCGCCCTCCGCCCCGGCCAGATCAGGATAAAGCACTGAAAGAACCTGCCGCGTTGTGACCTCAGCACTGCCCAACTGAGCCAAGAGTGCCTCTGCATCGCCCACATCCAGTTTCTTGGCCGCTGTGGCGAGCGCTTTGTCCGACACGCGCTTGCCGACGTGCTCGAACCCTTGGCGTGCCAATTCGCGTCCCAGCTTGATGAACCGTGCGCGATCTTCTTCGCGCAAGGACCGCCGGATCGAGGATTTCGCCCGTCCGGTGGTCACAATATCGATCCAAGTGGCCTGCGGGCGTTGCCCGTCAGCGGTGATGATCTCAACCGATTGTCCGTTGCGCAGCCGTGTCCAGAGCGGCACGCGCAACCCGTCGACCTTCGCCCCAACACAACTGTCGCCGATCCGCGTGTGGATCGCATAGGCGTAATCCAGCGGCGTCGCCCCTTTGGGCAGCTTGACCACTTCGCCTTTGGGCGTGAAGCAGAACACCTGATCGGTGTACATTTCCATCTTCACATGCTCAAGGAACTCGCCGTGATCGTCGCCGTCTACGATGCGGTCGGTCAGCGACTTTATCCACTCGGCCGGATCAACGGCAAAGGGGTTTTCCTCCTTCACGCCGTCCTTATAGGACCAATGCGCCGCGACGCCTGATTCCGCCACATCGTGCATCTGAGGCGTGCGGATCTGGATTTCCACCCGCTTGCCATCCCGGCCCGACACCGTTGTGTGGATCGAGCGGTAGCCGTTAGATTTCGGCTGGCTGATGAAGTCCTTGAACCGGTCCGGTACGGCACGCCACCTTTGGTGAACCGCGCCAAGCACCGCGTAGCATTCGTCTTCGGTCTGAGGAATCACGCGGAATCCGTAGATATCTGATAGGCGCGAGAAGGCTTGTTCCTTCGCCTCCATCTTACGCCAGATTGAATAGGGTTTCTTGGCGCGGCCATAGACCGTTGCCTCAATCCCCTTATCGGCGAGTTCTTTTTCGATATCGGCGGTAATCTTGCGCATCACGTCGCCTGTTTCGCGCTGCAACTTCACAAAGCGCCGCATGATCGACGAGCGGCCTTCTGGATTCAGCACCCGAAATGACAGATCCTCAAGCTCTTCTCGCATCGACTGCATGCCCATACGGCCCGCAAGCGGCGCATATATCTCCATCGTCTCGCGGGCCTTCTTGACCTGCTTGTCCGGGCGCATGTGGCGAATTGTGCGCATGTTGTGCAAACGGTCAGCAAGCTTTACCAGAATGACCCGCATGTCTTTCGACATCGCCATAAACAGCTTGCGGAAGTTTTCCGCCTGCTTGGTTTCATGACTACTCAATTGCAGATTCGTCAGGTTGGTGACGCCATTGACCAACTCGGCAACATCAGATCCGAACTTGGCCGATATCTCTTTGTAAGTAGAGCGCGTGTCTTCCAGCGTGTCATGCAGCAGCGCTGTGATGATCGAGGCATCGTCCAATCGCTGCTCGGTTAAAAGCGCGGCAACGGCAACGGGGTGCGTAAAGTAGGGCTCGCCCGAATGGCGCGTCTGATCTTCGTGCATCCGGCGGCCATAGTCATAGGCCGCCGCGATCTTTTCAAAATCAGCGTTTGGATTGTAAGCGCGCACGAGCGTCGCAAGATCGTCAGCGTCGATCATAACCGCGCCCTTTCTCGGGCCAGCTTGGCGCGCAAGGCCGGGATTAACCCTGGCCTTGGGCTTCCATCAAAGCGCGCAGCATTTTTTCTTCTGCTGCTGCATCGTCGTCGGGGCGATCTGCGCTGCCCGATTCCATCAAAAGCGCCATGGCGTCTTCTTCAGGCTCGTCCACCTCAATCTGGGTCTGGTGGCTTTCGATCATGCGCTCGCGCAGGCCGTCAGCAGACTGGGTCTCGTCGGCAATCTCACGCAGGCTCACAACGGGGTTCTTGTCGTTGTCGCGGTCAATCGTAATCGCACTGCCTGCGGTGATCTCACGTGCGCGATGCGCGGCTAGCATCACCAACTCAAAGCGGTTGGGGACTTTATCTACGCAATCTTCAACCGTGACACGGGCCATGGGCTACTCCGTTTAAATAAGGGGCGGATGCTCGAATTCCAAAGCTCCAGATACGCCCCTGAAAAGGGATTGACAAGGGGGCGATCGGCTAGAAGGGCACAACATCGGCGGTATCTTCGCGCGGCAGGTCCGACAACATCTGCGCCACAGTGTGATCCAACAAGGGATGGGTCCAATCGGGGGCGACATCCGCCAAGGGTTTCAGTACAAACCCGCGGTCCTGCATGCGTGGATGTGGCAAAATAAGCTGGTCTGGTGCCTCGACCATTTGCTGCTCAAGCGTCAGCCCACGCCAAGCGTTTTGCGTTGCTACATTGGGCTGCACCAGATCGCCCAGCGCTATCAAATCAAGGTCAATCACGCGCGATGCCCAGCGCACGCCGCGCACACGACCAAGAGTCGATTCGATATTGTGCAGGCGTGCCAAAACCGCGTCCGCCAGCAAATGCGTTTCAAACCGCACGGCCGCATTGACGAAATCCGGGCCTGAACCTGCGGGAAAAGCCGGACACCGAAACAAGCGACTGGCCGCAAAGCCGTCAAACTGCGTTTCAAGCTGTGCTATTGCGGCGCGAACGGCTTGTTCAGGTGTACCCAGCGCCGACAGCAAATTTGCCCCTATTGCCACGAGAGCAGTAGTTTGCCCTTGCACCAAATGCTTGGCTTCATACATATAACTTACCCCGGAATTTTATACCGCTTTGGCGGCTCGCAATAATTATGCGATATTACATAGGCGAATGGAATTTTGTTTTACAAAGACGACAGATTAGCACTCTTCATCGACGGCGCGAACCTCTACTCTGCCGGCAAGGGTTTGAATTTCGACATCGACTACAAGTTGCTGCGGCAAGAGTTTTCCCGCCGTGGCCGTCTTGTTCGGGCCTTCTACTATACGGCTTTGCTGGAAAACGACGAGTATTCGCCGATCCGCCCGCTTGTCGATTGGCTGAACTATAACGGATACGCGCTCGTGACCAAGCCGGCCCGCGAATATACCGATGCCCAAGGCCGCCGCAAAATTAAAGGCAATATGGATATCGAACTGGCGGTCGATGCGTTGGAGCTTGCCCCGTCGATGGATCACGCCGTGATCTTTTCTGGCGACGGCGATTTCAAACCACTGATCGCGGCGCTTCAACGCAAGGGCGTGCGTGTGTCGGTCGTCTCGACGATGAAATCCCAACCGCCAATGATCTCGGACGAGCTGCGCCGCCAGGCCGATAACTTTATCGAGCTCGACGATTTGCGCGGTGTCATCGGCAGGGTGCCAAAGGATGACGGCGGCTCAGACGACTAAGGCGAAAGCCCAGCGCGACGATTGATCTCGTTGTGCTGGGCAACCGCCTCGTGCGGCCAGGTGCTTTTTATATACCCTAGAACAGCGAGGATTTCAGCGTCGGTCAGCACGTCCTCGAACCCAATCATGTTACTCTGATACCCACCGCCAATCACGGCTGTGCTGCCGTATTTGGTAATCGCAAACAACAGATCATCCGCGTGATGCCACGTATGCCCGCTTGCATCATGTGGCGGTGCGGGAAGTCGACCGTCGGGTCCCGGACTGCGCCAATCCAATTGCTCCCCCTGCAAGTTATCGCCATGACAAGACGCACAGGTTTCCGCATAGACAGTCTGCCCCAACGCAATTGCTTGCACATCATCATAGGGCAGCAAACCGATACGCTGAGCCTGCGCCGTCTGCATTTGAAACAGCCCCATTCCCACTGCGACGACAACCGCGGCCCCAACTCCAACTCTGGTCCAACGCATGACATCTCCTATCTTTGGCTTTATTGAGCTTATCTTAATGCAAGCCTCCCGTTGGGGGAGGCCAAATCAACAGCCCGTGAGGCAAAACTCAGGCTGGACCGCGCCCAGCCCAACCCATAAGTTTCGACGCAAAAGGCACGCTCATGACCCAGACACCCAAACCGCCTCTGACCCTTTATCTGGCCGCACCGCGTGGCTTCTGCGCAGGCGTGGACCGCGCGATCAAGATCGTGGAATTGGCGTTGGAAAAATGGGGAGCGCCCGTCTACGTGCGCCACGAGATCGTGCACAACAAATTTGTCGTCGACAGCTTGCGCGATAAAGGGGCCGTGTTCGTCAAAGAGCTCGATGAATGCCCCGATGATCGGCCGGTGATCTTCTCCGCCCACGGCGTGCCGAAATCCGTGCCCGCAGCGGCCAAAGCGCGCGAGATGCTGTTCGTCGATGCAACCTGCCCGCTGGTCAGCAAAGTCCATATCGAGGCCGAGCGCCACCATGAGCGAGGCCTGCAAATGGTCATGATCGGCCATGCAGGCCACCCTGAGACGGTCGGCACCATGGGACAATTACCAGATGGCGAAGTGCTGCTGGTGGAAACGGCCCAAGACGTCGCAGGTCTAGACGTGCGCGACCCTGCCAAGCTGGCATTCATCACTCAGACCACGCTTTCAGTCGATGACACCGCCGGGATTGTTGAGGTTCTTCAAGCGCGCTTTCCGGCCATTGTCGGCCCGCACAAAGAAGACATTTGCTACGCCACGACCAACCGCCAAGAAGCCGTCAAAGCTATGGCCCCGAAGGCCGATGCAATGCTCGTGGTCGGTGCGCCAAATTCGTCGAACTCCAAACGCCTCGTCGAGGTCGGTCGCAAAGCCGGATGCAGCTACGCACAACTGGTGCAGCGGGCGACCGACATTGACTGGCGCGCGCTGGACGGGATCGGCTCTATCGGCATCACCGCAGGGGCGAGCGCGCCCGAGGTGCTGATCCGCGAGGTCATCGACGCATTTCACGACCGCTTTGAGGTAACCGAAGAAATGGTCGAGACGGCTGTCGAGAACGTCGAGTTCAAAGTGCCACGCGTGCTGCGTGCTCCTGCTTAGGCTAGGGCTACACCTGCCGATCAATCAGCGGTTTGTGTCGCGCCCCTCCGGCGGCCCAGCGCGTTGGTGGAGATTAAAGTTGTGGCGCGAAAACCAGCCGCATAACCTTTCACAAGTCACCCGAACCAAGGGCCCAAGATGATCTCTGCCCAATTCCTGCTAACCGCATTCGTTGTCGTCCTCGCCCCCGGCACAGGTGTGCTCTACACCCTAGCGCTTGGTCTCGGGCAAGGTCGGCGCGCTGCTCTTTGGGCCGCTCTCGGATGCACCTTCGGAATTGTGCCCCATCTTGCGGCAGCAACCCTTGGCCTTGCAGCAATCCTGCACACCAGTGCGATCTTATTTACTATCGTGAAATTCGCGGGCGTCGCTTACCTGCTGTTTCTCGCGTGGCAGGCTTTATCATCAGGCGGCGCGCTAGCAATCGACGCTAATCGCGCGCCGGAAAGCGGATTGCGCATCGCCCGACGCGGCGCCTTGATCAACATCCTGAACCCCAAACTCAGCATCTTCTTCCTCGCCCTGCTTCCGCCTTTCCTGTCGGGAAATCCGGCAAGTGCGACGCTTGAGATGACGCTGCTCGGCGTGATATTCATGGCGATGACCTTCGCGGTTTTCGTCCTCTACGGCTTGTTCGCGGCCCAAGCCCGCGCTTGGGTGCTGGGCAGCGAGACCGTCATGCGCTGGCTCAACCGCAGTTTCGCGGCACTCTTTGCGGCGCTCGCGGGAAGGTTGGCGCTCGAGCGCGTCTAAGCCTCTTTACCGCAGCACCTCAACCGCTACACACTCCCCATGTTCGCAACCCCAATTCCCCGCTCCGCGCTGATCCTCGGCCTAGCAGGCCTGATCCCGTTTGCTTGGGGCGCGCTAACAGTGCTGTCGGCGGATCTAGCGCTCTGGGGCGCACAAACGCTCGGGCCGCGCTTTGTCGGTCCCTATATCCAACTGTTCTATGGCTCGATAATCCTCAGCTTCATGTCTGGCGTTCTGTGGGGGTTTGCGACCAAAGCTGAAGGTGCCGTGGCCGCAACAGGCTACGCCCTTTCGACCATCCCGGCGCTTTGGGCTTTTTTCTTCACCGGAGGCGGTCCTTATTCGGCGGCAACCTACCTGATCGCAGGTTATATAGGTCTGCTCGCCCTCGATTTTATGTTCTGGCAACAACAACTGGCCCCACCATGGTGGATGGCGCTGCGCATTTTGCTGACGGCCCTGGTCATCATCTGCATAGGAGTGATCGTGATCTAATGGCTGATAAAGAAACCCTGTCCATCTACGCCGCCCAGTTTGCGAAATACGAAGAACTTGGCATGAGCCGGACCCAAATCGACAGCATCATCGCATTCCTTGCCCGCTTGGCACCCGGCGCAAGCATCCTCGATCTGGGCTGTGGTCCGGGCGCGCATGCCGAGATGATGCTCAAACAAGGCTTCGACGTGCACGCCACCGACGCAACGCCTGAGTTTGTGAATGTCGCGAAAGCCAAGGGAGTGAATGCGCGGGTCGCCACTTTCGATGACCTGACAGAGGTTGCGGCATATGATGCGATCTGGGCCAGCTTCAGCCTGCTACATGCGCCCAAAGTCGACATGCCGCACCATCTGGCCGCGATTTCGCGCGCGCTTAAGCCTGACGGCTGGTTCTTTCTAGGCACGAAGTTGGGCACAGGCGAGAGCCGCGATAGCATAGGACGCTTCTATGCGTATTATTCCGAGGCCGAGCTGACCGATTTGCTGAGCACCGCAGGCTTTGAAATCGCAGACACCTACGTCGGTGAAGAGGCGGGCTTGTCCGGCGAAACCGCCCCCTTCATCCTAATCCACGCGAGGCGCTTCCATGGCTAAACTTTTTGCCTACACAGACGGGGCATGCTCCGGCAATCCCGGCCCCGGTGGGTGGGGCACTTTGATGATCGCGCGCGATGGCGACACGATTGTGAAGCAACGCGAGCTTTGCGGCGGCGAGGCCGACACGACCAACAACCGGATGGAGCTTTTGGCCGCGATCCACGCGCTCGAGAGTCTCGCGCGTGCCAGCGACATCACCATCATCACCGACAGCCAGTATGTGAAGAACGGTGTGACCAGCTGGATTCACGGCTGGAAACGGAACGGCTGGAAAACCTCAGCCAAGAAACCTGTAAAGAATGTCGAGCTGTGGCAACGCCTCGATGAAGCCCAAGCTGGCCACACAGTCATCTGGGAATGGGTCAAAGGCCATGCAGGTCACCCCGAGAACGAGCGCGCAGATGAGTTGGCCCGCGCGGGCATGGCCCCGTTCAAGCCCTCCAAATGAGCGGCCTTACCACCCTAGATCTCGCTGCCGTATTTATCTTTGCATTGTCGGGCGCGCTTGTCGCCAGCCGCGCTCAACTCGACATCATCGGCTTTGTGTTCATCGCCTGCCTGACAGCCGTAGGCGGTGGCACCGTGCGTGACCTACTACTCGACCGCAACCCGGTGTTCTGGATTGCAGAGCCGGTCAACATTGCCGTTGCCTGCGCCGCAGCAATTATCGTCTTCTTCACAGCACACTTACTGGAAAGCCGCTACAAGGTGATCGTCTGGCTCGACGCGTTGGCGCTTGCGATGGCGGTCTCCGCAGGCGTCGCCGCGGCGCAGTCAATGGACCAAGGCGCGGCCGTGACGTTGATTATGGGCGTGGTTACCGGATGCCTCGGCGGCCTGATGCGCGATGTGGTGTGCAACGAAGTTCCGCTAGTGCTGATCAAGGGCGAGTTATACGTGACCGCTGCATTCGCTGGGTCCGGGGCAGCCTTGCTTGCACCGCTTATCCTACCTCATCCGCTGACCGCTCTGACGGCTTGCGCAAGCGTCACCTTCATTCTGCGCGGCGGATCGATCCTGTTTGGTTGGGGTCTGCCGGCCTACAAACCACGCCCGCCTCGCGACGGACCACAGTAGCTATTTGCGCTTACGACGGCGGCTTGCGGCCTCGGTTGGAACCAATAACAAGGCCCCTGCCCCTCCGAGAATCGCGTCCAGACCCGGCGAGCCAAAGCTGAGGTTGAACATCACCCGCGCCATGAACAGCAAGATCACGCCACCAAGGGCAATGATGATCGAAGCCAGCACGCCGTTATGGGTGAAGTCCCATTTTTCGGACAAGTAGCCCACGATCCCGCCGATCATCAGCGCGCCGAAGAATGCAAAGAACCCCATCTAGCCGTCTCCCAATACAGTGCCTGGCGCGAGATACCCGCCCGAAACAAAGACGCCCGCATCTTGGGCCGCCTTGCCCTCTATCTGAGCACGCGTAACCTCGATTGCACCAGTGCCGCAGGCAATTTTTGCGCCGTTCAGCACAGTGCCGGGTGCACCCTGTCTGTCACTCAACCGACTTCCAAGCAGTTTGAGCCGCTTCCCCCCCAGCATCGTCCATGCACCAGGGAACGGCGAAAGCCCCCGGATTTGTCGATCAATCCCAACTGCACCTCTGGTCCAATCGATTCGCGCCTCCGCCTTGTCGATCTTGGCCGCATACGTCACGCCGCTCTCAGGCTGCACCTGCGCCTCGAGCAGCGGAAACTGTTCAAGCGCTTCGACAATTAGCCGCGCGCCCATATCCGACAGCGCATCATGCAAGGTCGCAGTCGTATCCACCGCCCGAATCGGCATCGCATTGCGCAGCAGCACGGGGCCGGTATCAAGGCCCGCTTCCATCTGCATGATGCAAACGCCGGTCTCGGCATCGCCCGCCATCACCGCTCGGTGGATCGGGGCAGCTCCACGCCAGCGCGGCAAAAGGCTCGCGTGGATATTCAGGCAACCATTCTTGGGCGCATCGAGCACCGTTTGCGGCAAAATCAGACCGTAGGCCACAACCACCGCGATATCCGCGCCCAGCGCTGCGAACTCGACCTGTTCGTGTGCACCCTTCAGCGATTTCGGATGGCGCACGTCCAAACCCATCGCGAGCGCCCGGGCATGAACAGCCGTAGGCCGATCTTTCTTGCCGCGCCCTGCAGGTCTTGGCGGTTGGGTATAGACGCAAGCGATCTCGTGGCGGGCTGCGACTAAGGCCTCAAGTGCGGTGACCGAAAAATCCGGCGTGCCCATAAACACCACGCGCATCAGACTAGCCCTGCGCCTTGAGGGATTTTTTCAACAGCATATCGCGCTTCATGCGGCTCAGTCGGTCCACATAGAGCTTGCCGTTCAAGTGGTCGATCTGGTGCAGAACACTGACCGCCCATTTGTCTTCAAACCTCTGGCGCACGCGAATGCCAACATGATCAATGAAACTGACATCGACCCAAACGGGCCGCTCGATCAATGCAGACACGCCCTTCAAACACGGGCTGGCCTCAGTGGTCTTCTTCATCTCAAGGCTGGTCTGCACGATCTCTGGGTCCGCGAGCCGCACAACCTTACCGCGCGTCTCAGACACATCGACGACCGCCAGCCGTTGCATCACGCCAATCTGCGGCGCGGCAAGACCCCAACCCGGCATCGCTTCCATTGTGTCGATCATGTCAGCCCAGATCGCGCGGACCTCGTCGGTTACTTTGCCGACAGGCGCGGCTTCGGTGGCGAGGCGCTTATCGGGCCAATGCAGGATTGTGCGCTGTGCCATACTAGCTGTCCTCACGCGCGCGTTCGCGCTTTAGCTTCACCATTTTGCGAGTGATCATCTGGCGCTTCAGCGGGCGCAAATAGTCGATGAACAATACCCCGTCGAGGTGGTCTATCTCATGCTGCACACATGTCGCCCATAACCCGTCAAAGTCTTTCTCATGCAGCTCGCCATCAAGGCCAAGCCACCGGACTTTGACCTCGCTTGGGCGCTCCACATCGGCGTACATTTCTGGCAACGACAAACACCCTTCCTCGTAGACGTTCAGCTCGTCCGATTTCAGGAGGACTTCTGGGTTCACCATGACCATCGGATTCGGTTTGCCATGCTCTTCTTTAACGCAGTCAATCACGATCATCCGCTGCCCAAGCCCGATCTGTGGCGCGGCAAGCCCAATTCCGGGGGCGGCATACATCGTGGCCAACATATCATCAGCCAAAACGCGCAAATCATCCGAAATATCGGGCAACGCGTCAGCCACCTTTTTCAGGCGTGGGTCGGGATGGATTAGGATCGGTCGAATGCTCATGGCGAACGATTTATGCGAGCGCGCCTATCGGTGCAACCGCCCTTGCACTCAGCCCAGCGCGGGGTAGCTTGCCCAGACCCATTCAGACGAGGATCCGACCATGAATTTCGACGATATCATCGACCGCCGCGGCAAGAACTGCTCCAAATGGGATTCGCTGCCGAGCATGTTTGATGTGCCACTGGATGATGGGTTGGCAATGTGGACGGCAGATTCGGACTATAAGACCGCGCCCTGCGTAATTGATGCGGTGCACCGCGCCGCCGATCATGGGGTGTTTGGGTACTGGACCGATAACAGCGCTTATAACGAGGCGATCCGGTGGTGGATGAACACGCGCCACGACTGGCAGATTGACCCTGACTGGATCGTCACTGCGCAAGGCCTCGGCAATGCAATAGCGCTTTGCATCGATGTGTGGACCGAGCCCGGCGATCACGCGCTAATCTTCTCACCCGTTTATCACGAGTTTCGTTGGAAGCTGACCCGCGCTGGGCGGGGCACAACAGAAAGCCCGCTCAAGCGCGACGGCGAAGCATATGTTATCGATTTTGACGATGCCGAAGCGCGCCTGACTGGCAAAGAGAAACTGTTGATCTGGTGCTCGCCCCAGAACCCCTCGGGCCGGGTATGGACTGTGGAAGAACTACGTCAAGTCGCCGCCTTCGCCGAGAAGCACGATCTGATTCTTGTGTCCGACGAAGTGCATCATGACCTCGTTTATGCCGGCAACACCTTCGTTCCGATGGACATCGCAGCACCAGAATATCGCCACCGAACGGTGACACTGACGGCGGCGTCCAAGACCTTCAACATCGCCGGCATGAAAACTGGCAACTTCGTCATCCCCGATGCCAAGTTGCGCGGCGTTATCGCGAGCCGGCTAAACGCGCTCAACTACGGGGCCAATCGGCTGGCATTCGAAATGATCACTGCCGCATATTCGCCCGATGGGGCCACATGGGTCGATGCGCAAATGGCGCATCTGGACCGCAACCGCAAAACCTTCGATGCAGCAATCAACGCACTTCCCGGTGTGTCGTCGATGCCATTGCAATCGACCTATCTGGCATGGGTTGATTTCTCGGGTACAGGGATGGAGTTCGAAGAGATCAGCCGCCGAATCCGCAAGGACGCGCGCATCGCCCCAAGTCCGGGGCCTGAGTTCGGCGCAGGCGGCGAATTGTCGATGCGGTTCAATCTGGCAACCCAAGGCGCGCGGGTGGACGAGGCGATTACCCGCCTCCAAGACGCCTTCAAAGACTTGCAGTAAGTTTAAAGCGCCGGGCGTCCGATCAGGGCAACCGGCGCATCCTCGGCACGCTCGTAATCCAGCGCGGCCTTCTCGGCGGTCGCCGTCATGCGCTTGAATTCGTAGACCATCTGCTCGCCGTCTTCGTGGCTGGCCAAAATCAGCGCCTGATAGAGGTGCCGCGCGCCGTCATAGATATCGACAAAGCCACGCAAGCTAGGGGCATTTGCCAGATCGACGGCGAATTCGGAATCGCCAAAGCGCAAAATCGGGACCTGATCTTCGCCAACCAGCACCCTAAGGCGCGACGCTTTGCGCAGCGCTTTCTTACGGGCCTGTTCAAGCCCATCACGCACTTCCTGCGGCAAATACGTAGACATGATCCGTCCTCCCCAGCTCGGTTTGGCAATCAAAGTGGACGGATTGTAAGTAACGTCAAGAATAATATGCCGGATTTCGACCAACTGTCTGGAAACTCACTGTGCACGTTTCCGTAAGGCCCTGCGCGCGGGCGCGGGTTTTGTCGATCTCTTAGATAGCCATATTAGGGACAAGCAAACACTCAGGAGCGAAAAAATGGGACAGTTGGTTAACGGAGAATGGCATGACGTTTGGTACGACACCAAGACATCGGGCGGTAAATTCGTACGCTCCACCGCAGGGTTTCGCAACTGGATCACCGCTGACGGCAGCGCGGGTCCAAGTGGTCAAGGCGGGTTTGAGGCCGAGAGCGGTCGCTACCACCTCTATGTCAGTCACGCCTGCCCATGGGCGCACCGCACACTGATCTTCCGCGCCCTAAAAGGCCTGACCGATCATATCAGCGTTTCCGTGGTGCATCCCGACATGCTGAACGGTGGTTGGAGTTTTGACGACGCTTGGGACGGTGCAACAGGCGACACTCTCTACGGTCTGCCGTTCGCGCGTGACATCTATATCAAGGCTGATCCGCAGGTCTCTGGCCGCGTGACCGTTCCAATCTTGTGGGATAAAAAGCGCGAGACCATTGTCAGCAACGAGTCCTCGGAAATCATCCGCATATTCAATTCTGCCTTCAATGGGCTGACCGGGAACACCGATGATTACTACCCCGACGAGCTCCGTACTGAGATCGATGCAGTCAACGAACGTGTTTACCACGACATAAATAACGGGGTGTACAAGTCCGGCTTCGCCACCACGCAAGACGCGTATGACAGCGCGGTTAACACTCTGTTTGATGCGCTCGACTGGGTCGAAGCGCGTCTTGCCACCCAACGCTATCTCACTGGCGACCGCGTGACCGAAGCCGATTGGCGTCTGCTAACGACGCTGTTGCGCTTTGATCTCGTCTACCACCTACACTTCAAATGTAACCGCAGCCGCATCACCGATTTTCCGAACCTTTGGGCCTATACGCGTGACCTGTTTCAAACGCCGGGCGTCGCGGATATTACCAATTTCGACCATATCGTGCGGCATTATCATTACAGCCACGAGACGATTAACCCGCACCGGATCATTCCAATTAATCCGACAATCGACTTCAATGCCCCTCACGGGCGCGATAGTTTTAACGCTGGCTAAGTCGCACTTGCGCCGCCGCCTGCATAATGTTCCACCACCGCCGCGAGATCTTGCGGCGGTGTATCTTCGGGCAGCATGACGGCCACGTTAGTGGCGTGCCGGAAGATAGAACCATCGGAAAAGAACGTCTTTGAGGTGACGAAAACCACCTTCGCCTTTGGCCGGCGGTAGGCTGCATAATCTGCAATCGACAATGCCGTGCCTTCCTCCAGCGATAGGTTGACCACCAAAACGTCCACCGCTTCTTGGTTGAGCACACGCACAGCGCGTTCGGCGTCATGAACAACAGACACATCTGCACCACCCCGCTCGAGATGGCGTTGCCAAACATCCGCAAGACTAGCCTGTTTTTCTGCAATCAATACGCGCATTTACTCCACAACGCTTGCCCAATCCCACAGACCAACAGGCCCACCCGACTCGTCCATGTTTGCTGACATAGCACAAGCCCGTTGCGACCCACGCAGTTTTCCGCTTTGACGTTTGGGAACCGCGAGACGATGCCGGAGCTGATGATGGACGAGCCCACCCGCGACCATGGAGGTAACCTTGACGCCGCGCGCCGCAGATGGGGCGGCAAGCGCCAAGATTGGGTCGATCTATCCACCGGGATCAACCCCCAGCCCTACCCACTGGACGCATTGACCCCCGATGCGTGGACTGCCCTGCCGGACACCGCCGCCGAGGATGCACTGCTTAACGCCGCGCGCGCGTTTTGGGATGTTCCGAAGGGTCTCGATATTGTGGCAGCACCGGGGGCGTCTGCGTTGATCGCAAATCTTCCGGGCCTCGTACCGTCTGGCCGGGTGGCGATCCCCGGACCCACTTACAATGAGCATGCCGCAGCCTTTCGCGCCCATGGCTGGGAAGTCTCGGCCTTGGCTGAAACCTGTCAGGCCCGCGTTATCGTGCACCCAAACAATCCCGACGGGGCGCTCTTTGCCGGAGGCGATCTGGACGGCTTAAGCCTTCTGGTGATCGACGAAAGCTTCGCCGATATCGACGCCAACCTGACGATGCGTGCATTGGCGCACCGCCCCGGCGTCATTATTCTTAAAAGCTTCGGCAAATTCTGGGGCCTTGCTGGCCTGCGCCTTGGCTTTGCCATCGCACTACCAGACACCATCGCCAAACTGCGCGACCGCATCGGGCCTTGGGCAGTGTCCGGCCCCGCGCTCGAGATCGGCACACGCGCGCTGCTCGACCACGGCTGGGCGCAGCGGACAAGGGCGCGCCTGCACGCGGATGCTGCGCGCTTGGACGACATGGTAACTGCGTCAGGCGCCGCCAAGTTGGTTGGAGGCACGCCGCTGTTTCGCCTCTATGACACAACCAACGCCATCTCTGCGCAGGAAGCACTGGGCCAACATCACGTCTGGACCCGCGCTTTCCCGTATTCCGATAAATGGCTTCGCCTCGGGCTGCCCGGATCGCCAAGGGCTTGGGCACAACTTGAAACCGCACTGAAGGACTTGCCGTGACAATCCTTCTGGCGATGATCCTTGATGCGCTTTTTGGCGAACCGCGCGCGGTTTGGGATCGCTGGCCGCATCCCGCGATCTTGATGGGCCGAGTGATCGCAGCAGCCGAGGCGCGCTTTAACCAAGGTGAGATGCGCCGTGCGAAGGGGGCTGCCGTGATCGCAGCGCTCGTCGTTATCAGCTTCACCAGCTTCGCATTGCTCAGCGCGCTTCCCGGCATCGGTCCTCTGGCCGAGATCTTGATCGGGGCAGCGCTTCTGGCGCAAAAATCCCTTATCGACCATGTTCGCGCCGTCGCCGGTTCGCTGCGCTATGGCGTCGGCGAAGGGCGGCAAGCGGTCTCGATGATCGTGGGTCGCGATACGCGGGATATGAGCGAGACCGAAGTTGCTCGCGCCGCGATTGAAAGCGCTGCTGAGAACTTCTCCGACGGTCTTGTGGCACCCCTGTTCTGGTTTGTGCTGCTCGGCCTGCCGGGCCTCGTGACCTACAAACTGGTCAACACCGCCGACAGCATGATCGGCCACCGCACCCCACGTTACGAGGTTTTTGGATGGGCCGCCGCGCGCCTTGACGATGTGCTAAACCTCATTCCTGCGCGCTTAACGGCGCTGGTGCTTGCCGTCTCAGCGCTCAGCAAGTCCTCGCTGCGCATAGCAATCCGGGATGCGGGCGCGCACCGTTCGCCCAATGCGGGCTGGCCTGAAGGCGCGATGGCAGGCGCACTTGATGTCGCGCTATCGGGACCACGCAGCTATAACGGCCAGCATCAAGACCTGCCTTGGGTTAACCCTAATGGCGACCACAGGCTCGGACCGGCGCAGATCGACCAAGCCTGCACCCTACTTTGGCGCGCGTGGGGGCTTTGTTTTGGGATCGTTGCCGTGGTTGTCATCCTCTAGACGGTTGCCAGCCTCGCCCGCCCTGCTAGGGTTCCGCGCAACACAGACCTTGGTGGAGTGACCTAACCTATGCGTATTCTTTCCCTCGCCGCCGCCGGGCTTTTGGCCCTAAGCACATCTGCATCTGCACAATGCGGCGGTAATTTTAGCGCTTTTGTTCAAGGCCTTAAGGCCGAAGCTGTCCAGCAAGGCCATGCTCAGTCCACCGTCGACACCTTCTTCCGCTCAGTCCAGCAAGACCCGCGCACACTTCGTGCAGATGGTGCGCAAGGCGTGTTCAAGATCGGATTTACCGAATTTGCACGCCGTGTGATCAGCCAAGGTCGCATGGACAGCGGACGGCGCAACGCGGATCGCTACGACGCCATTTTCGATGAGATCGAGGCGCGCTTTGGTTTGCCACGCGGCGTGATGCTCGCCTTCTGGGCCCTCGAGACCGATTATGGCAGCTTCCAGGGTGACTATAACACGGTCAATTCGCTGGTGACGCTGTCCCATGATTGCCGCCGCCCAGAGCTGTTTCGACCGCAAGTCTTTGCAGCAATTGAGTTATTTGAGAACGGTGATCTTGACCCGACAACCACAACTGGCGCGTGGGCGGGCGAGATCGGCATGTTCCAGATGCTGCCTGAAGACATCCTGACCAAGGGGATCGACGGCGATGGTGATGGACATGTCTATCTGAAAACCTCGCAGGCTGACGCGCTTTTGTCGGGTGCGAATATGCTGTCTAGTCTTGGCTGGCGGCGCGACGAGCCTTGGTTGCAAGAAGTCGCGGTCCCAACAAATCTGGATTGGAGCATAGCTGGCTTGCAGACCACCAGAACTGGCGCGGAATGGGCCGCGATGGGGATCACGCCTCGGTGGGGAAGCCTTCGCGGCGACCTACCAGCGTCGTTGATCTTGCCGAAAGGGCGCAAGGGGCCGGCCTTCCTCGGTTACCCAAACTTCAACGTCTATTTCGAGTGGAATCAAAGCTATGTCTACGTGACCGCGGCGGCCTATTTCGCCACGCGGCTGCAAGGTGCCCCGATTTTCACCCCCGGAAATCCAGACCCGGTCATGTCTGATCGCGAGATGCGGTCGCTGCAAACAAAACTTGCAGCGCGCGGGCATGATGTTGGCAAGATTGACGGCATCTTAGGGGCCGGAACCCGCGCTGCGGTACGCGCCGAACAGGTCCGTCTTGGCCTTCCCGCCGACGCATGGCCCACCCGCGAGCTTCTTAACCGTCTGTAAAGAAATAGCGCAAATCGCAAGGTTCTGAACCACAACACGCCCCGTCTTGACAGATTGTGAACCTGTTTGCGGGGCGTTCGATCACTGCATATTGCAGGCCTCAGTTAAGCAACCAGCGTTGCGGCCTTTTTCAGATCGACGCTGACCAACTGGCTGACGCCTTGTTCACCCATCGTCACACCGAACAGCCTGTCCATACGGCTCATGGTGACGGCGTGGTGCGTAATGATCAGGAAGCGAGTTTCCGTGCGACGGGTCATCTCGTCCAATAGGTCACAAAACCGCGTGACGTTGGCGTCATCGAGCGGCGCATCCACCTCGTCGAGCACGCAGATAGGCGCGGGATTGGCGAGGAAAACCGCAAAGATCAACGCCAGCGCGGTCAAGGTCTGCTCGCCCCCCGACAACAGCGATAGGGTCGACAGCTTCTTGCCCGGCGGTTGGCACATGATCTCAAGCCCGGCTTCCAACGGGTCATCGGATTCGACCAACACCAGCTTGGCCTCACCGCCGCCGAACAAGTGCGCAAACAGGGTGCCGAAACTGCGGTTCACTTCTTCAAATGCAGTTAACAGGCGTTCGCGCCCTTCGCGGTTCAGGCTGGCAATCCCGAGGCGCAGTTTTTTGATCGCCTCTCCCAGATCAGCCTTCTCGCTGGCAAGCGTGTCATGCTCGGTCTGCACCTCTTTGGCGTCTTCTTCAGCGCGTAAGTTCACCGCGCCCAGCGCGTCACGTTGGCGTTTCAGCCGCGCCAATTCAATTTCAATCGCGTCGCCTGCGGGCAGCTTTTCGGGATCCGCACCAAGACCTTCGAGCAGCGCTTCTGGCGTAGTGTTCAACGCTTCCTCAATTCGCTCACCCGCGAGGACCACCGCATCGCTGGCGGCCTCACTGCGCGCCTCAGCCGCTGCCCTTGCCTCACGTGCCTCGCCCGCTTTGGTGGCCGCGTCGCGCGCCGTTTGAGCGGCCTCGCGCAGGGTGGATTCAGCCGTCGAAAGCTTGTCTGCGGCGGATGCCTTACGGGCTTCGCCCTTCGCAACTTCCTGCTGAAGTGCTTCGCGCTTGGCTGCGAGTTCTTCGGGCGCGGCGCTGGCATCTTTCAGCTCGGTCTCGTTTTCACTGCGGCGCTCGGCAAGTTCGGTTCCGCGCGCTGTTGCTGTGTCAAGGCGGTGCTGCCAGCCGCTCATTTCCTTGACGATTTCTTGGCGGCGCTTTTCACGCGCCTCGCCTGTGCGGCGCAGATCGTCTTGTTCGGCGCGCCGCGCCATCATTGTCATACGTGCGGCTTCGACCGTCACGCGCACCTCGTCGAGAGTGCCGCGCGCTTGGCCAAGATCGGCCAGCCCAACCAGAGTAACTTCTGCATCGCGCAATGCGGTGCGTGCCTCAGTCGCCACATCGGCGTAGCGGGTCATGGCTTGGGCAAGACTGTCGAGCTTGCCACCTGCAAGATTAAAATCTGCCTCCGCCCGGCTGAGCGCACGACTGGCATCGGCAACCGCACTGTCGGCTTCGCGGCGCGCAAAACGTGCGGTTTTATCGGATTCAGTGGCGTTGGACAAAGCGATTTGCGCAATCTCGTGGGCGGCGCGGGCGGTCCCGGCTAACGTTTCCAACTGCTCCAAATCCGCCTTCAGCCCGGACAGTCTGTTGATCTGTTGCAAGCGCGCTGCGGCCGCAGATGGCGCGTCTTTCGCGGCCATCGCAAACCCGTCCCAGCGCCACAGATCGCCCGCTCGGCTGACCAGCCGTTGGCCAGGGCGCAACTTGGATTGCAGTGCCATGCCTTGGGACGCGTCCTCCACCAGTGCGGTTTGGGACAAGCGGCGCGTCAATGCAGCGGGCGCCTCAACGAATCCGGCCAGCGGTGTCACGCCGGACGGCAAAGATGCCGCATCATCGTATCCGGGCAAACGTACCCAGCCCGAGCCCACTTCCGTTTCTGGGTATTTCAGGTCGTCGGACAGAGCGGCGCCGAGTGCTGCCTCAAGCCCCGCCTTCACGGTGATCTGGTCGAGGATTTGGCCCTTGGCACCTGTATCCCGGTCCAGAAGGCGTGAGATTGCTGAGACCTCGGCGTTGAGCGCGGAGGCCTCGCCTTCGGCTTCAGAGCGTGTCGCGCGCGCATCAATCTCGGCGGCCTGGGCGTCGGACCGGACGGCATCCGCGTTTGTCAGATTGGCCTCTGCGGCTTCGGACGCAACCCGTGAAGCGGCATCGCGATCATGCGCTTCTGCCATCGCACCCTGAGCCGACGCGCGTTTGGTTTCGGCCTCAGCCCGCGCGGTGGCGGCAGTTTGTTGTTCGGCCTCAGCCCGCTCAGCGCTACGGCTATAGTCTGCCACAAGCCGTTCTGCCGACTGGTGACGCGCCGCCAAACGGGCCACGTCTTCGTTCAGTTCGGTCAAGGCGGCTTCGCGCTCGCTTAACACATCGCCTGCATTGCGCGCCGAAATATCAGCCTCGCCGAGTTTCTTAGCGTGACCGTTTCCAGCCTTCTCAAGCTCTCGTTGCTCCCATGTCAGCATCTCGATCGTCTGGCCCGCATCGCGGTTCAACGCGGACTCGCGCGCGGCGTCTTTATCGATCTGCTCAATCCGCGCGGTTAGTGTCGCGATCCGCTCACGGGCGCGGTCGGCTTGGTCCGACAAGGTGTCGCGCTGGACCAGCAGGCGTTGGACCACAGCGGCGGCGATGGCATCTTCTTCGCGCAGACCCGGCAGAAGGTCTTCGGCATTCTGGCGCGCTGTCTCGGCGGTGCGGCCGGCACGCTCGGCCTCTGACGCCTCGGTCATACGGGTCCGCAACGTGTCGCGCGCAATCAAAGCGGCCTCATCAGCTTCGCGCCAGCGACGATAAAGCAGCAACCCTTCGGCGTGACGAATGCTGGTTCCGATCTCGCGGTAGCGCGCGGCTTGACGGGCTTGGCGGGCGAGCTGCGCAAGTTGCGTTGTCAGCCCTTCCAATACGTCCTCCACACGGGTCAAGTTCGCCTCGGCCCCGTTCAACTTCAACTCTGCCTCATGGCGGCGTTGGTAAAGACCGCTGATCCCGGCAGCTTCTTCAAGGATACGGCGGCGCGCTTTGGGACGTGCGTTAATCAATTCGCTGATCTGGCCTTGACGCACGAGCGCCGGAGAATGCGCCCCTGTAGAGGCATCTGCGAACAACATCTGCACATCGCGTGCCCGCACATCCCTGCCAGCTGCCTTGTAGGCGCTGCCCACATCGCGGGTAATTCGCCGGATAATTTCCAGCTGATCAGTCTCGTTGAAACCGGCGGGCGCAAGGCGCTCACTATTGTCGATGGTCAGCGAGACTTCCGCGAAATTGCGAGCACTGCGCGACGCGGCCCCGGCGAATATCACGTCTTCCATACCACCACCGCGCATAGCGGTCGGGCGGTTCTCACCCATCACCCAGCGCAGGGCCTCCAGCAGATTCGACTTGCCGCATCCGTTGGGGCCAACCACGCCTGTGAGGCCGTCCGTGATCAGAAGATCCGTCGGGTCCACGAAGCTTTTGAAGCCGTTGAGACGAAGGCGAGTGAAACGCAATGGGGGCGACTCGGGTTAAAACTGTTCGACAGTAGCATTGGCAATGGCCCTGCACGTGTCAACATGAGTGCACCGGATGTGGCCGAATTTGACCATCTATCCACAACATATGGGCGTTCTACTCCTTATCAGCCGGGTAAGGCGTCCCAAATTGGCAAATTTAGCGAGCGCGAGATTCTGCAACCCGGCAATGGACGCCCAATTCATTCAAGCGGTCGTAATTGCTTCAAAAAAAGGCCTGCGTGCAAGAGGCGGAGATGCTTTTTGCAATCGAATGCAAAAAAATGCTTGCTTGCGCGCCCACACGTTGTCTAGCCTTGTTGCAATCGATTGCAAAACTATGCAGCGAGCGCCCAGCGCGCTTCCAGGGGGACGAAAATGGCCGAGATCAAGTTGCAGAATATCTGCAAGCGTTGGGGCAGTTTTATCGGCGTCGACAACTTCAACCTTACGATTGCGGATCAGGAATTCCTAGTTCTTCTCGGACCCTCGGGCTGCGGTAAGACCACGACGATGAGAATGATTGCGGGACTTGAGGAAGCCACCAGCGGCGACATCATCGTCGACGGCAAGCGCATCAACGATCTGGACCCCAAGGATCGCGACGTGGCGATGGTGTTCCAAAGTTACGCCCTCTACCCGAACATGAACGTCTACGAGAATATCCGCTTTCCTTTGAAGGTGCGTAAGATCCCCGAGGCAGAGCATGACGACCGGGTGCGCCGTGCCTCGGCCATGGTCGAGCTTGACGATTTTCTGCACCGTAAACCGGCGGAACTTTCGGGCGGTCAACGCCAGCGCGTTGCCCTTGCCCGTGCCATCGTACGCGAACCAAACGTGTTCTTGATGGACGAACCGCTGTCGAACCTGGACGCTAAGCTACGCGTCTCGACCCGCGCGCAGATCAAGAACCTGAGCCACGAGTTGAAGGTCACGACCATCTACGTGACCCACGATCAGATCGAGGCCATGACCTTGGCCGACCGCGTTGTCGTGATGAAAAGTGGCCTCGTCCAACAGGTCGGCACGCCCACCGATATCTACGACACCCCCGCCAACACGTTTGTGGCCAGCTTCATCGGCAACCCGGCAATGAACCTGCTGGACGGCGAGATCAAAGGCGGCGTGTTTGAGACCGAATCCGTTAAGATCACCGGCCTGAAGGCCAAGAATGGTCCGGTAACGCTGGGCTTCCGGGCCGAAGATGCAAGCGTTGCTATGGAAGGCGGCGGACAGATCAACGCGCCCGCATACACGATGGAGCTGTTGGGCGACGCCACGATGATTTCGGTGCGTAGCCGGGGCCAGTTGGTCGCGGTCAAAGCATCCAAAGACTACCGCGCGGAGATCGGACAACACGTGTCGATGACCGTGCCGGCAGATATTTGCCATCTATTTGATGCGCAAACCGGAGAGCGCTTGGTGGGCTAACCCCCATGCGCATACGGGGCAGACAAACATGCCCCATTTCTACAGGGAGACTACCAAATGAAACTCAGAACTTTTGCTATGGCAGGCGCGTTTGCGCTGACCAGCACAGCAGCCTTCGCAGCTTGCGGCATCGACAGCGGTCGCGTCAGCATTGTTGGCAACGAATTCCCCGCCATCCAGACCATCGGTGCGGGCGCAATGGCCTGTGCCGGCGATAGCGTCGAGGTAACGACGAACCTCACCGCCGATCACCAGACCATCAACCTGCCGGGTATGAGCGGAAATCCTGCTGAGTACACCTCAGCGATTATCGCAAACTCCTCCATCGTCGCGTTGATCAACGAAGGCGTTATCCGCCCTCTGGATGATCTGGTTGCAGCCTATGGCCAAAACCTCCAGCAGAACCAGCTGATCACCATCGGTGGTGAAGTGATGGCCGTCGCCTTTATGGCAAACGCACAGCACCTCGTTTACCGGTCCGACGTTCTTGAGCAGATCGGTGTTGAGGCCCCCAAAACTTACGAAGAATTGCTGGCCGCTGCCGAAATGATCCGCGACCAAGACATCATGCAGTATCCTGTCAGCGGTGCGTATGCTGCAGGTTGGAACCTTGCCCAAGAATTCAACAACATGTTCATCGGCTTCGGTGGCGAGTTCTTTGAGCCCGGCACAGCCGAGCCTTCGATCAACTCCGCCGCAGGTGTTGCAACGCTTGAGATGCTCAAGTCGCTGTCGGAATACATGAACCCCGACTTCCTGACCCATGACAGCAACGCAGCTGCCGCCGAATGGAAAGCTGGCAACGTCGCGATGATGAACATGTGGGGCAGCCGTGCCGGTGCATGGTCCGCAGAAGATGGCTTTGATCCTGCGATCATCGATGCCACCGAGTTTGGTGGACCGATGACTGTTGGTGGCGGCTCCATCCCAGCATCCACCCTGTGGTGGGACGGCTTCACCGTTGGCGCGAATATCTCTGACGAAGATGCAGAGGCGACCTTCAAAGCGCTCATCAGCGCGACCGACCCATCGATCTTGAACGAAGAAACCATGACCCTCGCGGTCTGGCTGATCGACGGCTACGAGCCAACAGCAGCAGCATCAGGTGTATTTGCAGCGGCAAACGCTGGCACCGTGCCTTACCCCATGTTGCCATTCATGGGCCTGATGCACAGCGCACTGGGCGCCGAGCTGTCCGACTTCATGCAGGGCAACGAGAGTGCCGAGGACGCGTTGTCTGACGTCGAAGCAGCCTACATCGCTGCGGCCAAGGAAAAGGGCTTCCTCTAAAGCCTGAGCCTTCGGGG
>JAWUXZ010000063.1:0-11150 GCA_034111085.1 Dinoroseobacter sp.
CCCTCCGCATCCAGCCGATCAAACTGTCCAGCCAGCACTTCGAACCGCGCAGCAGGCCCCTCGCCCAGCGCCCCGTCCGCGAACAGGGGGAACTTCTCGGATATCTCCGCATCGCTCAGCGGCGCGTCCACATCGGCCCTCGGCGTCCGTGCTGCGGCCTCAATCCGCCGCCCGTCCACCAGCACCAGCGAGACCTGCGCCCAGCGCTGCGCCACGCTACGCGCAGTCAACTCCGCATCATCAATCAGCACCGTCGCGCGGCTGACCCGTAGGATATCGGCGTCTTGCAAAGTCTCAGGCCGCAACTCAGGGGGGCCAATCTGGCCGCGCACAATCATCGTCGCCACAGGGAACGCGATCGCATAGCTGAACTCGTCGAGCGTTTTGGGCGCGTGCCCCGCGAGCCGCGTCGCATAGTGAAACGTCCGTATCTCGACCCTTGCCACATCCGTGTGATGCAAGCCCTCGGCCGTCATCATCTCGCGTACAGCATCAATCGCCGGATGCGCCCAGCGACAGCACGGATAGGGCTTATAATGTGTATGGGCCACTGTCAGCCAGTCCTCGCCCAACCCCTCCCAGAACGGTGCTGCCTGCGCCCCCTCGCAGGTCAGGGCGGGCGCTCCGGTAAACCCTTCGGCCGCCAAATAGGCCGCCGTCACGCCCGACGGCGCGCCCCACCCGACCCCGTCGCGCACCATTGTCGGGAAATCGATGCAGCGCATCATCTGGCTGCGGGGGCCGTGAAACTCGGCAATACCTGCGGCGTGGCGGATCTGCTCAGCCGTCCCGCCCAGCATCCGCATCACCGCAGCACCCACCCCCACGGCATTCCATGACCCCGAGGTGTGGTAGTCTGCGCAAGTCGCGTGCTGCACTTGGCCCGCGCGTGACGCGACCTCGTAGCCAATCGCCAGCCAGACCGCCAAGTCTTGACCGCTCACCGGACGGCCCGCTTGCACCAGTGTATCGGCCACCGCCAACACCGCAGGGAACACCGCCGATCCGACATGGCCCTTATTCGGTGTCGTGCCGTCATGGGCGTCAATGCTGTCGATGGTGAACGCTCCGGCCATGGCAGCACCTACTGGGCTGACGAGCCCGCCATCCATCAACATCCGCGCGCCACCTGCCCCGCCAGCACCAAACACCGCGCGCGCCGTGCGCCGGGTGATCGCGGACATCTCGGTGCTTTGACCAATTGCCGCGACGCCCATCGTGTCGAGAAAACTCCGGCGCAGCACCGCCAACATTGGCTCTGGAATGTCGTCGTATCGCAACTCGGCTGCAAACTCTGAAAACGCTGTCATGAACGGTTCTCCCCACCCGCCGACCAAAGCCGAACCACTGGGATCACACAAGCAGGACCGATGAAAGGGAACGCTTAGGCGGGCCGTTTGCTTTCCGGCGCGATGTGCTAAGTCTTAACAAACACCCCCAGAAACAGAGCCTTTATCCGATGACCCGCACCCTGCTTCTTGCCACGACCCTTGCCCTGATCCCCGCGCTTGCCATGGGGGTCGGCAGCGATGACGACACGCCGCCAACAACAACCTCCACCACGACTGAATGCCAAGCCAGCCAGATCTGGGACGAGAAGGCTGAGGCTTGCGTGGACGCGGTCGAGAGCCGCTTTAACGATACCGACCGCTATGATGCCGTGCGTGAACTGGCCTACGCAGGTGCGTTTGATCGCGCGATGGCTGTGCTGGATACGTTCGAGAATGCGCTAGACGATGGTCGACTGACTTATCTGGGATTAGTATCCCGAAAAATGGGTGACGAGGAAGCTGGGATGGCTTGGTATCAGGCGGCATTGGTGCAGAACCCCGACAACCTTTTGGCACGATCATACATGGGTCAGGCCTATGTCACCGCAGGTGATGCGGTGGCGGCGCGCGCCCAGTTGCGCGAAATACGCAGGCGTGGTGGGCGCGAGACATGGCCTGAGCGGTCGCTCGAATTGGCCCTGCGCGGTGGGCCTGCCCTCGCCTACTGAGTTTACCGATCCTTAAGCCCCGCGCGCTAGGTCTCGTGTCGAACCGAGACGGAAGGGCGCGCGCGGTGAGCCTCGAGAACAGTGAGATACCCACCAATGTGCCGACCCCGGTTGCGCGCGTTGGCAGGCGCGGTGCCCTGACGCGGCGCCAGAAGGCCGCGGTGATCGTGCGCCTGCTGGTCAACGAGGATATGCAACCCGATCTAGCGCGCCTGACAGAAGCCCAACAAACCTCGCTGACCCGCGATATTGCAACGCTTAGACGGGTCGACAAAGACACGCTCAGCGCGGTGTTGGGCGAGTTTGTGGCCGAGATCGAAGGAATCGCGCTGTCGTTTCCAGCAGACCTAGGTGGCGCGCTGGAACAGCTCGAAGGGTTCATTTCCGAACATGCCGCCGCCAAACTGCGCCGCGAATCCGGTCTGTCGTATGCAGGTGATCCATGGGACCGGCTATCCGCGCTCGGAACTGAAAAGCTACTGCCCGTTTTGGTCAATGAGCCGCCAGAGATTGCCGCGGTGATCATATCGAAACTCAAAGTTGGTCGTGCGGCAGATATATTGGGCCAAATCCCCGGCCCTGTTGCACGGCGTATCACCTTCGCAATCTCGCGAACCGCCACGATTGATCCCGACACCGTGCAGGCCATTGGCGGGGCGCTTCTAGAAAGCCTTGACGCTGAACCGATTGCGGCTTTCCCCGAAGGTCCTGTCACGCGGATCGGCGCGCTTTTGAACACAACAACGGCGGCTATTCGAGATGACATGCTCGACGGGCTTGATAGCGAGGACAAGGATTTCGCCCGTGAAGTGCGCAAAGCGATCTTCACCTTTGCAAACATCCCCGAACGGATAGAGCCGCGCGATATCCCCCGCATCCTGCGCGATCTGGAAGACGACACCGTGGTCAAAGCGCTGGCGCTTGCCCAGATCCAATTTCCTGCAGCAGCGAAGTATTTTCTGGAAAGCCTTTCCACCCGTATGGCCGACCAATTACGCGAGTCGATCCAAGATGCTGGAACACCTGTGGCCGCAGACGGCGAGCGCGCGATGTCGAGAATTGTCGGACGCATCCGCGAGATGGAACGTGGTGGTGAGTTAATTTTGATGAACGGTGAGCGGTAAGGATAGGTCGTCACGTTTTGGGCGGTGCGCCTAAACGCTACAGAAGCCCGCAATATCGTGGCAAGATTTCGTTGCTTTGATCAATTCCTCGCGGAAGGATTGATACGCTTTTTCTGTGAAGAACCGCACGTCCCAGCCCGAAGCGTCCTTAGGGCAAACGCGCCGCTGCCAAGATCAGCCCGTACTCTGCCGATTGTACCAACACCGCGCCAGCTTCAACCGCACGCGGCATATCCACCGCCAAGGGCGCTTGCCCATCCCAACGCCCCAGATCATGCCAGCCCGTCACCACATTCGTATAGGTCACTGTCTGACCCGCGTTCTGACCGTGCGTAATCTCTACTGTTGCTTGCGGTCGAAACTGTACCATCACCACGCGCGCCGACTGCGCAAACGGATGTGCAGCCAAGCCCATAAGATGAACCATATCGCCCTGAACCGTCATCTCAAGTGTCACACCCGCCTCAACGCCGCGATGTTTCTCGATTAGGTCCACCACCTTCATCGGGGTATACCCCTCAACCGGGTCAAGACCGCCGACCATCAGCAGGGGCGTAAACAGCCTCCCGCGATCCGTGCGCGGCGCATACGCCATCTGGCGCACTTTATGGTGGGCCAGCGCAAAGCTATCGGCCCAGCCCATATAGTCCCAATAATCTACATGCAGCGCCAGCGGGAGCACGTCCTCGCGCGTCGCCAATTCGCGCACAAACGCGTCAACCGGCGGGCAGCGGTCGCAGCCTTGAGACGTGAACAACTCCAACACCACAAGCCGGCCCTCAGCCTGCGCCGCGACCGGGCCAAGCGCCATAGCCGCGAAAACTATGCTCGCAGCAAATTTGGAGAAACGTCTCATCATATTGGTTGGCCTCATGCCCAATTCTTATCACTTGAACCGACCTATGCCAGCCCCGGCCCGTCTGCCAATCAAGCCTTTGCGAGGGCCTGTTACAAAGCTTATCAAAGGCACGCACTGTAACCGCGACAAAATGCTGTATACCATCGCACACAATTCGGCGTAAACAGGCCTCAAATCCAATTTCACACATCTGAGGGAGCGCGCAATGCCCATCACTGTCGGACAAGACACGTCCAAGACCCGCAAAACGCTAACGGTAGGCGATCAGTCGGTTGCCTACTATTCTATCCCTGCCGCGACCGAGGCTGGGCTTGGTGATTTCTCCAAGCTGCCTGCCGCCCTAAAGGTGGTGCTCGAGAATATGCTGCGGTTCGAGGATGGCGGGCGCACCGTCTCCGTCGATGACATCAAGGCGTTTGCAACTTGGGGTGCCCAAGGCGGCAAGAACCCGCGTGAAATTGCCTACCGCCCGGCCCGCGTTCTAATGCAGGACTTCACCGGCGTGCCTGCCGTGGTCGATCTGGCCGCCATGCGCGACGGCATCGTGGCCCTCGGCGGCGATCCCGAAAAGATCAACCCGCTTAACCCTGTTGATCTGGTTATCGACCACTCGGTCATGATCGACGAGTTCGGCAATCCGCGCGCTTTTCAGATGAACGTGGACCGCGAATACGAGCGCAATATGGAGCGCTATACCTTCCTCAAATGGGGCCAGAACGCGTTTAACAACTTCCGCGTTGTGCCTCCGGGCACGGGTATCTGCCACCAGGTGAACCTCGAATACCTCAGCCAAACGGTCTGGACCGATGCAGACCAAAACGGCGAGCAGATCGCCTATCCCGACACGCTTGTAGGCACCGACAGCCACACCACTATGGTTAATGGCGTGGCCGTGCTCGGTTGGGGCGTCGGCGGGATCGAGGCCGAAGCTGCAATGCTTGGTCAGCCAATCTCCATGCTGATCCCCGAGGTTGTTGGCTTTGAGCTGACTGGCAAGATGATGGAAGGCACCACCGGTACCGACCTCGTGCTGAAAGTCGTTGAGTTGCTGCGCGCTAGAGGCGTTGTCGGCAAGTTCGTCGAATTCTACGGTGCGGGCCTCGACACTTTGCCGCTGGCTGACCGTGCAACCATCGCCAACATGGCACCAGAATATGGCGCGACTTGCGGCTTCTTCCCGATCGACGGCGAGACCTTACGTTACCTGCGCACAACGGGCCGCGACGAAGACCGCATCGCGCTCGTGGAAGCTTACGCCAAGGAAAACGGCTTCTGGCGCGGCGACGATTACGCGCCGATCTACACCGACACCCTGCACCTCGATATGGGCGAGATTGTTCCGGCCATCTCCGGCCCGAAGCGTCCGCAGGACTACGTTGCCCTCACCGGCGCGAAAGAGGCGTTCACTTGGGAAATGGCCGAGACCTTCAAGCGCCCCATGGGCAAGCAGGTGACCGTTGCAGGCGAAGACTACACGATGGAATCGGGCAAGGTTGTGATCGCCTCGATCACGTCGTGCACCAACACCTCCAACCCTTACGTGATGATCGGCGCGGGCCTTGTGGCGCGTAAAGCGCACGCGCTCGGGCTGAACCGCAAGCCATGGGTCAAAACCTCGCTGGCACCGGGATCACAAGTCGTGAGCGCCTATCTGGAAGCGGCTGAGCTGCAAGACGATCTGGATGCCATCGGCTTCAACCTTGTTGGCTACGGCTGCACGACCTGCATCGGCAACTCCGGTCCGCTGCAAAAAGAGATTTCCGAGGCGATCCATGAAGGCGATCTGGTCGCAACTTCGGTGCTCTCGGGCAACCGCAACTTCGAGGGTCGCATTTCACCTGACGTGCGCGCCAACTACCTCGCCTCGCCGCCGCTAGTTGTGGCCTACGCGCTGGCGGGCACCATGGATATCAATTTGGCAACCGATCCGATTGCCCAAACTCCTGAGGGCAAAGATGTATACCTCAAGGATATCTGGCCCACGACGAAAGAGATTGCGGATCTGGTCGAGCAAACCGTCACCCGCGCTGCCTTCATCGAGAAATACGCCGATGTCTTCAAAGGCGACGAGAAATGGCAGAGCGTGCAGACCACGTCCGAGCAGACCTATGACTGGCCGCCAACCTCTACCTACGTCCAGAACCCGCCCTATTTTCAGGGCATCACCATGGACACCAAGAAGATCGAGAATATCGAGGGCGCGAAAGTGCTCGCCCTGCTTGGCGACATGATCACCACCGACCACATCTCGCCTGCAGGCTCGTTCAAAGACACTACGCCCGCCGGTCAGTATCTGATCGAACGGCAGGTTCCTGTGCGTGAGTTCAACAGCTACGGCTCACGCCGCGGCAACCACGAGATCATGATGCGCGGCACCTTCGCCAACATCCGCATCAAGAACGAGATGCTCGACGGCGTTGAAGGCGGCTACACCAAAGGCCCCGATGGCAGCGAGACGTCGATCTTTGACGCGGCCATGGCACACCAAGAGGCGGGCACACCGCTGGTGGTATTTGGCGGCGAGCAATACGGCGCAGGTTCCAGCCGTGACTGGGCGGCCAAGGGTACAGCACTTCTGGGCGTGAAAGCGGTTATTGCCGAGAGCTTTGAGCGCATTCACCGCTCCAACCTCGTTGGTATGGGCGTGATCCCGTTCGAGTTCACCGAGGGCGACAGCCGCAAATCGCTGGGTCTGAAGGGCGACGAGATCATTGCAATCTCGGGCCTCGACACGATCGAGCCGCTGCAAGAGGTGCCGCTGACGATCACGTATCCGAACGGCGATATCAAGACGATCACGGTCAAATGCCGGATCGATACCGGTGTCGAGATTGAGTATATCGAGAACGGCGGCGTGCTGCATTATGTGCTGCGCAACTTGGCACGCGCGTCCTAACACCCGAATACCCCAAAACCGAAGGGGGCTCTGTTTTAGGCAGGGCCCCCTTTTCAGTGTTCCGTAAATATCCCCGCCGGAGGCGCTGCACGACACGTGCAGGATTTGGATATTTAGAAAAGCAAAGAGAGGCAGAGTTTAGCGCGCAGCGGCCTCTGCCATTGCGGGCCGGATCGTGCTCTCGAGAATGCTCTCGGTGATCGGCCCGGCAAAGCGCAGCACAATCGTGCCGTCAGCCGCAATCACGTATGTCTCAGGCACGCCGTACAAGCCCCAATCCAGCGCCGTGCGCCCGGTCTCGTCTGCTGCCAAGCCTGCATAGGGATCGCCAAGCTCGTGCAAAAACGCCAGCGCATTGTCCGGCTCGTCTTTGTAGTTGATCCCGTAGATCGGAATGCCCTCGTCTTGCAACTGCTCTAGGAAACGGTGCTCGGCGCGGCACGGCGCACACCAGCTGGCCCAGTAATTGACCAACTTTACGCCGCCCATGGAAAGCGTCTCATTGGTAAACGGTGCGCCCTCGCCCAGCTGCGTCAGAACCAAAGCCGGTGCGGGCTGGCCGGCGCGCGCAGACGGTAACGCGTCGGGGTCCGCGCGAAACATCCCGAACGCAGCCAAGGTCGCAAAGCCAATAAACATCAGCGGCGGCGTCAACATAAGGGGCGAGATTTTAGCCATTCGTGCGGGCCTCGCGCCTGTTTTCGCGTCGGGCTTCAATCACCGCCAGCTCAGCGCGCACGTGGGCGGACTGGCGAAGCGTGCTCAGCACCAAAAGCACCAACAGGCTTAATGACACCCCATACGCACTCAGCACATAAACCGAGTAGCTTCCAAGATCCGGCATCACGATACCCTTTCGCGCAGTTTTAGCGCCATCAGTCGTCGTGCGCGAATTTCGGTCCGCGTGCGTACCAACAGCAAGGTCACGAAAAGCAGACCAAAGCCCACAAGGCAAATCACAAGCGGTTGCCAGAACACGTCCGAGATATTCTCTTCCGCGTCCAGCGACAGCGACGCTCCTTGGTGCAAGCCCTGATTCCAGAAATTGAGCGCATAGCGCGAAATCACCGCGAACACCGAGCCGACAAGACATAAGATCGAGGTCAAATCCGCCGCCGTATCGGGATTATCAATCGCAGCCCAAAGCGCGATATAGCCCAAGTAGAACAGGAACAGGATTAGGAACGCAGTCAGGCGCGGATCCCACTCCCACCACGTCCCCCAAATCGGTTGGCCCCAGATTGCGCCCGTTGCTAGGGCAATAACCGTCATAACCGCCCCGATGGGTGCTGCGGCCTTGGCAGCCAGCACGCTGACATGGTGGCGGCGCACGACCCAGATCAATGAGGTGATCAACATCATCGCCCAAATATTGATCGCCATCATCGCGGCAGGCACGTGCAAGTAGATGATCTTGACGGTCGATCCTTGGCGGAAATCATCGGGCGTAAAGAAAAAGCCCCAGCCCAGCCCGACAACCAGACAGATTGCACAGGCGATCGCCACCCAAGGCAGGATCACGGCGGAGGTGCGCATAAAGCGGACCGGATTGGCGTATTCCCAAATCGACATATCGGTTAGGTAAGCTGCCACCCCTTGGCCCGCAATACGGCGCAGACGCGCGGGACCTAGCGTAGGTTGATACGGATTGCCGCAGCCGCCGCAAATGGCAGCAATGCGCAGGCGGCCAAGGTCAGGCCTGCGAGCATGGCGAGGGGTCCACCAAAGCTCGACCCATCAATCGCGCGGCGCACAACGTCGGCCCCAAAAATCAGCGTCGGCACGTAAAGCGGCAGCACCAGCAACGACAACAGCAACCCGCCGCGTTTCAACCCAACGGTCAAGGCCGCGCCGAATGCGCCGATCATGCTTAGCGCCGGAGTGCCCAGCAGCAGAGACACAAATAGCCACAAATACCCCGGCCCAGCCAAGTTCAGCAGCACCCCAAACACCGGAGCCGCCAGCGTCAACGGCAACCCAGTCGTCAGCCAGTGTGCCAGCGCTTTGGTTGCCACGACCCCCTCCATGGGCAACGGAGACACCGCAAGCAGATCAAGTGAGCCGTCTTCCCAATCGAGCTGAAACAGCCGGTCGAGCGACAACAAGCACGCGAGCAATGCCCCGACCCACAAGATGCCCGGAGCGATGCGCCCCAGCAGGTCCGATTGCGGCCCAACGCCGAACGGCACGAGCGTCACGAGGATCAAGAAAAACGCGAGGCTAAGGCCAAACCCGCCGCCGGCACGCACCGCCAGCGCCAAATCGCGTCTGAGCAAGGCCCACATCAGAACCCCTCCGCGAGAAATACATCGTTCTTCTCGGCCTCATAGTCGGCGCGCGCGCGAAACGGCGACAAATCAAGCGTCTCGGCCTCCGCCAATCCCAGATCGATATGCGTGGCCAACAGCGCCATACCGCCCGTCGCCAGATGCCTGTGCACCATCGCCACGAATAGACGCGTGTTCACATCATCAAGGCTGACGGTCGGTTCGTCGAATATCCAGATCGGGCGGCCTGTTACCAGCATCCGTGCGAGGCCAAGGCGACGTTTCTGCCCCGCGCTTAAATCCTGCGCTTGGCGGTCTAGAAATGGCTCCAGATCAAAGGCCACCAAGGCCGGAGCGATATCATTCGTTCCATAAGCTGCAGCCCAAAATGTCAGGTTATCGCGCACGCTCAGCGCCAGCTTCAGACCGTCGGCGTGACCTGCGTAAGCCACCGCCTCGTCCGGCATCTCGATCACGCCGCCCTCGGCGCGCTGCAATCCGGCCAATGTGCGCAGCAGCGTCGTCTTGCCAACCCCGTTCGGGCCACGCAGCACCAGCGCCTGCCCCGCGTTGAGCACAAACTTGACGCCTGCCAAAACAGGCACCCCGCCGCGGTGGCACACCAGATCAGAGACGCGCAGCTCCAAGACGGCTAGGCCACTGGCAAAAGGGCTGCACCCACGCGCCGCCCCTCACCGAGCAGCACGTTATAGGTGCGACAAGCCGTGGGAGAGGCCATGACCTCGACCCCGATGCCTGCCTCCTCTAGCTTGATCCGAAAATCCTCGGGCGCGTGGGCGATATCCGCACCCATCCCGACAAACAGCACGTCGATCCGGTCCGCAGCCGCCAGCAACGCGTCCAGATCGTCAAACCCGCCCCAAGCCGTGCGCGATCCAGGCAGCACCAGCACGGCGCCTTGCACGACATCGTTGCCCACCCGGAAGAACCCAGGCCCGTAGCCGTTTATTGGCGTTCCGGTGTCATAATCTACTTCGGTCAATCGCATGAAGTCTCCTTACCAGATCGGCAAACCGACGATAACCGACACCCCGATCAGAGCATAGGCTACGCGTCTATATATGCCCTGCCACGCGGGGCGAAACAACGCTTGGCCGAGCAGCGTGCCCAGCCCGTAGGGTATCAACAGCACAAGGCCCAGCCAGAACGCCGCTCCACTCAGCGCGCCCTGCACAGCCATGACCGGCACCACGAAAAGCGAGTTCAACGTCAGAAACACCAGCATATTGGCGCGAATTTGGGTGGCCGTGTCTGTGCCACCAAGGCGAAACATGATCACAATCGGGCCGTTCAACCCGGTTGAGCTGCCCATTGTGCCTGCCGCAAATCCCACAACACCTGTGGCCAGCATCCCCGGCGCTGTCGTGTAGCGCCACCCCGACAGAAGCGCCACCAAAGTCAGCCCAACGATGATCGAGACCGCCCAACGCAAGACCTCCTCGGGCAAGGAGGTCAGCAGGTAGATGCCCAAGGGGGCCGCCAAGGTCGAGGTAATCACCAGCACCGCCGTTGTGCGCGGCTCGGCCACACGGACGGCGCGTGGAAAGACCGTAAACAACGACATGATGGCTGATAGGTGAAACGCGGGCACCACCACCAAGGGCGGCACAAACGCCACGGCCATGGGGACAAACACCAGCGCCGATCCAAATCCCGCAAAGCCGTAGACTGTCCCCGCCAATAAGGCAGCTAACAAAACCCAAACCAGCCCCGGCGTTTGCAGCGCGAGGCTTAGCGCTTCAGGCATCTACATTGCCAAATTGGTTGCCCTGGTTGGCGTCGGGCTTGGACCAGTCGCGCTTGACGCCAAGGATAAGCACCACGTTCTTGGCCACATAGACCGACGAATACGTGCCGACGATGACGCCCCAAGCAATGGCGAACACGAAGCCACGGATCACGTCGCCGCCAAAGATCAACAAAGCAATCAATGCCAGCAATGTGGTGCCCGAAGTCATCAAGGTCCGGCTGAGCGTCTCGTTGA
>JAWUXZ010000064.1:0-11563 GCA_034111085.1 Dinoroseobacter sp.
CTTGATAAGGCTCGCCATCACCACAAAACAGGAGACGGACATTAGTTTCAGCGCAATGGCGCGGGCGGTGTTCGGAGCAGAGCGCATACCGCTTGCCTACGCCTGTTGGATGGCCTTGGAAAGACGCTCAAGCGCCCAACGCTCAGCATCTGCAACAGTGGCATCAGGATCATGTGTTAACGGACGGGCAGCCTCGGCAAGTGACGCAACGCCAGAGTTCCCAATCGCATAAAGCACATTGCGCACAAACCGGTCCCTGCCAATGCGCTTGATCGGACTGCCCGAAAACTTCGCCCGGAACGCCGCATCATCGAGCGCCACCAACTCTTCCAATTTCGGAGCCTTCAAGTCATCGCGCGCCGCATATCGCACCTCGCGCGCTTGGACCGCAAACTTGTTCCACGGACACACTGCGAGGCAGTCATCGCAACCATAAATCCGGTTGCCCATCAAGGCGCGCAAATCTTCGTCCACGGGCCCTGAATGCTCGATCGTCAGATATGAAATGCAGCGCCGCGCATCGAGGCGGTAAGGCGCCACAAACGCATTCGTTGGGCAGACATCAAGGCACGCACGGCACGAACCGCAATGATCGACCTCTGCTGCGTCAGGCGCGAGCTCTGCCGTGGTGAAAATCGCACCCAGAAATACCCAGTTGCCAAACTCCCGGCTCAGCAAGTTCGTGTGCTTACCTTGCCAGCCCAGACCAGCCGCCTGCGCCAGTGGTTTTTCCATCACCGGGGCAGTATCGACAAAGACCTTAATCTCGCAATCCGCCGCATCGACGAGCCAGCGCCCCACCCGCTTCAGGCGTTTTTTCACCAGATCATGGTAATCCTTGCCTTGCGCATAGACCGAAATCGCAGCCCGGTCGCGTTGATCTAAAATCTCCAGCGGATCGTGCTCAGGCGCGTAGCTTTCCGCCAGCATCACAACGCTGCGCGCCTCAGGCCAAAGCGCTGTCGGATCGCCGCGCCATTTCGTGCGCTCGGCCATCCAGCCCATCTGTCCGTGATATCCTGCGTCCAGAAACGCCCCTAGCCGAGACGCCGCCTCCGGCACGCCATCAGGACGGCACACCTTCGCAGCCACAAACCCTTCCGCCAGCGCAGTCTGGATCAGCCGCGCCTTCAGATCACTCAAAAATCTAGGTCCGCATAGTGGGGTGGTTGCGGCACACCGGGGATCACGTCCGCCAAAATCGTGCGAAACGCCGGGCGCGATTTGATTTTCGCGTACCAATCTTTGACGACCTCAGATCGGTTCCAATCCACATCGCTGATATAGTCGAGGCAACTCAGATGCGCGGCCGCTGTAAAGTCCGCCAGTGTCATCACATCACCCGCAAGCCAGCGACGGTTCTCCAGCAACTGCTCCATATAATCGAGGTGCCGTTTGATATGCTGTGTGCCCGCCTTGACGTTACGACTGTCTGGATAGCCTTGCCCGGTCAGGCGTTTGTTGACGCGCTCATGCACAAGGTTCGTCGTCACCTCGGCGTGGAATTTGCCGTCGAACCAAAAGATCAGCCGCCGCATTTCATAACGCGCATCTGCGGTTGAGGGCATCAGCGACGGGCTTGGGACGCGCTCTTCAAGATATTCGCAAATCGCCTGACTATCGGCCAGCAGCTTTCCGTCGAACTTTAGGACAGGCACCATTCCGGCGGGGTTGCGGCGCAGGAACTCTGGCGTGGGTTCCCAGTAACGCTCATCGTGCAACTCCACCTCAATCCGCTTTTCCGCCAAGACCAACCGCACTTTGCGGCAAAAAGGAGAGAGCGGGACGTGATAGAGGCGGTTCATGAAGCGTGTCCTGATGCGTGTGACTTCTGTCTTGCCCGCAGACGCGGCGGTTTTCAATCCTCAACACATGCGCTGCGCCCATCAGCGGCAAGTGTTTGAGCACCGCCAGCAATCCGCGCGCCCCGATTTCCGGACGCTCGTGCTGAACGGTTCTTAGGGTTTGGCAGCACCGAAGCCAGCCCACTGGCCTGTGCAAGGCTCAGATCAGCGGCGTCCACGCCAAAATACCAGACCGAGGCTGCTTGCGCGCCAAACACCCCCTCATCAAACTCTGCGAGGTTCAGATAGACCTCAAGGATTCGATGTTTAGACCACAGTAAATCCACCAAGGGCGTGATCGCGGCCTCAAGCCCTTTTCGCACCCAAGACCGCCCCTGCCATAAAAACAGGTTCTTGACGGTCTGCTGTGTGATCGTTGATCCGCCCCGGCGCGCACCGCCCTCAAACGCCGCGCGCAAGGCTGCGACGTCAAAGCCCCAATGGTCGCAAAAATTGGCATCCTCGGCGGCCATAACAGCGCGGCGCAGGTCCCCAGACATCTGCTCAAGCCGCACCCAATCCTGACGAACCTCGCCCAAGCGCCAAGCCTCAGCCGTTACATACGGCGTCAGCGGCGGATTGATGAAACGCAGCAGCAGGATCGAAGCGATGAGTGCAATGACCGCCCAGCCAAAGGCGCGGACGAGCCAACGAGCGGCTATGCGCGCCCTTGCCCTCATACGCCAAATGCCTCGGTAATTTTGCGCTTCACGTCGTCCTTGATCGGATCAGCCGGCACTTTCAAAACGGGGATATGTCCAAGCCCAGCAGCCCCAGCGCTGAACGCAACCACAAGATCACTCATGGCAGCACCCTAGCGGGACGTTTGCGCGGGCGCACCCGCCTTAATTAGCGGGCTACTCAGCAGGGATGGCCGTCTCCTCAAGGCTGAGCGGCACTGCCAGCTTGTCCAGCATCTCCTTTGGACAAATCTGCACGAAATGGCTGACCTGCTCGTTCCAGTGCAGCAAGATCTCGGCAGCTCGGCGCGAACTGGTCTCGTCCGCATGTCGCTCCACAAGGTCTTTGAGCTGCTCTTCCCAGTGCGGATGTGCAATCGACCCCGCAACAATCGTCTCGGTGTTCAGCATTTTCAGCGCTTTACGCTCAGGGTCGTACAGATACGCCATCCCGCCGGTCATGCCCGCGCCGAAGTTCGCACCGATCCCACCAAGGATCACGGCAACACCGCCGGTCATGTATTCGCATCCGTTGCTGCCACAGCCCTCGATCACAACCTTTGCGCCCGAATTGCGCACAGCGAACCGCTCACCTGCGCGCCCCGCTGCGAACAGATAGCCGTCGGTGGCCCCATACAGCACGGTGTTGCCAATAATTGTGTTCTCATGGGCTTTCAGCGGACTGATTTGCGGCGGACGCACCACGACAGTGCCTCCCGACAGACCCTTGGCGACATAGTCATTGGCATCGCCTTCGACCTCGATCTTCAAACCGTGGGCCGCAAACGCACCAAGCGATTGCCCAGCCGAACCTTCCAGCCGAATCGTCAGGTGATCGGGTTGCAGCACATTGCGCATCCCAAAATTGGTCACGATATGGCTTGAAATTCGCGTCCCGACAGACCGCAGCGTGTTCTGGACTGCGTAGTGCAATTCCATCTTCTCGCCGTCCTTGAGGAAGCGTGCGGCGTCTTTAACGATTTGCGCGTCCAGCGTATCAGGCACCTCGTTGCGGGGCTTGAGGCGGTCATATTTTATCTGCGAGCCGTCATCGACAGTGATCAGCATTGGGTTCAGATCCAGATCATCCAGATGTGCTGACCCGCGGCTGACTTGGCTGAGAAGATCAACCCGGCCAATCACATCCTCCAAAGACCGCGCACCGATGGAAGCGAGGATTTCCCGAACTTCCTGCGCATAGAACGTGATCAAGTTGACGACCTTGTCGGCATTGCCCGTGAACTTTTCGCGCAGCGCCTCATCTTGAGTACACACGCCCACAGGGCAGGTGTTGGACTGGCACTGGCGCACCATGATGCAACCCATCGCAATCAGCGCTGCTGTGCCAATTCCGTATTCCTCAGCCCCCATCATCGCAGCCATGACGATGTCACGCCCAGTCCGAAGACCACCATCGGTCCGAAGCGTTACGCGCTCGCGAAGGTTATTCATCGCCAAGACCTGATGGGCTTCCGTCAGGCCCATTTCCCACGGCAAACCTGCATATTTGATCGAAGTCGCAGGCGACGCACCGGTCCCACCATTATGGCCCGAGATCAGGATCACATCAGCCTTCGCCTTCGCCACACCTGCCGCAATCGTGCCGACGCCAGACGAGCTGACCAACTTCACAGTCACCTTACAACGCGGGTTAATCTGCTTGAGGTCGTAGATCAGCTGCGCCAGATCCTCGATCGAATAAATATCGTGGTGCGGTGGCGGCGAAATCAACATCACCCCCGGCGTGGAGTGACGCAGCCGTGCAATCAGCTCGGTCACTTTCATACCGGGCAACTGACCACCCTCGCCGGGCTTGGCACCTTGGGCGACCTTGATCTCAAGCTCTTCGCAGTGGTTCAGATACTCAGCCGTCACGCCAAACCTGCCAGAGGCGACCTGCTTGATCTTCGCGCTGGGATTATCGCCATTTGCTTCGGGCACAAAATGCGCCGGATCTTCGCCGCCCTCGCCACTGTCAGATTTCGCGCCGATCCTGTTCATCGCCACGTTCAGCGTTTTATGCGCCTCAGGGCTTAGCGCACCCAGCGACATTCCCGGCGTCACGAAGCGCTTGCGGATAGAGGTGATGCTTTCCACTTCCTCAATGGGCACCGCAGCGCCCATCGGCTCTATCGCCAGCAGATCGCGCAGGTGGATTGGCGGATTGCTTTGCATCGCCTTGGAATACTGCCGCCACATATCAAAGCTGCCCCGCGCACACGCGCTTTGCAGCAAATGCATCGTTTGGGCTTCCCAGGCGTGCTTCTCGCCAGAGCGACGCGCTTTATAGAACCCTCCAATCGGCATCACATCCGCACCACCGCGCCAGCCCATGCCATGTACTTCTTCCAGTTTCGTCTGGATTCCACTGACACCAATGCCCGAAATCCGGCTGACCATGCCCGGAAAGAACTCAGAAACCATCGCGCGCGACAGACCCACCGCCTCAAAGTTCAGACCACCGCGATAAGACGAGATCACCGAGATCCCCATCTTCGACATGATCTTCAACAGCCCTTGATCAATCGCGTTACGATACCGCGCAACCGCTTCGGTCAGGTTGCAATCCAGAAGGCCTCGCTTGATCCGGTCCGCCAGCGAATCCTCGGCCAAGTAGGCGTTCACCGTGGTCGCACCCGATCCAATCAGCACCGCAAAATAATGCGGATCGACACATTCGGCTGAGCGCACGTTCAGCGACGTAAACGTCCGCAGACCTTTGCGCGTCAGCCACGAATGCACCGCAGAGGTCGCCAAAATCATCGGCATCCCGATATGCTCGGCGCCCTGATAGTGGTCGGTCAGCGTGATATGTGCAGCACCCGAGCGCACGGCATCTTCCGCCTCAGCCCGAATGCGCGTGAGAGCTCGGCGCAGAGTGTCGCGGCCGGCATTTGCTGCAAAGGTGCAGTCAATCTCGACCACGCTGCCGCCAAAATGCGCGACCATTGCTTTGAACTGAGCGGTACCAACAAACGGGCTTTCCAGCGTGACAATTTCGGTCTGGCTACTGTCCTCATCAAGGACGTTTTTCAGATTCCCGAACCGCGTCTTCAAACTCATCACGCGGTACTCACGCAGCGAGTCGATTGGCGGGTTCGTCACCTGAGAAAAGTTCTGCCGGAAATAGTGGCTAAGCGGGCGGTACTTATTCGACAAGACAGCCGCAGGCGTGTCATCGCCCATCGAGGCAAGCGTTTCCTTACCGTCTTCTGCCATCGGCGCAAGAATTTGCTCAAGCTCTTCAACAGTATAGCCCGCTGCAATCTGGCGTTTGCGCAGATCAGCGCCTTCAAAGACCGGCTTTTCGGTCAAGCCAGACAGCTGCTCTTCCAGATCGGTGATCTTCATGACCCAATCGGTGAACGCGCGGTCGCTGGCCAGCTTGTCCTTCATCTGCACATCGTGAAGCAACACGCCTTCAACCATATCCACGGCGATCATCTGTCCAGGACCAAGCGCACCTTTTTCCACCAAAGTCGCCTCGTTGACCGGGACCATGCCCGCTTCGGATCCAGCAATCAGCAGGCCGTCACCGGTCACGACGTAGCGCATTGGGCGCAGGCCGTTGCGGTCCAGACCTGCGCAAACCCAACGCCCATCGGTCATTGCGAGTGCAGCCGGGCCATCCCACGGCTCCATCACCGAGTTGCAGTAGGAATACATGTCGCGCCAGGCTTGGGGCAGCTCGTCGCCCTGCTTGGACCAGCTCTCAGGGACCAGCATCGTCTTGGCCATCGGGGCCGAGCGTCCAGCGCGCACAAGCACCTCGAAAACGGCGTCAAGCGCGGCGGAATCCGACGATCCCTGCTGCACAATCGGCTTAATGTCTTCTGCCAGATCGCCAAAATACTTGGATGAAAGCCGGATTTCGTGGCTCTTCATCCAGTTCAGGTTGCCTTTGAGCGTGTTAATCTCGCCGTTATGGGCCAGCATCCGAAATGGCTGCGCCAGCCACCATTGCGGGAAAGTGTTGGTAGAATATCGCTGGTGGTAGATCGCAAACGCACTCTCGAACCGCGCGTCCATCAGGTCGGGATAGAAGACAGCGACATCCTCGGCCAGCATCATGCCCTTATAGATGATCGAACGGCACGACAGCGAACAGATATAGAGGCCCGCGACCTGTGCGGCAGCGGCGGCCTTCTCGATCCGGCGGCGAATCACGTAAAGCTCACGCTCAAACGCCTCATCATCGATACCTTTGCCATTGGCGATCAGGATTTGTTCAATCTCAGGCCGGGTCGCTTTGGCTTTGTCACCAAGGCAAGACACATCAACCGGCACATGCCGCCAGCCGTAAATGTAGTGGCCCATGCGCAGTACTTCAGTCTCGACAATCGTGCGCCCGGTTTCTTGACCGCCGAAATCGGCACGCGGCAGAAAGACCTGGCCAACGGCCACTTTAGACCCGTTCGGCTCATGCCCGGTCTTGCGGATTTGATCGTCGAAGAAGGCCTGCGGAATTTCCAAATGGATGCCAGCGCCGTCACCGGTTTTGCCGTCTGCATCCACAGCACCCCGATGCCAGATCGCCTTGAGGGCCGTGATGCCCGCATCGACGACAGCCCGCGACTTGCCGCCTTTGATATCGACCACAAGACCAACGCCGCAGGACGAATGCTCGTCCTCGCTCCGGTACATGCCAACCTCAGACAGCTTCGCGCGCTTGGCTTCTTCTGCCTTTACCCAGTCCAGATCATACTTGGTCATACTCGGGTCTCCTTCCGGGGGCCTTAACGGGCCAGAATTCAGGTCAGCATTACTGACATATCGATCTATCGGATCCACGCTTTGAACCGACGTAATTCCAACGCACCGCTCGATGCGTTTGGGATTTGTTATTCTGCCGCGACGAGGGCGGTCGCATTCACCTTTTCAAGGATCGCTTCGGCCGCCTCACGCCCATCTCGGATAGCCCAAACCACAAGGCTCGCACCGCGTACGATGTCACCAGCCGCATAGACGTTCTCAAGGTTCGTCTCATGGGTGCGGAAATCGGCCTTGATAGTACCCCAACGGGTCACTTCCAACTCCTCGACGCCCCACAGGGTTGGCAGGGCTTCGGGCTCAAACCCGAGCGCCTTAATGACGATATCGGCGCCCTCGATGTAGTCAGCACCCTCGATCACTTCAGGCGCTTGGCGGCCCGTCGCATCTGGCTGACCAAGGCGCATTTTTTGAACCATTACGCCGTCGACCTTGTCGCCAGTGAAGCCCTTGGGGGCGGTCAACCAAACAAACTCTACGCCTTCTTCTTCGGCATTCTGCACTTCGCGTTGCGAGCCGGGCATGTTCGCACGGTCCCTGCGATAGAGGCATTTGACGCTTTTGGCACCCTGACGGATAGCAGTACGCACGCAATCCATCGCAGTGTCACCACCGCCGATAACGACGATGCGCTTGCCCTCAGCATTCAGCTCGCCATTGTCAAACTCCGGCACCACATCGCCAAAGCTCTTGCGGTTCGAGGCCGTCAGATAGTCAAGCGCGCGCACGATGCCGTCAGCGCCGGAGCCCGGTGCCTTGAGGTCACGCGACTTGTACACCCCTGTTGCAATAAGCAAAAAGTCATGGTCCGCGCGCAGTTGCGAGAACTTCACATCTTCGCCGATGTTGCAGTTCAGCACAAAGTTTACGCCGCCATCTTCAAGCTGTGCCATGCGCTTCATGACGACGTCTTTCTCCAGCTTAAATCCGGGGATGCCGTAGGTCATCAGACCACCACCGCGATCATACCGATCGTAGACGGTGACTTGCAGGCCCTGACGGCGCAGCATGTCAGCGGCGGCAAGACCACCGGGGCCAGCGCCAATGATACCAACAGATTCAGCACGCTCTACACTTGCACGGATCGGCTTCACCCAGCCCTGATCGAAGGCCATGTCGGTCAGATATTTCTCGACCGAGCCAATGGTGACGGTGCCGTGGCCGGACTGCTCAATAACGCAATTGCCTTCGCACAGGCGATCCTGCGGGCAGATGCGGCCACAAATTTCGGGGAAGGTGTTCGTGGCCTGCGACATCTCGTAGGCTTCCTGCAAACGCCCTTCGGCGGTCAGCTTCAGCCAATCTGGAATATTGTTATGCAGCGGACAATGGGACTGGCAATATGGCACACCGCACTGGCTACAGCGCGCGGCCTGCTCGGCAGCTTTATCACGGGCATACTCAGAATAAATCTCGCCGAAATCTTCTGTACGAAGGTTCGGGGGCCGCTTCACCGGCATCTCCTTTTCAACGGAGACAAACTTGAGCATAGGTTGCTTAGCCATAAAAATCTCCCAAAGGTCAGGAAGAGCCGTTTAGCCGAGTGCGCTGGAAAAGAAAAGTCAGCACTGTTGACCTATTTTCAGTTTTTCAGCCACACAATGCACGTATCTTCGTAAAATTGCCGTAAATTAGGTCAGCATACGTTACCTACTTTCCAATAACTCTTTTCAAACAGCCTCTTAAGCACCCCTCCTCGAATCACTTTAAGGTCCTCAATGACACTTTTTCATCTCTTTTTGGTCGCAGTGATACAAGGCATTACCGAATTCCTACCGATCTCGTCGTCGGGGCACCTGATTTTGCTACCGCAACTGACTGGATTGCAGGATCAAGGACAGGCGGTTGATGTGGCCGTTCATGTGGGCACGCTTGGGGCAGTTGTGCTCTATTTCTGGCGAGATGTGCGCAAAGCGATCATCGGCGTGCCCAAATTGCTGCGCTGGCAGATGGACGGGCCGGAGGCGTGGCTCGCGCTGTATCTGGCCGTCGCAACCATCCCGGCGGTGATCTTTGGTCTGCTGATCAAGCTAACAGGCATCGACGATATGATGCGTTCGGTCGCAGTGATCGGCTGGACGATGCTTTTATTCGGTATCTTGCTCTATTGGGCTGACCAACGCGGTCCGGTCACACGCAAAGCCGAAGAATGGAGCCTGAAACACGCCATCATCCTAGGCCTATGGCAAGCCGTGGCGCTTATACCCGGCACCTCGCGCTCGGGCATCACAATCACCGGTGCGCGCTTCCTCGGGTATGGGCGCGAGGAAGCCGCAAGGATATCAATGTTGATGTCGATTCCGGTGATCTTGGCCTCGGGATTGGTGCTGGGGCTCGAGGTTGCCGCCGATGCCAACGCTGATCTCGCCCGAGACGGCGCAATTGCAGCAGGCTTTGCGTTCGTATCAGCCTTCGTGGCGCTGGCGATCATGATGCGGCTTCTGCGCAGCGTCAGCTTCACACCGTATGTTATCTACCGGATTGTGTTCGGCCTGATTCTGCTGGGGATCGCCTATACCTAACTGCGCAGGTTCTTCGCCGAATCCTTCATCGCGTCATACTGACCCGAAGGGCGGAACCGCCACAGATAGTCAGGCAGCACAGACCGGAACGACATCGGCGTTATGCCCAGATCGGCAAAGCCAAGCGCACCATCTGACACGACATTATCGTTGCGCAGGTTCTTGACCTGATCGCGGGTGATCATGTGGTTGTGCAGAATGCCAAGGCTAATTTTCTGCAACAAATCAAACCCTAGCCCCATCGCTGAGGCCATAACAAACGGCATATTCATGATCAGGCGGCGACGGTGCACCACTTCCAGCATGTGCTCCATCAAGGCGCGGAAGGTCGCAACCTCGGGGCCGCCAAGCTCGTAAACGCCCGGCGCAGCGGCACCTGTAACACCAAGAACCGCAGCTTTCGCCACATCTTCAACATAGACAGGCTGAAAGCGGGTCTTGGCGCCGATGACGGGCAGAACCGGACCCATCCGGGTCATTCCGGCAAAGCGATTGAAGAACTGATCTTCGGTCCCAAAAACAATCGAGGGGCGCAAGATGACCGCCGTGCCGAAATGAGCGAGAACAGCCTGCTCGCCCATCGCCTTGGTGCGGGCATATTCACTAGCCGCGTCCGCATCCGCGCCGATGGCAGAAATATGGACAAGCCGTGTGATCCCAGCTTCAGCAGCCAGACGTGCGATCCGAGCGGCTCCTTCGTTTTGGACCGTCTCGAACTTATTCTTCGAGGTCTCCGACAGGATACCGACGCAATTTACAACCGCGTCCGCGCCTTGCATTGCGGCCGCAACTGACGCGTCGTCGCGCACGTTGCAAAAGATCGGCTCCACCTGTCCGACAACGCCGTAAGGGCGCACAAAGATCGCCTCGTTAGGATGGCGCACAGCAACGCGTACGCGCCACCCTTCCTTGGCCATTCGGCGCGCAATATAGCGGCCCACAAAGCCCGAGCCGCCATAAATGGTGACGAGTTTGGCGTTCGACATGGACATGGCAATTCGCTCCGATATCACGAGGTTGCCGCTGGAATATCGGGGTATGCGATCTGCGACAAGGCGCAATGCCGTCGCGCCCCCTTGCGCCCGAAATACGCCGTTGACACCCCTGTCGTGCAGGACTAACACGCGGCTTCACGACACCTGCCCAGGTGGCGGAATGGTAGACGCGCTAGCTTCAGGTGCTAGTATTGGCAACGATGTGGAGGTTCGAGTCCTCTCCTGGGCACCACTTTTCCAGACAACCTATTGGTTTCGCTCCAGCTTTTAACTGCGGCTTGGAGCCATGGACCGTGTCGGAGACCATTTAACCTACAGGGTTATCGGTGCCCTCTGCCCCAACTCCGGTCCCGTTTTGCGTGTGACTGAAGATTTGAACTCCCCCTCACCTATTATACGCTAAATCGCCTCAAGCCTTCTCGCGCAGCGCTTCCAAGCTATCGACCGTGAGTTCCCGGTTAGGCTTACTATACGCGCCATTCTCAGAAATCATGAGCTGACTGGGCACGGGCGAGCCTGATGAGTGTTGATGCAAAACTGCAAGAATGCGGGCATGGCTGTCACCCTAGAAAACTTGCTTTAAAATCAGCGCGCCGCATAGTGCACCTAGCCAGACGAGCTGAACTCAATTTTTGGTTTGGGTCGTAACTAGCGCCAAAAAAGCCAGAAAGCAGTTATTTAACCTCAAATAGTCAAGGGAACAGCCATGCTAAAGTCTGCAATTTCAGCACTCACGGCAACCGTCATATTGA
>JAWUXZ010000065.1:0-24825 GCA_034111085.1 Dinoroseobacter sp.
TTAATGCAGGAAATGCTGGAAAGTATGGCCGCGTTGGGCCTGATTGAGGCGATTGGCTGGGTCGCGGCGCTCGCCACTTTGGTCACTTATGCCATGCGCACGATGCTACCGCTTCGGACAGCCGCAATGGTGTCGAATATCTTTTTCTTCACCTATGCAACGATCGAAGGCATCTATCCCACCATGGTGATGAATGCGTTGCTGTTGCCGACTAACCTTTACCGCATTTACGATATCCGCCGCACCACACAGATGATGAAGGAAATGCGCGCCGACCAGAAGGCGTTTGAATGGCTGCGGCCCTTGCTCAAACCGGCCAAGATCGCGGATGGGGAGTATGTGTTTCACAAGGGTGATGCGCCAGACGCTCTCTATATCATGCGCTCGGGTAAGATCCTTTTGGAAGAGATCGACGTGACGCTAGAGGGCGAGCAAATCTTTGGCGAGATTGCATTTTTCACCGACGAGCGCGAACGAACGGTGTCCGCCAAATGCGTCGGTGATTGCGAGATCATGCTGGTGGATGAGGCGGCGTTTATGCGGCTTTACAACCAAAACCCGGCATTTGGGCTTTATATCGTGAAACTGACAGCCTCGCGGCTGCTTGATGGGATGAAGCGCAACCCCGAGGTCTATCTGCAGTCAACGGTGCACGTGCCCGAGGTGAAGAAACTGTAGGAACCTCAAGCGGAAAATCCGACCACACGGCCCCGGAAAATTCAGAATGCCGCACGTGCAGCAAATGCCGCAGCGCTCAGATCCTGACATTCACGCGTTTGAACCTATATCAAGTTTACAGGTTAAATGGAGATGAAGATGCAAGTTCAGCCGCAGACCATAGTCGCCGCTACGCCGCTCGCCGAGGTTCATTTTGCTCCAAAAGATATCCATGACCGCATCGCGTTGCGGTTTGTGAAGCTGCTGCGCATCTTTGCCGATGGATTTTTTGCCAAACGCTACGGCCACCGCGCGGTGGTTCTTGAGACAGTTGCAGCCGTGCCGGGCATGGTTGGCGGATTGTTGCAGCACCTCAAAGCGCTCCGCCACATTCGCGACGATCAAGGTTGGATCAAGGAGTTGATCGAGGAGGCGGATAACGAGCGGATGCACCTGATGACCTTCATCCAGATCGCCGAGCCGTCACGGTTTGAACGCTTCGTTGTGATGATTACACAGCTGATTTTCTATAACTTCTACTTCTGGCTTTACCTGTTTGCGCCGCGCACCGCTCACCGGGTCGTTGGCTACCTCGAAGAGGAAGCGGTCGTCAGCTACACTCGGTATCTCGAAGAGATTGATGCAGGCCGGGTTGAGAACGTCCCGGCCCCCGATATTGCCAAACAATACTGGGGCTTGGCAGATGACGCCCGATTGCGCGAGGTCGTGATTGTGATCCGTGCGGACGAAGAAAAGCACCGGGACGCGAACCACGGGTTTGCCGATCAGATAGCGAATGGCGCACATGTTTAACGCGCGTCTGCGCTACTCTGCGGCCACCTTTCGTGAATTAAGCATCGGTTTCAGGTAGCGCCCAGTATGGCTCGCCTCGACCTCGGCGACCTGTTCGGGCGTGCCTGTAGCAACCACTTCGCCACCGCCATCGCCGCCCTCGGGACCGATATCAATCAGCCAATCGGCGGTCTTGATGACGTCGAGGTTGTGTTCGATCACGATCACGGAATTGCCCTGATCGACCAACTCATGCAGCACGTCGAGCAACTTGCGCACGTCCTCAAAATGCAAACCAGTGGTTGGCTCGTCGAGGATGTAGAGCGTGCGCCCGGTAGAGCGTTTCGCAAGCTCCTTGGACAACTTCACGCGCTGTGCCTCGCCGCCAGAAAGCGTGGTCGCCTGCTGGCCAACCTTGATATAGCCAAGACCCACACGCATAAGCGCGTCCATTTTTTCGCGAATGCTGGGCACGGCTTGAAAGAAGGCCTGCGCATCTTCGACGGTCATACCTAGAACGTCCGCTATGCTTTTGCCTTTAAAGCGAATTTCGAGCGTTTCGCGGTTATAGCGCGCGCCGCGGCAGGTCTCGCATTCCACATAAACGTCGGGCAAAAAGTGCATCTCGATTTTGATCACGCCGTCGCCTTGGCAGGCCTCGCAGCGCCCGCCTTTGACGTTGAAGCTAAAGCGCCCCGGCTTGTAGCCGCGCGCTTTGGATTCGGGCAATCCGGCAAACCAATCGCGGATCGGCGTGAAGGCCCCAGTATACGTGGCGGGGTTCGAGCGCGGCGTGCGCCCGATGGCGCGTTGGTCAATGTCGATGACCTTATCAAGGTGCTCAAGCCCCTTGATCGTCTCACAAGGAGCCGGAGTTTGTCGCGCGCCGTTCAACGCCATGGAGGCCGTTTTGAACAATGTCTCAATCGTTAACGTGGACTTGCCGCCGCCGGATACGCCCGTGACGCAGACGAACATGCCCAACGGAAATTCGACAGTGACCTCCTTGAGGTTATTGCCTACAGCTTTGACAACCTTTAGTTTTTTGTTATTTCCCGCGCGGCGATCTGAACGCACAGGGATTTGGCGGCGCCCTGCAAGATAGTCGCCAGTGACGCTGGCCGGGTTGGCGATGATCTGCTCAGGGGTGCCGTGGGCGACGACCCGGCCACCGTGCACCCCTGCGCCGGGCCCAATATCAAACACGTAATCCGCCTCGCGGACGGCTTCCTCGTCATGCTCGACCACGATGACGGTGTTGCCTTGGTCGCGGAGGTTCTTGAGGGTGGTTAACAGGCGGTCATTATCGCGTTGGTGCAGGCCGATAGACGGCTCGTCGAGGACGTATAGAACGCCGGTCAGGCCTGAGCCGATTTGGGACGCGAGACGGATGCGCTGGGATTCTCCGCCCGAAAGCGTGCCTGCATTGCGTGCCAACGTTAAGTACTCAAGCCCTACGTTGTTAAGGAATCCAAGACGTTCGCGGATCTCTTTTAGGATGGCTTTGGCGATCTCATTCTTCTGCTTGGTCAAGCTACCGGGCACCGTTGCGCACCAATCGGCGGCTTGGCGGATGCTCATCTGGACCAACTGGCCCACATGAAGTCCGGCGATTTTCACCGCGAGGGCTTCGGGGCGCAGCCGGTAGCCACCGCAGGCCTCACAGGCGCGGTTGTTTTGATAGCGCTCAAACTCTTCGCGGATCCAATTGCTGTCGGTTTCGCGGTAGCGGCGTTCCATATTGGGGATCACGCCCTCAAACACGCGAGTGACTTGATAGACGCGTCCACCCTCATCATAGCGGAACGGAATTTCGTCCTCACCCGAGCCATAGAGCATGACCTGCTGGACATGGGGCGGCAGGTCTTTCCACGGCTTTTTGCGGTCAAAGCCGTAGTGATTGGAAATGGCTTCAATGGTTTGCAAGAAATACGGGGATTTGCCTTTGCGCCACGGGGCCAGCGCGCCGTCCGCCAATTTCAGGGTTTGGTCAGGGACGACGAGGCGTGCGTCAAAAAACAACTCCACCCCGAGGCCATCGCAATCGGGGCATGCTCCAAAGGGCGCGTTGAACGAAAACAGGCGCGGCTCGATTTCGGGGATGGTGAAGCCGCTGACGGGGCACGCGAACTTCTCCGAGAACGTGTGGCGTTCAGGCTCGCCCTCGGCCGGGGCGGTCTCGAGAATGGCAATGCCGTCGGCAAGGTCGAGGGCGGTGCGCATAGAGTCCGCGAGGCGCGTCTCTAAACCTTCGCGCACCACAATGCGGTCAACCACAACGTCAATGTCGTGGCGGAATTTCTTGTCGAGCGTGGGCGGCTCGTCGAGCTCGTAAAACTCTCCATCAATCTTAACTCTTTGGAAACCTTGCTTGCGCAGTTCCAGCATTTCCTTGCGGTACTCGCCTTTACGGTCGCGGATGATCGGGGCGAGCAAATAGCCGCGCGTCCCGTCCTCTAGCTTCATGATCCGGTCGACCATGTCTTGGACCTGTTGCGCCTCAATCGGCAGGCCTGTGGTGGGGCTGTATGGTGTGCCGACGCGCGCAAACAAAAGACGCATATAGTCGTAGATTTCGGTGACAGTCCCGACAGTAGAGCGCGGGTTTTTTGAGGTCGTTTTCTGCTCGATACTGATCGCAGGGCTGAGACCGCTGATGTGATCCACATCAGGTTTCTGCATTATATCAAGGAACTGGCGGGCATAGGCGCTGAGGGACTCGACGTAGCGGCGTTGGCCTTCGGCATAGATCGTATCAAACGCGAGGCTGGATTTACCTGACCCCGACAGCCCGGTGATAACCACAAGCTGATCGCGCGGAATATCCACGTCAATTGACTTAAGATTGTGCTCGCGCGCGCCGCGCACCTCAATGAACTTCTGTTCTGCCATGGTCCCACCTTCTCTCACAGAGGTGCATATAGCGGTGCGGTGTCGAGTCTCAAAGAAGAAAGCGGAACATTAAGTGAACTTTAAGATTTTCTTTTCACTAAGGCCTGAAGCGTCAACGTAACGGCGACCCCCAGTGCGGAGAATGCCGCCACCAGCGTTAACAATCCCGGCACGCCGCCATTGGTAAGCACGAGCGCAAATATTGGTGTGCCGGTCACGGTACCGACATTGCCCATCTGCGCGATGACCCCGGTGGCGCGGGCTTGGCTGGGTGCATCATCGTTCAAATGCGGGATCATCGCAAAGCTGGCCCCGGGGATCACGCCCATAGCAAGAAACAACACCGTCGCGCTGCCGGGGATGGCAAGCCACAGGCCAAGCGAGCCGATGATGGCAAGCACGAAGCCCCCGACCGCGATTTGGTGCGGCGGGACGGCGCGCGCGATATAGCCTGCCCCGAGCGTGCCGATCAGCGAGATCAACGGCAACGTGACGCCAAGGCTGGGTCGGCCAAGTGCGTTTGGAAGCAGCGTAAGAAGTGCGACATAACAAATCGTATAGAATACGAAACCAAGGCCAGGTGCGGCGGTGCGCGGATCGCCGTAAGCCGCGATATGGGCATGGATGGGACGCAGATCGAGCGGCGCGCGCGCCATTCTCGGCAAGCGCGGCGCAAGGGCAAGACCGATAGCAGCAAGCCCGACACCGTGCAGCACGAACAGCAGCCCGAGGCCACCTGTAGCAAGAATTGTTGGAAAAATCAGGGCTGAGATCGCAAAGGAAACACCGAAAAACATCGCCCAAATGCTCATGACGACGGGGCGGTCTTGGCCGGTGGCGACTTGGGCCATGATAGGCGGGGCCGCGACGACAATGCCCAGATGAGAAATGCCCTCAAATATGCGCAGGCCCAGCAGGATCGGAAATGGCGGCAGCAGCGCTTGGGCCAGTGACAAGGTTGCGCCAAGGGCAAAGGCGGCGAGCAGAACGCGGCGCGGACCCAGAGCGGCCACAACCGCGCCCGCCATGACGCCGCCAACAAGACCGACGAGGCCCACGACCGACACAAGAACGGCGAGAGCCGGTAGGGGCTGGGTTGTCAGGGCCGCGAGGTCGGGCAGCGTAAGAGAGATCTTGCCAAATTGAGCTGCCGCAAAGAGGCCCGCGAGAAACAGCAAGGCGACAGTTGGCCAATCGGTACGGGTGGTCGTGATCATGGCCCCGCCATGTCTGGGAATGGCGGGGCGGTCAAGCAGTGCGGTTAAGCGGTGCGCCAAACCCGCCACAGCACCAGAAGGTGCAGCGAGATGGCAAGCGGCGCTTGGAACAGGCTGATCAGCAAGAACGGATCGCGGCCCATTTGAGCGGGGTCTGGCGTGGACTGAATGATGTCGAAAAAGGCCATCACAATGAAGCCTGCCCCGTTCAGGAAGTCGAACAGGCCAATGATGCACCAAATGATAACAGCCGGGCGTGCCCATGCCGCCCCTATTGCGAGGCCCAAGGCGACGATTATCGATGTCGTGCCGATGGTGATGTCCATGATACCTGTGACGTAGCCGAGATAGGCGGGCATGGTGCCGATGATGCCTGCCTCAAGATATGCGGCACCTCCGATGCGGTAGACTTGCACGCCAATCAAGACCCAAAGCGGGATCGCAAGTGTGAGGTTTTTGAAGCTTGGGACGCGCAGAACCAGCGCGGCTAGCACAATGACCGGCAGCGGGAAGAGTGCTAGGAATACAATAAATTCGGTAAGATCACTGGGCATGAAAATGGTGGGATCAGCGAAAAATCCACGCCAGGACAGCACTTGAGCAGCGACCAACCAGACCCAAAGACCTGCGATTGATAGCAGGGCCGTGCGGCGCAGATCGCCCTGCCCTGCGCGCAAAAGCAGGACGCTCATGGCGATGGCGACGAGCAGCGCAATAGCAGTGCCTAAGTACTCGGGTAGCGGAAATATCATAGAAAACCTCAGGGTTGAATTTTTTCGGACCATGTGGCACGAAAATACAGCCGTCAAGATTAAACAACCGATTGGTACGAAATTGACTGACCCCCGCCCCCGAGGCCGGCCCAATGCGGTAACGCCTGACGAAATGCTCGACCGAGCCGTACGGTTATTTTGCGCTGAAGGCGTGGATGGGCTGTCGCTGAACCAGATATGCACGCGATTGGGTGTGTCGAAACCTGCGCTGTACCGGGCCTTTGGCAACGAGGATGGCCTGAAACGCGCGGCGCTTGCGCGGTATTTCGAGGCTTGGATGGAGCCGCGCCTAGGGAGGCTCGATCTCAACCTTGCGTTCGCGGATCAGTGCAAAGCGCTCGCGCGCCTGATGGCCTTTAGCGATCCGGGCAGTCCCGCGGCCGAGGGCTGTTTGCTGACGCGAATGCGGGTCAGTCGCGCGGGGTTAGGGCCGGAAAGCTTGGCAATCACCCAAACGCTTGAGGCAGGGTTATTGGGCAAGCTGGTCGAATGGACATCAGCGGTCGCAGCATCGGGGCAAATAAAAAGCGGGCTAAGCCCTATCGAGGCCGCCCGCTATTTTGATGCGCAGATCAAGCTGGCGCTGATTGACCAAAGCCAAGGCGCCGACCCCGAGGGGATTGAGGCGCGATTGATTGTGGCGTTGTCAGCGTTGCAACGTTAGCGCCCCCTAGAAATGGATCGCGCGCCCGTAGGCATCTAGCACCGACTCGTGCATCATCTCAGACAGCGTCGGATGCGGGAACACCGTTTCAATCAGGTCCTGCTCAGTGGTTTCCAACTGGCGGCCCACAACGTAGCCTTGGATCAGCTCGGTCACTTCCGCGCCGATCATGTGTGCGCCCAGCAACTCGCCTGTTGCCTCGTCAAAAATCGTCTTGATCATGCCCTCGGGCTCGCCAAGCGCAATTGCCTTGCCGTTGCCCATGAACGGAAAGCGCCCAACCTTGATTTTGTATCCCTTTTCCTTGGCTTGCGCCTCGGTGAAGCCAACGCTGGCAACTTGTGGATGACAATAGGTGCAGCCCGCAATGGAGCCCGGCTTGATGGGATGGGCTTTTTTGCCCGCAACCAGCTCGGCCACCATGACGCCCTCGTGGGACGCTTTATGTGCGAGCCAAGGCGCGCCCGCGATGTCGCCAATTGCATAGACGCCCTCGACCCCGGTGCGGCAGTATTCGTCCGTCACAACATGGGTGCGGTCGATCTTGACGCCAGCTTCTTCCAGCCCGAGGCCTTCGGTGTTGCCGACAATGCCCACGGCGGAGATGACGGTATCAAACTCGTGCTTCTCGATTTTGCCGCCGACCTCGATATGGGCAGTGACTTTGCCTTTGCCGCGGTCGAGTTGCTTGACCATGGCTTTTTCCATGATCTTCATGCCCTGCTTGACGAAGGCCTTCTTGGCAAAAGCGCTGATCTCGGCGTCTTCCACAGGCAACACGCGGTCCATAACCTCAACCACAGTCGTGTCGGACCCCAACGTGTTATAGAAGCTGGCAAACTCGATACCGATGGCACCGGAGCCGATGACCAGCAGCTTTTTCGGCATCCGTGGCGGTTGCAGCGCATGCTTGTAGGTCCAGACCAGATCGCCGTCGGCCTCGAGTCCGGGCAGAGTGCGGGCACGCGCGCCGGTGGCGACGATGATGGCCGGAGCAGTCAGTTCTTCGACGCCTTTGTCAGTCGTCACAGTGACCTTGCCTTTGCCCGCGATCTTGGCTTCACCCATCACGACATTAACTTTGTTTTTCTTAAACAAATGGCCGATGCCGCCTGAGAGTTGCTTGGCAACCCCACGCGAGCGCGCGACCACTGCGTCCAGATCGAAATCGACATTCTCGACGCTCAGGCCAAATTCTTTGGCGCGGTGCATAAGGTGGAACACCTCGGACGAGCGCAGCATGGCTTTGGTGGGGATGCAGCCCCAGTTCAGGCAGATACCGCCCAGATGTTCGCGCTCAACACACACAACGTTGAGGCCCAGTTGCGCGGCCCGAATTGCGGCCACGTAGCCGCCGGGGCCTGCGCCGATTACGATCATGTCATAGGATTTCGCAGCCATGTGAACCTCTGTTGCGTCGGTCAATCGGAAGGCGGGAGAGAGGCTCCGCGCCAGAATTGGTTTAGCCTTAAACCAATCGCAACAAACCCGGCAACAGGACGCCGGGTCGCATGTCTAGATGGGTGACGGACATGCGCTTCATGCATGTCCGCGACACCTCTAGGCCGCTTGGGCCATTGTATTGAACGTGTAGCCGTAGCCACCCGCCGCTAGATAGGTCAGCTCTTCTGCCCGACTGCGCCGCCCAAGGGCCGCATTGCGGTACGGGAAGCGTCCAAAATGGCGGATGACTTCACGGTGGGCGCGGGCGTGGTCGATGGTTCTATCGCCGGTCTCGGGCATCCGCGTCAGGATCAAGCGCACGCAGCGGTCTTGGTCCACCAAGCATTCCGAATGCATCAGCGGCATGTAGACAAATTGGCGCGCGGGCTCTGCAATTTGGGTGTCCCAACCACACTTGATGGATTTCTTCGCCGCCGCGAGCGCGAGGCCGTCGCTGGCGAAGGCCTTCCCCTGCGCGCGAAACATGTTGCGCGAGAACTGGTCGGTAAGAATGATATAAGCCAGCGCCGAGCGCGCTTCCGTCAACCATGTATTCAGACGCCCCGTCATTGCGACGTGCCAAAGATCGCCGAATTTCTCGGTAATCTGGCCGTCCAACTCAGCATCGCTGCGATACCAATCAGACGGATTTAACTCTTCGAGCCAGTAGTGCAGTACCTCTTGTGGGCCTTGCATGTCTGGGCCTCCTTTTTCCTGCTCAGATTTGCCAATGCCTCCCAGGCACGGCCACCCTGTCACCAATAGAGTACGTGTCCAGACCTTTTTCGCAAACTGCCCAAAATTTAGGCGGCGCGTTGCGGGTCGTCTTCGGAATTGTCCTCGTCATCCTCGATCCAGACCTCTTGGGTGGCCTCCATCGCAACCGTAGTCGCGCTGGGGGAGATCGGTGTGTACAGACCGGTGTCCTCAACCGAAGGGGCCGCCCGCTGGGTCATCCGGTAGAGCGCGTAGCCAATCAGCGCTGTCATCAAGATGCCGACAAACAGGAAGAAGCCGTTCGGTCCAAACACACTCATGAACCAGCCGGTGATGACCGGGCCTGCGATCGCGCCCAATCCGCTGATAAACACCAGCCGACCGGAGGCCGACGCCATGTCCTCATTGTCGAGATAGTCGTTGGTATAGGCCAGCAGCAGCGCATAAAGCGGGTTTGCTGTCCCGCCGATCACAAACGAAGCCACGAGAAGTCCGGAAAATCCGCCCAAACCGACAAAGCCAACAATCGTGCCGACCACGCCAAGACCCGACACAAGTACGATCAAACGGCGACGGTCCATGCGGTCGGAGGCCCAGCCGATCGGATACTGCATCAGCATCCCGCCCACATACATGACGCCCACGAAGGTCGAGATCTCGCCGATGGTCAGTCCCGCTTGGGTGCCAAACACAGCCGACATTCCGAACATCGCCGAGAACATCCCACCGAGCAGGAATATACCGACGCAGCCGAGCGGCGAGACCTCGAATATCTTGCGAAAACTCATTGGGGCGGTGGTGTCGAACGCAGGCGTTGGCGACACCGACAACAGGATCGGGGCGAAGGCGAGCGACACGAGGACCGACGGAATGATGAACATCAGAAATCCGTTGGGATCCCCGAAGCCCAAGATCACTTGCGCCAGCACGATCCCGATCATCTGCACCAACACGTAGAGCGATAGGGCCTGGCCGCGCGTCTCGTTCGTGGTGGCGTTGTTGAGCCAGCTTTCCGAAGTCACGTAGACCGCCGAGAAGCAGAACCCGATTATGACCCGCAAAATGGTCCAGCTGATCGGGTCGGCCACAACCGGAAACAAGATCAACGCGGCAGATACGAGTGATCCGAGGGCCGCAAACACCCGCACATGCCCGACACGGCGGATCATGTCAGGGGCCGCGCGCGAGCCGAACAAGAAGCCCAGAAAATAGGCCGACATCACGATGGACAACTCGAAGGTTGTGAAGCCCTCGATATTGCCACGAATGCCAAGAAGCGTGCCCTGAATGCCGTTGCCAACCATCAGCAGCATCAGGCCCAACAAGAGCGCCCAGCTTGATCCCAAAACACTTATCATCGCGGTGGCCCTTTCAGAGGCGTTACGGGATTGGGGTGCAGTGAGTCGGGGGGACATGTCGAGGGGGTGGGCGACATGCGGCATGTCGGTTTTGGGGGGCGGTTCGGTTAAGGGGGCAATTGCCCGCAATGCTGCCCTCGGCGCGTCAGGCAGCTAAAGGCGGCTCCGCGCTCAGCCAACAGAATTTCTGCAATTCATCCAAAGTCCGCTCTTAAAACACTGTGCATTCAACCGACCACCAAGTTTGCAAATTCAGACTAACTGGCGGGAACATAGGCATTCAATTTGTTGCCATCTAAGTCTCTGAAATATGCCCCATAGAACCCATGATCACCACGAGGTCCGGGTTTGCCTTCGTCTGATCCGCCCAACTCAAGAGCACGCGAATGCAGGCGATCAACGCTTGCTCGGTCATGGACTCGAAGTGCTATCATCGTGCCATTACCTGCTGAAGCGAGTTCTCCATCAAACGGCTTTGCAATACAGAAAGCCGGATCGTTTCGGGATGTCCCCCAAGCCACCATATTGCCATGCGCCCAAAGCCGCTCGATCCCAATCGTAGCGAGCAGGTCGTCATAGAAGGCCGTGCCACGTGCGAGGTCGTTTGTTCCAAGCGTCGTGTAGCCAATTAGAGATATGGTCATTTCGTCCCCTAGCGACCGAGCCTGATGTATTTGAGGATGCAAAGCCCAAATTTTGGACAACTTCAGGCCAGCCAGCACGCAAGCCATGCTGGCAGGTGACTTCAAATGTCAGGATTTTCCACGCTGCGTCAAGTCGAGCAGATTTCAAAGAGCAATAGAATTTGCTGGGGATTAAAACCAACGCCATTCGTAGACAGCACAAAATGATGGAAAGCGGCCATCTCGTTGGCGGCAGGCCATTTGGTCAAAAGCCAATATTTGTGTCATCGAAGATGAACGTTCGTTTTCGACTGGTGTGTTTCCCCAAATCGGTCGTCCTTGCCGCCGCCGTGACGTCAAACGTTGCGCTCTAGCCCAACACCTACCCCCCGGGCACCAACAACGAGCTGTCCCCATAACTAAAGAACCGGTACCCTTCGGCAATGGCATGAGCATACACATCGTCCATCACCTGCTTGCCCATCAAAGCGCTCACCAGCATCATCAAGGTCGACTTCGGCAGATGGAAATTTGTCATCAGCGCGTCGGTCATCTGGAACTTGAACCCTGGATAGATGAAGATATCCGTCTCGCCCTCCCACGCCCCGAACCCACCAGCTTGCGCCGCTGCGGTCTCGATCAAGCGCAAGGCGGTGGTGCCGACGGGGATGATTTTGCCGCCTGCCGCTTTGGTCGCCAGCATCTCGGCGGCGGCGGCGGCGGTGATCTGGCCCCATTCGGCGTGCATTTTGTGGGTCGTGACGTCCTCGACCTTCACCGGCAGGAACGTTCCGGCCCCCACATGGAGCGTCACGCGTGTCATCTCGATCCCGCGCGCCCTCAGGGCTGCCAGCAATGCCTCGTCGAAATGCAGCGAAGCGGTTGGGGCTGCAACTGCGCCCTTTTTTTCGGCAAACACGGTTTGGTAATCATCGAAATCTTGCGCATCTGCGGCGCGTTTTCGGGCGATATAGGGCGGCAACGGCATCGCCCCGGCCTTGTTTAAGGCATCCTCAAACCCATCGCCCTCAAGGTTGAACGCCAGCCGAGCGCGGTCGTCGAATTTGGCGGCGACGGTTGCTTCTAGCCCCGCCTCAAAGATCAAGCGGTCCCCAACGGCAAGTTTGCGCAAGGGTTTGGCCATCGCCTGCCAGCCACCAGCGGCGTCCGGTTCCATCAAGGTCACCTCGATCTTGGCGCGCAGCCCGTCGCGGTCGCGCAGCCCGAACAGACGCGCGGGGATGACTTTGGTGTCGTTAAGGATCAGGCGGTCGCCGGGCGCGAGCATTTCAGGCAGGTCTATGACGGTGTGGTCGGCAATCGTGCCCGCGCGCGCCACCAACATACGCGCTGATGAGCGCGGGCGCACAGGCCGCGTAGCGATCAATTCATCTGGCAGATCAAAATCGAAGTCTTCGAGTTTCACGAGGGCTCTTTCTGTCTATCAAGGGTCGCGTGGCAGGTGGCGCGCGCCCTGCGGCTTGTCAAGCCGAGGCGTTGAGCTTGCCTCAGATCAGGCCTAGGCTTCGCACATGATCCGCCTTGCCCAACCGTCCGATACCGCCCGCGTTCAAGCCATCGCAGCTGAGGCTTACGCACCCTATACGCCCTTGATCGGACGACCGGCGGCCCCGGCAGTTGCCGATTACGGCGCGCGGATCGCAGCGGGGCAAACCTATGTCTATGAGGTCGACGGTCTGATCGCGGGCTATGTCGTGGCCTTCGCCCTTGATAGCGCATGGGAATTAGACGCAGTGGGCGTCGACCCGGCCTATCAGGGCCAAGGCATCGGCCGCGCACTGATCGAGCATTGCGAGGCCGACGCGCAGACAAACGGGTGCTCGGCGGTCACGCTCTATACCAACGTGATGATGACGGCGAACCTGACGCTATACCCCTCGCTCGGCTACGTCTCGACGGGTCGGCGCACGGTGGATGGGTATGACCGGGTGTATTTCCGCAAGGACTTACTCTAACTCCGGCGGCTCGCTGCGGAAAATCTCGCGGAAAAACCCCGGCGTCAGGATCGACAGCGGATTGACGGTGGTTTGAGGCTGCCGCATCGCGCCTGACAAGCGGTAGTTGAAGCCAAACAATCCCTCGCCGCGCCGCGCGGAGAATATCCCGCCAATCCCGTTGAGCAGATAGAGCGGCGAAACCACGCCTTGGATGTCCATCACACCTTGGGCCGGTGCCACCGTCCCTTCATAGGTGATCCCCATAGACGGCCCGATGGAGCGGCCTTCGCGCAATGTCAGCCCGGCAGGCGCAATGTTCAGGTCAACGATGGTGTCGGTGAAGGTGATCCCGCCCGTGGCCATCTGGTCGAGTAGACCAACAATGGATAGCGCCGACAACATGCCCGCAAGCACAGGCGCGTCCACGACGCTAATATTTGATATCCGCATCTCGCCGTCCCAAGCACCGCGCACGCCTGCCGGATCAGGCCCGAGCCAAAGTGACAGCGCCCCCCCACGCCCATTGCGCAGCACACCGAGGGCGGCAAGAGCAGCGCCTGCATCCTCGGACTGAACTTTCAGCCGGGTGCTTGCAGCCCCAACGGCCCCGACAAGCGATCCGGTGATCGGTGCAAGCCCATTCAAGCGCCCCTCGAAACGCCCATCGAGGGCGCGTCCGGGTGCGAGTTGGCCGCGAAACGGCCCGATGAAAACGCCCTCGCTGACTTGCAGACGCTCCACCTCGATGGTGATTGCACCGCGCGCTTGGGAACTGCCCTCGCCCAATTGCGCCAGACCGCGCAGATCGACACGCCCTCCATTTAGGTTGATGTCTGCCGGTGCATCCGCGCCCTGCCCGGTCAGCGTCGCCGAAGTGCTAAGCCAATCGCGAACCCTCAAGGTCGTGAACCGCGCCTCGCGCAGCGTCCCTCCGGCCCCAAGGCTGACTGAGCCCGCCAGATCAAGACCAGCGGCGCGCAGTTCCAACTCAGGCAGCGTGATCTCAGGCGTCAGGATCGCTCGCAGGGACAACTCCCCCTCGCGCGCTGCGGGTTTGGACCAGCCGAGGGCAGGCAACGACAGCGCCAAACCGTCCAAGTTTGACGTCAGCGTCAGATCAGCTGGCGCGCCGGGGCGGATCGCAACCGTGATCTCAGCAGGTGCTTCACCAGAGAGGTTGAGGCCACCAATGCGCAAGCCAAGCGCTTCCAGTGTCGAAGCCGACAGTTGCAATCGGCCTGCGATGTCGGCACCGGGGGGGGCGCCCGGCGATAAGGCGCGCGTAAGGTCGATCACAACCGGCACACCGTCTACATTGATCGGACCGGACACCCTAAGGCCGTTTTCAGGCGTTGCTTCAAATTGCACCTCGGCGGCGCGCAAAGCGCGGCCCGGCATCAGCGCGTCGCTGCTCAGATTAAGCAATTGGCCTTGGGCGCGCCATTCGGCCTCGCCCGGTGCCACAGGGCGGCCCATCGGGAACTTGATATTGGCCTGCGCAGTGACGCGCCCATCAAGCGGGAGTGCGGCTAGCCCCAAGTTCACAGGCGGGCGCGACAGAACCGACAATAAAGCGGGCAAAGGGGAAGTCAGACGCAGGTCAACCTCACCGAGCCCCGGACGCACGCGGATGTCGGGAACCAGAAAACTACTGCCTCCGATGTGGAGGGACTGTCGCCCCTCCTTCAAATGGCCTTCATCAACGTGCACAACAAAGCGGTGGTCATGAATGGTAAATGTCCCGTTCGCCGCCTCCACTTGCGGTAAATCACGCAAAAACTTTAGCGAGGCGTCGTCGAATGCCCCGGTTAGCCCCACACGCAAGGGCCTGCCCGGCGCGAACCGCAGCGCCGCGCGTACATCGCGCAACACGCCTTGGGTGAGATTGCGGTTTAAGTAATCACGCGAGCGCGGTGCTGCGATCAGAGGCCAAAGGGAAACTGCGTCTTGGGGCGTGATCGCATCGACATGCACATCAATCTCGGCTCCCAGCTCGCCCATCTCATCCACGGCAATCTCGCCGCTCATGCGGATCGTATTCTCAGCCCGGCGCAAACTGACCTGACCGAGCTTGAGCTGCGCCTCAGAGGGGATCAGCTTGAGATCGGCATCGATGCGGTCGAATAGAACGGGCGTCGCGAAGACCTCTGGCAGGTTCAGCCGCAGATTGTTCACTGCAAATTGGCCGACTGCCGCGCCGCGCACATCTTCTTCGGGCCAGATTAGATCGACATGGCCGGTGGCTTGCAGCGACAGCGTCTCGGAGGCCAAATTCAGTTCTTGCAGCAAGAGTCGCTGGCGCACAGGATCGAAAGTCACATAGGCCTTGGCCGCCTCAAGCTTAATAGGCACGTCGCCCAATGTCAGCCGTCCGGCCCCAAAAACCAGTGTACCCGCCGCACTGCCCAAGGTGCCGTCAATGTCGGTATTGCCGCGCAGTGTCGCCGAAACAGATGCCTCGATTGCATTCAGCCATGCCAGCCCGGGTGATTGGGCCGCGATAACCGAGACCGGAACATCCGTCAGCAGGGCCGCCAGATCAGCAGCCAGCGACCCTTTCTGCGATGTCAGCCGCAACACCGCATTGGCGGGCGCCGACAGCCCAAACTCGTCGCGTAGATCAAGCGACAGACGCGCGCTAAAATCGGTGTCAGTCTGGGTCAACACAATTGCGCCATCGCGGAAATCGAACGCACGGCCCGCGCGGGCATCGCGCACAACGAGGCGCAGTTCGGTCAAGTTAATCTGGTCAATCCCAGCCAAAGGCGGCGTGGCGACCAACTCATCAATCAAATGCACAAGATCGGCGATTTCTTGAACCGGAGGCAGCGACTGACCTGCCCCGAAGCTAAGCAGGAACGCGCCGGACGCATCACGGTCAACGGTCAACGTCAAACGCTCGACCTCAATTTGCGTGGGGCGGATCTGGGCCGTCGCCAGCGCGCGCGTCGATAACACAAACTGGCTTTCAGGCAGCACGGCAACATCGCGACCTTCCACATCGCTCAGCGCTACACCCTTGAGGCGCACAACAGGATGACCGGGTGCCATTATCTGCAGTCGTGCCTCGTCGATGGTCACAGCACTGCCTTCGGGCAAGGCGCGTGTCATCGCGGCCTCAAGCTGGGCGCGCATGATCTCGGGCATCACGATGCCGCCGGGACGCAACAGGAAGCCGACAAGGATCGCCACGAAGGTCGCAAGGACCACAAACACAGACAGCGTGCGCCGCACCGTACGGGCGCGGCGTTTGCGACGTGTCTTGCGCGCGTCCATCTCGACAGAGCTGTCGGTGTCTGCCATTTCCGTTTTCTGCCTTCCCTTCGCGTGCGCGCAGCCTACCCTTGCGCAAACTGTAATCCCTTAAGGAGCATTCGCATGATCGAAATTGGCCAGCCCGCGCCCGAGGTCTCGTTGCCACGAGATGGTGGAGAAACCGTAACCCTTACGGATATCAAGCCCAAGGCTGTGGTGCTCTATTTCTATCCGAAAGACGATACCCCCGGCTGCACCAAAGAGGCCATCGCCTTTACGGCGCTGCGCGAAGAATTTGAGGCTTCTGGCGCGATTGTGTTCGGCATATCGAAAGACCCGGTGAAAAAGCACGACAAGTTCGTGGCCAAGTACGAGCTGCAGATCCCGCTGTTGTCGGATGAGGACGGCGATGTCTGCGAGCGCTACGGCACTTGGGTCGAGAAAAATATGTATGGCAAAAAGTATATGGGGATCGAGCGCACTACGGTCTTGATCGATGGCACAGGCACCCTTGCCCAGATCTGGCGCAAAGTGAAAGTGCCGGGTCACGCTGAAGCGGTGCTCGACGCGGTCCGCGCGCTTTGAGCGATGCGGCCGCCCTACCCGACACGCTGACCGGATGCGCAGTGGCAGTTCTGACATGCGCAGCCGGGCGCGAAAAAGCCGACCTGTCGCAGGCTTGTGCGGCCAAATGGCGGGCCTCGCGCGCAGAAGGTACGCCGTTACCGCTGGGCAGTGCCGCACCGCCTCTGCGCCCCTCCAGACCAGATGCGCCCGAACTGCTGTCCCCGCGCGATGTACCGCGCCGCAAACCCGGATCCCCTCAGGGGCGCTGTGCACTTTTGCATGCAGTCGCCCATATCGAGCTAAACGCGATTGATCTGCATTGGGACCTGATCGCGCGTTTCGCGGACACCCGTTTCCCGATGGGGTTCTATGATGACTGGGTCAGTGCGGCAGATGACGAGTCTAAGCACTTCAAATTGTTGTCAAACTGTCTCGAAGCGGAGGGCAGCCATTACGGTGCAATGCCAGCCCATGCGGGCATGTGGCGCGCAGCCGAAGACACTATGGACGACCTTATGGGACGGCTTGCTGTCGTGCCAATGGTGCTGGAGGCGCGCGGACTTGATGTGACGCCGCAGATGCTTGAGGTGTTTCGCCGCGCCAAGTCCGATCAAGCGGTCGCGGCCCTTGAGATTATTTATGCCGAAGAGGTGGCCCATGTCGCGTACGGCTCAAAATGGTTCCATTTCCTGTGCGGACGCCACGAACTGGATCCCAAAGAGACGTTTCACACTCTGGTGCGCCGCTACTTCCATGGGTCCCTCAAACCACCCTTCAACACCGAAAAACGGGCCGAGGCGGGGATTCCCCCGGACTTCTACTGGCCGCTGACTGAGGATGTTTGATTTCGACAAGTTGCGAAGTGAACGCTTGTTCTAGCGCTGAGAAGTTGGCGAAAATCCGCTTGTCGGTTCTCAACAACGCCTTCTAATTCGGCGAAATTCCGCGTTTTTTTCCCGTGACATCGCTGAGATGGCTCAAATTCCTTGCGTCTTTTGAGCCTTGTGGATTATTCCCTTAGATAGCCGAAGAGTTGGTCAACCAACCTTGGCGATTGGGACTGGGGAATCGGGGACTAAAACCTGTGGTAACACGGCTATTTCAAAAGGCGGAACGCGCCTTACCAGAGCAACGGCTCTTTCTGAAATCGGATGACGGTACGCGGTTTATGCGTCTGTCTACGATAACTCAGCTGGGCATTCTGACTGGCGGCGCAATCTTCTTGGGCTGGACGATTATCGCAACATCCGTGTTGCTGATGGACAGTTTGGGATCTGGTTCGGCGCGCGACCAAGCGCTGCGCGAGCAAGCCATGTATGGCACGCGCCTCAATGATCTAAGCCTTGAGCGCGACACTCGCGCCGAGGAAGCCCGCAAAGCCCAAGAGCGGTTCTATATCGCCATGGGTCAGATCTCGAACATGCAAGGGCGCCTTCTGGACAGCGAAGAGCGTCGCGTCGAGTTGGAGACAGGCATCAACGCCATTCACGACACGCTGCTGACGGCCATGCGCGACCGCGATCAAGCGGTGGACCGCGCCGAGTTGGTGGTGTCCGAGTTAGAAGCCGCGACAGGAACCTCGAACACCCAAGCGGGTATTCTTGCCGCCAAAGGTGCAACGATTGAGGCGCTTGCTGACCGCTTGATGCAAACGTCCGAGAGCCGCGATATGGCTTCGCAAACCCTGACGGCCGCGCAGACCGAAGTTGAAGAGCTGGTGTTTGCCGCCCGCCTCGCCGAGGAACGCACCGACCGCATCCTAAATCGCTTGGAAGAAGCCGCGACGGCCTCGCTTGAGCCGTTGAAGGAAGTTTTCCAGCGCGCTGATTTGCCCGCAGACAGTATCATTGAGCAAGTCCGTCGCACCTATACCGGCCAAGGCGGTCCGCTGGTCCCACTTTCGGTGTCCTCGCGTGGCCCCGACGGCGAGGACGTGAATGATCCGATGGCCGAGCGCGCTAATGCGATCCTGCAGAAGTTCGACGAAGTGAACCTGCACCGCATGGCGACGGACATGGTGCCATTCTATCAGCCTGTTCAAGCCGCGTTCCGCTTTACCTCGCCGTTTGGCTTTCGCCGTGACCCCAAAACCGGTGGTCGCAGGATGCACAATGGCACAGATTTCGCCGCCCCTTCGGGTACGCCGTTGCTTGCCGGAGGCGACGGTGTCGTGATCCAGTCTGGTTGGGCTGGCGGTTACGGGCGTATGGTCACCATCCAGCACCAGTTTGGATATACGACGCGCTATGCCCATATGTCGCGTATCCGCGCATCAATGGGCCAAAGGGTCTCGCGCGGCGACCGAATTGGTGATATGGGAACATCCGGCCGCTCGACCGGGTCGCATCTTCACTATGAGGTGCGCTTGAACGGCACCCCCGTTAATCCGATGACCTTTATTAGGGCAGGACAAAATGTTTTCTAAATCACGCATAAACGAGCCCGGCCCCAAAACCGCCGGTGACCAACCCGAACGCCCCAAAATGGCTGACGCCCCGGTGGCGCGCCCGGCATCCGCTGGTGTGAAGCCCGGTGCCGCACAAGATAGCGGTTCTGGTGCGCCACGCGCAAAGGTAGCCCCGTCGGTTCTGTCTTCTGATCTGGTGATTACGGGCAACCTTCGCACCACAGGCGACATCCAAGTCGATTGCCAAGTCGAAGGCGATATCCGCGCCCACCTTCTGACCGTTGGCGAGAGTGCCACGATCAAAGGCGAAGTCATTGCAGATGATGTGATCGTCAATGGTCGCGTGATCGGCAAGGTGCGCGGCTTGAAAGTGCGGCTGACATCATCGGCTCAGGTTGAAGGTGATATTATTCACAAAACCATAGCCATCGAGTCCGGTGCGCATTTTGAAGGCTCGGTTCAGCGTCAGGACGACCCACTTGGTGGGGTTAAAGTTGGCGCGTCTGCACGTGCGGCCTCCGCGCCTGCACGTCCCATGGCTGCAAAGCCAGCCCCAATGTCACAAGCCAAAGCGGCTGGCGATAAGGGCTAGGGTCTGCGCACGACAGACCAAAACCTATGAGCGATTTCAACACGCCCTCCGGTCCAGCACCGGGGGGCGTTTTGTATCCGCGCGCCCGCCGCTATGCGCGCCTGAGGCCCGACCTTATCTGCTGGCGGCGGCCATCCTTGCCTCTGCCCTCGGGTTTATCGACGGATCAGTGGTGGCGATCGCCTTGCCCGCCATGCGCGCGGACCTTGGTGCATCGCTGGAACAAGCGCAGTGGTTTCATAACGCCTATCTGCTGCCGCTGTCGGCACTGCTGCTATTTGGCGGAGCCCTTGGAGATCGATTCGGGCTGGCGCGGGTGTTCTCGTTCGGAATCGCGTTGTTTGTGGTTGCGTCGTTGGTTTGCGCAGTCGCTCCGACACCTGCCAGTTTCACCGCCGCGCGCGTTCTCCAAGGCATTGGTGCCGCAATCATGGTGCCGGGCTCACTGGCCTTGATCGCGCGGGCTTATCCGGCCGAGTTGCGCGGCAAGGCCATTGGACAATGGGCGGCGGCATCTGCGCTGACAACAGCACTTGGTCCGGTGCTCGGCGGCATCGTCCTCAGCCTTGGGGATGAGGGCGCGTGGCGGCTGATTTTTGCGTTAAACTTGCCGCTTGGGGGCTTTGCGATCTGGTTGATCCTAGCCCATGTGCGCGCGGACCCGGCGCGACCTGACCTGCCGCTCGACGGAATTGGCGCTGTGCTGGTGACGCTGGGCTTGGGATTGATTGCTTACGCGCTAACCAGTTCAGGTGAAGGTCACGGGCTAAACTGGCCGCTCTTGACGACGGGGTTTGGGGTGATGGCGGCGTTTCTTGTGTGGGAAGCGCGCGTTCCGCATCCAATGGTCCCGCTTGATTTGTTTACCAACGCGCGGTTCTCGGCGGCGAATGCGGCGACTGGCGCGCTGTATTTCGCGCTCTCGACGCTGCTATTTTTCCTTCCCATGACGGTCATCGCCGGTTGGGGCATCAGCGAGGCCGAGGCTGCATTGGCCTTCTTGCCCCTGACCGCCCCGATAGCACTCCTGTCGTCGCGGTTCGGCGCGCTAAGCGACCGCTTCGGAGCTGGCCCGTTGATTGCAGCGGGCTCGGGCGTGGTGGCGTTGGCTTATGTGATCCTCGCACTTGGCTTCCCGATGGAACAATTCCGCATGCATATCCTACCCTCCATGCTGCTGCTCGGCATCGGCATGGCAATGGTTGTGGCACCGCTATCGACAGCCGTGATGGCCGCCGCCCCCGACAGTCGCAGCGGGATCGCGTCGGGCATCAACAATGCGGTCAGCCGTGTGGCGGGTTTGGTGGCAGTTGCCTTGATGGGCGCGTGGGCTGGGAGGCTGTATCTAAGTGCGGGCGGGACCGAGAGCTATGGTGCATTCTCAGACGCCGACAGCCATGGGGCCGCAATGGACGGGGCATTTATTATGCTGCTTTGGACCTGCGCCGGGATGGCGAGTTTGTCGGCTGTGTTGGCGCTTGTTGGGGTACGCCGCGGTAGCACTTCCGAGGAAACCTGAACCACTTAACGCTGGCAGAAAGTGCAATATTTCAACGCGTTAAATGACATATGTGGCTCAGGTATTTCGAGAAATGCTTTAGCTGCGCGCCTTGTCATAGACGTGCCATGTGGCGTGGCCCAGCAAGGGCAGCACGACGAACAAGCCAAGAAACCCCGGCAACATCCCAACCAGCAACAAGACCGCTACGATTATCCCCCAGACGAGCATCACCGACAGGTTTTCCGTCACGGTGCTAAACGAGGGCAGCATCGCAGTCATAAAATCCACCTCGCGGTCGAGCAACATAGGCAGCGCAATCGCCATAAGCGCGAACAGTAAGAACGAGAAGACCGCACCAATTGCTGTGCCAACCGCGAGCATCATCAGGCCGTTAGGCGTTAGAAACACCTCAAAAGATGACGAGATATTGGTCATGACTTGCAGCCCCATGAACAGCGCGAAGATCATATGGGCAAGGAAGTTCCAGAACAAAAAGAAGATCATCACGATCGCCGCAATCGACGGCATCTGACGGTCCTTCTCGCGCCAAACCACCCCAAGCACACTCTTCCAGTCGAGCGCTTCGCCCGCTTGCAGGCGGCGGCTGATCTCATAAAAGCCGACCGCAACGAAAGGACCGAGCAGCGGAAACCCAAGGATCAGAGGCAGTGCGGCGACGGTGTTGCCAGTCGCACCGAGCAGCCAAACGATCGCGAGGCCTGCCACCACATAGACGCCCGCAAAGAACAGACCAAATCCGGGGGCCGATCGGAAATCGCGCCAGCCAAGTCGCAATGCGTCGATCAGGTCGGCTCGGCTAAGCGTGCGCAAGTCCGGCGCGCCGTGGGGCAGTTCGTGTGCGGTGATGTCTTTCATATCGGTCGTCCTCCCAGCCGTCATGTGGGGACGCTACCCTAGGGCGTTCGATTCGTCCAAAGGCTGAGCGAGCGCGCATTTGTTGCGCAGACAGGCTCATCGCACGGGTCGTAATAAGGCACCGGTCTAGCGAAACGGATACAGCCAGACCTTATAGTCCTCCACCAATATCAGCGCCTCGTTGATCTGCTCGGGCGTCATGCGCTGGATCACTTGGTCCATACTATCGGCAGCATCTGGATCCCCGCCAATGGCCGACAGTGTGTACCACATATAGGCGCGCACCAGATCGGGTGCAGGCAGCCCGCGCCCGACCTCATAATACCAACCCACCCCAGATTGCGCCCCCGGATGGCCTTTCATCGACGAGCGCAGATACCATTCGAACGCGCGGCGGTCATCGCGTTTCACCCCGAGCCCCAGCGCATACATGATCCCGATCAGCTCTTCAGCCTCAGCATTGCCCGAGCGCGCAGCAGGCCACAACTCGGTCATTGCCTCCTCAAAGCGGTTCTGCTCCATCAGATCGCGCGCGACCTCCAGATCGGCTAAAGCGGGGCTTGCAAGCGCGCCAAAAAGCGCCAAGATCGCCGCATGAAACGCATATTTCATATCGGTATGTTCCTTCTTGCAGGCCCGGCCTTGGCTGAGATGCCTGAACCGCTGTCGCCTGTGGATTTTCTAGCTTTTGATACCGCGCAAGCTGAGATCGGTCAGTTGCTGTTCTACGATAAGATACTCTCGGGCAATCGCAATATCTCTTGCGGCACTTGCCATCATCACGATCACGCGGGCGGCGATGGCCTAAGCCTCGGGATTGGCGAGGGCGGCGAAGGTGTCGGGCCAGAACGAACCGTCGGCACGGGCACGGATACCATTCGCAAACGGGTGCCGCGCAACGCCCCTGCCCTTTGGAACCTCGGGCACCGCGATGTGCGGGTGATGTTCCATGACGGGCGACTGGAAATTGGCGATCACTACGAGAACGGCTTCAACAGTCCTGCGCAAGAATGGCTGCCCGAGGGACTTGATAATCTGCTTGCCGCCCAAGCGATTTTTCCGCTGACCGCGCAGTTCGAAATGGCCGGCAATGTCGGCGAGAATGACGTGACCGGCGCTGTGGCAGACCGGATTGATTTAGGTTGGCCGATTTTGGCGAAACGCGTGCGCACAATTCCGGCTTATGGCGAGATGTTTGTGGCGGCGTTTGAGGATGTTGAGACATCTGAGGACGTCACCATCACCCATATTGCCAACGCGCTTGGGGCGTTCATGGGGCGGGAATGGACGAATTATGACAGCCCGTTTGATGGGTATTTGGGCGGGGATACGAGTGCGTTGAGCGCTGCACAAACTCGCGGGATGGAGCTGTTTTATGGGGAGGCGGACTGCGCGTCTTGCCATTCGGGCGCGCTGCTAAGCGATCAGGAGTTTCACGCGCTGCAATTGCCGCAATTCGGTCCCGGCCGCACCCGCCTGCATGATCCAACCCCGCGCGATGTGGGCCGTGTCGGCGAAAGCAACCGGTCAGAGGATGCCTACCGCTTCCGCACGCCGATGCTGCGCAACGTGGCCCTGACCGCGCCTTATGGCCATAACGGCGCGTTCCCAACGCTGGAAGGGATCGTGCGCCATCACCTAGCCCCCCGCCAAAGCCTTGCAAGCTGGACGCGCGACATGGCGAAATTACCCGAAGCACCTTGGCTGCAAGCGATTGATTTTGTGATCCAATCCGACAAGATTGAGCGGGCGCGCCATGGCGCAAAGCTCGATATCCAGCCGCAGGACCTCACTGAGATGCAAGTCGCAGATATACTCGCGTTCTTGGACGCACTAACAGGCCACAACGCTGAGACCCGCCCACTTGGTCGCCCAGAGACCGTTCCAAGTGGTCTGCCCGTAGACTAAGCCTGCTCAATATCACCACATAAGAAAACCCTCTTGGAGAGAATCGTTTGCCCGTGCTAGCGGTGTGCTGTGATGGGAGAACTGCAACCGCAGTGCCGAAGGAGCAACCGCCCTGGTAATCTCTCAGGCCCAAGGACCATCACACACATAACACTCTGGAGAGTGAGGCTTAGCGCCTCCGCCGACGGGATAACGATCTCAGGCAAACGGACAGAGAGGGCACAAGGTCGACGCTTTAGGGCTTCGATTGAACGTGCCTGACGCGCAAGCCGACGGTGAAACTGGGGACACCTGAGATGACCTTGCGCCGCACACCGCTTTACGATTTGCACGTCTCGCTAGGGGCGAAAATGGTCCCGTTTGCGGGATGGGAGATGCCTGTTCAATACGCCACAGGCGTGATGGCCGAACATTTGGCCACGCGCGAAGCGGCTGGATTGTTCGACGTCAGCCATATGGGGCAAGTACTCTTGCACCCGCGTAAAGGCACAGTAGCCGAAGCCGCCTTAGCGCTTGAGCGCTTGGTGCCCGCCGATCTGGTCGGACTGAAGGCAGGGCGGCAGCGCTACGGTGTGTTGACCAATGACGAGGGCGGCATCCGAGATGACCTGATGATCGCAAATCG
>JAWUXZ010000066.1:0-27325 GCA_034111085.1 Dinoroseobacter sp.
TCTGTGGTTGCTGGGAAGCGCAGAGGCTTAGCCGTCATGCCGAACGACTTCAGGCGTGACCAAATGCGAACAGAACAAAAACAGAATGTTTAGACATTTGTTTAGACGAAGCTCGTCGGTGATCGTCGAATCTGTCTAAGCCATTGAAAAGCTTGGAGGCGAGTAGGAGAATCGAACTCCTGTACACGGATTTGCAATCCGCTGCGTAACCACTCCGCCAACTCGCCGAAATGTCAGGCTGCGGTTTAGGCGGCGGCGCGGAGCGCGTCAAGCGGGGATCGTGCGGCGTGCGCGCTCTTAGACGGCTGACGCAACCGCCCCGCGCAGTGCCCGCGCGAACCGTTCGGCGCACATGTGCGGCGCGGCATCGGCCTGCCGCATGATCCCGACCGACCCGAGCGTTGTCGTGGTGTCCAGCGGTAACTCGACCAGCAATCCGCGCGCCAACTCAGGCGCAACCACCCCGCGTGAGATCACCCAAACCGCACCGTGATCGCGGGTGAAGGCACGCCCGAAACTGTCCGATACGGTCTCGATCGCGTCGCCGGGCAGTGGCAGGCCGTGCTCCATAAACAACCGCTCAGCATAGGGGCGAATGATCGAGTCCGGTCCGGGCAGCAGCATTGGATAACTGCCTAGTCGTTCGGCGGTCAAAGCCCCGTCCAACAGCGGATGCTCTGCGGCCACAACCAGCGTCACGCGGTCCTTAAAGAGCGGCTCGAATGACAGGCCTAGCATCAATTCGGGCGCGGGCAGGCGGCCCACCATCAAGTCCAGATCACCGCGCCTGAGTTGGTCGAGTAGCACGCGGTTCTCTCCGGTCGTGATCCACAACCGGCTTGGCACTCCGGTGCTACGAAACGCGGCAACGGCGCTTGGGATCAGGGTCGAGGACACTGTTGGCAAAGCGCCCAGCCGCAAAGGCGCGCCGCTGGCAGCACCCAGGCCCACAAGCGTGTCGAGGCCCGCGCGAGTTGCGGCCATCGCGGCCCCGGCATGGGGCAACAACATCTCACCAAAGGGCGAAAGGCGTATGCCGCGTCCGTCACGCTCGAACAACGTCCTGCCAGTCGCGGTCTCCAACTCACGCAGGGTGCGACTGACGGCAGGTTGGGTCAGCGACAACGCCTCGGCTGCGCGGCTGACAGATTTCAGGCGGGCGGCTTCTAAGAACACCTCAAGATGGCGCAATTTGATCTGGTCGGATAAACGCATATCGGTTTCGGTATGTTTAAGTTCAAAGAAGTCATTTTACATTGTGCTTTTGGCATATCAGACTGACGACATTCCGTCGAGAGAGGTGCCATGACCGATCCCCCCCCCCGCCACGCCCAAGGCATGGCCACGCGCCGCAGCGTTCTGGGCAGCACCCATGTGGACCGCGCCGAAGCGAATAAGACGCCCTTCGATGCCCCGTTCCAAGACCTGATCACCGAAGCTGCATGGGGGCATGTGTGGTCGCGCGATCAGTTTTCTAAACGCGAACGATCCATCGTGACCATTGCGCTGCTCGCGGCCCTCGGGCACTGGGAAGAGGTCGCCATGCACGTGCGCGCCACAGCAAATACCGGGGCGAGCCGCGAGGATGTGCAAGAGGCGCTACTGCATGTCGCGATTTATGCAGGCGTCCCAGCCGCAAATCATGCCATAAAGATCGCCAAGCAGACCTATGCGGAAATGGACGCGAGTGCGCCCGAAGCCGTAAGGGTCAACAAACGGGAGGGCGACGCATGACCCGAAATTCAACACCTGAAACCGGCGCGTTTTTTCCACGCGACCTGACACACCAGCCGGTGGCTTATACGCCCGAATACAAGACAAGTATTCTGCGTTCGCCGCAAAAGAACCGCGTCTCGTTTGATAACTCTATCTCGGAAATCACCGGACCGACCTTTGGCCATGGGGTGATTGGCGCGCTCGATAACGATTTGATCCTAAACTATGCAACCCCCGGTGAAAGCGCTGTGGGCGAGCGGATCATTATGCACGGGCGGGTGCTGGATGAGCGTGGTCGCCCAGTGCCAAACGTGTTGCTGGAGTTCTGGCAGGCCAATTCGGGCGGGCGCTACCGCCATGTGCGCGACGGATATCTGGCTGCACTCGATCCGAACTTTGGCGGTTGCGGGCGAACTATCACGGGCGAGGATGGCAGCTACAGCCTGCGCACCATCAAGCCCGGCCCGTATCCTTGGCCCAATGGCGTCAACGATTGGCGGCCTGCGCATATCCACTTTTCGGTGTTCGGGCATGGCTTTGCACAGCGCTTGATCACCCAGATGTATTTCGAGGGCGATCCGCACATCAAGCTATGTCCTATCGTGCGCACAATCCCGGACCAAAGCGCGATTGACGCGGTGACGGCCAAGCTGGACATGGCCAACACTATTCCGATGGATGCGCTTGCCTATCACTGGGACATTGTGCTGCGCGGACGGCGCTCAACGATGTTTGAAAACCGGATGGAGGGGAACTGATGCCAGTGGAATACCTCAAAGAGAGCGCCTCTCAAACGGCAGGTCCTTACGTCCATATAGGTTGTGTGCCCAGCTTTGCAGGCCTGACCGGCATGTATGGCGGCAAAGATCTGGGCGAGACGATGATAACCGAGGGTGCTGCCGGCGAGCGTATTGTGATTGAGGGCCATGTCTATGACGGCTCGGGCGCGCCGATCAGAGATGCGCTGCTGGAGATTTGGCAACCCGATGCAGCAGGCCTTTTCAACAGCCCGACGGAGACGCGCGGTCAAGCTGACCCGCATTTCACCGGATGGGGCCGCCAGCCCACCGATGGTAAAACCGGCAAATACCGTTTTGAGACAATCATGCCCGGTGCCGTGCCGTGGCCGACTGGCCAGATGCAGGCCCCACATTGCGTGGTCTGGGTTGTAGCGCGCGGGATCAATCTGGGCCTGAATACACGGGTCTATTTCGACGATCACACTGAGGCTCATAACACCGATCCGGTCCTCAACAAGATTGAGCTGGCCCATCGCCGTGCCACCCTCGTCGCCAAGCGTGACGGGACCACATTCACTTTCAACATTTATCTACAGGGCGAACATGAAACCGTCTTCTTTGACATCTGATCCCGCAGGCAAGCCCTGTATCCTGTGCTGTGCCATCACTGGCTCGGTTCCGCGCAAATCCGACAATCCTGCCGTGCCGATCAGCATTTCCGAGCAGGTCGAAAGCAGTCATGCGGCGGTGGAGGCGGGTGCCTCGATCATTCACGCCCATGTGCGCAACGGCGACGAGACGACCTCCAGCGACCCCGATAAATTCGCGGCGCTGAAGGAGGGGTTGGAAAAGCACATTCCCGGCGTGATCATCCAATTCTCTACCGGGGGTCGCTCTGGGGCAGGGCATGCACGTGGCGGCATGTTGCCTCTGCGCCCCGATATGGCCTCGCTGTCGGTCGGATCGAATAACTTTCCCACACGCGTCTACGAGAACCCGCCGGATCTGGTCGCATGGCTCGCGTCCGAGATGAAAACCTATGATGTTATGCCCGAGATTGAGGCTTTTGATCTCAGCCACATCTTGCGCGCGCTTGCGATGCACGAGGCAGGCGAGATTGCGCGCGGCCTTTATGTGCAGTTCGTGATGGGCGTGAAAAACGCGATGCCTGCCGATAAAACCGTGTTCGATTTCTACGTCGAGACGATGCGCACCCGCGCGCCTGATGCGCCATGGTGCGCGGCAGGGATCGGCGCAGCACAGGTCTTGGTGAATGAATGGGCGATCGCCGCGGGCGGTCATACACGCGCCGGGCTAGAGGATAATGTGCGGCTGGATCGCGGGAGACTTGCGCCGTCCAACGCGGCCTTGATCAAGCGAGCGGCAGACCTGTGCGAGAAATACGAGCGGCCCGTGGCAAGTGTGGTCGAGGCGCGCGCTCTTCTGGGGCTTCGGCCAATCGCGGTGTGACAGACCCGTTCTCCCACCCCTGGAAAGGCGGGCTTTTCGGTGATGCAGAGGTCGCCTGGGCGCTTGGGGCTAAGGCTGAGCTTGCAGCGATGATCGCGATCGAAGCGGCCCATGCGCGCGCTTTAGGGTCCGAGGACGCTGCCCGCGCGATTGAGGCTGCTTATATCGATCTGGCCATGTTGCGCGCAGGCATGGCCGAAGACGGGGTCGTCGTTCCGGCTTTGGTGCGCTGCCTGAAAGGACAGATCGACCCGGCGTTGCACGAGATGATCCATAAGGGGCTGACCTCGCAGGATGTAATCGATACGGCGCAAGTTTTGATGCTGCGTGGCCTGAATGATCTGCTGCGCGCACGGATTAATTCGCTCGCCGCAGCCCTTGCCGGATTGCGCAAGACCTATGGCGCGAGCGCTTTGATGGGCCGCACGAGGATGCAGGCCGCTTTGCCAATCAAAGTCGCAGACAGGATCGACACATGGGCGTTGCCTTTGGCGGACCACCTGACCCGATTAGACGAGGTGTCCCCGCGCCTACTTCGCCTGTCGGCGGGCGGTCCTGTTGGCTTGGGATTGCCGGAAACGCACCAGACACATATGGCCGAAATGCTGGGGCTGGCGGTCAGCCCAAAAGCCCCGCACACGGTGCGCGACGGGATTGCTGAATACGCCGGATGGTTGTCGTTAGTCACCGGCACGCTGGGCAAGATGGGTCAAGACGTGGCCTTGATGGCCCAACAAGGTGTGGATGAGATCGCGTTGGCAGGCGGCGGTGGATCAAGTGCGATGCCGCATAAACAAAACCCGGTGTTAGCGGAGTTGCTGGTGACATTGGCGCGGTTCAACGCGGTGCAAGTCTCGGGGATGCATCAGGCGATGGTGCACGAGCAGGAAAGGTCCGGTGCGGCGTGGAGTTTGGAGTGGATGATCCTGCCGCAAATGACACACGCGGCGGCGCGCGCGCTTTCGGTGGCTGTGAGGCTTGCTGGACAGATCGAGCGGATGGGGAGTGATGCCGGGCGTGTTTAGGAGGCCGGTGTAAGAAAACCGACCTAAGAAAATTGGTACGTTGCCCGATTTTGCTTTGAAACAGTCAACACCTTCGACCCTCCCGCGACCTGCACCCGATGTCGCGTTGCTCGCCACTCGGCCTTGTGGCAAGCTCCAGCCGACATGTTTGCAAGGATGCACGCCCCATGACCGATTTTCAGATGCGCCGCCGTGTGATGGTGGACACCCAAGTGCGCCCCTCGGATGTCACCAAATATCCCATCATTGACGCTTTGCTTGCCGTGAAACGCGAAGCCTTCGTTCCAAGCAGTGCCCGCGAGGTCGCCTATGCGGGCGAGAATATCTACCTCGGCGAGGGCCGCGTGGTGCTTGAGGCGCGCACATTTGCGAAGATGCTCGATGCGCTCGATGTGCAGCCGTCGGAAATGGTGCTCGATATTGGCAGTGCATATGGTTACAGCGCGGCAGTTCTGGGTCGCTTGGCCGAAGCCGTAATCGCGGTCGAAGAAGACGACATGATGGCTGCCGAAGCTGAAGCTACATTGGCCGCCGAGGGGGCCGATAATGTCGCCATGATCGCCGGGTCTTTGGTCGAGGGTGCTGCAAAGCACGGGCCTTATGACGCAATCATTCTGCAAGGGGCGGTTGAATCCTTGCCCGATGCGATAGCCGAGCAGCTCAAAGAGGGCGGCCGCATCGCGGTTCTGTTCCAAGAGGGCGCTTTAGGTGTCGTCAGGATCGGGCTTAAATCAGGCGGCTCAATCAATTGGCGTTTTGCCTTTAATGCAAGCGCTCCGGTGTTGCCCGGCTTTGCGAAGACAGCTGCGTTTGCGCTCTAGGCGTATCCCTGCCCAAAAAATCCGTTAATGACCCGATGGTCAGCTTGTGGACCTGCCGAAAGTTCTGTTAAGTCGCAGCGACTCAAATGGGGCTGTCGTATGCTTGGGATTCGGTTGAAAACTCTGTCGCAGATCACAGGACTGGCCTTGGCCGGACTTTTGACGGTTGCGCCGCAAACCAGCCAAGCTGAGTCCCTCGGGGACGCACTTGTCGGTGCCTACCGCAATTCCGCGCTTTTGGAACAAAACCGTGCGCTGCTGCGCGCCGCCGATGAAGGTGTTGCCTTCGAGGTTGGCAAACTGCGCCCGGTTCTAAGCTACGCGCTAAGCCAATCTCGCTCAGACACCGCGTTGGGCGTCAGCAATTCTACAACAGCCTCGCTGTCGGCCAGTATGTTGCTTTGGGATTTCGGGCGAACGCAACTCGGCGTGGAAGCCCAAAAGGAAACCGTGCTCGCCACGCGTCAGGCGCTGATTGATATCGAACAATCCGTGCTCAGCGGTGCTGTCTCCGCCTATATCCAAGTGCGCACAGCCGCCGAGCTGGTTGCGCTGCGCAACAACAACGTCCGCCTGATCACCGAGCAATTGCGCGCCGCCAATGACCGATTTGAAGTTGGTGAAGTGACCCGCACCGATGTGGCGCTTGCCGAGGCACGGCTTGCGCAAGCCCGCTCGAACCTCGTGTCGGCTGAGGGTGATTTTGCCATCGCGCGCGAAAGCTATAATATCTCTGTTGGCCGTTATCCGGGCAACCTGTCTGCGCCGCCGACACCCCCGCGCACAGCCTCGACATTGCCAGAGGCCAAAGCAATCGCCGTGCGCACGCATCCCGCGATCAAGCAGGCCCAACACGTCGTACGCGCCAATGAGCTTGCCGCCGAGGCGGCTCAGCAGGGTATCATGCCACAGTTGAACGGCAGTGCGTCGGTGAGCCGCGATATCTTTAACCAGCAAAACACCAGCTCGCTGTCGATAACCCTTAGTGGCCCAATCTATTCAGGCGGGCAGATCAGTTCTGGGTATCGCCGTTCGGTTGCCCAGACCGAAGCCAGCCGTTCCCAACTGCGCCGGGCCGTGCAATCGGTAGAGCAGCAGGTTGCAAACGCATGGTTTGGCATCGAAGTCGCGCGCGCGCGGATCGAGGCAAGTGACCGCCAAATCCGCGCCTCAACCGTCGCATTCCGCGGTGTGCGCGAGGAAGCGACGCTTGGCGCACGCACCACGCTGGACGTGCTCGACGCCGAACAAGATCTGCTCGATGCCCGCACTTCGCGCGTTAATGCAGAGGCCGAAGCGGTCGGCGCAGTCTATACGCTACTGTCCTCGATGGGCCTTCTGACGGTCGACCATCTTGGTCTTGGCATCCCGACCTATGACCCGGCCGCGTATTACAATGCCGTCAAAGACGGGCCTGCGACCTCCACCCGTGGGGCAGCGCTGGACCGTATTCTGGGGCGCATCGGCAACAACTAGGCGGATCTTGGCGGCGATGATCGACTTCTTCGGTCCGGTACCAATGCCTAAACTTGTCTGAGGCTTGTCTTACGTCTACATTGAAAGCGTGTGATTTCACGAGGATTCGCCGCGTACATGTCCAATGCAGCCAAAGATACGTCCGCCAATGACGACGTGCTCGCCTCCATCCGTCGGTTGGTGGCCGAAGAATCAGCGCGCGGTCAAACGGCGCCGACGCCTAGCGCGCCTGAGGTGCCGCAATCGCAGCCTGAGCCGGTCCCGCAATCCGATCCGTCCCAGCAAGGGCGCGTGTTACAGCGCCGCCGTACGTCTGAGGGCAGTGCAATTGTGGATCGCCAGTCGATCAATCGCGCAGCGCGGGCCAAACTGCTGCTGACCGATGACTTCCGGGTCGAGGATCTTGAGCGATGGGTTGATGAGGTCCCCGATCTTGAATTACCTCCCGAGGTCGAGGTCGAGGTCGAGGTCGAGTTTGAAGATGAAATGCCCGTGGTGGTTGCTGAGGTTCCGCTGACGGAACCCCGTATCCATGGACGCGGCGTTTATGACGACGAAGATCAGGCGCGGATTTCCGAGGACATCGAGAGCTTTCTGAACGCGCCGGGTACTGTGGCGGATGTTACGCCCGAAACGATACCCGAACCGGAGGTCGAAGAGGCCCCGCTTGCGCAAGCACCAACCACACCGCAAGAAATGGCGTTCGAGGATATTCCAGACGCTGCGTTCTCGGCCAGTCCGGATCGTGCGGCCCGCCGTCGGGAAGCGACAGAGCGCGCGATGGCTGAGACCTCGCGGGCCTCTGCTGCGCGCCGCCTCCCTGTGGACCACGCCGAAGTCGAAGCAACTGCTGCTGATGCGCCTGAGGTCGCTGAAGTCGTGCCTGAAGAGTTCGATGTTGCGCCGCCAGCCGCCCCTATTCCGCCCAGGCGTGAGCCCGCCGTAATCGTCGAAGACAACCCTGCCTTGGCCAGCACCACCGTTGATCAGATTGAAGCCGCCGTGCAGGCCAGTCTTGCAGCGCTGGCTGAAACCGATGTGATGTCTGGCGGTGCCGAGCCTGAGTTGGTGCTGGATGAAGAGATGCTGCGCGAAATGGTATCCGAAATCGTGCGGCGCGAGCTACAAGGCTCGCTCGGCGAGCGGATTACGCGCAATGTGCGCAAGCTGGTGCGGCGCGAGATCTACCGTGCGCTCGAAACCCGCGATCTCGGCTAGGTCGTTTTAAAACACCATGACAACAAAAAAACGCGCCCCGGAAGGCGCGTTTTTCGTATCTGCTATGGTAGGGCCTGCGCTTAGGCGGCTTCGGCTTGTTGGCTGCGGCGTTCGCTTTCTTCGCGCGACAGGGCCACAGATGTCCGCACGCCTTGGCTGACGAAGGACATCAGACCGCTGACCACACGCTCGTTCGGGTCGATACCCGCGCACGACAACACTTCGCGGCCATCGCGTGAGCGCGCCCAACGGGCGATCTGCTCGGGGCCATTCCCAAATTTCTTATCATCTGCAATCGCGTCATCCAAAGCGGCCAGCACGACGGCGGCAAATAATTTGCGCGCGCGCTGTCCTTGCTCAAAGTTGAACGCCGATGCGTCTACGAATTCCGACATGGATCGTCCTTGCTTTATTGCTCTTGCGTTTCAGGCGTGAAGCGCAATATGCCTATTTTTCAGCGATTCGATATTGCGATCTCGGAATACCACCTATGCGTTTAGCGCATAGGTCCATCTTGCAGCACCACTAGGGGTTTGTCTTGCCCCTCCCGGTCCTACGGGATATAGGCGCTGGCAGCTTCAGATCAACCTTTTTGCCATGGTTTTGCCACATGCCTAAGATCAACGGAAATGAAATTCGTCCCAGCCATGTGCTGGAACATAATGGCGGTTTGTGGGCGGCTGTTAAAGTCGATCATGTCAAACCCGGTAAAGGGGGCGCGTTTGCCCAGGTGGAGTTGCGCAATCTGCGCAACGGCTCCAAATTGAACGAGCGCTTCCGTAGCGCCGACAAGGTGGAACGCGTACGGCTAGAACAAAAAGATCAACAATTTCTTTATGAGAACGACGGCATGCTCGTGTTCATGGACATTGTGACCTACGAGCAAATTGAGCTTCCCGCAGAGCTGCTCGGCGATCGCCGCCCGTTCTTGCAAGATGGCATGACCATTGTTGTGGAATTTCACGACGAGGAAGCGCTGAACGCGACGGTTCCTCAAAAGGTGATCTGCACGATCGTCGAGACAGAGCCGGTGGTCAAAGGCCAGACCGCCGCCAACAGCTTCAAGCCTGCGATCCTCGACAACGGCGTAAAAGTCATGGTGCCGCCCTTCGTGGGCCAAGACGAGAAGATCGTGGTGAACACCGAGACGATGGAATATTCTGAGCGCGCCTGAATTTGAGTATTTGGTCCTAGAAGAATTTTAGTCGGCGGAGGTCAGTGTGGCCTCCGCCGCTTTCATGTCAGGGCCGATGCGGTCAAAGCGCAGATAGGCCAGTGCGGCCCCCCCCGATTGGCTAAACAGCGTTCCAGCAGGCTTGCCGCCCGACGTGATTTCAGTCCCAATCGGCGCGCTCCCGTCGATCTGCACCCGTCGCAGCCCCTTTTTCAGGATTGTTTTAAGGTGCATCCGCGCGGTGACTTCTTGGCCAACATAGCAGCCTTTGCGGAAATCCACGCCGCTGAGGCGCTCGAAATCCATCTCAAGAATGTAGCTGTCGTTCGGGATTAACTCGACGCCAGATTCCGGGATGCCGTGCGCCACACGCTGTGCCACCCAGTCAACATCGTGATCCGGGGTTGAGCCATCGTAGCACCGCCAGCCCATCGCAGGGTCACGCGGATCGACAACTGCGCCCACGGGCGCGTCGCCAAGCCCTCGTGTCACTGCGATCTCGGAGGCTTCGATCGAGACATCTGCGCGCAGCTTATACATGCTGAGGCGCTGGATCAGGCCCGCGGCCAAGGGTTCGGCCACATCCAGCAAGATACCCTCGCCGTCTTGGATCAAGAAGAAATCCGCCAGCTACTTGCCTTGCGGGGACAAAAACGCGGTGTAGACAACGCCTGCGTCCAGCCGTGTCAGATTATTGCTGACCAGCCCTTGCAGGAAATCAACACGGTCTGCGCCGGTGATCCGGAAGAGGCTGCGCGCGGGGTCGAGGGGATTGGTCATCGAGGTCTCCCAATTTCTGGCTCAAGCACATATAGGGGTTGGACACAGACACAACACCCCGTCAATCATGCCCGTTCTCGCGCCCCTTACGATCATCATCCCGACCTTGAACGCCGCAAGCGCATTGCCTGCGACGCTGGACGCTCTGCTGGAGGGCGTTTGGGAAGGCGTCGTGCGCAAAGTGATCCTCAGTGATGGTGGATCGCAGGATGGCACGTATCAACTGTCCGAGGCCGTAGGTGCCGAATGGATCAGCGGCGCGCCGGGGCGCGGTGGGCAGATCGCGCGCGCCGCGTTTGCGACGCAAACCCCGTGGATCATGGTCCTGCACGCCGATACCGTTCTGGACGCAGGCTGGACTGAGGCGGTGAAAACCGCGTTTGCTGAGCCGAACGCCGCGCATCACTTTCGGCTAGCTTTTGACGTTGCTGGCGTGGTGCCAATGAGTGTGGCGGGCTGGGCGAATTGGCGCGCGCGGGGGCTTGGCCTGCCCTACGGGGATCAAGGCCTGCTGATCCACCGCGATTTGCTGGATGCGGTGGGCGGCATGCCTGATTTACCACTGATGGAGGACGTGGCTTTGGCGCGCGCCCTAAAAGGCAAGCACTGCCAGATGCAGACCCGTGCTGTGACCTCGGCTGCAAAGTTCGTGCGTGACGGCTGGGTGCGGCGCGGGGCACGCAACCTGACCTTATTGGCGAGGTACTTCGCGGGGGCCGATCCGGTGAAGCTGGCAAAGGCGTATCGGCGCTAGGCTTCGTCGCTGGCAAATTGCAATGCGTGCAGGGCCGCATAGGCCCCGCGCTTGGCGATCAGTTCAGCATGTGTGCCCTGCTCGATCACAACGCCCCGGTCCATCACCACGATCTTATCTGCCGCGCGAATGGTCGAAAGCCTATGTGCGATTACCAGCGTCGTGCGGCCCGCTGACAGGCGGTCTAGAGCGGTCTGAACGACTGCCTCGGATTCTGCATCGAGCGCGCTCGTGGCCTCGTCCAGCAGCAGTACGGGAGCGTCGCGTAGAAGCGCGCGCGCGATCGCAACCCGCTGACGTTGACCGCCAGACAGGGCCGAACCGCGAGGTCCCGCTGCACTATCCAAGCCGTTTGGTAGCTTCGGTAGGAACTCGGCCACATGGGCGTCGTCTAGTGCTGCGTGTAACCGTGTCTCGTCCGGAGCGTCCATGCCCAGCAGAATATTGTCGCGCAAGGTCTCGTCGAACAGCAGCGCATCTTGGGTCACCACAGAAAACTGCGCGCGTAGATCTTGAAGTGCCAGCGTCTCGATGCGCGCGCCGCCCAGCGTGATGGCACCTGATTTTGGGTCCACCAACCGCGTCAGCGCATTGAAGATCGTGGACTTACCCGCGCCGGATGCACCAACCAGCGCGGTGGTCTGTCCCGGCTCAGCCGTAAACGAGCATCCACGCAACACGGGCGCGTCGTCATAGGCCAGATGCACGTCCTCGAACGCGATGCGGTGGGTCGCTGGCACGGGGGCAGGGGAGGCGGGTGAGGTGATGCTTGGGCGCAAGTCGTAAAGCCCGTAAACCCGGTCCAGTGCGGCGGCCACAGCCTGCCAGAGCCCCGATATCATGCCGAGGCGGCGCAACGGCTCAAACATCAGTGCCATCGCGGTGAAAAAGGACATGAACTCGCCCACGGTCTTCTCGCCGGCGATGATCTCGCGGCCGCCAAAATAGAGCACGCCCAGAAAGCCAATCCCGGTCATCACGTCGATCAGGCCGGGGATCAGCGCTTTGCCCAAAGCGGCTTGGGTTTCCGTCTCAATGCGGGTTCCAAGCAGCGCGTCGTAGCGCTTGGATTGCCCACGCTCCAACCGGTTCAGCTTGATCTGGGCGATGCCATGGAAAATCTCGTCCAGCCGGGTGGACATGGCGGCGGCAATTTCGCGCGCAGTTCGGACCCGGTCGCGGGTATAGCGCTGCGCAAGTGCAGAAGGCGCGATCAGCACAGGCACGCCCAGCAGCGCTACCAGCGTCCACATCGGGTCGATCCAGATCGCCACGCCAAGCAGGGATAAAACGCCGACGACATCGCGGCCGAGCCCGGTTATGATCGCAGCACCTGCCTCCTTCATGGTCATCACGTCGCCTTGGACACGCTCTATCAACTGACCCGGCGGGTGGGTCTGGTGGAACCGCCCATCAAGGCTCATGACGTGGCTTAGGACGCCCGATTGCAGGCGGCCAGCACCCGTTTCGATCGCACGGGTCAGCAGCACTTTTTGGCCAACACTGGCGATACCGCGAATGACAAACAGGCCAAGAATCGCGAGCCCCACCCACCAAAGTGCGCCCATGTCGCCTGCAACGAAAACCTGATCAAACATCGGGCGCAGCAGGTAGCTGAGCGCACCAAGCATCCCGCCTTCGATAGCCATCAAGAACAGCGCTGAGAAGATGAGCGTTTTGCGCGCAGACAGCGCATCGCACCACACACGGCGCGCGAGAACGCGTCCCGGAAGGCCGCCGTTCTCGGATAAATCTGTCATGACTTAGCGCGTTTGCGCGCAAAACTGGCAGCAAGCGCGTCGGCGTCATACTCGGTGGTTATCCAGTCTTCCATCGAGATCGCTTCACGGGCGTTCCGTTCGGCATAAACCTCAAACAGATGATCACAGACCCCGGTTTTGGAGTTCTTCAGGTGGACATAGCGGATCGACAGATGCTTTTGCGCCTGCTCCGCCGTGTCGCCCATAATCACAACGCGGTAGAGCGCAGAGGCAAGTCCGGCCCGATCCGCCCCAGATTTGCAGTGCATGAGGAACGGTTTATCCAAGGTCTTGAACGCCGCGATCAACTCCAGCAGTCGCTCGCGTGCAATCGGTTTGCGCGCTTCCAGCGGGATCGTCGCCATGGTCATGCCGTTGAGTCGCGTCGCTTCCTCGGCAAACAAGTAATGCGAATGCGGGCTGACACCACGCAGGTTCAAGATCGTCTTGATGCCCTGCTTTGCAAGCGCTTCATAGCGCGCTGGATCGGGCTGGTTGGACCGAAATACCCCCGGTGCCACCTCGTCGAAATTGGTCCACAGTTTGCGCAGAAACGCATGGTCAAATATTTGGAAATCCCAGTTGGCACGGCGGCGCATCTCAGGCGTGGAAATATCATCGCCAAAAGAGGACCGCAGGGCCACTTCCCACTGCTTTAACTTACGTTCGATCATGGTTTTCATCTTGCAGGAGGCTCCGATCGGCGGTGGCTCGGGTCCTAGCGCGAAAGCGCGGGGGAGGGCAAGCTGGCGCGGATTGACGGGCGCCAGCCGCCCGGCTACCTCGGAGGCGTCCTCTACTCTTGGAAAGTCCCGCATGTCTCTTGCCCATGGTCGCCCCTATCTCGCCATTCCCGGTCCCTCGGTTGCCCCTGATCGCGTACTGCAAGCAATGCACCGACCGTCGCCGAATATCTATGCGGGCGAGCTGCCGGACCTGACGGCTTCGTTGGTGCCGGACCTGAAGGGCGTGGCGAAAACCGAAGGGCATGTGGCAATGTACATCGGCAATGGGCATGCCGCTTGGGAAGCATCCCTCGCCAATGTGCTGGCACCGGGCGACGTTGCGCTGGCGCTGCCTACGGGCCGCTTCGGACATGGCTGGGCCGAGATGGCGCGCCGGATTGGGATCGAGATTGATGTGATCGATTTCGGCAATCAGTCCGACATTGATTTTGCCCGTGTTGAGGCCGCATTGCGCGCTGACAAAACTGGCCGCATCAAGGCAATCTTAGCGGTTCAGGTCGATACTTCAACGTCCGTCAAAAACGACATCCAGGGGCTGCGCCGGGTGCTCGACATGGTTGGGCATGACGCATTGCTGACGGTCGATTCGATTGCCTGTCTGGGTGTGGACGAGATGCATATGGACGCGTGGGGCGTCGACATTTGCCTCACGGGAAGCCAGAAAGGCCTGATGACACCGGCCGGAATGGCTTTTGTGTTCTTCAACGACAAGGCCGCCGAGGTTCGCGCCAAAATGGAGCGCGTCTCTAGCTATTGGGACTGGACCCCGCGCGCGCATCCTGAAGAGTTCTTTCAGTACTTCTTCGGCACCGCGCCGACGCATCACATCTACGGACTGCGCGAGGCGCTGAATATGTTGGTCCATGAAGAGGGCGTTGAGGCGGCTTGGGCGCGTCACGCGGTACTCGCCCGCGCGGTTTGGGCCGCATTCGATGTTTGGGCGCACCCAGAAGGGCTGGCGTTGAACATCAAAGACCCGGCAAAGCGCAGCAACGCAGTTACATCTGCCAGCGCGCCTGCTCCGAAAGCGACGGAGCTGCGCGAGTTTATGGAGCGCGAAATTGGCGTCACCCTCGGCATCGGGATCGGCATGGCCCCGGGGGCCGATGATCCGGCGTGGCACGGCTATTTCCGCATCGGCCATATGGGGCACGTGAACCCGCATATGCTGCTGGGTGTGCTCGGCGGGATGGAAGCTGGACTGCAAGCACTGGGCATTCCGCATCAAGCAGGCGGCGTGACGGCTGCGGCAAGCGTGATTGCTGAGGCAACCTCTTAGCGGATCTTGGCGCGCCGGATGTTGTTGAGGCCACGTGCTGCCAGCCAGCCGACGATAAGCGCCGGCCAGAACCCTGCGAGTACGGCGAAAGTGACCAAGCCCATGAACAAGATGACCCACGCGCAGACGAGGAACGCGTCGGTGTAGTCTTCGACCTGGCCGATATTGCTGTAGTCGTAGTCGCGCATGGGGCCGCTCTCCGCCTATCTGCCGAAAAGCGTAACGCATCTGGGCGAAACGTCACCCTACTTTTGCGCGAGCCTCTTTGAGGGCTTCGGGAAGTGCGACGGCAAATGCCTCTAGGTCATGCGGCGCGCCGCAGGACACGCGGATGCAACGGTCTTGAGGCGCGACAAACGGCATGCGCACAAAAATGCCGCGCGCAATGAGCGCGGCGACCAGTGCGCGCGCCAAGTCGCCGTCGCCGCCGACGTCCATGGTGACGAAGTTCGTGGCACTCGGGATCGGGGTTAAGCCGTGCGCTCGCGCGATCTCGGCGATCTGGTCGCGTGAGGTGGCGATCTTGCCAAGCGTGTTGGTCAGGTAATCTTGATCGGCGAGGGCGGCCAGAGCGCCGTGTTGGCTGATCCGGCTCATTCCGAAATGGTTGCGGACCTTGTTGAAGGCACTCGCGAGCGCAGGCGCGCAGACCGCATAGCCCACACGCGCGCCTGCCATGCCGTAGGCCTTGGAAAAGGTGCGCATGCGGATGAGGTTTGTAGCGGTGGTATCGAGCGCGGGGGCGGTGCCGGCGGGTGCCGTGTCGATATAGGCCTCGTCGAGGACTAACAATGTGCCCTCGGGCAGCGCATCGATCATCGTCTGGACGACCTGCGCCGAATGCCACGTGCCCATCGGATTGTCGGGGTTGCAGAAGTAGATCAGCTTCGCGCCGACCTCTTTGGCCTTCTCGATCAGCGCCACCGGGTCCTCAGTATCGCCCTTGAACGGCACTTTATGCAGGGCCCCGCCATAGCCTGCGACATGGTAGTTGAACGTCGGATATGCCCCGTCTGAGGTCACGACCGTGTCGCCTTCTGCCACCGTCAAGCGCACCAGAGATTCCAGCAGCCCGTCGATCCCGGCACCGACGACGAGGCTGTCAAAACCGATGCCATGATGTGCCGCCAGCGCGGTTTTTAGATCATAGCTTTCCGGGTCGCCGTACATCCACGTCTCAGAAGCTGCCTTTTGCATAGCGGAGATTGCTTTGGGCGAGGGGCCAAAGACGCTTTCGTTTGCACCAAGCCGCGCGGTGAAGGCAGCGCCCCTGCTACGTTCTTGGGCTTCGGGGCCGACGAAGGGGATCAACGCAGGCAGGGTTTGGACCAGCGGCGTAAAACGTGGGGCGTTATCGGCCATCTTGGGATGCCTCCGGCGGGGATGTTTTCAAAAGCAAAGAGACGTCAGGCTATCTCAGCCAAGCGCGCGAGGGCCGCCTTTAACTTGGCCTCTTCCGCCTCCTTCTGAGATAGCAATTCGCGGTTCTCGGCCACGACCTCGTCGGGAGCGCTGGCCACAAACTTGGGGTTGTTCAACCGCCCACGCAATCCGCCCAAGTCTTTGGCCAGTTTGCCCATCGCTTTCTCCAGCCGCGCCTTTTCTTCGTCGACGTCGATCAGATCGGCGAGCGGCAAGCAGAAGGTAGCACCCTCGACCGCGATCGTGACGCTGCCCTTGGGCAATTCGTCCACGGGGGTCAGGCTTTCGATACGCGCGAGGCGTTTGATCATCGTGACGTTGTTGTCCCACGCGGTTTGGCCCGCCGCACTTAGATCAAGGGACATCATATTAACTTTGAGGCCTACGGGCACGTGCATCTCACCGCGCGCAGAACGCACAGCCTCGATCAGCGAAGTCACCCAGTTCATCTCGCGGCTGGCCTCGCGGTCCAGCAGATCGGCGCTGGTATATTCAGGCCAATCGCCGTGAACGAGCATCTTGGTGCGCGCAGCAAGCGTGCCCCAAAGTTCTTCAGTGATGAACGGCATGAACGGATGGGCCATCAACAGGCACTGGTCGAGCACCCATGCCATGGTCTGGCGTGTCTCGGCCTTTTGGGCGTCGGTGCCGTCGAGCAGCAGGGGCTTTGACAACTCCACATACCAATCGCAGACTGTGCCCCAAACGAAGCTGTAAAGCGCGCTGGCGGCATCGTTGAAGCGGTAGGCGGTAAGGGCTTCGTTGATGACCTCAAGGGTCTTGGCGGTCTCGCCTATGATCCAGCGATTGACCGTCTCCGCGCAGGCATCTGGACGGGTTGTGTCGCCCTCATACGCGCCGTTCATCTCGGCAAAGCGGCAGGCGTTCCAGAGCTTGGTGCCAAAGTTCCGGTAGCCAGCGATACGGTCTTTCGACAGCTTAAGCACGCCGCCAATAGAGGCCATGGACGCGTTGGTAAAGCGCAGCGCATCAGCCCCGTATTCGTCCACGATATCAAGTGGGTCGATCACATTTCCCGTCGTTTTGGACATCTTCTTGCCCTTCTCGTCGCGCACGAGCTGGTGCAGATAGACCGTGTGAAACGGAATTGAATCCACGACGGCAAGCTGCATCATCATCATCCGCGCAACCCAGAAGAACAGGATGTCTTGGCCGGTGATCAGGACGTCGGTGGGGAAGTAGGTCTTGAACTCCTCAGTCTGCTCAGGCCAGCCCAGCGTGCCAATTGGCCAGAGGCCAGAGGAGAACCACGTGTCGAGGACGTCGGGGTCGCGTCGCAGAGTCAAAGTGGGGCGGGACCCTTCAGCTACGATAACTGGAGTTCCAAATCCGGCATCGCGGGGAATGGAAATGTCTTCTTCTTCAATGTCACAAACGAATGGGACTACTCTCTCTAACTTAGCTTTAGCTTCTTCAAAGTTGGAGGCGCAAACCGTTGTTTCTAGCCACTCGAACGCTTCAGGACTGACGCCGTCCGGCGCGCGCTGCGAGCCTAAATATGCCTCAATGTCTGAAGGATAGGTGCAATACCAAACCGGAATCTGATGCCCCCACCAGAGTTGGCGCGAGATGCACCACGGCTCGATATTCTCCAGCCAGTGATAAAACACCTTCTCGCCGCTCTCGGGCATGATCTTGACCTCGCCCGAACGCACGGCCTCTAGCGCGGGCCCGACGATCTTCTCGGCGTCCACGAACCATTGGTCGGTCAGCATCGGCTCGATCACGACTTTCGAGCGGTCCCCGAAAGGCTGCATAATCGGTTTGGATTCCACGAAGGGGATTTGCGTCTCGGTCTCGACGCCGTCCTCATCTGTCACAGTCAGCGGCACCATCACGGCGAGGCCCTCGGCGGTGATCGCCTCGACAACTTTTGTGCGCGCCTCAAACCTATCCATCCCGCGATACTCATCCGGCACCAGATTGATCGCGTCGATCTCATTAACGGTAAAATCCGCGCCCTCGGCATAGGCCTGTGCCTTGACGGCTTCCTCGCCGTAGGGCGCACCATCGGCCCGCAGAGCTGCCCGTGTATCCATCAAGCGGTAGCACGGGATATTGCCGCGCTTGGCCACGCCGTAGTCGTTGAAATCATGCGCTCCGGTGATCTTCACAGCGCCTGAGCCGAACGCCATATCCGGATAGTCATCGGTTATGATCGGGATCAGGCGGCGGTGCTCTTTCGGGCCGACTGGGATCTCGCAGAGCTTGCCGACCAGCGACGCGTAGCGCTCATCGCGCGGGTTCACTGCAACCGCACCGTCGCCCAGCATCGTTTCAGGCCGGGTGGTGGCGATGGCGATGTAATCGCGGGTTTCGCGCAGGGTGACAGTACCGTCTTCGTCTTTCTCGACGTATTCATAGGTGGCCCCGCCTGCGAGCGGGTATTTGAAATGCCGCATATGGCCGGGGGTCTCGATATTCTCGACCTCAAGGTCGCTGATGGCGGTCTCGAAATGCGGATCCCAGTTGGTCAGGCGCTTGCCGCGATAGATAAAGCCCTTCTCGTACATCTCGACGAAGACCTTGATGACGGCATCGTGGAAATTGGGCGAGTTCTCGTGGCCTGTGCGCGGATCACCGGGCGCACCTGCCATGGTAAACGCGTTGCGGTCCCAGTCGCACGAGCATCCAAGACGTTTGAGCTGCTCGACAATCGTGCCGCCATACTCGCCCTTCCATTCCCAGACTTTGTCGAGGAACGCCTCGCGCCCCATGTCGCGCCTGCCCGGAAGGCCTTGGGTGGCCAGCATCTTTTCGACTTGAAGCTGGGTGGCAATGCCTGCGTGGTCTTGGCCCGGTTGCCAGAGCGTCTTGAACCCGCGCATCCGGTGCCAGCGGATTAGGATATCTTGCAGGGTGTTGTTGAACGCGTGGCCCACATGCAGCGCGCCCGTGACGTTCGGGGGCGGGATCATGATCGAGAAGCTCTCGTCGCGGCTGGCATTCGCGCCTGCAGCAAAGGCTTTTTCAGCCTGCCACTTGGCGGTGATACGGGCTTCGGCCTCGGCGGCGTTGAATTTCTTGTCCATCGGCATGGGGGTCGGCTTTCCGGAATGTGGGTTTGGCCGGAGAGATAGCGGAGGCAAGGGGGGAGGGGAAGGGCAGGGTTGGGACTACGGCGCAAGTGGTGCAACTGCGCTGGCAACTGGGCGCGCGCGTGACTAGAACCCGGCGGATTATGCGAAGGAAAGCACCGCAATGACTGCCCAACAAGTCCCCACGCCCCGCTCGCGCCTCGTTGGCTTGGACCTCGCGCGCTACCTCGCGTTTGTCGGCATGGTCGTGGTGAACTTCAAGATCGTGATGGGCGTGCAAGCGGACGGCAGTTTTCTCTACACCGTCACCAGCGCACTTGAGGGCCGCGCGGCCGCAACTTTCGTCGTGCTGGCGGGCATCGGGCTCGGCCTTGCGAGCGTGATGGGCGTGGCGCAGACGGTACTCGTTACGCTGAAGCGCGCCCTTTTTCTGCTAGTGATTGGCCTGTTAAATATGCTGATCTTCCCCGCTGATATTTTGCACTATTATGCATTCTACTTCTTCTTTGGTGTGCTCTTGTTGCCGTTCGGGAACCGGGTCTTGATCGCGGCCATTGTCGCGCTGAACCTCACCTTCGTTGTCTTGATCGTGACGCTAGATTTCGAGGCGGGCTGGAATTGGGTCGACCTGACTTATTCGGATTTCTGGACGCCCACTGGCTTCGTGCGAAACCTGTTTTTCAATGGCTGGCACCCGGTGATCCCATGGTTGGGGTTCTTCATGTTTGGCATCGTGCTCAGCCGCTTGGCGCTGGCAGAGCGGTCAGTGCAGATCAAGTTAGCCGCGTTCGGCGCGCTAGCGTTTGGGTTTGCGGAGGGCTTAAGCCTGTGGCTGTCCGGCGTTCTTGGCGCGATTGACCCAGAGCTTGTCGATTTAGCAACCACGCAACCTCTCCCGCCGATGCCGCTTTATACCATTGCAGGTCTCGGGGTAGCATCGGTCATGGTTGGGGTGTGCCTGATGGGGGCAGGCTGGTGCGAGCGCTGGGGCATATTGCGGGTCATCACACCTGCGGGGCGGCAAACTCTGACGCTCTATATCGCGCATATCCTCATCGGTATGGGCACCCTAGAGGCGCTCGGGATGATAGGCGGCCAGACGGTCGCGCAAGCGGTGTGGGCGACGGTAATTTTCTGCGGGGCAGCGACTGTCTATGCGCTGGTCTGGGCACGCTGGTTTAAGCGCGGCCCGATCGAGGACGGAATGCGGCGGTTGGCGGGGTAGGCTGAACGCCTCCGCATTTGGGCAGTCCTTATTTAGAAAAACACTCCGAGGCCGGGGTTTGATCCCGAGAAAGCGCAATTATTTCCGATTTGGGCGGTGTTTATTCTGCCGCTCCCGAAATGGTGCACGGAATTGACGGCGCCTGGGCTTCGCACGCCGCAATTTTGCACCTAGGTTCCGTATACGATTGCTTAAGGAAGCGCATGACCGCCCACACCCCAACCCCTCGGACCCATGTTGTCATCCTTGATGGCACTTTGTCCTCGCTGGCCCCCGGCGAGAAGACCAATGCGGGGATCCTTTTCGCGTTGCTGCGCAAGCGTGCGGACCCCAATGTGCTGGTGCATTACACGCCGGGCATTCAGTGGCGCGGTTGGCGCCAAGCGCGCCGCGTGATGGCGGGCACGGGCATCAACCGCCAGATTAAGCGCGCTTACCGGATGCTGGCGCGTGACTGGCAGCCCGGCGACAAGGTGTTCCTGTTTGGGTATTCGCGTGGGGCCTACGGTGTGCGCAGTTTGGCCGGTGTGATTGATCTGCACGGGCTGATGCGGCCTGAGCATGCCAGCAAGACCAACGTGTTACGCCTCTACCGCTACTACTGCGAGAGGCGCAATACGCGCTTTGCTGAGATGTTTTCCAAGCGGTATTGCTGGCCGAAAGGCGAAGTGCAGATCGAGATGATTGGCGTCTGGGACACGGTCAAAGCGCTGGGCTTACGTGCGCCGCTGGTTTGGCGCTGGTTGCCGAGTGCGACCGAGTTTCACAGCGATAACCTGAGCGAGATCGTGGGCGCTGGCTATCACGCGCTGGCCCATGACGAGAGGCGTGTGGCGTTCGCGCCTGTTCTGTGGCGCTGTCCAGAAGGGTTTCAGGGTCGGGCAGAGCAGGTCTGGTTTCCGGGCACGCACCCAGATGTAGGCGGGCAGGTGGCGATGCGACCTGCCGCGCGTGGGCTGTCCAACATCGCACTCGTGTGGATGCTTGAGAAGGCGGAAGGGCACGGACTTGGCTTGCGAGACGGTTGGGCGGACGATTATCCCACCGAGGCGCTCGCCCCCAGCATGGGGATGAATTTCGGGTTCGGTTGGCTGTTTAGGAATCGCCGCAGACGCCGGGTCGGGCGCGACCTGTCCGAGAGTGTTCATCCAAGCGTAGCTGCGCGCGCGGCCCAAGCCCCGCCTCGGTTCAGGCGGTTGCGTGCGCTGCGGTTTGGCGGCGAGGGTTAAGCGACCTCTGCCAACTCCACCCGGCTGCTGACACCAAGTGCGGCGCAGACATCGCGGGTCAACTCAGGGGAGTTGAGCGTGTAGAAGTGCAGATCTTCGACGCCGCCTTCCAGCAACTCGGTACACAGCTCGGTGCACAGAGCCGTCGATAGCAGTTCACTGCGCCCATCACGGTCGGCCTTAGCGAATGCGTCATCAAGCCATGTCGGCACAACCGTGCCACAACGCTGCGCAAAGCCACGGGTCTTGGTGAAGTTCTCAATCGGCAAGATGCCGGGGATGATTGGCGCAGTGATACCCGCTTTTACGCATAGATCGCGGAACCGGAAGAAGGTGTCTGCCTCGAAGAAGAACTGCGTGATTGCAGCGGCAGCCCCGGCGTCGATCTTACGCTTGAGGTAGTCCACATCCGCTACGGCGCTGGGCGCTTCTGGGTGGCGGTCAGGGTAGGCCCCAACGCGCAACGTGAACTTGCCGGTCTTGGCCAGCGCCTCGATCAATTCGACCGAACTGGCAAAGCCGTCCGGGTGCGCGGTGAAGTTTGACGCGCCCGCCGGTGGGTCTCCGCGCAGGGCTACGATATCGGTCACGCCTGCCGCAGCATAAGTACTTGCGATCTCAAGCGTTTCGGTCCGGGTCGCGTCCACGCAAGTGAGGTGGGCCGACACGCGCAGCCCGAATTGCTTGCCGATCGCGGTCACGGCCTCATGGGTCAGCTTGCGTGTCGTGCCGCCCGCGCCGTAGGTGACGGAGACGAACTCAGGGCTGAGCGGAGCCAGTGTTTGAACAGTGTCCCAGAGCTTGAACGAAGCCGGTAGCGACTTCGGAGGGAAAAACTCAAACGAGATGCGTGGGGCAGCGGTCATGACGGAATCAGTCCTTTATGTGTCGCATTGGCTTATTGCAGCTTCAGCGCTATGAGGCAAATTCAAGTGTTTCACATTGTATATGAGCCTCATTCATGAAGATGCATCTGGAGTTCCGCCACCTGCGTACGATCAAAGCGATCCACGACACCGGGGGGCTGGGAAAAGCGGCTGTTACGCTGAATATCACGCAAAGCGCTTTGAGCCATCAGATCAAAGGCTTAGAGGATCAGGCGGGGGTGGAATTGTTCGTGCGCCGCTCGAAACCTTTGAAGCTGTCGGCGGCAGGCAAGCGCTTGCTGCGGCTGGCCGAACAGGTCTTGCCGCAAATCGCTGCGTTGGAGGAGGAATTCAACGGCCTGCGCGCGGGCAAAACCGGACGGCTGCACATCGCGATCGAATGCCACGCCTGTTTTGAATGGCTATTCCCGGTGCTGGAAGCGTTTCGCCACAACTGGGGCGATGTGGACGTCGATATCCGCCCCGGTTTGTCGTTTGAGGCACTGCCCGCTTTGGGCCGCGAGGAGGTCGATTTGGTCGTGTCCTCGGACCCCGAAGACCTGCCCGGTGTCGTGTTTATTCCGCTTTTTGATTACGAGCCTGTGTTCTTGGCGGCGGCCAACAACCCCTTGGCGCAGAAGAAGTTTATCGTGGCCGAGGATTTTGAGGATCAGACTTTGCTGACCTACCCGGTGGACCGTACGCGTCTGGATGTGTTCACAGAATTACTGAGCCCCGCACGGGTTGAGCCACGATCCATTCGCCAAGTGGAGCTGACTGCCGTGATCTTGATGCTGGTGGCCGCGAACAGAGGCGTCGCTGTGCTGCCCGATTGGGTTCTGCGCGAGGTGCGCTCAAACGCTGATTATGTGACGCGGCCCTTGACGGCTGAGGGCAAGACCAAGCGGCTTTATGCGGCGGTGCGCGCGGATGATGCCGACAAGCCGTTTATGGCGCATGTGCTGAAACTGATGCGCACGGAGCCTGTGAAGCTACAACGGCGCAAGGGCTGAGCCGAGGTTTCGTCGGTCAGGGTCGCGGGGCAGGCTCGGGGGGGCGGATCGTTCTGATATTGCATTAGCAAAGAAGCGGGCCCGCCTCAGGCGGAATATGCCTCGTGATGACGGTTTTCGGTAATGTTCAACTTGCCGCGTGCAGATGCAGTCAAGCCGTCAGCCTTTACTTTGTTCGCTTATTGTTCCAAGCTGAGGCGTATCAGATATTCGATCTAATCTGCCCTTATATTTCGATCGATAGGTCAACGTTAAAGGTGTGATTTTGGTGTTAAGAGGACCGTTTTTAAAAAATGTTGAAGCGCAGATTGCGTTGCTCGATCAGGGCAAACCTCTTGAAGCGTTTGATCAATTTTTTGCCGCCAATGGTGTGATGTATGCCAACGGCGAGATTTTTGCCAAGGACGCAGCCGAAGGTCGCCGCAAGCAAGAACCGTATATGAACTCAGCGACGTCTATTCTTGGCAGTATTGTCGATCTTGTTGTTTCATCGGAACGGGAAATTTGCGCCTTTCGAAACCGGACTTCATTCGTCGTGGCCGCAGGTAAAAAACACCAGATCGACGGTATCTGCTGGCAGCGATGGCAGAACGGAAAGATTGTGGAAGAGCGCTATTTCGACGGTAGTGAAATGCAAAAGATGCTGGATGCCGGTATTTTGAGTTCCCCTGAGAAAATCGAATGACCCCAGCTGGGGTACGCCAAGTGCGCTGGAGCGATCGCGGCGAATGCACATTTGGGCCTGCACATGCCACACTCGCCCCCTAGACACCCCGCCGCCCTCAGGCTATGCGCCGCCCTTTAGGTAAGGAACCGAAAACTGATGGCCCAAGGCAGCGCAAATCTGAACATCATGGTCAAAGCCGCGCGCGCCGCAGGGCGCAGCTTGGTTAAGGACTTCCGCGAAGTCGAAAACTTGCAAGCCTCCATGAAAGGCGCGGGCGATTTCGTGTCGAAGGCCGATTTCGCCGCCCAAGCGATCATCAAGGAAGAATTGATGAGTGCGCGTACGACCTATGGCTGGCTTGCCGAGGAAGAAAAGGGCGAGATCGCAGGGTCTGACCCGACCCGCCGCTGGATCGTAGATCCGCTCGATGGCACCACGAACTTCCTGCATGGTATGCCCCATTGGGCGGTATCTATCGCACTGGAACATAAGGGTGAAATCGTTGCTGGCGTGGTATATGACCCGGCCAAGGACGAGATGTTCTATGCCGAAAAAGGCACAGGCGCGTGGCTGAACGAGAGCCGTCTGCGCGTGTCGGCCCGCCACAAAATGATCGAGAGCGTCTTTGCCACCGGCCTGCCGTTTGGAGGCGGCAAGTACCTGCCAGCCGTGCTGCAAGACCTTGGACAATTGCTGCCAACTTGCGCTGGTGTGCGGCGTTGGGGGGCGGCGTCGCTGGACCTCGCCTACGTCGCAGCCGGTCGTTACGATGGCTATTGGGAGCGTGGCCTGAAGCCTTGGGACCTCGCCGCGGGCATCGTGATCGTGCGCGAAGCAGGCGGCCTGGTCGAGGCGATCCGCCCTGATGCGCAGAATATCGTTGAAGATGGTCATCTGATTGCAGCAAACGCCGCAGTTTTCGGGACTTTCGCAAAAATTATCCGCAAGCACTGAAGTCTTTCCGCAGTCCTGCCCGTTTTATGGGGTAGTTTTTCTCTAATGCGGCGTCACTCCGTATTTGAGGATGAGTGGATGCGTCGTTTTTAGAATGATGAAAGCGGCTTGGTCACTGTTGATCAGGTTGGTCTTATGGGCGCGACTAGAACGGCCAGATGCAGGGACCAGTGTTTGCCACCGTCGCCTCGCGTCCGCTTGAGCCCGCCAAAAGCATTGCGTTTGACGAGAACACTACCTCGCACCAGAACGAAAGGCCCTATGGCGACGTCTTGGGTTGCGGCTAGCGCTTGCGCCCGGCCCGTGGGACCGAGGATTTGACGAGGCGGTATTTCGCCTCGGGGTGGTCTGGATGGCCATCTGTGCGCGCCCAAAACTTGGTGCCGCCTTGGCGCGCCCAGATAGGTAGCACCAGCAGCAGCCCGACTATGAACCCGCCCGCATGTGCCCAATAGGCGACGCCGCCGCCGGTCGCGCCCAGATTAATGACGCCGTTGAATAGCTGCATCCCGAACCACAGCCCCAACATGACCCAAGCAGGCACGGTGAAGACGCGGAAATAGACTACGAGGATCATCAAGATGTCGACCTTTGCACGCGGAAACAGCAGCAAGTAGCCCCCAAGCACGGCTGCAATTGCACCTGACGCACCGATCACGGGCACCTGGCTGAGCGGTCCTGTGGCGTATTGCAAGAACGAGGCCCCAATCCCGCCCAGCAGGTAGAATCCGAGGAATTTGGAATGGCCCATCTGGTCTTCCAGATTGTCGCCGAAAATCCAGAGAAACAGCATATTGCCGATCAGATGCATGATGCCGCCATGCAGAAACATGGACGTGATAAGCGCGTGATAGCCGTGGCCCGAAGACAGCTGCGCAGGCACCAATCCCCATGTCATGTAGAAGTCACTGAGTGCGCGCGGTTCGGAGAAAAGCCCATAATACCCGACAAATATCAGGATGTTGGCAGCCAGAAGCGCATAGGTGACATAGGGCACCCGAGTGGAAGGGTTATGATCACGGATCGGAAAAAACATGGGGTTAGCAGTGGCGATAGTCGCGCCTTCGGTCAAGCCATGGCTTGCTTTGTGCGGCCAGCCACGCATGTTGGTGCTTATGATACGCTTTGCCCCTCTCGCCTTCGCCCTGTCCATGCTCGCGCCTGCCGCGATTGCTCAGACCTGCCCGGACGCGCCTGACCACAGTGCCGCCGCCCATCAGGCGATTGAACAGCTCAAAGCCGCGCCGAGCGAGCGCGATTCGCGGGTGTTCAACTCGATGCTGTGGGAGATGTGGTTAGATGCGCCGGATGGGCGCGCACAAAACATGTTGAAAGAGGGGATGGCGCGGCGCCAAACCTTCGATCTTGCGGGTGCGGTTGTGGTTTTCTCAGACCTGATCGCGTATTGCCCAGACTATGCAGAGGGCTGGAATCAACGTGCCTTCGCCTATTATTTGCAGACCGATTTCGAGAGCGCTTTGGCCGATCTCGACGAGGCTTTGGCGCGCAACCCCGAACATATCGCGGCACTTTCTGGCAAGGCCCTGACCCTGATGGGCTTGGGGCGCGCCCAGATGGCTCAAGATGTGCTGCGCGATGCGCTAGAGATGAACCCGTGGCTGCCTGAGCGGGTCTACTTGGTGGACATATCGCCGCCGGGCGAAGACCTTTAGCGCTCTTTCCCTTCCTCCCGCGGTGACCTAAACTGGTATGCGTTGCGGGCGTGATGGAATGGTAGACATACCAGACTTAAAATCTGTTGGGCCTTGTGCCCGTGGGGGTTCGAGTCCCCCCGCCCGCACCATATAATTTTATATAAATGTTATATAGCAATAGCTTAGAATAGTTTCAGTCTATTGAGATGCCCTTTCTATCCCCCTTTTGCGCTGTGATGCGGCAATCGCAGGTGGCTACGCTTCTGCGCTTGAGAA
>JAWUXZ010000067.1:0-121859 GCA_034111085.1 Dinoroseobacter sp.
ACATGGAACCCGCCCTCGCCGCGAATAATTTCGCCCGTCGTGCAGGCCCCGGCATCCGAGATCAGATAAACCGCCGTCCCGCCAACAGCCGCCAAGGTCGCGTTCGAGCGTAACGGCGCGTTCGCCTCCGTGTGCCGGTAGGTCTTGCGCGCCCCGCCAATCGCGGCACCTGCGAGCGTCTTCATTGGTCCCGGTGAGATCGCGTTGACGCGGATCCCCTCAGGTCCAAGGTCGTTGGCCAGATAGCGCGTCGCGGCCTCAAGTGCTGCTTTTGCCACGCCCATCACGTTGTAGAACGGGGTCACGCGGTTCGATCCGCCATAGGTCAGTGTCAAAACCGTCCCGCCCTCAGACATCATCGGATGCGCACGGCGCGTGACCTCGATCAGCGAGTAGCACGAGATATCAAGCGAGTTTTTGAAGTTCGCGCGAGAGGTATCCAAAAACCGCCCGGTCAACTCGGCCTTGTCGGAGAACGCAATCGCATGGACGATGAAATCGAGGCGATCCCAGCGGGTTTTCAGCGTCTCAAAAGCGGCGTCCAAAGACGCATCATTCGACACATCCACATCGACCAGAATATCAGACCCGAGCGAGGCTGCCAAAGGCTCAACCCGTTTGCCGAACGCATCGCCTTGATACGAGAACGCCAACTCCGCGCCCGCTTCCGCGCAAGCTTTTGCAATACCCCACGCAATGGAGCGCTCATTGGCGACACCCATCACGAGGCCGCGTTTTCCGCTTAGAACACCCGTCATGGGAACGTCTCCAATCTAGTCTTTGAACTTCGACATCACCAGCGTGGCATTGGTCCCACCAAAGCCAAACGAGTTCGACAGCACGCTGTCAAACTCCACACCGTCGCGCAACTCGGTCACGATCTCATCGGCGTTTATTGCTGGATCGAGGGTGGTTATGTTGGCGCTGGCTGCGATAAAGCCCTTGTTCATCATGATTAGCGAATAGATCGCCTCATGTACGCCGGTTGCGCCCAACGAGTGTCCGGTCAGCGACTTGGTCGATGCCATTGGCGGGGTCTTGCCCTCGCCAAACACACGCCGGACCGCGTTTACCTCGGTGACGTCGCCCGCGGGTGTCGAGGTGCCGTGCGCGTTGATATAGTCGATCGTGCGCCCTTCAGGCAGTGTTGCCAGCGCCTGCTTCATCGAGCGCTCGCCGCCCTCGCCGGATGGGGCCACCATGTCGTGGCCGTCGGATGTGGCGCCGTAGCCCGTGACTTCGCCGTAGATTTTCGCGCCGCGCGCTAAGGCGTGCTGCAATTCTTCCAGCACAACAACGCCGCCGCCGCCTGCGATGACGAACCCGTCGCGCGTGGCGTCAAAGGTCCGCGATGCGGTCTCTGGTGTGTCGTTATACTTCGAGGACATCGCGCCCATCGCATCGAACAGACACGACAGCGTCCAGTCGATTTCCTCGCCGCCGCCAGCAAAAACGATGTCCTGCTTGCCGAACTGGATCAACTCGGTGCCGTTGCCGATGCAATGCGCCGAAGTCGAGCAGGCCGAGGTGATCGAGTAATTCACGCCCTTGATCTTGAACGGGGTCGCCAAGCAGGCCGAGTTCGTCGACGACATGCAGCGCGTCACCATGAACGGGCCCATCTTCTTCGGCGAGCCTTTGATTTTGACCGCCTCAAATGCCTGAAAGAAGTTTGAGGTTGATGGCCCGCCTGATCCGACGACAAGACCAGTGCGTTCGTTCGACACATCGCTGTCTTCGAGACCGGAATCGGCAATCGCCTGCTCCATCGCGATGTAGTTGAACGCCGCACCCGGTCCCATAAAGCGCAACTGGCGCTTGTCGATATTCTCGGCCAGATCGATTTTTGGGACGCCGTGGACTTGGCTGCGAAATCCGTTCTCGGCGTAGGTCTCGGAGAAGGTGATCCCCGATTTACCCGCACGCAAGCTGGCCTCAACCTCGGCAGGACTGTTGCCAATAGCCGATACAATTCCGATTCCTGTAATCACAACGCGGCGCATGGGCGCTCTCCTTTTTGTCTGCTCGTATCTGCTCGTGTCGGCTTAGTTTTCGCTCAGCGCGACCTTCATATTTTTGACCATATAGATGACTTCGCCGTCGGCTTCGACGATCCCATCGGCCACACCCATCGTCAAGCGTCGCGTCTGAATGGCTTTGGTGAAATCAATCTTATAGGTCAGCATCTTGCGATCAGGCCGCACCATGCCGGTCAGTTTCACTTCGCCAACCCCAAGCGCATAACCACGCCCCAGCCAGCCGCGCCAGCCAAGGTTAAAGCCGGTCAGCTGCCACAGACCATCAAGGCCAAGACAGCCCGGCATAATTGGGTTGCCGGGGAAGTGGCAGTCGAAAAACCACAGGTCCGGCGTGATATCAAACTCGGCACGGATATGGCCTTTGCCATGTTCGCCGCCATCGCCGGACACTTCGGTGATCCGGTCCATCATCAGCATTGGCGGGGCAGGTAACTGGGCGTTTCCGGGGCCAAATAACTCGCCTCGGGCGCATTTCAGCAGCCCTTCCTTGTCAAATGAGGTTGGATACTGGGTCATGCGGAGCGTTCTCCCAAAGGCACTATCTATGGTTGCGTCAGGTGTATCACCGCAGCTTGTCGGGTGACAAGGGCAGGCAAAACGCGCCCCACCACCCGTGTTGCGAACGATTTGCAATTGAAATTGACGGCTGAGACGTCATATACAGGGGAAGGTACACAAGGATTCCGTCCATGATGCTTGAGAAGACCCAACGCAGCACAGAGTGGCTGATCAATGCCGGGGTTCGTCCTACGCGTCAGCGCGTTGCTTTGGGCTCGCTTTTGGTGGGCGACGGCAAGGCCCGGCATGTCACCGCCGAGAGCTTGTATGACGCGTCGATCCAGACGGGCGAGCGCGTTTCGCTTGCCACAGTCTACAACACGCTGCGCGCATTCTGCGAGGCGGGTCTGATCCAAGAGATCACCGTCGATGGATCAAAAAGCTATTTCGACACCCGCATGGACGATCATCCGCATTTCTACTGGGAAGAGGATGGCCGGCTGACCGACGCACCTGCTGAGGCGCTCGAAATCTCCAGCCTGCCAACGCCGCCTGAGGGCATGGAAGTGTCGAAGGTCGATGTGGTGATCCGAATTCGCAAAATCTAGGCAGTTTTCGCCTTCAGTCTGATCTTTGCGCCTTTCTTGGCCGACGCATAAATTGCGCCCTCAATCTCAAGCACTTCCAGATACTCGCGCGCCGTGTTCTCAAACGCGCGCCCGCCTTGCATTGCTGCGAGCACATGGCCTTGCAGCGCATAGACGCAATCGCCTGCAAAGCCCTGATAGGACCGGGCTGCCAGCAATGTATCGGTCTCAAACTGCCCAAAACGGCGCAGCTTTACTGATCCATCGCCCGCCAGAGTGATCGTGCCTTCGGTTCCCTCGACCCAACACTCGCCAAAAGTCAGGCGCGGATTTTCTGTGGCGTGATCCAGGTGGCGGTTGCCGTCAAAGACCGCGCGCACGGGTTGACCGTCGCGGACATGATCGAAAATTACGATCCCCGCATCCTCGCCTTTAATCACCGAATTCATCTGGCGCAGTTCGGCATAGACCGCACGCGGGCGCCCAAGCAGGTAACGGAAGGTATCAACCCAATGCACACCCGTCTCGCGGATCAGCAGGCGGTCCATTTCGCGGAACGCAGGCTGGCGGTCGGCATAGGCGTCAGGGCCTTGGCCATCGCCAGTGCGAAAGCGGAAACTGATTTGGTGCAGGTCACCAACGCGGCCCGCATCAAGGGCGGCTTTGATCGTGCGGTACCAAGGTTGCCAACGGAAGTTCTCGTGGATGATCAACGGGATGCCCGCCGCTTCGGCCTCGGCCGTGATCGCACCGGCTTCAGCGCTGCTTGTGCAAAACGGCTTCTGGCAGATGATTGCTTTTACGCCCGCCGCAAGTGCTGTGCGTATCGCCGCAGCCTGCGCTGCAGGTGGCACGATCAAATCCAGCAGGTCGGGCTTCGTCGTTTCCAGCATTGTTTCCAGATCGCTAAAGCCCGGCGCGCCAATGTTTTCCACCCGGCGTGGGTCAATATCGGCAACGCCCACAAGCTCGGCCTCGGCCAGCCGCCGCCAGCCGTCGATATGGAAATGCGCGAAATATCCAGCGCCAAGGCAGGCAACCCGTATCATCCCAATGCAGCCTCAATTGCAGCGCCAACTTGGACGGTTGTTGCTGTGCCGCCCATGTCGCCTGTTAATACCGATCCGTCCTTCAGCACCGTCTCGACAGCGTCGCGCAAGCGCGCGCCGTCGCTGATCAAAGCCGAGTGGCTGTGCTTATGGCCCAACCATTCCAGCATCATCGCTGCCGATAGGATCATCGCAACCGGGTTCGCTTTGCCTTGGCCGGCAATGTCAGGCGCTGTGCCGTGACACGGCTGGAAGACCGCATGATCGTCGCCAATATCAGCCGAGGGTGCCAGACCAAGCCCGCCCATCAGGCCCGCGCCCAGATCCGACAGAATATCGCCGAACATGTTTTCTGTGACCATCACATCGAACCGCTCAGGCTGCGTGACCATCCATAACGCGGTGGCATCGACATAGGCATGGTTGGCCTCAAGATCGGGATGCTTTGCCGCCTCGGCGTCGAAAATTTCGCGGAAAAACGCAAAGGCGCGAAAGACGTTGGCCTTATCCACGCATGTCACAAGGCCCGGACCTTGGCCGGCTTGCTTACGCTGACGCGCGAGCTCAAACGCAAATTTAAACAGCTTTTCGGAGGTCTTGCGCGTGATGCGCAGCGTTTCTTCGGCCATATCTTCGGTCACATGACCTTTGGAATGAAACAGCCCCTCTGTGCTTTCGCGGATCAACACAAAATCGAGGTGCTCGACGCCCGCAAGTGGGCTCGGAATACCAGGGGCGACACGCACAGGCCGCACGCCCGCATACAGATCAAGGATCTTGCGCAGATCAATTTGCGGCGCAATCTCGGTGCCATCAGGGTAGCGGATCGACGGCAGACCCATTGCCGAAAGCAAAATTGCATCTGCTGCGCGCGCAGCCTCGACGGATGCCACAGGCAATGCTTCGCCGGTCTTCGCGTAATGGCCGGCACCCGCAGGCAGAACATTGTAGGTCAGCCCGTAGGTCGGGGCAGCATGCGCCAGGCGGTCCAAAATCCGCAAAGTGGGCGACATAATCTCGCCGCCAATTCCGTCGCCCTCAAATACGGCAATGGAAAAATCGGTCATTTACGCCCCCATACTCCCGCACAATTTGTGCGCTGATTAACTTACTCGAACATCCTGTAGTCACAAGCTTTGCTTTGCCGAAAAAAACAGCGTTTCATGAGGTCAATTGTAGCAGGAGAAGCAGATGTCAAACGCTTGGGAAGTTTTTGCCGTTAGGTATGCAGACCGCAACGCACGCACGCGCGCCGACAGCTTCATGTTTGACGCCGCACATGACGCACCTCACGCAATGGACTATTTCATGTGGGTGCTGCGGCGCGCAGGCGAGGTGATCCTTGTCGATACCGGATATGACAATGCCGAGGCCGCGCGCCGCGACCGTCCAATTCTGATGGAGCCGGGCGAGGCTTTGCGCCCCTTGGGTCTGCGCCCTGAAGATATCACCACCCTTATTGTTACGCACTTGCAGTACGAGCACTCGGGCGGGCTGCACCGGTTTCCGACTGCGACGCTGCACATGCAAGCCGCCGAGATGGCCTACGCGACCGGGCCCTGCATGTGTCATGACACCCTCAAAATGCCCTACACCGCCGATCATATTTGCGAGGCGGTCAAGCGGCTTTATCAGGGCAAAATGGTCTTCTACGAGGGCGAAGGCGAGGTGGCTGAGGGCGTCACCGTCCACTGCATCGGCGGTCATGCGCGCGGGCTGCAAGCCGTCCGTGTGCGCACCGCTGCTGGGTGGCTATGCCTCGCGTCGGATGCCGCGCATTACTACGAGAACTTCCTTGCCCGAAAACCCTTTCCCATCGTGGTTGATCTGCAAGACATGCTTGACGGGTTCGAGACGCTTCATAAGCTGGCCTCAGCGCCTGAATTGATCGTGCCCGGACATGATCCCTTGGTGCGCGCAATGTTCCCGGTCGAAGCTAGCGGTCTGATCCGCCTCGACCAAGGCCCAACGCGTGCGCTTCCCAGTTACTAGTCACCCTTCAAAAGTGCTCTCAATTCGGTCTTCAGCACCTTGCCATAATTATTCTTCGGCAATTCCGGCAGGGCGCGATACGCTTTAGGCCGCTTGAAGCGTGCGATGTTATCGCGGCAATGGGCGTCTAGTGCGGCCTGATCCAGCCCGTCTTTCGCCACGACAAATGCGACGACAATTTCGCCCCAGTCCGCGTCCTGCTGGCCGACTACGGCGACTTCTTGAACGCTCGGATGGGTCAGCAAAACCTCCTCCACTTCGCGCGGATAGATGTTCGAGCCGCCCGAGATGATTAGGTCTTTCGACCGGTCCGTCAGCGTCAAATACCCATCCGCGTCCAAGCTGCCGACATCGCCCGTCATCAACCAGCCATCCAGCAAGGTCTTCGCCGTGGCTTCCGGGTTTTCCCAATATCCCGGCATCACCATCGCGCCGCGCACCATGATCTCGCCGATCTCGCCCGGTGCTAAGGACGCGCCATCTGCGCCACAGGTCGCAATTTCCACGGCCGCCTGCGCGCGCCCGACCGACCCAAGGCGTTCGCGCCATCTGGGATGGGTGCGATCTGCCACATCCGCCCGCGACAGCACTGAGATCCCCATCGGGCATTCGCCTTGGCCGTAGATCTGCACAAATTTGGGCCCGAACCAGTCCACCGCATCGATAATGTCGGCGCTATACATCGGCCCGCCCGCATAGATGATCGTGCGCACGCCGACCGCTTTGTCATCCTTGGCCGCAGCCACATCAGTAAAGCGCCGCACCATCGTCGGGGCCATAAAAACCGAGAGCGGGCCGCAGGATTGTGCCAGCGCCAAGACTTCAGCTGCATCGAACCCGCCCGAGGTCGGGAAGACATGGCGCGTGCCCCTCAAGACATGCACCATATTATAGATGCCCGCCGCGTGGCTGATTGGGGCGGCGTAAAGCACGCCGTCTTCGGCATTTACCGCGTCCACCTCGGCGATGTAATTCAGGCTCATTGCCTGCAGCATGCCGTAGGTTATGCGCACGCCTTTGGGCCGCCCAGTGGTGCCAGAGGTGTAGAACAGCCATGCCAAATCACTGGCCTCTCGGTGGACGAGAGGGGCAGGGGGCGCTTGCGTCATTAAGGTAAACGCGTCTGCGTTAAGGTTAATCAGCGGGATGTTGGTTAGCTTCGCCAGATCACCTTCAACGTCTGAGGTCACAAAAGCCATCGTCGCGCCGGCGTCCTCCAAGATAAACGCCGCCTCGCGGGGGTGTAGCTTTGCATTGATCGGCACGATCACGCCGCCGGTCCGCCAGATTCCGTACCAAGCGATCAAGTATTCCGGCACGTTCTTGGCAAATACCGCCACACGGTCGCCGGGCTGAATGCCTTGCGCCACCAGGGCACCGCCAACAGCAGCAGCCTTGGCCTGAAAAGCTGCATAATTCTCGACGGTTTGCGCCCCGAGACACAAGGCAGGCGCGTCCCCTTGCAATGCTGCAATCCGCTCCAGCCAAATCGCAAAATTCATGCCCGCCCCCTGATCTGTTTACCAACAGTGCAACGCGCGGTAGGTCTGTCAAGCCAAGACCGTTACAGGATAAGAAATGAGCCTTCCCCAAGCCGCTGCCCCCGTCGCCACGCCCACAGCCCCCAGCGCCGCGCTGCCAGAGCACGCCTGCGACGCCCATGTTCATATGGTTGCCGACGACTTTCCACTTTGGGAGGGCCGCGTCGAAGACCCCGCGCCGGGTGGTCTGACTGATTGGCTCGACCGGTTTGAGTTGCATATGAAAACCCTCGGTCTTAGCCGCGCCGTCATCGTCCATTCGATCCTCTACGGCGCTGATAACGCAGTGACAAAAGCTGCCGTTGCGGGTCTTGGGACCCACCGCGCGCGCGGGATCGGGCTGGTCACAGACAATGCGACCGAGCGCGATCTGGATGATTTGGCCGAGGCAGGTATTGTCGGTGTACGCCTGAACTATGTCCATGGCGGGGTGCTAAGCTGGGACGGGGTCAAGCGCATCGCACCAATGCTGAAAGACCGCGAGATGCATGTCCAAATGCTGCTGCATACCCACAAACACATGATCGAATTAGCTGATGATATGGCCGCGCTACCGGTTCCGGTTGTGCTTGACCATATCGGCTGGCCCGATCTTGCGTTAACCACAAACGACCAAGGGTTTCAGACCATGAGGCGCCTGCTTGGCGACGGACATATCGCGGTCAAACTCTCCGGCCTCTACCGTCTTTGTCCTGCGCCCTACACCCAAGCCGCGCCCTTCATTGAAACCCTCGTTGGTGCCAATCCAGACGCCTGCTTGTGGGGGTCCGACTGGCCGCACCTGATGCTCGCAGATGCCGCACAACCCGATGCGGGTGTTTTGCTTAACGCCTTCCTCGACGTCGTCACCGCGCAAGCCCACCGCCAGGCAATCTTCACTGACACACCCGCGCGCCTCTACGGGTTCTAAATGTGCATGCGCGCACATTCACCTTTAGCGCAATCGAGATTAGGCAGGCCTTAACCGCTAAGGAATGCTAGATGCCTCCAATCCTGTCCGTTAACCAACTTTCCAAGACCTATGAGGGCGGCCACACTGCGCTCGACGCCGTGTCGCTTGATATTCAGCAAGGCGAAATCCTCGCACTTCTCGGGCCCAATGGTGCGGGCAAAACCACGCTGATTTCGGTGCTTTGCGGTCTGGTCACACCAACCTCTGGCAGTGCCACCGTTGGCGGTCATGACATCATCACCGGCTACCGCGCGGCCCGCCAGATGATCGGCCTTGTGCCCCAAGAAATCGCGCTGGAACCGTTTGAGAAGGTCATCAACACCGTGCGCTTTTCGCGCGGTCTGTTCGGCATGAAGCGCGATGATGCGCGTATCGAAGAAGTGCTGCGCCAGCTGTCGCTTTGGGACAAACGCGACCAACCGGTGCGCGCCCTGTCAGGTGGCATGAAACGCCGCGTCTTGATCGCCAAGGCACTCGCTCACGACCCGCAAGTCCTGTTCCTCGACGAGCCAAGTGCGGGTGTCGATGTGGAACTGCGCAAGGACATGTGGGAGGTCGTGCGCAATCTGCAAAAGGCAGGCACGACCATTGTGCTGACGACCCATTATATCGAGGAGGCCGAGGCGATGGCCGACCGTGTGGCCGTCATCAACAAGGGGCGAATTCTGCTGATTGAGGACAAAGACAAACTCATGGCTCAGATGGGTCAAAAGGAGCTGCACATCACCCTTGATGCAGCCCCGTTAACCATACCGGACGCCGTCGCAGCCTACGGCGTTAAGGTAAATGGCACCCTGTTAACCTATACCTACGACGCCCAAGACGCCCCACCGCTGGCGGCTTTGCTGAGTGATTTGCAGAAATCCGGTCTCAACCTCGTTGATGTGCGGACCCGCCAAAGCAGCCTAGAGGACATTTTTGTCGATTTGGTGAAGGAGACGGCAGCATGAACTGGCAAGCTGTTCGCGCGATCTATGTTTACGAAATGGCGCGCACTTTCCGCACCCTGATGCAAAGCATTGTCTCGCCGGTAATCTCCACCTCGCTTTACTTCGTGGTGTTCGGCTCAGCCATCGGCAGTCGCATCGAGTCCGTCGAAGGGATCAGCTACGGGGCGTTTATCGTGCCGGGTCTGATCATGCTCAGCGTCATGACACAGGCGGTCTCAAACGCGTCTTTCGGGATATATTTCCCCAAATTTATCGGCACTATCTACGAACTTCTATCTTCGCCGATCAGCTTTATCGAGATCGTTATCGGCTATGTTGGGGCCGCCGCGACCAAAGCCCTTGCCATCGGTCTGATCATTCTCGTCACCGCCGCGATCTTCGTCGATGTCCAAATCCTGCATCCGTTCGCGATGCTCGCATTTCTCGTGCTTACCTGTGTCAGCTTTGCGCTTTTGGGCTTTATCCTCGGCATCTGGGCGGATAATTTTGAGCAATTACAATTCGTTCCACTGTTGATCGTCACGCCACTCGTTTTCCTTGGGGGGTCGTTCTATTCGATCACGATGCTACCACCAGCATGGCAAACGGTAACCCTGTTCAACCCGGTCGTTTACCTTATTTCGGGGTTCCGGTGGAGCTTTTATGGCACCGCAGATGTTGCCCTCGGCTTCAGTTTGGCGATGATCACTCTCTTCCTCGTGCTTTGCTTGGGCATCATTTGGTGGATTTTCAAAACCGGGTATCGGATCAAGCCTTAACGTTATTGCCCAACGGCACTGCGTTGAGATTCGCCTCTATAAGTGTGTGTTTCGGTCGGATTTGGTTGTCTGATTAAAAAGCCAGAATTTGTGTATTACCCGTTCGGCGCCGCACGCCGAACGGTGTGTGACCAAGCCATTGCTAAATGGTAGTGACCAGAGCGCAAAACCGGCGTTCAAGAGTTTAAGGACTGGAGCAATAAGAAGGTTTTGTCGCGCTGGGCCTGTATCAGCACGCGCAAATTGGAAGATACAGCCACCAGCCCAAAGCGCGCGCGGATGTGCCCAGAAAGGCGTGAGCGTGCCAAGTATTGATAGTCCTCATCAAACTCGCTGGGGTTCGATTAAGGTTAACCCGCAGCGGTTAAGCTTAACGCACTAGAATTAACCTTATCGCACGCGCGAGCGCGCCCAATTGGGCTAGCGAGTTTTGGGCGCAGCGCGTCCATTTGTAAGGTTTGGGGGGCAGCAACGGGCCCGAGCTATTGTGCAGTACGCCGCAAGGTGGTGCAAATTGGTTAACGCCAACAAAGGCAAGGCGCTTGAACGCCGCGATTTTCTGACCTGAATAGAACCATCGCCCTAGAATTAATCATCAAGGACGGCCTGAGCCGCATCCCACGATCCCCCGCCTCCAGCGTCAAAAGCCTCAAATCGAGTCCCCCAAGCCACATTCTGAGGCTGATTCGCCCTAAGCGCCAAAAATCCACTGCACCTCACGCAATGTTGTGATTCATCAAGCTTTGGGGGGTATACCCTGCCAAAATCAAACATGGCGGACCTGCCCGCCTCGAAATTCGACTGCCGATGCCGATGGAGGAATAAGACGTGAAGATCGAAACCGAAGTTCTAGGCCCTGTATTCACGCGCCGCAGTCTTCTGGCCAGTGCAGGCGCGCTCGGCGTTGCAAGTCTGTTCAGCCCGACCGCAGCACAAGCAGAAAGCCCTGCGCCCTACGTTATTCCGCGCGAATTCCTGCCCACTCGTGTGCGTATCACCGAAGGCTTCACCGCCGGCACGATCCACGTCTATACCAATTTCCACTTCCTGTACTGGATCGACCCAGAAGAGCCGGGAACCGCGATCCGCTACGCCATCGGCGTTGGCGAGCTTGGCCGCCAGTTGCGCCGTAACACTGTTATCCGTCGCAAGGCCGAATGGCCAAGCTGGACGCCCACGCGCAACATGATCCGTCGCCGCCCCGATCTCTATTTACGCCACGCAGGTGGCATGGCGGGCGGCCCGGGCAATCCGCTAGGCGCGCGCGCGCTCTATCTCTTTCAAGGCAGTCGGGACACGATGTACCGGATCCACGGCACCCACGCGCCGCATACCATCGGCACGTCGGTATCCAACGGCTGCATCCGGCTGATCAATGCCCATGTGGAGGACCTGTACGAGCGCGTTCCCCTCGGCACCACGGTCATCATCCATAGCGATCCGCTTCCGGCCGCGACCAGCTAACGGGTTTCCCTCCCTTAAATCCTAAGCGCGCCTAAAAAAATTGCGTCGCGCTTAGGAAGTGTGCATTCATATTGTTGCAGGTCAATCTTGTGGGCCGCTCAATTGACGATGCCTCGGCATCGCGTCAACGATTTCGGGCGCGGCACCCCATCTGCGGGGTGCGCTCGACATACCGAAGGAGATGCTTCCGTGTTTGCACGTTTTACCCAGGTCTTTGCTGCTGCTGCCCTTATGGCCGGCACCGCGTCTGCCCAGACCTCTGTCCCGTTTGCGCTGGACTGGAAATTTGAAGGCCCGTCTGCGGCCTATTTCGCTGCTATCGATAATGGCCATTTCGCCAATGAAGGCCTCGATGTCACGATCGAAGCTGGCAATGGCTCGCTGTCGACGATCCCGAAAATCGCCACTGGGGCCTTCCCGTTGGGTTTCGGCGACATCAACTCGCTGATCACCTTCCTTGACGCCAATCCCGGCGCGCCCGTCACGGCCGTGATGATGATCTATGACAAGCCGCCTTTCGCGGTTATCGGTCGGGTCAGCCAAGGCGTATCCACACCCAAAGACCTCGAAGGCAAGATCCTCGGTGCACCGCCGCCCGATGGCGCATGGGCGCAGTTCCCGGCATTCGCCGCCGCCAACAATCTCGACATGGACAGTATCACGGTTGAGCCTGTTGGCTTCCCAACACGCGAGCCAATGCTGGCCGAAGGTCAAGTTGACGCGATCACCGGCTTCTCGTTCAGCTCTTACCTGAACCTTGTGCGCCTCGGCGTGCCTGAAGATGACATCTCGACCATCCTGATGGCCGATCACGGGCTTGATCTGTATGGCAACGCGATCCTCGTCAACACCGACTTTGCCGAGGCCAATCCAGAGATCGTCACCGGCTTTCTGCGCGCCGTCGCAATGGGTTGGAAAGACGTGATCGCAGATCCAGCGGCGGGCGCTGCAAGCGTTCTCGCGCGCAACCCAGCCGCCGATGTCGCACTTGAGCAGCGTCGCCTGCAATTGTCGATCGATGCCAATGTGGTCACCGATTACACAATGGCAAATGGTATCGGCAACATCGATGCCGAGCGTTTTGCTAGGGCCATCGCGCAGTTGCAAACGACCATGACGTTCAACGCAGCGCCAACGCCTGAGCTATACTTCACCGACGCATATCTGCCCACCGATGGCAGCCTAATGCTGAAGTAGCCAATACCTGAAAAGGGCGGGAACGCAGGGTAATCACCGCGGCCCCGCCCTTTTTGTGTGTGACGAGGAAAGAGACATCCATGACCGACATGCCGCAGATAGCGCTCAAGAATGTGACCCATGCCTACAAGACCGACGCCGGGCCTTTGCCGGTTCTCAGGGATCTCAACATCGACATTCCTGAAGGCGAGTTTTGCGCCGTTGTCGGGCCCTCGGGTTGCGGAAAGTCCACTCTGACGCGGCTGATCGCAGGGCTGATGCGTCCCGATGAGGGCGAAGTTTTTCTGCACGGCGATAAGGTTATCGGGCCCAAAAATACCGTTGGCATGGCCTTTCAGAACCCGGTTCTGCTGGAATGGCGCACGATCATGGACAACGTCCTTTTGCCGCTGGAAATTGTGCCCACCAAGCTGACTAAATCCCAACAAAAAGAGCGCGCGATGTTCTTGCTGGATCTCGTTGGCCTAACGGGGTTCGAGGACAAACGCCCGTCCGAGTTGTCAGGCGGGATGCGCCAACGCGCCTCTCTGTGCCGCGCAATCGTTCACAAGCCCGAGGTCCTGATTTTGGACGAGCCGTTTGGCGCGCTCGACGCCTTCACCCGCGAGGACCTGTGGCAGACCATGCACAATCTGCGCGCCGAAGAGCCGTTCACATCGCTGCTGATAACCCACGATCTGCGCGAGAGTATCTTTCTGGCTGACGAGGTAGTTGTGCTGTCAGGCCGACCGGCGACCGCGCAATACAAACTGAAAGTCACGTTTGAGGGCGAGCGCAAGCTGGACGACCTCTACACCCAGAAAGCCACCGACATGCTGGCCACCCTGCGCCACCAGATCGAGATTGCCCAAGGCCGGGTTCCCAATGACAACGCTGGTGAGGCCGCCTAATGAACATGCGCACACTCAACAAATTCCTGATCCCAACCGGCGCGATCGTCGTTTTTCTGCTTCTGTGGGAACTGCTGGTCTGGGCCAACGGCTGGCCAAACTACAAGATGGCCTCGCCGTCTGATCTCTGGCCTGCATTCTGGAAATTCCGCGAGTTGTTCCTTATCGCGTCATGGGAAACCCTCTGGCGCACTGTCGCGGGCCTCGGCCTTGCGATTGTATTTGGCACGGGGTTGGGCATGGTTATGGGCTTTTCGCGTGCGACGCGCGACGCCCTTTATCCGCTGCTTGTCGGCTTCAACGCAGTGCCCAAAGCGACCGTCGTGCCGATCATGGCGCTGATGTTTGTGGGCCAGCACGACTTCAACACCGTGATGCTCGCCTTCATGATCTCGTTCTTCCCCATTGCGGTGTCGGTCTCCATCGGTCTGTCGACACTAGAGCCCGAATACCGCGACATCCTGCGCTCGCTCGGCGCGTCCAAGCTTACGATCTTCTGGAAAATCGCGCTGCCCAAAACACTGCCCGAATTCTTCGGTGCCCTAAAAGTCTCTGTCACCCTCGCGTTCATCGGCACCAACCTGATGGAGATCGTAAGCCCTCACGGGCGCGGCCTCGGGGCGTTGTTCGACAGCGGTAAAATCAGTGCTGACTATCCGCTGATGTTCGCCGTGCTCATCGCGCTCGCGTTTCTCGGGATCGTCCTGTTTTACGTGGTGGTCGCGCTCGAGAAAATCTTCGCCGGGTGGGCCGAGCGTCGCGAGAGTTAATGATAGACCAGATGGGGCGGGCCCAAACGCTCGCCCTTCAGTGTTTCAAAAATATCCCCGCCGGAGGCGCCGCAAAGACGCTTACCCCACCGCTCATCGCCGCATTCAGTGTCGATGGGACACATATTTTGGGATTTGCAGGGCCGGGGCCTCAGATAAACGGATCTGTTGGATAACGCACACTTACCAATGCCAGCCCCAGCGCCGGGCTAACAGGCCCACATGCCGACCGGTCCCGCGCTTCCAAAGCGTCACGCACATCCTCTGGCGACCAGGTGCCAGCACCGACACGCTCTAAGGTGCCTACGAAACTGCGCACCTGATTGTGCAAGAAGGAACGTGCTTCAACCTCGAACTGGTACTCTATCCCGTAGCTGATTTGTTTTGCCGTAACCTCAAGCTTATCCAAAGTTTTTATCGGAGACAGCGCCTGGCAATGGGTCGCTCGGAACGTGGTGAAATCATGCCGCCCGATCAGGTAAGCCGCCCCCGCACGCATCGCATCAAGGTCCAGCTCATTGCTGACCCGCCACACGATGTCGCGCTCAAGCACTACCTGTGCGCGGCGCGAAACCAGCCGAAACAGATACCGCCGCTCCAGCGCATGAAACCGGGCGTGAAAGTCATCGGCGACGTGAGCACATGCCACAATCGCAACAGGTTGCGGTTTCAGGTGATAGTTCAAAGCCCCCGACAGTCGAAACGGATCCCAGTCGCGCGCCATGTCCACATGCACCACCTGACCCGTTGCATGCACCCCCTTATCTGTGCGCCCTGCCGCCACAAGCGGGGGCACATCCGCCTCCAGCTTCATAAGCGCCCGTTCCACAGCTTCTTGCACCGACGGCACATCGCGCTGTCGTTGCCATCCCGCGAAGGGCGTACCGTCATATTCGATTTTCAGGGCATATCTGGGCATGGCAAAGCAGTTAGCGCGGCGGGGAAGGCGGCACAATCCTTCCCCGCCACTCTATACACCGGGGGCCACGCTGCCTATCTGTCTGACTTGGAACGAAAAGGGGCAGACGTGGTTCTCACAGCGGTCACAAACGGAATTACGCGCGGTGTCGAGAGTGTCACAGGCGCGGTCAGCGAGGCGTTTTTCGAGCCCGTGATCCGCCTTGGCGTGACCGGTTTGGCGCGCTCCGGCAAGACAGTGTTCATCACCTCGTTGGTCGCAAACCTGCTAGACCGGGGCCGCATGCCTGCCTTTTCGGCGGCAAGTTCAGGTGCGATTTCAGCCGCTTACTTGCGCCCGCAACCCAACGACACCATTCCTCGCTTCCCGTTTGAGGCGAACTTAGAAGCCCTGACCGGCACCAACCCCCGTTGGCCCGTTGCCACCGCCACGGTGTCTGAGTTGCGCCTGTCGCTGCGCGTCCAACCTCAAGGCCTGCTTGGCGCCGTCTCGGGGCCACGCACTGTCCATCTCGATATTGTGGACTATCCCGGTGAATGGCTGCTCGACCTCGGGTTGATGGACAAAACCTACGCCCAGTGGTCCGAAGACACCCTGACGAAGTTGGAGGTCCGCCCCGACACTAGCGCCTATCTGAGCATGGCAGGCGAGATCGCCGCAGACACCAAACTGGACGAACCGCAGGCTGAAGCCCTCGCCCAGACCTTCACCGAGACATTGCACATCGCGCGCAAGGCTGGCTTTTCCGACTGCTCGCCGGGACGGTTTCTGTTGCCGGGCGAGCTGAAAGGCTCTCCTGCGCTGACATTCGCACCGTTGCCGCCTCTGGACGCGCCCAAGCGCGGCAGCTTGTACCGCGAGTTTGAGCGCCGGTTTGAGGCCTATAAGTCCCTGATCGTAAAGCCCTTCTTTCGCGACCACTTTTCACGCATCGACCGCCAGATCGTACTCGTCGATGCGCTGGGTGCGATCCATAATGGTCCGCGCGCATTGGCCGATCTGCGCCAAACCATGCGCGACCTGCTGAGCGCGTTCCGGCCCGGTCGAAACTCGTTTCTATCAACGCTGCTCGGCCGCAAGGTCGACCGGATCCTGTTTGCCGCCACCAAAGCCGACCACATTCACCACAGCCAACACAGCCAATTGACCGCGATCATGGAGGCGCTGGTCACAGACGCCCGCCGCCGCGCCGATTTTGCAGGTGCGCAAACCGCGGCCATGTCTATCGCGGCCTTGCGCGCGACGGTCGAAGAAGAGCGCACGCATCACGGCACGGAGCTGCAAATGGTGCGCGGCACGTTGCTGGAAACCGGAAAGCAAGCCGCTTTCCATCCCGGCGATTTGCCCACTGATCCGTCGGTGTTGCTTGGTCCCGCGCAAGCTGGCGATCCGGCATGGCTCGACGGCGATTGGCAAGCCATGAGTTTTGCGCCTGCAAAGCTGTCGCTGCGCGCCGGAGACGGGCCGCCCCATATTCGCCTCGACCGGGCTGTGGAATTCCTCATCGGGGATCGCCTGAGATGAGCTGTCTGCCCTTTGCGAAAGCCAAATCACCATGACCCGCAAACCAGTCCTGATTGAGCTTGACGACAGCGCGCCGCTGACGCCTGCGACTGCACCGCCCGTCGAAGATCCGGGAAGCGCGCCCCAAGGCGAGGCGATGCAAACCCTTGCGCGACTGTCGGCCAAGCGGCCCAACCGGCTTGCCAAACTGTTCTGGAGCGCGCTTTTCTCTCTGTTGACCTTCACGCTGTCCATCACGGCGTGGAATTTCGTTACCGGACTGCTTGCGGCCAATCCGATCCTAGGCTGGACCGCGACTGTCCTTTTCGGTCTGCTGATTTTCGCTGCCCTCGGCCTCGCCTTGAAGGAATGGGCCGGCTACGCGCGGCTTGGGAGGCTCGATAAACTCAAGACCCGCGCCGAGGCCGCACTTGGAGATCAAGACCTAAAAGCCGCGCGCAAATTGGCGGATGATCTCAGTGCGCTCTATGCCAACCGCCCCGCCTTGGCCGAGGCCCGCGCGCGCCTGAAGACCCAAAGTGCCGAGGCGTTTGACGCCGACACGGTATTCGCGCTGACCGAGCAAACACTGCTCGCGCCTTTGGATGCGCGCGCCCAAGAAGAAATCGCCGCCGCCGCGCGTCAGGTCGCTATGGTGACAGCACTCGTGCCGCTCGCGCTGGCCGATGTGGTTGCCGCACTGACGTCCAACCTGCGCATGATCCGCCGCATCGCCGAGGTCTACGGCGGGCGCGCAGGCACGCTGGGAAGCTGGCGCCTAACCCGTACGGTTCTCACGCATCTGGTCGCCACAGGTGCCGTTGCGGTGGGCGATGATCTGATCGGCTCGGTCGCAGGCGGGGGCCTTCTGTCTAAAGTCAGCCGCCGCTTCGGCGAGGGTGTTGTCAACGGCGCACTGACCGCGCGCGTCGGCGTGGCCGCGATGGAAGTTTGCCGTCCGCTGCCATTTACCAAACAAACACGGCCCTCCGTGTCCAAGCTCGTGTCCCGCGCGCTGACCGGGCTATTTGGAAGCAAAACATGACTCAAGATCCCTTTCGCCACCTCCCCGGCTTGCGCGACAAGATCACGCCGTTTGAACGCTCGTCTTTTCGCGATTTCTCCGCCGAAAAAGTTGCCGCCATTCTTGACGCCGAGGGCATGCCGCCGTTTCCGGCCTATGATGATGAGGACCGCGAGGCCTTGCGCGCTGAGGCACTTGAGGATCACGAGGGCGACCTTTGGATCTTCGCATATGGTTCGCTGATCTGGGATCCGGCTCTCGATTTTTCCGAAGTGCGCATGGCCTTTGCCCCAGAGCATTCCCGCCGCTTCATCCTTGTGGACCGCTATGGCGGACGCGGGACCGAAGAGGCACCGGGTTTGATGGCAGCACTTGATGATGGCGACGGCTGCGATGGCCTCGCGTTCCGGATCAAGGCCGACAAAGTTGACGCCGAGACCGAGATCCTGTTTCGGCGCGAGATGATCTGCCCCGGCTATCACGCGCGCCATATCTTGGTCGAGATCGACGGCGAGGAGGCCACCGCTCTGACCTTCATCGCCGATCATGACAGCGAGCTGATTGATGGCGAAATCAGCCGCGCCAGCCAGATCGAATGCGTGGCCCACGGCACCGGGTTTCTCGGGACCAGTTTGCAGTATCTCGAAAGCACCGTCAGCCATCTGGCCGAGTTCGGTATTGTCGATGATGATGCTGAACAGCTGCTGGAGGCAACACGCGCGTATGTTGCGACCCTAGGCTAGAGAGCGTCTCGCCCCCCCCGCTGACGAGCAGATTGCCTTGGGATGTAGAAGCTGTTCGCGAGCGAGCAACGCGCGGGCCTGTGCACTTTTGGTGATTTCGTCAGGATATGGTATCGTCAACCAGCATGAGATTGGGGGAAACAATGCAAGAAGTGAATATCAGGCTTCGAGTTGTTGACGAGGCAGGCTTGCCGCTGAAAGGCTTCAATGTGGCAATTACTGTTTGGGGGGGAGCGGCACGGTCTTGACGAAAAACCCTCGCGAGCCGATCCTCCATACGCAGACTCCAACAGATATTGCGTGTGACTGGAACTCCAACGCGACAAAATTGACCCTATTTGGACCAGCGGATCAGAACAGTCCTGGAATAGAAAACTATACCCACAGCATCAGAATCTATCCGGACCATGATCTTGATTACACATTCAAATTCAAGAACTGCCCAGACATAGATGCATATTCGCCCGCCGTTGCGCGCCCCCTACCGAAGGCTCTGGTAGACGCACATGACGCCCTTGATAAACAGATGTCTGATTTTGAAAGCACCGTCGAAGATGCGGAGGCTGTCATGGCTACGCCCCTCCTCGATCTTTGCTGTAAAACGGTATCGTTCAAACTGCTTGATTTGGATGATAGGAGGGCAAAATATGATGCGGTCATGTATTACTTTGGGAAGGCTGGAGATTTTCTCACGCCAGAGAAGGAAATCGTCGCTGACAACACCCAAAACGTGTTTCATCTGCGAGAGAGTAGTGCGGTGTCCCATCTGCGACTAACGCCCCACGATGCAAGTTCTCAAGTTTTAGCCGTTGAGTTCAGAAACTTACGAACTTCTCACAATGTACGTATCCGTAAGCAAGGGCAGGTCATTTCAATTTCCGTCCGCCGGGTTTTAGGAAGCTGAGCTTTCAAGCATGAGGGATGCACGCGTTTTCGCTGGATTCCCCTTGGGGCGTGATGCTAAAGCGCCAGCAAGATGACGATACGCTTGATCATCATTCGAATTATATGCCCGGCGCTCTGATCTCCCGAGCCGCCGGACACAGGCGTTTGAGCCCTCGCGCCGCCCCAAAATCCCATGATCATACCCGTTTGCCAAAGGACGCCCCCGATGTGCGCCGACACGCCTGAAACCACCGATTATAAATCTACCCTGAACCTGCCCAAGACCGACTTTCCGATGCGCGCGGGCCTGCCCAAGCGCGAACCGGAATGGTTGGCGCGCTGGGCCGAGATCGGCATCTACGACCGCCTGCGCGAGAAGGCCAAGTCAGATGCGGGGCGCAAACCGTTCACGCTGCATGACGGCCCGCCTTATGCCAACGGCAACCTGCATATCGGCCACGCGCTGAACAAAATCCTGAAAGATATGGTCGTGCGCTCGCAGCAGATGATGGGCTTTGACGCGCGCTATATCCCCGGCTGGGATTGCCACGGTCTGCCGATCGAGTGGAAAATCGAAGAGAAATACCGCCAGAAAGGCCGCGATAAAGACGCTGTGCCGATCAACGAGTTCCGCCGCGAATGCCGCGAGTTTGCGGCTGGCTGGATCGATATCCAACGCAACGAATTCAAGCGCCTTGGCATCACGGGCAACTGGGACGAGCCGTATCTGACAATGGATTTCCACGCCGAGCGCGTGATCGCCGAAGAGTTCCAGAAGTTCCTCATGTCGGGCGTGCTCTATCAAGGGTCCAAGCCCGTGATGTGGTCGCCGGTCGAGAAAACCGCGCTGGCCGAGGCTGAGGTCGAGTATCACGACCGCAAGTCCGAGGCGATCTGGGTACCGTTCAAAGTAATGCCAAAATCTGACGCAATGGCGCTGCTGGACGAAGAGCCGACCGCGTTCAACGACGCGTTGCACGCGATCGCATCTGATTTGGATACCGCTAAGGTCGTCATCTGGACAACGACCCCTTGGACCATCCCGCAGAACCGCGCGGTCTGCTTTGGCCCCACCGTCAGCTACGGACTTTATGAGGTCACGGACCGCCCCGAGGAATGCTGGGTGCAGATCGGTGCGCGTTATCTGATCGCGGATCCGTTGGCCGAGCAAGCCCTCGCCGCCATGCGCCTTGACGACACGATGTACCGACGCTTGCGCGATGTGTCCGCTGACGAATTGGCAGCGCTAACCCTCGCCCACCCTTTGCGCGGGGCAGACGGTGCGGGCGGCGAATGGGACTTCGACGTGCCCATGCTGCCCGGCGATCATGTCACCGCAGACGCGGGCACGGGTTTTGTTCACACCGCCCCCAGCCACGGCGACGACGACTATGCCATTGGCGTCAAGCACAAGCTGCCGATGACGTTCAACATCCTTGACGACAGCTCGTTCCGCGCGGACCTGCCGTTCTTCGCAGGCGAGCAGGTGATCCGTCCGAACGGCAAACCGGGCAAGGCCAACGACGTTGTAATCGCGAAATTGATCGAGGTCGGCGGCTTGCTCGCGCGCAAGCGCATCACCTTGTCGGACGCGCATTCGTGGCGCTCGAAAGCTCCCGTGATCCGTCTAAACCGCCCGCAATGGTTCGCCGCAATCGACAAGGCTGTGGGCGACGGCCAAGACACCTACGGCGAGACGATCCGCGAGCGCGCGTTGACCAGCATCGACCAATTGGTGACGTGGACGCCGCAAAGTGGGCGCAACCGTTTGTACTCGATGATCGAGGCGCGCCCGGATTGGGTGCTGTCACGTCAACGCGCGTGGGGCGTGCCGCTGACCTGCTTTACTAAGGCCGGAGCCAAGCCCACGGATGATGATTTCCTGTTGCGCGATGCAGCCGTAAACGCGCGGGTCAATGAAGCGTTTGAGGCTGAAGGCGCCGATGCGTGGTATGCCGAGGGCGCGAAAGAGCGCTTCTTGGGCGGCCTGCATGATCCTGAGGGTTACACGCAGGTGTTCGACATTCTCGATGTCTGGTTCGATTCAGGCTCCACCCATGCGTTCGTTTTGCGTGACCGTGCGGATGGGTCTGACGATGGCATTGCTGATCTGTATCTTGAGGGCACCGATCAGCATCGCGGGTGGTTCCATTCGTCGATGCTGCAAGCTTGCGGCACCAAGGGCCGCGCGCCGTATCGCGGTGTGCTGACACACGGATTTACGCTCGATGAGAAGGGCATGAAGATGTCCAAATCGATCGGCAATACGATTGTTCCCGAAACCATCGTTAAGCAGTATGGCGCAGATATCTTGCGGCTCTGGGTGACACAGACCGACTATACCAATGACCAACGGATCGGCGACCAGATCCTGAAAGGCACCGCCGACAGCTACCGCCGTTTGCGCAATACCATGCGGTTCCTTCTGGGCTCACTGGCGGATTTCTCGGACGCCGATCGTGTGGATCCCGCCGATATGCCCGAATTGGAACGCTGGATTCTGCACCGTCTGGCCGAGTTGGATCAGACCGTGCGCAAGGGCTACGCCGCCTATGATTTCCAAGGCGTGTTCCAGGCAATTTTCACGTTTGCGACGGTCGATTTGTCGGCCTTCTACTTCGACATCCGCAAGGACGCGCTTTACTGCGACGGCAACACCGCGCGCCGCAGGGCTGCACGCACTGTGCTCGATATCTTGTTCCACCGCCTGACCGCGTGGCTGGCACCGGTGCTGGTGTTCACGATGGAAGAGGTCTGGTTGGAGCGCTTTCCGGGCGATACGAGCTCGATCCACCTGACAGACATCCCCGAGAAGCCGAGCGCTTGGAAAGACGACGCGTTGGCAGCGAAATGGGCGACCATCCGCAAAGTCCGCCGGGTTGTGACGGGTGCTTTGGAAGTGCAGCGCACCGAGAAGGTGATCGGCGCGTCGCTTGAGGCGGCCCCGACCGTGTTTGGCGATGCGGCCTCAGCGGGTGTGCTTGAGACGGTTGGGTTTCAAGACCTCTGCATCACGTCCGGGATTGTGGTTTCCACCGATGAAGCACCGCAAGGCGCGTTTACCTTGGACGATGCGCCTGGGATCGCAGTGGTTTTTGCCAAGGCCGAGGGCGAGAAATGCCAACGTTGCTGGAAGATCCTGCCAGATGTCGGGACGCACGGCCATGCAGGTGTGTGCGAGCGGTGCGATGAGGCACTTGCCTGATCTGATCAAAACACGGCTCGGCGGCAACGCCGGGCTGACCGCGCTTAAGTGTGGCGCACATTGAGACAAACCCGCGCCTGTGTTGAGACCCGCTTTGGTCCACTGACTGTTGTCGAGGACGCGGGTGCAATCATCGCGCTGGAATGGCTCGCAACAGCCCAGCCAGACGACACGCCGCTTTTGCGCGACGCACTCGCGCAACTCGCCGCATTCGACGCAGGCACCCTGACCGCGTTCAGTTTACCGCTGGCGCCTAAGGGATCGCCCGCGCTCGGTGCCGTGCTCGCCCAAATCAGCGCGATCCCATTCGGCGAGACCGTTACCTATGGCGATATCGCCAAGGCCACCGGGCTGTCGGCGCAATCGGTGGGCCAGCTTTGCGGGGTCAACCCGATCCCAGTTATCATCCCGTGCCACCGTGTCATGGGCGCGAAAGGCCTGACCGGGTTTTCCGGTAAAGGCGGGGTAGAGACCAAAGTTGCGCTGCTACGCCATGAAGGCGCAGGCAGCTTTCTGATATGACCCTGACCGTGTTGCTCGCCGTGCTTGCGGCCGCCCTAATGCACGCAGGCTGGAACGCCGCGATTAAAACCGGCGCGAACAAGCAGACGGGTATGTTTATCCTGTCGGTAGGCCATGCGTCGATCGGGTTGGCACTGACCTTGGGGCGCGGGGTCTATCCCACACCCGAGGTCTGGCCATGGTTAATCGCGTCTGCGGTCATCCATATGGGCTACCAGATGTTTTTGTCGTTCGCCTATGACAGCGGCGATCTCAGCCGGGTCTATCCTTTGTCGCGCGGCACCGCCCCGATGGCGGTTTTGCTGGTCACAGCCGTTCTCGGGATTGATGCGATGACGCTGACAGAGGTGCTTGGCTGTCTCGTGCTAGGCCTCGGCATCCTGACCATGGCGCGCGGCGTGTTCTCGTCCGGCGAAAGCCGCAAAATGCTGCCCTTTGCGTTTGGGGCTGCGTGTGCAACGGCGGGCTACACGCTGGTCGATGGCCTCGGCGCGCGGGTGGCGGGCGATCCGTTGGCCTTTGTCGGCTGGCTGATGATTGGATCCGCGCTGGCCTATACGCCCGCAATCGTAGCCATGCGCGGCGTCGGTGTGATGCGTGCCGAGCCGAGGGTTTGGGGGTTTGGGCTGGTGGCCTCTGCTGCAAGTTTCGGAGCCTATGCAATCGCCGTCTGGGCGATGACCGTGGCACCCTTAGCGCTGGTGGCCGCTTTGCGCGAAACTTCGATCCTGTTCGCGATTCTGATCGGCTGGCTGCTATTTGGCGAGCGAATGGATCGCGGCAAAGCTCTTGCCGCAGGGCTGATCGTGGCAGGAGTTGTGCTGACCCGCGTCTAGCTGCGCGCAGGGATCAATTGCTGAACCACGCCTGCAAACATCAAGTAGACACTGGTGACGACCAGGCCCCAATGCGCCCAGCTATCGGGGTAGAATTCAACCCAAGCCGCCCAGCCTGCAAAGAATGTCCATGCCAACGCCACTGGTAGCGTGATCATGCGCCAGCGCTCGGTGCGCACCGGATGGACGAATTTCAACGGCAGAAACATCGCCACGCCAAGTGCTGCGACGATGGCAAGGCTAAGCGCTACGGGTGGTTCTAACGCGAACAGCACCAGCACCACCATATTCCAGCAGCCCGGAAAGCCTTGGAACGAGTTATCGGAGGTCTTCATCCGCGTGTCGGCGAAGTAGATCACGCTGGCGAAGGTGATGATCAGCAACGCGCACCAGCCGGTCCAGCCGGGCAAAAGTCCCGACGAGAACAGCGCGAAGGCGGGGATGAACACATATGTCAGGTAGTCGATAATGAGGTCCAGCAGCACGCCGTCAAATTGCGCTGCGTTGGTCTTCACATCGTATTTACGCGCGAGCGGGCCGTCGATGCCGTCCACCACAAAAGCGACGACCAGCCACAAGAACATCATCGGCCAGTCTTCCTGCACAGCCTCCAGCATCGCCAACATAGCGAAGACGGCACCTGTTGCGGTCAGGAAATGGACGGAGAGGGCACGGAGGCTGGCTGTTGTCATGGAGGTGTCATGTCGGAAATGGGGGGCGGGATCAAGGTTAGGGTGCGCTGTTGCGTTTATGCTCTGGGATGTGCGCTTTGGTACACCTCCATCAACCGTGCCGTGTCCACCGCCGTATAGGCTTGGGTGGATGATAAAGAGGCATGGCCGAGAAGCTCTTGAATGCTGCGTAAATCTCCGCCTGCATTCAGCAAATGGGTGGCGAAGGAATGGCGCAACGCATGGGGGGTGGCACTGGCAGGTAGGCCAAGTTGGGCGCGCGCAGACTCCATCGCGCGCGTCACGATGCGGGGGTTCAGAGGGCCTCCGCGCACGCCAAGAAACAACAACTGATCGGGCATCTCAGGGTAGGGCAACAGCTTCAGATACCGGTCGACTGCTGCGCGCGCGGCGGGCAACACTGGCACCAAACGCTCCTTATCGCCCTTGCCGAGAACGCGCAGAACTTCGGGCAGGGGCGCGACTTTGCGGGCCAAGCCGAGCGCTTCGGAAATCCGCAATCCGCACCCATAAAGCAGTGTGATAATCGCCACATCGCGCGCGGCGGTCCAGTCCTCACGGGCTTGGGTGTCCACGACCTCAATCACGGCTTTGGCCGCTTCGGGGGACAGTGGGCGCGGCAATGGCTTGGTGAATTTGGGCGAACGGGTCGACAGCACAGGTGTCGCGTCAAAATCGTCCTCGCGCGATAGCCAGCGGTAGAATGTCTTTACCGCTGACAGGGCGCGCGCCAGTGATCGTGGCCCCACGCCTGCATCACGCGTCCGGGCCATCCATGCCCGCATTTCCCTGGGTCCGACTTCTGCGAGGGCCGCACGACCTGCGCGACCGCCTTGATAATCACCGAGAAATACAAGGAACGCTGCCACATCTTGGCGATAAGCGATCAAGGTCGCCTCAGATTTCGCATCAAGCGCGCGGGCCTTGGTCAACCAGTCTTCCAGCGCGTCCGCCACACCGGGCGAGATCAGCGACATCAGTTCAGCCAGTGCCGCATCTGACGCTCAAATACGCTGGCAAAGAAGGTTAACAGCTCCGTGCCTTGGTTCGGGCGAAACTGGTGCGGGTCCTCAGATCCAAACACCAGCAAACCCGGCAAACGACCCGAGCCGAAGTCCAGTTTCAGCAATGCCTCGGACCTGATAAAATCGGATTTCGGGCCATACACGTCTTCGCGCACAGAACTGACCTGCCGCAGCGTGACCTTTCGCACCGGCATGTTGCGCGCCTCAGTTATGTAGGCATCAATCGAGCCCGGCTCGACCGGCAGCAATACACCCTCAACAGGCTCAAGCGAAGGATCAGTTTGATCATCTTCGGTCTCGAGCATCAGGCGCAAACGGTCAACGCGCAGAATCTCTGCGACCTCGCCGCCAAGGCTTTTCAGAAACGGCGTGAACTCCATCGGGTCCATCATCGCAAGGATCGCGCGGTGGATCTGGTTGGTGCCCGAAAGGTTTTCGTAGGCCGCTGCAATGACGCTTCGATGGGTGTCTTCAAGACGGTTCAAGCGCGCCTCAAGCCGTTCCATCGCAATGCCGCGCAGATCGACGATATTGCCGCCCAGCGTTCGGTCATTGGCCGCGATCAAGGCCTTCATCAATTCGGGGTCTTCTAGGACAACCTCCGGCTTGGCGAGGATTTTGTCGCGCACAGCAATGCCGGTTGTGTCTGCTGCCTCAGTGGTCATGGCTGCTCTCCACGTGTTTTTTTGGCAGTATAACGGGGGCGGCGCAGAATGCGCGGGTTATTTTGCCCGGTGCTTGGCATGGGCACCAATTCGCCAGAGCGGGGCGGCGGCGTTAACCTTACCGCCCCTGCGAGTTTAGACGATCTTAATGCCTGCCTTGGCCGCGTCTTTCAGGAATGTGGCCAGACCTTGATCGGTCAGCGGGTGGCTTGCCAACTTCTTGATGACCTCGGGCGGCGCAGTGATCACGTCCGCGCCGATTTTGGCGGCATCGGTGACGTGGTTCACGGTGCGGATGGACGCCGCAAGGATTTCCGTGTCAAACGAGTAGTTGTCATAGATTTCCCGAATGTCCGCGATCAGGTCCATGCCGTCGATGTTGATGTCATCCAAGCGCCCGATGAAGGGCGAGATAAACGTGGCACCCGCTTTGGCGGCGAGCAACGCTTGGTTTGCCGAAAAGCACAGCGTCACGTTAACCATCTGGCCTTCGTCGCTTAACGTTTTGCAGGCCTTCAAACCGGCCCATGTCATTGGCACTTTGACGGCGATATTCTCAGCAATCGCGGCCAGCTTGCGGCCCTCGGCGATCATGTCGTCGGCTTCAGTCGCGATCACTTCGGCGGAGACCGGACCATCCACGAGGGCGCAAATCTCTTTGGTCACTTCGAGGATGTCGCGTCCCGATTTCATGATCAGCGACGGGTTCGTGGTGACCCCATCGACCATGCCCAAATCGTTGAGCTCGGCAATCGCGTCGATCTCGGCGGTGTCTACAAAAAATTTCATGGCGGTGGCCCCTTGGCTGGGTTGGATTTGCGTCCTGACTACCGCAGGCGCGCCCCACACGAAAGGGTCGGTGTGATGGGCGGGGCTGAGTTTGCGCCAGGCGCACGGATTGGCGTGCTGACGACGCAACCGCTGGACCGGATATTGGACTACCGCGCGCCTGAAACCGGGTGTTCTGCCGGTGATTTCGTCGAGGTGCCTTTGGGGCCGCGCAAGATCATTGGTGTGGTCTGGGGGCCGGGTGAAGGATCGTTTGATGCGGCCAAGCTGCGCGCGGCGTATCGACGGCTCGATGTGCCACCGATGCGCGACGAGATGCGCGGGTTTCTGGAACGTGCTGCCGCCTACACGCTGACCCCGCTCGAGGCGATGCTGCGGCTGGCGACACGGGTCTCTGGGCTTGGTGATCCGCCCGGTGCGCGCAAGGTCTACGTGCTGGGAGGCCCGCCACCAGTAAGGTTAACGGACCCGCGCGCACGGGTGCTTGATGCGCTCGAAGACTATGGCGGGGCGGCTGTGGGACTGTCTGAGCTGGCCCATGCGGCAGGCGTCAGCCACGGAGTTGTTAAGGGTTTGGTGGGCCACGGCACGCTGATTGAGGTCGAAGCGCCCCGCGATGGCCCCTATCCGAGGCTTGATCCAAAACTGCCCGGAAAGCCCCTCGCCAAGGATCAGTTGCAGGGCGCAAATGTGCTACGCGAGGCTGCGCGCGAAGGCCGCTATGGCACGACATTGCTGAAGGGTGTCACTGGATCTGGCAAAACGGAAGTGTATCTGGAGGCGGTCGCGGAGTGCCTTGCGCAAGGCCGCCAAGGGCTGGTTTTGTTGCCCGAAATTGCGCTGACCGCAGAGTTCTTGACGAGGGTGGAAGCGCGGTTCGGTGAACGCCCCGCCGAGTGGCATTCGGGCGTAACACAGGCAGAGCGGCGACGCTGTTGGGCGATGGTGTCCAAAGGCCAAGCGCAGCTTGTTGTCGGCGCGCGCTCGGCCTTGTTTTTGCCGTTTCAAGACCTGGGGTTGATCGTGGTCGATGAGGAACATGACAGCTCGTACAAGCAGGAAGATGGTGCCCATTACAACGCTCGCGACATGGCAGTTTTGCGCGCCACATTGTGTTCAGCGCAGGTGGTTTTGGCCTCAGCCACGCCGTCACTGGAAAGCTGGGCGAATGCGGCTGCCGGCAAGTATGCGCGCCTCGATTTGACCTCGCGGTTTGGGGACGCCGCGATGCCCGATCTGGCTGCGATTGACATGCGGTCTGAAGACGTCGCGTCTGGGACATGGATATCGCCAACGCTCGCGGCGGCGGTCCGTGTGCGGATGGAAAAAGGTGAACAGGCGCTGCTGTTTTTGAACAGGCGCGGTTACGCTCCGTTAACGCTTTGTCGGGCGTGCGGGCATCAAATCGAGTGTTCGGAATGCGACGCGCGCATGGTTGAGCACCGGTTTCAGAAGCGGCTGATGTGCCACCAATGCGGGGCGTCACGGGCGATGCCAGAGGCCTGCCCAAGCTGCAAAGTCGAAGGCAAACTGGCCCCAGTCGGTCCGGGGGTGGAGCGTCTGGCTGAAGAGGTGACTGCATTGTTCCCTGACGCGCGGATGGCTATTTTGTCGTCAGATTTATACGGGTCCGCCCGCGCGCTTAAGGCGCAGATTGAGGCGATTGCGGCGGGCGGTGCGGACATCATCATCGGCACACAGATCGTGGCAAAAGGGCATAACTTTCTAAAGCTTACCCTTGTTGGAGTGGTGGATGCGGACCTTGGCTTGCACGGGTCGGATTTGCGCGCAGCCGAGCGTACGTTTCAATTGATGCGTCAGGTTGCGGGGCGCGCGGGTCGGGTCGCCGATGCGCCGGGCCAAGCCTTGCTGCAAAGTTTTCAACCCGAGCATCCTGTGTTGCAAGCGATCCTGACAGGCGAGGATGAGGCCTTCTGGCAGGCCGAAGCCGACGCACGCAAGGCAGCCGGGATGCCGCCCTTTGGACGGCTTGCGGGCGTTGTGCTGAGTGGGCCGGATCAGGGGGTCGTGATGCAGATTGGACAAGCGCTGGCGCGCAACGCCGGCCCGTTAACTGCGATCGGGGCGCAAGTGTTCGGACCAGCGCTAGCCCCAATAGCGCGGATTCGTGGTCAATTCCGAGTGCGATTGTTGGTTAAAGCAGAGAAATCCGCGCCGTTGCAGACAGCACTTACGGACTGGGTGGCGCAAATCAGACGCCCGCCGAACCTGCGCCTGACCCTCGATATCGATCCACAGAGTTTTTACTAATGCGTGGCGTCTTTACAAATGCCGAGGTGTTGGGGCCGCAGGGCTGGGAGGTCCGCGACCTGGCGCTAGACGGTACTAAGATCGCAAGCGAGGTGGACGCCAAGCGGTACGATCTGAGCGGGTTTCGACTGCTGCCGGGCATCGTGGATCTGCACGGCGACGGGTTTGAGCGTCACCTCGCGCCGCGTAGAGGTGCCGTGCAAGATCTGGGCGCTGGGCTTGCTGCGACGCAGGCAGAACTGGCGGCGAACGGGATTACAACCGCTGTTTTGGCGCAGTTTTTTAGCTGGGAAGGCGGGATGCGCAGCCCGGATTTTGCCGAAAGCATGGCTGCGGCGTTAAGCATGTTTCCATCGCTGCTTGATCTGCGGCTTCAGCTGCGGCTTGAGACGCATTTGACCGAAAGCTACGCGCGAGCTGAAGCGCTGATCGAGCGTCACAATGTTGGCTACTTGGTGCTGAACGACCACCTACCGCACACGGCGTTGGCCAAAGGACGCAGGCCGCCGCGTTTGACAGGACAAGCGTTGAAATCTGGGCGCTCGCCCGAGGCACATTTGGCCCTTTTGACCGAACTCGCTGCGCGAGATGTGTCAGCGGAAGTTGCAGCACTTGTGGCGCGGTTAACCTTGAGGGGCGTGCTGGTCGGCAGCCATGATGACACCTCGCCGCAGATCCGCGCGACCTACCGCGCGATGGGGGCAAAATTGGCCGAATTTCCCGAGACCATCGAGACGGCGCAGGCAGCCAAAGCGGCGGGCGATCCGGTGATCTTGGGTGCGCCAAACGTGCTGCGCGGGGGCAGTCATGCTGGCAAATTGCGCGCGGCGGATTTGGTGGACGCAGACCTGTGTGACGCTTTAGTTTCGGACTACCACTACCCGGCCATGATCGGCGCAGTGCAGCGACTGGTGGCAGATGGAGTGTGCGACTGGGCGGCGGCTTGGCAACTGGTTTCCGCGCGTCCAGCCGAGGTCTTAAGGCTGGCAGATCGCGGTACACTGGCACCCGGTAATCGCGCCGATATCATCGCTGTCGAGGCAGCAACTGGGCGCATTTGTATGACCCTCGCAGCGGGCCAGATTGCGTATCTGACGGACCCGCTTGCAGGGCGGTTGATCGCGGCAAAATAGATCAAGACTAGACAACCTGTCGCACCCTCGTCAGGGTCCGCATCATGGAACTTCGAGCCCGAAAACCGACTGATGACAGTGCCATTGACGACCTGTTGATCGCGGCCTTCGCCGGGGTTGAAGAGGCGCGATTGGTCGACCTTTTGCGCGATGAAAGTGCGATGGTGACAGAATTAGTGGCCGAGGATGATGGCCTAGTCGCGTATGCAGCACTCAGCCGAATGAAGGCCCCGGAAGGGTGGCTGGCATTGGCCCCAGTGGGCGTTTTCCCGACGCGTCAAAAGACTGGAATCGCGGCGCAGATAATCCGTGCGCTGCTGTTCGATGCACTTAGCCCAGTCGTAGTTATGGGTAAGCCAAGCTATTATGAACGCTTTGGATTTTCGGTATCAAGCGCGTGTGATTGGCGCTCGGCCTACCCCTTGGCCTATACCGCAATCTACCCGGCGGACACACCAGTGCCCTCGGGCACAGAGTTGATTTATCCAAGGGCGTTTCAAGACATATGACTGGCCTTCGCCTTCTGGGACTGACCGCGCTGACCTTGGTGTTTTTCGCGGCCAATTCGTTGTTAACCCGAGCGGCGTTAACCGATGCTGCAATCGGCGCTGGACAGTTTGGATTGATCAGGTTGGCGGCGGGCACAGTGATGTTGGCGCTGCTGGTCTTGGTCTTAGGGCAGCGTCCAAAGATCATCCAACAGGGCCGGCTGACGGCAGTGCTGGGCTTGTTCGTCTATATGGTCGGATTCTCAATCGCGTATGTCTGGCTTGATGCAGGCGTGGGCGCATTAATCTTGTTTGCAGTGGTGCAGGCGACGATGTTTGCGGGCGGCCTGATCTCGGGCGAAAAGGTGCCGTTTGGGCGCTGGTTCGGCATGGGCATTGCGATGGGCGGGCTGGTGTTTTTGTTCCTGCCGCGCATCGGGGCAGCACCGGAACCACTGGGTGTGATCTTGATGGTGGCAGGGGCGCTGGGCTTTGCGCTGTATTCATTGGTGGGGCGCGGATCAACCGCGCCTATCGCGGACACTGCGGTAAATTTTGGGCTCGCGACAGTGCTTGCCGCGTTGATCCCTTGGGGCCTGTTTGACCCGACACCCGTGACCGGATTTGGTGTGCTTTTGGCAGTGATCTCGGGCGCGATTACCAGCGGTTTGGGCTACGCGCTTTGGTACGCTTTGATGCCGCATCTGGGCGCTACGCGCGCGGCGGTGGCACAGCTGAGCGCGCCCGCTTTGGCGCTGGCGGGTGGGGCGATTTTCTTGGCTGAGCCGATGACTATAGGCGCAATTTTAGCTGCTACGGCGATCATGTTGGGCGTCAGCATCGCTATCAGCGCGCGGGCTACTTAATCAGCAATTCAAGCGGGTCATAAATGACTTCGTCGCCCCAAACGGCATCTGGCAACGTGTCCGGTTTGTAGCGGATTTCTGCCATTTCTTCGCGTGTGAAAAACTGCCGTTCGGTGACGATGCCTTCGGGGTCACGCCATGTGTCATCAAGCGTGCCACTGGTGATCTCTGCTCGAAAATAGACGTCAACTTGGTGAAAATCGCGCTTTGGATCGTGGAACTCGTTAACCATAGCAGGCATCCCGATGGCGACGGTTAACCCTGTTTCCTCATGCACTTCGCGGATCAGGTTTTCATGGAGGCTGGAATGTGGCTCGGCCCCACCGCCGGGCGCGCACCAAAGGTCTGATACGCCGCCGCCCCACGCGTTTACCAAAAGCAAACGATTTCTGTGCACGATCAGCGCGCGCACGGCGAGACGGACGGGACGGGAGGCCATGTGGGGATATTGACGCAGCGGCATGAGGCTCGCAACCCCTCGTCAGATACGTTTTGGATTCCTATCTTACACATCATGCGCATCTTACTAGCCTTCGTGTTTCTCTCTTTCGTCCAGCCGATGTCGGCGAGGGCTGACTGCGTTGTCATGCTGCACGGGCTGGCGCGCAGCGAAGCGTCGTTAACTGTGCTCGAAGAATTGCTTGAGAGGGCTGGATACCGAGCTGTCACGCCAAGCTACGATTCGACCGAAGAAACGATTGAGCGGTTGGCCGCCAGCACCTTACCGCCAGCGCTTTCTGAATGCGGCGATGAGCGGGTCCATATCGTGACCCATTCGCTGGGTGGGATCTTGGTGCGCCAGTTTCTAAGTCAGAACACGATCCCGAGGTTGGGGCGTGTGGTGATGATGGGCCCGCCCAATCATGGCTCGGAAATCGTGGATGAATTTTCGCATTTGCAACCATTCGGATGGCTGAATGGCCCTGCCGGGATGGAGCTAAGTACCGACCCCGACAGCACTCCTAACCGGCTTGGCCCTGTGGATTTTGATTTGGGGATCATCGCGGGAAACCGCTCTCTTAACCCCATATATTCCAACTTGTTACCCGGTGAGGATGACGGCAAAGTTTCGGTTGAAAGCACCTATTTGGACGGCATGCGCGCCCATATTACGCTGCCCGTCACGCATACATTCATGATGAATAATCCGCTGGTGGCAGCTCAGGTGGTCCATTACCTGCGCAAGGGCACGTTCGAGCCGGGCTTAACGCTCGGAGAGTTGCTTTTTGATATCGCCGCCAACGGTTTTGACTTTGAAGAAGCGTTGGCGGCCGAGGATTTGCGCGCACTTGCGCCCGCTGAATGAGGGATCAAGCGCGTTATAGCCCGATTTGAGGGCTGTATTCAGCGTGCACGTCAAACTGTTATCCTTGAACAGGAGGGGGAAACCGTCCCGTCCGGGGTGTCACCGACAAAGGATAAAGTGCGAGCTGCCTTAGCAAACCGGAAACAACGCGAGCGCTAGCCTGTTTGGGCAACAACATTAACTACAGATGGTCTGCGTTCGTTAACGTTCGCATCTTTGGTTAACGGCACCAGTGTTAAGGTTAACGCAAAACCAACGGCGCTAGTGAAACATTAACCTTTTCAGAATCTTAGGTTAAGCGCCCATAAAATGTCATGCGGGCGCTTTCGGACAGGAACACGCCCGATTTTGAATTGTACGCGAGCACCGCCAGCATTCTTGTTCGGTCACTCTCATTGGGGGAGACTCGGTGGACTGAATTGCGCCCTCGAAAAAGAACCAGCGTGCCGGGGTCCATGGATAACGCATCCGGCTGGATCTGTTCGTCAAGTAACGCGCGCACGCCTTCAAAGTTCATCTCGCCCGCACCTGCGTCCCGAAAGTCTTTGATGTATTCAAATCGGCTGCCCGCGTCGGGCTTTTGGATCAGCAGCGTGATGGCGAAAGACGAGTTATCGAAATGCCAGCCCAACTCCTGGCCTCGGTTCGCGTAGTGAATGTTGATCGATGACAGCGGATCGGCGTAAGGGTGCAACTGCGCCTCGCCGGTCACTGCTTTGATGAAGCCTTGAAATAGAGCGGCGTCATAAAGTTGGCGCAGGGGCGAGTCTACGGCGACCTCGTCGTCGCAAATGCACCCTTTGGAGGACACAACTTGCCGGTTCGCGGCGTGCCTCTCGGGGAATGTTGGGTCGTTCGGCGTCAGATAGACAGAGTGGTTCTGCGCGCAGAAATAAGCCTTGTCCTGACCGGTGGCACTTTCGGCTTGCAGTGCCGTTAGGGCGGCGTCTTGGATGAAATCTGGCAATACCAGCGCGCCGTCACGATCGAGCGTGGCTTGGCAACGCGCCTCGAATTCCGGATCGCCCAGAGGATACTCGTTAAGGTTAACAATAGCGTCGAGTGTCATGGAAAAATCCTACCCTTGGCGTGGCTGTACCCTGTTTACGTGCCCCATCTTGCGGCCCGCGCGCACGTCGGCTTTGCCATAAAGATGCAGCGCTGTACCCGGCTCACGCGCCAAGCCTTTGATCTGATCCACGGCGTCCCCAATCAGGTTTTCCATGATCACATCGGCATGGCGTTTGCCGTCGCCCAAGGGCCAGCCCGCGATTGCGCGGATGTGTTGCTCAAATTGGTCGACGGTGCAGCCGTTTTGGGTCCAGTGACCGGAATTGTGAACGCGCGGGGCGATCTCGTTGACGATAAGGCCTTCATTGGTAACAAATAACTCCACCGCCAGAACGCCGACATAATCAAATGCGTTCAATAACTTGGCCGCAAGCAGTACCGCATCTTGACGATGTACCGGGGTCAGGCGCGCGGGCACTTTGGTTGTCGACAGGATGCCGCCCAGATGCACGTTCTCGCCCGGATCAAAGGCCGCGACGGAGCCATCGAGCCCGCGTGCAGCGATCACCGAGACCTCGTGGCTGAACTTCACGTGCCCTTCAAGGATTGCGGGTACGCCCTTGATATAGTCGAGGGCAACTTCGGCTTGCTCGGGCTTGGTGATCCTTAATTGCCCTCTGCCATCATAGCCCAAGCGGCGCGTTTTCAGAATCGCGGGTGTGCCGATTTGGGCAAGTGCGGCCTCCATCGAAGCCAGATCATCGACAGGCGCGAAAGGGGCCGTTTGAAAGCCGAGATCGCGCAGAAACTCTTTCTCGGTTAACCGGTCTTGGCTGACCTCCAAGGCGCGACGGCCGGGCCGGATCGGCTTGAGGCGGCCTAGAAGGTCAAGCGCGCTGGTCGGGATATTCTCAAACTCATAGGTGATGACATCGACGGATTTGGCGAAGGCCGTCAGCGCCATCCGGTCGGTGTAGGATGCCGAGAAAAGCTGCGAGGCCACGTCGCCCGCCGGGCAGCACAAAGACGGCTCGTAGACATTTGTTTTTAAGCCGAGGCGTGCCGCTGCACATGCGAGCATCCGGCCCAATTGGCCGCCGCCTAGAATGCCGATGGTGGCCCCAGTACCCAAAGGCGCGGGAAGGTTAACGCTTGCATCAATCATCTTGCGGCACCTCGGGGATGGAGGCGCTGAGATCGGCGCGCCAAGCGTCTAGTTTTGCGGCCAGATCAGGGTCGTTCAGCGCCAGAATGCCCGCCGCCATCAGCCCCGCATTGGCAGCACCCGCGGCCCCAATTGCCATGGTCGCAACCGGAAAGCCGCGCGGCATTTGCACGATGGAATAGAGGCTATCAACCCCGCTAAGGGCCTTGGTATGCACCGGAACGCCGATCACCGGAATGCGCGTCTTAGACGCCATCATCCCCGGTAAATGCGCCGCCCCACCTGCGCCTGCGATGATCACTTTCAGGCCGCGATCCACTGCCGTGCGCCCGTAGTCCCACAGGCGGTCTGGCGTGCGATGTGCCGACACGATCCGCGTTTCATGGGCGATCCCGAGGGCGTCCAAAATTTCTGCGGATGCGCGCATCGTGGACCAGTCTGACTGGCTGCCCATGATGATGCCAACTGACACGGTCATGGCGGTTCCTACTCTCAAGAAGATGCTCACTATACGCAATGCAGGCTGGGCCACAACGGCGCAGCTTGCATAAAATTAGGCTATGATATCGGGGGTAAGTTCGTCGTCGATCCGGGTGATCCGGTCTTTCAGCGAAAGCTTCTGCTTCTTGAGGCGCTGAAGCGTCAACGCATCGGCTCGGCCGGCTGCGTGCAGCGCATCAATTGCCTCATCGAGGTCGCGGTGCTCGCGTCTAAGCACCTCTAATTCGATGCTTAGAACTTCCTCATGGCTCATCGTGCCGTTGCCGTGGGCGTTCATATGATGGGGCTCCTACCGCGTCCGAGCCTTGTATGTAGGTTGTTCCGAGGGTTCGGAAAAGGGTCTTGTCGCGAACACCTCCCTTGCAGGGTGGGCACCGGCTGCCCATATTTGAGTGCAAGGGTCGCCGCATGGGGCCTGAGCATCTGTCGCTTGACGTTCAAGGGCACGCAAAAAGGAGGTTGGCCGTGACGAAAATGGCTCTGGGCGCGCATCCGTTTCTGCTGGGATTTGACCAGCTTGAGCGGTTGGTCGAGCGCACTGCGAAAGCAGGAAATGACGGGTATCCCCCTTACAACATTGAACAAATCGGCGAGACACGGTTTCGCATCACACTGGCCTTGGCCGGGTTCGCGGAAAGCGATTTGGCGATCACGTTAGAAGACCGCCAATTGGTGATCCGAGGCAGACAGACCGATGACAGCGAGGGCCGCGCGTTCTTGCACCGGGGCATTGCCGCGCGCCAGTTTCAGCGCAGTTTTGTGCTGGCCGATGGGGTCGAAGTCGCTGGGGCTGAGATGGAAAACGGTTTGCTGCATGTCGATCTGCACCGTGCCGTGCCCGACAAAGTTGTCCAAACCATTAAAATTAACACCAAAGCCTGAGGGAGTAACGAGATGAACACGCAAACTGAAGTCCACACCAAGGGCACAGACCCGATCGTCTATATTCGCCGGGTCAATGTCGCGGACCTGCCCGAAGATGTGCAGCTCAAGGCAACCGGGATCGAGCAGCTTTATGCTGTCCATGACGCCGAGGGCAGCCGTATCGCGCTGGTCGGTGACCGCAAGTTGGCCTTTGTGCTGGCACGCCAACACGACATGACGCCGGTGAGTGCGCACTAGACCCGAATTACCAAAGCCAAAAACGCAAAAGCGCGCCCCGATTGGAGCGCGCTTTTTTGTAGTTGGCTCCGTCAGGTCAGCCCGAAATTAGACCCATGCTTTCCAGCTTCAACAGAACCTGCTGGGCGCAATAATCGACCTCGGTGCCTTCGGTCTCGACAACGAGTTCGGCAGTGGTCGGTGCCTCGTAAGGGTCCGAAATTCCGGTGAATTCCTTGATCTTACCCTCGCGTGCCAACTGATATAGGCCCTTGCGGTCGCGGCGCTCGCATTCCTCGAGGCTGGTCGCAACATGCACCTCAACGAACGCGCCGTAGGCTTCGATCATCTCGCGCACCGAGCGCCGGGTCGCGGTGTAGGGGGCGATGGGCGCGCAGATGGCAATGCCGCCGTTCTTGGTAATTTCGCTGGCGACATAGCCGATGCGTTGGATGTTGATGTCGCGGTGTTCTTTCGAGAACCCCAATTCCGACGACAGATGTTTGCGGACGACATCGCCGTCCAGCAGCGTCACCGGGCGTCCGCCCATTTCCATCAACTTGACCATCATCGCATTGGCGATAGTGGATTTACCTGACCCCGATAGGCCGGTGAAAAACACCGTGAAGCCTTGCTGGGCGCGGGGTGGCGAGGTGCGACGCAGCTCTGTGACCACTTGCGGGAAGGAGAACCATTCCGGAATCTCAAGCCCTTCGCGCAGGCGGCGACGCAGCTCGGTGCCCGAGATATTCAGAACCGTGACATTCTCGCGATCGGCAATCTCGTCGGCAGGCTCGTATTGAGCGCGCTCTTGCACATAGACCATGTGCTTAAAGTCGACCATTTCGATGCCCATTTCTTCTTGATGCAGGCGGAACAGGTCTTGCGCGTCATAGGCCCCGTAGAAATCATCTCCCGCCGAGTTCTGACCGGGACCAGCATGGTCGCGCCCAACGATGAAATGAGTGCAGCCGTGGTTCTTGCGGATCAGACCATGCCAGACAGCTTCACGTGGCCCGGCCATACGCATGGCGAGGTTCAGCAGGCTCATGGTGGTCGTGGCTTGCTGGTATTGGTCGAGCACGGCCTCATAGCAGCGCACGCGCGTAAAATGATCGACATCGCCGGGTTTTGTCAGGCCGACAACGGGATGGATCAGTAGGTTGGCTTGGGCTTCTTTTGCGGCACGAAAGGTCAGCTCTTGGTGCGCGCGGTGCAGCGGATTGCGGGTTTGGAACGCCACGATCTTGCGCCAGCCGAGTTTGCGGAAATAGGCGCGCAGCTCGTTTGGGGTGTCGCGGCGGGCGCGGAAATCATAGTGAACGGGTTGCTGGATGCCGGTGATTGTGCCGCCGACATAAACGTTGCCTGCGGTGTGGTGCAGGTAATTAACCGCCGGATGGGCCAGATCATCGGCACCGAATACCATTTCGGCCTCGCGGGTCTTGTCGGGGGCGTAGATGTCGCTGATCGACAGGGTTGCAAGGATCATACCCTCAGCGTCACGCAGCGCGATATCTTGGCCTGCCGCAATTTTGCCCGCGAAACCCTCGGACACATCAAGCGTGATCGGCATCGGCCACAGGGTGCCGTCGGCCAGGCGCATGTTTTCGACAACGCCTTCGTAATCGTCCTTGCCCAGAAAGCCCGTCAGCGGGTTGAAGCCACCGTTCATAAGCAGTTCCAGATCGCAGGTCTGGCGCGCGGTCAGGTCCCATGACGTCAGCTCGGCGGCTTCTTTTTTCAGTTTCTGGGCGCTGTCATAAGAGACATAAAGCTCAGGGATCGGGGTCAGGTTTGGGGAAAGCATCGTCGTCGTCCTGTTTTGGGGGCCGAGCAGGCCGCTGCTGCGACCCGTTAATTCAGCGTGGAGTGCGTCATATTCGGCGCGTTTTCGGGCGAGAAAGCGATTGGTCAGGCGGGCCTTTTCCGCCGCCCCTCGGGGGGTGAGGGCATAGGCAAACCGCGCACGGCTATCGGGGCCACTGCGGTCGCCAACGGTGATGAAGCCCGTGTTCGTGACTGCGCGCAGGGCTTTGTTCAGCCACCCAAGGCTGACGCCAATAGCCTCAGCCGTTGCGCGTTGGCTGGCACCGGGTTGGGTGTCGAGCTGGCGCAGCAGTCGAAACATCAGCTCTTCATCAAGGGTGGCGGTGGTTGTCATGAGATCGGCGTTCAGGCTCTATGTGTGTTCATGCGTGAACGCTTCGCATATTCTGACGCCCCCGCATAGAGGCATTGCGCCGCGCCCCTGCGGTTAAGTGGTTCAAATGTGACTTAAATGCCCAACATAAAAGGCCGCCCCGATCGGAGCGGCCTTTAATTTGTGATGTAGGAGAGGTCTATTCTGCGGCTTGCGCAGTCACGTCTTCTTCGTGCTCGGACAAAAACTTCTCGGCGTCCAGCGCTGCCATGCAGCCCATGCCCGCGCTCGTGACGGCTTGGCGGTATATATGGTCGGTCAGATCGCCTGCCGCAAACACACCGGGGATTGATGTGCGGGTCGTGCCGGGCGCCACTTTAACATAGCCGCCATTGTGCATCTCAAGGCTATCTTTGACCAATTCCGTCGCAGGCGCGTGGCCGATTGCGACGAAGAAACCACTGCACGCCACATCTTGGGTCTCGCCGGTTTTGACGTGCTTCAGGCGCACAGCCTCAACCCCGCGCGGGTCCGTGCTGCCCAAAACTTCGTCAATCCCGTGATCCCAGATCACCTCGATCTTTGGGTTCTTGAACAGACGATCTTGCATGATTTTCTCGGCGCGCAAGCTGTCGCGGCGGTGCACCAGCGTGACCTTGGAGGCGAAGTTTGTCAAAAACAACGCTTCCTCTACAGCCGTGTTGCCACCGCCCACAACGACGATCTCTTTACCTCGAAAGAAGAAACCGTCGCAGGTCGCACAGGCCGAAACGCCGAAACCCTTGAAATGTTCCTCAGACGGCAAGCCCAGCCATTTGGCCTGCGCCCCGGTTGCAAGGATCAGCGCGTCGGCGGTGTAAGTCGTGCCGCTATCGCCATGGGCTTGGAACGGACGCTTGGTCAGGTCGAGGCTGTTGATATGGTCGCCAATAATCTCGGTCCCCATCTCGCGCGCATGCTCTTCCATCCGAACCATCAGGTCCGGCCCCATCACGCTGGCATCGCCGGGCCAGTTTTCGACATCAGTGGTGATGGTTAACTGGCCGCCGGGCTGGATGCCTTGGACGAGGATAGGGTTCAGCATCGCGCGCGCACCGTAGACCGCAGCGGTATAGCCCGCGGGGCCGGAGCCGATGATAAGAAGGCGAGTGTGGCGGGTGGCAGCAGCGTCAGTCATGGCGGATCCGGGGTTGCGGTAAGGAAAGCTACATATATCCGCGATGACCCGGCGATAAAAGGGAGCGGTCGGAATTATCAGCAAGCCTTGTGTTAGCGCTATTTCGGACGATAGCGTTTTTTTCTTGCTCGTTCGTGAAATATTATTGCGCAGTGAGGGGCGTCCGCATAAGGTCGTGCCGCGAGCAGGAGAGGACGTCCATTCATGCCGGGTTCACGTTTAGACGAGATCGACCGTAAGATTCTGGCTGAATTGCAGGCCGATGGCCGCATGACCAATGTCGAATTGGCCAAACGCGTCGGTATATCTGCGCCGCCCTGCCTGCGCCGTGTGCGCACGTTGGAAGAACAGGGCTTTATCAACGGCTATTACGCGCGGGTTGATGCCCGAAATCTTGGGTTTGAGGTGCAGGTGTTCGCGCTTGTCGGGCTGAACTCGCAGGCCGAGGCGGACCTTTCCGCGTTCGAGGCGCGCTGCCGCGAATGGCCGCTGGTGCGTGAGTGCCATATGCTGAACGGCGAGATCGACTTTATCCTGAAATGCGTCGCGCCTGACCTCAGCAGCTTTCAGAGCTTTCTGACTGAGCACCTGACGTCTGCCCCAAATGTCGCGAGCGTCAAGACATCTTTGGTAATTCGTGGCAGCAAGAACGAGCCAGGCGTGCCGTTTGAGGTGTTAGAGGCGCGTTTGGCCCAGAAAGCCTAGACCCTAAGCCACACGTACCTCGTGCATGGTGCGCTCGCCTCCGGGCAACATACTCTGCATCACGCCTTGGACGAGGGGATCTTGGCTCTCCATCCATGATCCCAGCGCAAAACCGGGTACGCCGAGGCCATTGGCGATCAGTTGCCCACCGTGCTTGTCACACACCAGTTGGAATAAGCGCACAGGGCCGGGAGGGGTCACAGGCAAGACCTGCTCATAATCCACCAAATCTGAGGCCATGCCGTGACCTGTGATTTGGGCGCGTGCGCCAAGGATCAGATCGCGCGCAGGACGCGCATAGCCGAAGCGGTCAGGTAGGATACGCATCATTGGGGCCGCGCCATCTTCAAACAGCCTGCGTGACATTTGTGGTGTCAGATCCATCATGCCGACCCAAAGAACCTGTGTGGGCCCACCATCCATCATCCGCAACTCGTCGCCCGGCTCAATATCCTCGACAGCAATGCCGGGGCCCGAGGGCGTGGCGAACTCGGTGCCATGACTATAGGCGGCAAAGGCCGTTAGCAGTTCGGGAACGATGGGGATCGTGCGGGCGATCCGACGCAAGGCGGGTCCAACCCGGCAGCAGCTTTCAACTCGTGCCTGCGCGAGAGGGGCGCGCGTGCCAGAGGGAGCATAAGCAACAGCTGAAAGTGCTGCCGGGTTTGGGACCATAGGAGCCATAAGCTCGTCCTTTCAGGACTGCGTCGGCCCCCACCGCTTGCAGAACACGCTCTTGATGGCCGCAATTGAGACACCTGTCAAAATCTTGGTGTATTTGACCCCAAATGCGGAACAAGTGCGGCAGTGCAGAGCGGGATTGTGCGCAGGATAGGAACGATGGGGGTGTTTTGGGCGCAGATTGGGCAACGAATCACATCAGCGGATGTCATGGGCTGTGTCACGCTAAAGGGCGTGCCGACCTCTGGGCTCGCGGCGGCTGTTTCCAGCGCGGCCTCAAGGGCATCACGCGAGTGGACTTCGGATGGTTCTGGGGCGCAAATCGTGCGCCGCCGTCCCAGCTTTTTGGACAAAAAAAGACGCGCCTGGCAGGGCGCGTCATCTTTCTGGTGGTAGTTTAGCAGACCTTACGGAGAAAGATCAGGTTCCGGCGGCGGGCAACGCCCTGCCGGTGAATGGTCACGCTGTTTTCAGCTTGGTGTTGGCAGTGAGCTGTGCAGTCTCACGCACCCATGATGGACGGCGATTGCCGCGTTCATAGGGCATTTTGACAGCAGTCTTGTCAGCCTCTGCGATGACCGATTTCAGCCAACGCGGTGTTTTACGCATTGTTCACTCCTTAACTGCTTGCCCCCCCGGACAAGCAACGGACCCGAAACATAGGTCCAATGGGTACGGTACACACTGCCCATCAGGTGTGGATCGGCAGTCCGTTGGGTATGAAGGGGCAATGCGGCGGGTTTGGGACATGGGTGCGGTTCTTGCGCGAAACTGTACGCATTATGAACGTTCTGGAAACAGTTTGTTGAGGCCAATTTCACTGAGATTTTCGGCAAATTAACGGAAAAGTCGTGCCTATTCGCAGTCAGATTGGGGCGATTATGTGGCGCGGGCTAGAGCCGAATGGTCGAGATTAGTCGCCCATAGTCGGCTTCACCCCGGTGCGTTGCCCGGCGGTAGGAATAGAATCTATCCGCGTCCGCATAGGTGCAATGCCCGGTCGATTCGGCATGGCCCACACCCGCCGCGCGCAAACGGTGCAGCCCGTAGGAGATCAGATCAAACTGCATCCGCCCTTCCGAGCCGGCCCCAAAGAAGCGACTGTTATCAAGGTCTTCCTCAAGAAAACGGTCAAGAAATTCGGGCCCAACCTCATAGGCCTTCTGGCTGATCGATGGCCCAATCACAGCCGTGGTGTTGGCTCGATTTGCTCCAAGCGCTTCCATCGCGCTCAGCGTAGCCTCCAGAACTCCGCCTTGCGCACCTTTCCAGCCCGCATGGGCCGCCCCGACGACACCTGCTTTGGCATCGGCAAACAGCACCGGCTGGCAGTCGGCGGTCAAGATGCCCAGAACGATGCCTGGCGTAGCGGTGACGATGCCGTCGGCCTCTGGTGTTGCGTCCTCAAACGGTCCCGAAACGGGCAGCACAATCGCCGAGTGTGTTTGATAGACCGTGATCAGATCGCCGTACGCAGCGCCCATATGGGTGGCAACCCGCGCTCTGTTGGTTCGTACGGCGTCGGCCTGATCTGATGAGCCCGCCCCGCAATTTAGCCCCGTAAATACACCCGAGGACGCCCCGCCCTTTCGGGTGAAGAACCCGTGGCGTACAGCGCTCAGCGCGTCTGAGGTTAAAACCTGCAAGGTCATGATGCGGTCGTCGCTCCGTTGGTTCCGGCAATAGGTGGCGCGCCTACGGGCGTCAGGCCCAGCACTTGAAACAGGCTCCCCATTTCGTCTGGATGCGTCAAGCGCCGATGTGCTGCGATGTGGTCCTCAAGGGCCGTCCCCTCCATCTGAGCGGCAAGGACTTGCGCACGCGCGGTGATCCCGAGGGTTTCCAGAAACACGCCTTGGGAGACCGGCCCCGTTACCTCGGCCCCTGCGAGGCGGGCGGTGTTGGCGAGGGCACCGAAATCCACATGCGCGGTCAGATCGGCTTGGCCGGGATGGGCGAGGGGCGCTTCTTTCGCATGTCCGCGCACGGCTTGGAATGTGTTGCCTGTGCTTTGTGTGCCGCCATAATCGATGATCAACGCGGCCCCGCCATGGGTTGCAATGCGCTGGGCGATGTCTTCGATCAAGGGCTGGGCAGGGGTGCATATCTCAACCAGATCTCCCTCAACGGTATCTGCGATCCTGTGGGCGAGGTCATCTCGCGGGGCAGGGGCGGACAGGCCAAACGCCAGCGCGCCATTGCTAAGCCCCACCTGCCGCTCGGTCCATCCGTCGCCTTTGCGCAGGAACTGCCGGATCGGCAGGGCGTCGAAAAACTCATTTGCGATCAGGAAGGTTGGGACCTCGGGCAGAGTTCCGGGGTGGTCATGGAAAATGGGGGTATGGGCCTTCAAGGTAACGGCCTGTGCGGCGCGCAAGATCGGGCTGGCTTCCAGCAGATGCGGCGTGAAATCCGCGCCCGGCACAGCGGTCATAGCGCGCAAAGCATCAGCCATCAGCGTTCCACGCCCCGGACCAAGTTCAGCCAGCACCGCATCTTTTGGCGCGCCTTGGTCCCGCCAAGCCTGCACCAGCGCGAGGCCCACAAGTTCACCAAACATCTGACTGATCTCGGGTGCAGTGATGAAATCGCCCGAGCGCCCGAACGGGTCACGTGTGGTATAATAGCCATGCGCAGGGTTCAGCAGGCATTCGGTCATATATTCCGCGATGCTCAGCGGGCCAGAATGCGCAATCCGGGCGCTAAGTATCTCGGCCAGCGGGGTCATCGCGCGCGCCGCAGGTAGCTTCCCAAGATCAGGCCGAGGCCAAGTGCCACCATCGGCAACGACAAAACTTGTCCCATGGTTAACCCAACCTCGCCGAGGAAGTAGGCGTGACCCAAGGGGTTGGTTTCGGTCACGAATTGCGCATCTGGCTGGCGGTACAGCTCTACAAATGCGCGGGCGGCCCCGTAGCCTGCAAGAAACAGACCTGTCATCAGTCCGGGGCGCATCAGTGCGCCGCGACGATAGGCGAGCCAGAACAGAACCAATGCCAGAAACAACCCCTCGAGCGCGGCTTCATACAGTTGCGAGGGGTGGCGCGCGCAAAGCCCTGTGATGGCTGCGCCGCAATCTTGTGCTGCTGGTCCGGGAAAGATCACCCCCCATGCCACGTCTGTCGGGCGGCCCCATAATTCGGCGTTAATGAAGTTCGCAATGCGTCCCAGCATCAAGCCGATGGGGGCGGCAACAGCCAGCGCATCGGCCACCGGCAAAATCGGTGCCTTGATCGCCCAACAGTAAAGCAGGCCGGCAACGACAACGCCAAGAAAGCCGCCATGGAAGGACATGCCACCCTGCCAAACCATCAATATCTCGGCCGGATTGGCGAGGTAATAGTCGGGTTGATAGAATGCGACATAGCCCAAGCGCCCGCCCAGAACGACGCCGAGGATCACCCATGTCAGCAAGGCCTCGACCTGCGGGACGGTCATCGGCGGCGTCTCGCCCAGCCACAAATGGGCGCGCCGCATCAGGCTTGCGACAATCCACCAGCCGATCAGCAGTCCGGCGATATAGGCCAGCGCGTACCAGCGCAGGGCGAAATTGACCCCCCCAAAGGCGATTGTGAAAATCTCAGGCGCGAGGGGCGGGAAAGGGATAGCGAGCAACATCGCAAAACTCCGGTCGGACGCTTCCTAGCTGGCGAGCCGACCAGATGAAGTCAACCTTGAGGTTTGCGAAGCTGGCCCCCATATCTTAATCAATCGACCCCATAGCGTTAACGGAGCCCGCACCATGCAAAGCCGCAACAAGATCCTCGATGATGTAAGCCAATTGATGACCAACGCGATGGGCGTGGCCCAAGGCGCCAAGGAAGAAGCCGAAACCGCGATGAAGGGGTTCATGGACCGCTGGCTTGCTGACCGCGATTTCGTCACGCGCGAGGAATTCGACGCGGTGCGCGCAATGGCTCAGAAGGCGCGCGAAGAGAATGACGCCCTATCCGCCCGGATCGCGGCACTGGAAGCCAACGCCAAGTAATAGGCTTTGCGTCTGGGTCGCGTGATTGGCGCGGCCCGACTTGCACATCTGCAATGCTGCGGTGCAGCGAATTTGTCCGTCTCCAACAATCCATTGGAGTCATTGATATTTCCTGTGGGCAACCGGCGAGAAAACGCCCGCATCGGTTGCCGCAGCGGATAATTCCCTTTACACAAATCCGAATGGCAACCACCATATCTGGTAAGGCTATCGCGCGGGCAACGCGAGGTCTTGCATGGACACCCAGTCTGTTGCGGGGGGATCCCCGTAAGAGGCCAAAAACAAACGGGGCCCGGGCATGTCGAACCTAGAGCGGCTGATGGAGTCGGACGACGTCCATCCAATAGACATCGTTGAGACCCTAGCGCAGGATCACGCGTGGGACTTCGATCGTATTACAGATGACCAAATCGCGATGGCGGTTCAGGGCCAGTGGCGCACCTATTCGGTGACGCTTGCGTGGTCCGCGTATGACGAGACCTTGCGTCTTATCTGCACCTTTGAGATGGAGCCGCCTGAATCGCGAATGGCCGCCCTGCATGGAATATTGAACGCCTCTAATGACCGCTTGTGGTCGGGCGCGTTTACCTATTGGGAGCAGCAAAAGTTAATGGTGTTTCGCTATGGGTTGTTGTTGGCGGGCGGCGCGCAAGCTGGGCCTGAGCAGATCGACACGATGCTGACAACCGCTGTAGCCAATTGCGAACGCTACTATCCGGCGTTCCAGCTGGTCTGCTGGGCCGGGCGCGAGCCTGAAGATGCCTTGCAAGTCGCCATTGCAGAGGCTTACGGTCGCGCCTGATAATTTCGAAAGGCGCATCATGGCATTGGAAGACGTATCAACGCGCGGGTTATTCTTGCTCGGATGTGGCAAGATGGGGTCTGCAATGTTGGCAGGCTGGCTCGCCAGTGGTGTGAGCGCGAGTTCCGTACATGTGCTTGATCCTTACCCTTCAGATTGGTTGAACGGGTTAACAAGCGACGGTCTTAACCTTAACGCAGATATGCCAATTTCCCCGGCGGTCGCACTTCTTGCCGTGAAACCGCAAATGATGGGCGATGCGTTGCCGTCTGTTGCCGCACTTGGCGGTGGCAAAACCCTAATACTGTCGATCGCGGCCGGCACATCAATCAGCACTTTCGAGACTGCATTCGGTCCGCACACCCCGATCATTCGCGCCATGCCCAACACCCCTGCCGCTATCGGCAAAGGCATCACCGCGATCATCGGCAACGCAGCCGCGACCGAGGCGCATCTGGCTTTGGCTGAGGCTTTGTTGTCGGCAATCGGCCAAGTCGTGCGCCTGGATCACGAGGATCAGATGGACGCGGTCACTGGCGTTTCGGGCTCGGGTCCGGGCTACGTTTTCCACATGATCGAAGCACTTGCCGCCGCGGCCGAGGCCGAAGGCTTGTCGCCGGAATTGTCGATGCAATTGGCCAAAGCAACGGTCGCAGGCGCGGGCGCATTGGCCGAGGTCGCAGATGAGACCCCTAGCCAGTTGCGCGTTAACGTTACTTCGCCAGCCGGAACCACCGAGGCAGGCTTGCGCGTCTTGATGAACGAGGGCGCTGGTCTACCGCCGTTAATGAAGGCCACCGTAAAAGCCGCCGCCGCCCGCAGTCGCGAGTTGAAGGGATGAGCCAGATCACCTTCGACGATTTCATGAAACTCGACATGCGCGTTGGCCGCATCACCCGCGCTGAGCCGTTTCCCGAGGCGCGCAAACCCGCCATCAAGCTGTGGGTGGATTTAGGGGATGAACTTGGGGTCAAGAAATCGAGCGCCCAGATCACAAAGCACTATGATCCCGAAGCGCTGATCGGCCAACAGGTCATGGCGTTGGTGAATTTTCCGCCGCGCCAGATCGGTAAATTCATGTCCGAAATCCTCGTCTTGGGGGTGCCGGATGCAGACGGCGAGGTCGTCCTGATCCGCCCCGATATCGACGTGCCGCAAGGCGGGAGGCTTTTTTGACCAAGCTCTTGATTTCGCGGGCTTTGCCCGACAGCGTCATGGATATTGCGCGCGCGCGCTTTGACGTGACAACGCGCCCAACCACGCAACCGATGACCCACGCCGAATGCGTTGCCGCCTTGCGCGATCATGACATCGTGCTGCCGACCTTGGGCGATGCTTTCACCGCCAGCGCCTTTACACTAGCAGGCGTGCTGCGCTGCAAATTGCTGGCGAATTTCGGGGTCGGCTACAATCATATCGATGCCGCAGCAGCCCAAGCGGCAGGCGTTGCGGTAACAAACACGCCGGGCGCTGTCACCGACGCGACCGCCGATATTGCCATGACATTGATGCTGATGACGGCGCGGCGGGCGGGCGAGGGCGAGCGTTTGGTGCGTGCAGGCGCATGGGACGGCTGGCATCCGACGCAAATGCTCGGCCTGCATGTAAGCGGAAAAACTGTCGGCATTGTCGGCATCGGCCGAATAGGGCAGGCGATTGCACGGCGTTGCCATTTCGGGTTTGGCATGGACGTCGTTTACTATAATCGCTCGCAGAAGGTTGTCGATTTTCCCGCACGCCAACTTGGCAGCTTGGCTGAGGTTATGGCAGCAGACGTGGTTATCGCTGCAGTGCCGGGCGGTGCCGCAACGCATCATTTGTTGGACGCGGAGGCCTTCGCAGCCATGCGCCCTCATGCCATCTTCATCAATATTGCGCGCGGTGATGTTGTCGACGAAGCCGCCTTGATCACCGCACTGCAAGCTGGAACACTCGCGGGCGCAGGTCTCGATGTTTATGAGTTTGAGCCGCAGGTGCCCGATGCCTTGATCGCCATGGAAAACGTCGTGCTATTGCCCCATCTGGGAACTGCCGCACTCGAAGTGCGCGAGGCGATGGGGCATATGGCGCTGGACAATTGCGTAGCCTTCACCGAGGGGCGCGCGCTGCCGAACCCAGTTTAGGGATTGTCGCATGGCACTACGGCGCGCCCATCTCTTCGCGCCAGTGACGCCTGCACAGCGACACATAGGTCTCGTTTCCACCGATCTGGACTTGCGCGCCGTCTTGCAGCGCTTTCCCATCCGCCCCGCGCCGGACAACCATCGATGCTTTGCGACCGCAGTGACAGATCGTGCGCACCTCGCGCATTTCGTCGGCCAGTGCCAGCAGGGCCGCCGAGCCCGGAAAAAGTTCGCCCCGGAAATCGACCCGCAACCCGTAGCACATGATCGGGATGCCTTGATCGTCAACCGCGCGTGCCAATTGCCAAACCTGATCCTTGGTTAAGAACTGCGCCTCGTCGATAAACACGCAAGCACAAGGCCCCTGTGCAAGACGCGCCGCGATCTGGGTAAAAAGGTCCGCTTGCGGGCTGAACAGATCTGCGTCCGCGCCAATGCCGATGCGGCTTCCGATCCTGCCATTGCCCGCGCGTGTGTCGAATTGCGCGGTCAGCAGATAGGTCTGCATCCCGCGCTCGACATAGTTATGCGAGGCTTGCAGCAGGATTGTCGATTTCCCGGCATTCATGGTCGAGTAATGAAAATAGAGTTTAGCCATGCGCCTTGCCTAGCCCGAGGTCTGGGCGGGGGGCAAGTCACTGGTCGGGGACGTCGGTGCGGGTGCGATGAAAAACAACGGAGTTCAGGGCGCAGCATGTCCTTGTCCCGGTCTTAGACCTCGCGCCTCGCTCGAACACGGACGGCAACAGCCATGAGGGCGACGCGTTTGGATCAAAACATGGCGAAGGGCCCGCCGATGCGCACATCGACAGACCCTCCCACCTACGCCCGGAATGGGGTCCGGGAACTGGTACACACATCCAAGGACTGGCCCCGGACGCTTTTTGGTCGCAGGATTGTGCAGGGTGGAGTAGTGGGAATGGAAATTAACAATTCCCATAATTGGTAAAGAGTGCAGAGCGAAGTGACGAACCCACGCGGTTATTTGAAAAAGAACACCGAGGCACTGGTGAAAGATGTCGGAGTAGAGGCGGCAGCCGCGATATCCGGCAAGTCAAAGGCGACGTTGGGGCGATATTATTCGGACCATGCCGAACATGCAGACCGCTTCATGCCGATCGATACGGTGGCCGCGCTCGAAGAGGCCGCGCGCTTCCCCCACGTGACCACTGCATTGGCCGAGTTGCGCGGAGTGACGCTCAGTTACGATTCAGAGCGTCGCAATGAGCGCTCAGATGGTGTGAACAGCGACGTCATCAAACTGTCGCAGCGATTTGCCATGCTGATGGCCGAATACAATCAATCGATTGAAGATGGTGTTATTACGATCAACGAGGCCAAGCGCCTGTTACGCGAAACTGTGGCGATCCAGCAGGTGCTTTTGGAAATGAAATTGCATCTGCAAGATGACCCTCCCGAGAGCTAATCAGTTTGAGCTGCCCCAAATAAAAACGCCCCGCACTTTTAGGATGCGAGGCGTTTTTCTTTTTTGACCAACGTCTTGTGACGCTCAGATATGGACCCTTCTAGGCCGCCCCGCTTTCGGCTTGGCGCAACTGAGCCAACGTCTGATGGTAGCCTTGCGCTTCAGCGGGACTTGTAAAAGCAGCATCCGGGGCCTCAACGCTGAGCACGGCGGTGATGTCATCCAGCGATAGTGTGAAGAAGCCGTTGTTTGGTCCGGTGCGGTTCATCCGGTTGCCTTCAAAGGCTGCATAAACCTTCTCGCGCAGCGCCTCAGTGTCCTCAGAATAGACCATTGCATGAACGTCGAACGGGAAGGGCACGCTGTCATGGGCGAGGTCTTCCACAAAGCTATCGGGGTCAGGACGACGCGTTAAACCGATTTTGAACACACCCTCTCCGAAGGCACCAACATTTGACGCCACATACAGATGCCCTGCGGTCGAGATTTCGATCATGGATTGGGCACGTTCTGTTAGGTGGTGCGCTTCTTCCAACTGCCGGGCCAGATCGCCAACGCGGGCTTCCAGCTCGAACGCCTCCTCGCCGGTGGCCTTCTGAGCTGCCTGCTTGGCCTTATCAAACAGGCTCTGAAGTTGGGCTTCGCCCTTCTCGGCAATCTTGGCATCCTTCACCAACTGCGCCTCTTCTTTCTTAAGGCGCGCCAGCTCTGCGCGGAGGTCTTTCTCCTCCTTCAGCTTTTCGCGGTGTTCATGGGTCAGGCGCAGTTCCTTCAGTTTCAGGTCTGCATAGGCGGGGTTCACCTGACGGCCATGCAGCGCCAAAGTGGCGTCAACATTGGCTTGGGTCTTTTCCATGCGCTCTTCCATTTGCTCAATGGAATTCCAGCGCACCGTGGCAATTGCCGTGTCGCAATCGGCGGTAAATGCGCGCGCGGCGAGGCGCTCTGCGGCAATCGCGGCGGGGTCGGCATCTGCTCCATCATCAATTGCCAAGATAATACCAGCAGTGGTCGCAATCTCGGTCTGATCGGCGCGCACGTCCTTGATGGCGTCGCGAAAGGCGTCGCTATCGCCCAGGTCGAAATGCGGGGTGTAGACACCCAGATCGCTGAGATCACCGGGGGCAGGCACCGCGTAGAGAGAGAGCGGTGTCGGCTTCGGGGCCGAGACATGTACATCGCCGTCGCTGGTGGCAAGTTTAAGCGGTGCGGCGCGCTGCGGGCGCACGGGTGTTGGTGGAGCGGGCAGAGCCTCGTCCTCAGCGACCGTCAATTCCGGCGCTTGAACTTGTGCGGCCTGACGCTTGGCCTTGCGGCTTGCCTTTGCAGGAGTGGTATGTGCCCCATTTGCCTGCGCGGCTGTGCGGCGTCGCCGCCCGCGAAGAACAAACAGAAAAAGCAAAGTCGCCGACAGCAATCCGGCGGCGGCATAAAGCAACTCCATCGGATCACGCGCGGCGAGACCTTGGGCGAATGCAGGCGCGTCTTGAATAAGGCCTTGCAAGAAATCAGTGACGATTGAAAAATCCATGTCGGTTTACCTACTGCTACTCTCGTTTATGCATCTTTGCGCACGATAGGCGCACATATGCTTTTTGCGCACGATAGACACGCATTGGGTTTCAAATTTCAATGCCGGGACGCGAATCGTTCGAAATCAACCACGGCATGTTGCTATTGACCCTGTCAGGCGGTTTTGCGCATTTGGCGTGAAGGGTTGCCTAGGACTTGGGTCAGTTTTTGCTCCAGTTGCGTCCAGTCATAGTCGGCTTTCACGGTCAGGTTGGGCAGGCCAGCTTGGGTAAAGACCGTGCGAACGACCGGGTCCGTGCTTCCAAACCCGAGACCGAGTGCGGGGTAGCCTTGCCGATCAACCACAAGGAAATCAACGCGGTACGGTGCCACGGCTTTTTCGACGGCATTGCACAGTGCTGGCGAATGTTGCCCAGGGGTGGGCGAGAAAAACTCGCTGAGTGCGACATGGCAAAACAGTCGGTGTCCGCTGCCCAAGCGCTCTAGCAGCGCTTCAACATCGCGCAGCAGGCAGTATTCTTGCCATTTCATCAAAGACGTCCCGGTAAAGCGCACCGATGTCAGGGCTTGGGCCACATCATCTGCGGGCATCGCGGCGTCTGCGGCGGCTTCTGCGCGCGCGCCAAGAACCCTGTCGTGGAACCGCGTATCTTGCGTTTCGGCGTTCGCATCGGCTCGCAGGCGCTCAGGGCGTCTAGCGGGCTTTGCCTGAACGGGACGCAGCGCATTTTGTGCCGGGCGTTGTGGGCGTGTGGGCTGGGGCGTCATGGGGGATAGGTCGCGTAAGTCAGGCCCCATTGCAGCCGGGGTTGTGCGCCGCACCATTCGCAAGCTGCGCATTATAAACACCGTGCAAAAGAGCACTGCTGCTGCGACGGCCCAATCTTCGGCGGCTAGCCCACGCAGGGTCGCCATGACTATGTTGATGTACTGATCCATTTCGCCCTCACTCGTAAAAGTCGAGGATTTAAAGATCCGTTACCACAGTGGCGTGAATAAGGCTGCGCCGGGGCAGGTCAGAGGCGTAAGGCGCTGGAATGCGGCAAAAATCGCATAATTCAAAACTGGGGCGTTTTCCGCAGCCAATTAGCGGAAAACTTCCCCTAAGTTTTACACGATTAGAGGGGCTTAGCCTTGCAGAGATCGCACGCCCACATCGCCTTCTTCTTGCGCTTCAATGGCTTGCGCGGCTGCATGGCTGGCTGCCAACGTCGTGAAATAAGGGATCCGGTCCATCAGCGCCACATTCCGCATGGAACGGCTGTCCTCGACCGCTCGCGTGCCCGCAGTGGAGTTCAAAACCAAGGTCACGTCGCCGTCTTTTAGGCGGTCCACGATGTTTGGGCGGCCCTCGTAGACCTTGTTTACGATTTCGCAATCAATCGCGTGCGATGACAAGAAAGCTGCGGTGCCGCGCGTGGCAAGAATTTTGAACCCGTGGTTTATCAGGATCTGGGCGGTCTCGACCAAAAGCTGGGTCTTGTCATCTTCTTTGATCGAAATAAACACGGTGCCGCCCGAGGGCAGGACGGTTCCAGCCCCCAATTGCGCCTTTAGGAATGCGCGCGGGAACGATCGATCCCAGCCCATGACCTCGCCGGTCGAGCTCATTTCCGGGCCAAGAAGCGTGTCGACACCGGGGAAGCGGGCAAAGGGCAGAACGGCCTCTTTGACCGAGAACCATGGTGTTTTGGGATCGGCTAACGTGAACGGATTGCCCAACGGCAACACGGTCATCGGGTCTTCGGCGTCCGGGTAGGGTGCGCGCAGCGGGAAGTTCGACAAAGGCTCGCCCGCCATTAAGCGCGCCGCGATGGAAGCAATCGCTGAATCCGTCGCCTTTGCCACGAACGGCACGGTGCGGCTGGCGCGGGGGTTCACCTCGCTCAGGTTGACATCGCCATCTTTGACGGCGAACTGGATGTTCATCAGGCCAACGACGCGTAGGGCGCGCGCCAAAACTTCTGTCTGGCGGCGCATCTCGAGGATAATATCGTCAGGCAAGGTATGGGGGGGCAGAGAACACGCGCTGTCACCGGAATGGACGCCGGCTTCTTCGATATGCTCCATGATGCCTGCAACATGGACGTTTTCGCCGTCGCAAAGTGCGTCCACATCAACCTCGACCGCGCCAGACAAATAGCTGTCGAGCAGCACGGGACTATCGCCAGATACGACAACCGCCTCGCGGATATATCGCTCGAGCTGGGCCATGTCGCGTACGATTTCCATTGCGCGCCCGCCCAGCACATATGATGGGCGGATCACCAGCGGAAATCCAATGTCTTTTGCAATCTCAAGAGCTTGTGCGTCCGTTGACGCAATCCCGTTATGAGGCTGCTTGAGGCCCAGTTCATTGACCAGCGCCTGGAACCGCTCGCGGTCCTCGGCCAGATCAATGGCATCGGGTGTTGTTCCCAAAATCGGGATACCTTCGGCTTCCAGCGCGCGCGCCAGCTTCAAAGGTGTCTGTCCGCCGAACTGAACGATCACGCCGTGCAGCGTGCCATTTTCCTGCTCAACGCGCAGAATTTCCAGCACATGTTCAAGCGTCACAGGCTCAAAATATAACCGGTCCGAGGTGTCATAATCGGTCGATACCGTCTCAGGGTTGCAGTTAATCATGATCGTCTCGTAGCCCGCATCGGTCAGCGCGTAACAGGCGTGACAGCAGCAGTAATCGAACTCGATCCCTTGGCCGATGCGGTTCGGACCGCCGCCTAGAATAACCACTTTCTTGCGATCCGACGGGCGGGCTTCGCATTCCACATCGCCCATCACTGGGGCCTCATAGGTCGAATACATATAGGGCGTTTGCGCTTCGAACTCGGCGGCACAGGTGTCGATCCGCTTGAACACAGCGCGCACACCAAGGCGCGTCCGGGCCCGGCGCACTTGGCCTTCCTCGCGCCCGGTTAGATTGGCAAGGCGCGCATCGGTGAAGCCCATCATCTTGAGGTTGCGCAATGCATCTTGCGTTACAGGCAGGCCGTCGCGGGTGATTTCCGCTTCCACATCAACGATTTCGCGGATCCGTGCAAGGAACCAAGGATCAAACGAGGTTGCCGCTTGAATGCGATCATTGCCCATACCGTGCCGCATTGCTTGGGCGATTACGCGGATACGGTCCGGGGTTTGGCGCGACAGTTCTGCCACGATTGAGGCCTCGTCCGGCGCGCCCGGGATGTCGATCTCATCAAAGCCCGTGAGGCCTGATTCCATCGAGGCCAGCGCCTTTTGCATCGACTCGTGGATTGTCCGGCCAATGGCCATCGCCTCGCCCACCGACTTCATCGCGGTGGACAACAGCGGCTCGGCACCCGGAAACTTTTCGAACGCAAATTTCGGGATTTTGGTGACGACATAGTCAATCGTCGGCTCGAATGAGGCCGGAGTGACTTTGGTGATGTCGTTGTCGAGCTCGTCCAGCGTGTAGCCGACCGCCAGTTTCGCGGCGATCTTGGCAATCGGAAAGCCGGTCGCTTTGGATGCCAGCGCCGAGGATCGCGACACGCGCGGGTTCATCTCGATGACAACCATGCGCCCATCTTCTGGGTTCACGGCCCACTGGACGTTCGATCCGCCGGGCTCGACGCCGATCTCGCGCAGCACGGCAATCGAGCCGTTTCGCATGATCTGGTATTCCTTGTCGGTCAGCGTCAGCGCTGGGGCGACGGTGATCGAATCGCCGGTATGCACGCCCATCGGGTCCACGTTCTCAATCGCGCAGACGATGATGCAATTGTCGGCCTTGTCGCGCACGACCTCCATCTCGAACTCTTTCCAGCCCAGCAGCGACTCGTCGATCAGGATTTGCCCAACAGGCGAGGCGTCCATGCCAGAGCGGCAGAAATGCTCGAAATCATCGCGGTTATAGGCAACGCCGCCGCCGGTGCCGCCCAGTGTATAGGCGGGCCGGATGATCGCGGGCAGGCCGATATCATCAAGCGATGCACGGGCTTCGACCATGCCTGCGTCCAGATCGCGGCCGCCAGTTTCGCGCTTTGGCGCAGTCACAATGGTGGCTCTGGGGTTTTCCAATCCGATGCGGTCCATCGCCTCACGAAATAGCTTTCGGTCCTCGGCCATCTCAATCGCGGGACGCTTGGCACCAATCATCTCGACGCCGAATTTCTCAAGCACGCCCATTTCTTCCAGCGCCAGCGAAGTGTTCAACCCGGTCTGTCCGCCCATGGTTGGCAGCAGCGCGTCGGGGCGTTCTTTTTCGATGATCTTGGCGACAACCTCGGGCGTGATCGGCTCAATATACGTTGCATCGGCCAAACCGGGGTCGGTCATGATCGTTGCGGGGTTAGAGTTCACCAGTACGACCCGGTAGCCTTCCTCGCGCAGAGCCTTGCAGGCTTGTGCGCCGGAATAGTCGAACTCGCAGGCCTGCCCAATGACGATTGGTCCGGCTCCGATTATCATGATGGTTGAAATGTCGGTGCGCTTGGGCATCAGGCGGTCCCCTCTGGGCGGCAGGCAAACTCGGCGCGTTATACGCGGTGCGTTGGGGGGCGCAAGGCTTGGGCTTGAACATGGGCGTGTTGAGTGTAGGTCTTGGCGCATGAGTAAAACGCGCCGGATAAAATTATGGACCGAGTTTCTGGGGCTGTTTGTCGCCGGTCCCATCGTTGCGGCGGTTTTTCTGCCCCCAACGGTCATTTTTGGAGTGCTGTTTGCATTGGCAGCGCTTGGCATCGTGCTTTTGGCCTTCACCCACGATTTCCAATGGTCTGAGTTGTGGGACGGCTGGCGCTTTATCGATCCGATCTTTGTCGCCGTGTTTTGCGTGGCCACTGCCAGCACCGCCTATTTTGTGGCGCGCTTCACGGCACCCGAGGCGTTGTTTTCGTTGGTTTTGACGCAGCCGGTGTTAATGCTGGCGATTGTCGTGCTCTATCCGCTCGTGTCGGCGCTGCCGCAAGAATTGGTCTACCGCCCGCTGTTTTTCCGCCGCTACGGGCGCATTTTGCCGAACAATATGCCCGTGCAGATCGTGCTGAACGCAGGCCTCTTTTCGCTGGCGCATCTGATGTATTGGTCTCCGAGCGTGTTGGCGATGACCTTCGTGGGCGGGCTGATTTTCGCCTTCGCCTACGAGACGCGCGGCAATTTCGCAGAAGCCTTTGTGCTGCATAGCCTGTCGGGGATCATCATCTTCGCGATCGGGCTTGGGTCGATCTTTTATTCGGGCAATGTGATCAGACCCTTCTAAGTTTCGCCAGAATTTTGTCGGGTCCTCGCCGCAATTGGCTCGCAAGAACGAGGGGTCTGCTTATTTTACCCGGAGGGCCTGCTATGCCGCGCCGCTATTTTTACCTATTTTTGCGCCAAGAAGACGGTGCTGTCACCATTGATTGGGTGGTCCTGACGGCCGCTATTATGGGCATGTCGCTTGCCGTGATTGCGATCTGGTGGGACGCGTTGACAACGAATGTCGGTAAGCTGAACAGCTCGATTGAAGCGCGCACGATCTCGACGACGTTTGCCCAAGCCCCGGTGGAGCCACCTGCATAAGGTCTGATCCTCGAACAGAGACAGAGTTGCGCATGTGATTTGCGTGCGCATCTTGCGGGATATTTGACAAAGCAAAGAAGGCCGCCGGGTTGACTTCCGCGCGCCCACCTTGTGTATCGGCGCGACCCCTAGTTCACAGCCGAAAGCCGCTCTCATGCACGCCTACCGTACCACCACTTGCGCCGGATTGACCAAAGCCGATGTGGGCCAGACCGTGCGTCTGTCGGGCTGGGTCCACCGCGTGCGCGACCATGGCGGCGTGTTGTTCATCGACCTGCGCGACCATTACGGCATCACCCAAGTGCTCTGCGATCCCGACAGCCCCGCGTTTCATGACCTTGAAAAAGTCCGCTCCGAATGGTGCATCCGCATCGACGGCACGGTGAAGGCGCGCGATGCGTCCCTCGTGAATGCCAAGATCCCCACGGGTGAGGTCGAAGTATATGTGCGCGACCTCGAGGTGCTGGGCGCGTCTGAGGAATTGCCGCTGCCGGTCTTCGGTGATCAGGACTACCCCGAAGAAACACGCCTGAAATACCGCTACCTCGATCTGCGCCGTGAAAAGCTGCACGAGAACATCATGCTGCGAAGCCGTGTGGTCCAAGACCTGCGCGAACGGATGTGGGGTCGTGGGTTCACCGAGTTTCAGACACCGATCATCACCGCATCCAGCCCCGAAGGCGCGCGCGATTTTCTAGTGCCCTCGCGCCTGCATCCCGGCAAATTCTACGCGCTGCCCCAGGCCCCGCAGCAATTCAAGCAGCTGATCATGGTTGGCGGTTTCGATAAGTACTTCCAGATCGCGCCGTGCTTTCGTGACGAAGACCCACGTGCCGACCGCTCGCCCACCGACTTCTATCAGCTCGATATTGAGATGAGCTTTGTCGAACAAGACGACGTCTTCGCCACCATCGAGCCTGTGATGCTGGGCTGTTTTGAGCGTTTCGGCGCCGGCAAGCGCGTCGAGAAAGACATCCCGCGCATCTCGTACCGCGACGCCGCCTTGTTGTATGGCACCGACAAGCCCGACTTGCGCAACCCGATCAAGATGCAGATCGTGTCCGAGCATTTCGCAGGCAGTGGCTTCGCTATCTTCGCCAGCTTGCTGGAACAAGAGGGCACCGAGATCCGCGCGATCCCAGCGCCCAAAGGCGGAAGCCGCAAGTTCTGCGACCGGATGAATAAGTTCGCTCAAGAACAGGGCTTGCCGGGGATGGGCTATATTTTCTGGCGCGACCAAGGCGAAGGTATGGAAGCCGCAGGCCCGCTTGCCAAAAACATCGGACCCGAGCGCACCGAAGCCATCCGCCAGCAACTGGGCCTTGAGGTTGGCGATGCAGCCTTCTTCCTCGGCGGCAAACCCACAGCCTTTGAAGGCGTCGCGGGCCGTGCGCGTACTGTTATTGGCGAGGAATTGAAGCTGATCGACAAAGACAGCTTCCAGTTCTGCTGGATCGTCGATTTCCCGATGTATGAGCGCGACGATGAAGGCAAAGTCGATTTCTCGCACAACCCGTTCTCCATGCCCCAAGGCGGGATCGAGGCGTTCGAGAAGGACCCCGAAGATATCCTCGGCTACCAATACGACTTGGCCTGCAACGGCTACGAGCTGATCTCGGGCGCGATCCGAAACCACCGCCCCGAAATCATGCTGAAGGCATTTGCGACCGCAGGCTATGGCGCAGACGAGGTCGAAAAGCGGTTCGGCGGCATGCTCGGCGCGTTCAAATACGGCGCGCCCCCCCATGGCGGTTGTGCGGCAGGCATCGACCGGATGGTCATGTTAATGGCCGACGAGCCGAACATCCGCGAGGTTATCATGTTCCCGATGACCCAGCGCGCCGAAGATCTGATGCTGGGCGGACCAGCCGAGGCGACCAACGCGCAACTGCGTGAACTCGGCCTGCGCGTCGTCAAGCCGGACTAATTTGCCGCGCATTTGATCGATTTTGCGGGCCGCGGCGTCTAGGCGCGGCCCTCACCACGCCCTAGATATAGGGCATGAGCCTGTCTGACCCTCAACTTGCCATGCGTTTTGGCTATGGTCTGTCGCCGCAATTTGCTGCGCCGCGCGGGGCCTCAGGGTGGATTGATGCGCTTTATGGCCCCGATCCGGGCTTGCAGTATCAAACCCCTGAGACCGGATCTGCCATGCAGGCGATGGACGCATTTGTGCGCGCCAACCGGGCGCTGCGTGAAGATGCGAGCGAGGCCAATACGATTGCGCGCCGCGATGCCAGCCGGGGGGTGATGGGCGCAGTGTTTGACGAACGCCGCCGGATGCTTTTGCGCGCGACCCACACGCAGGTCTCGCTGCACGACCGCCTCACCGAATTTTGGCAAGACCATTTCACCGTGCGTATCGCTCCGGTTCGGTTGCGCGCTTTTGTGCCGCTGTTTACCGAAAACGCGATCCGTCCCCATGTGGCGGGGCGCTTTGCCGACATGCTGAAAGCGGTCGTCACGCACCCGGCGATGCTGCTTTATCTCGATCAAGCCACCGCCGTCGGGCCATCAAGCGATGCGGGCAAACGCACGGGGCGCGGGCTGAACGAGAACTTGGCGCGCGAGGTGCTGGAGTTGCACACTCTTGGCGTAGGTGGTCCGTATTCTCAAGACGATGTGCGCCAACTGGCCGAGCTGTTCACCGGTCTGCGGGCCGATTTTGGCGGCTTCTCCTTCCGCCCGCATCTGGCTGAACCCGGCGCAGAGATCGTGCTGGGGCGTAGCTACGGTAATGGCGGACATGCGCAGCTGGACGATGTGCTCGCAGCGCTTGAGGATCTGGCCGGGCATCCCGCAACCGCCGCCCATATTGCACGTAAACTGGCGGTGCATTTCACCTCTGATACGCCAGACGCGGGGCTGATTGCCGACCTGAGCGATACTTTTACGCGCACCGGTGGCGATCTGGCCGCCATGATCGGTGTGCTGATCGACCATCCGGCCACACATGCCAGCTTCGGCGAAAAAGCCCGCCGCCCGCTTGAGTTTGTGCTGGGGGGGATGCGCGCGCTTGCCCCCGATCAAGCGCGGCTCGAAGGGCTCAGCAACACCAATTTGCGAGACCTGTTCGATCTGCCGCTTGAGGCGATGGGCCAGCCGCACCGCAAAGCCCCTGGTCCCGATGGCTGGGCCGAGACGGCCGAGGCGTGGATCACCCCGCAAGGTCTTGCCGCGCGCATCAGTTGGGCCATGGTCGCCCCGTCCGAGATTCGTCGCGATCTGCCGGACCCACGCGTTTTCGTGGACACAAGCCTTGGCCCGCTTGCCAGCGCCGAGACCCGCTTTGCCGCCCGCGCCGCCGAGACGCGTTGGGAGGGCGTTGGTCTGATCCTGTCCGCCCCCGAATTTCACCGCCGTTAGGAAGCTGTCCATGAAACGTCGCGCAGTCTTGCAAGGTCTCAGCGCGTTTGGGTGCTCGCTTGCGGCCCATCCGTTAACCACGACGATGACGTTTGCGGCGATGCCCGGCGACGCGCGCCTTGTGGTGATCATCTTGCGTGGCGGGATGGACGGGTTGGCAACGCTTCAGCCGCAATTTGATCCCAATTATGCGCTTTTGCGCCCGACACTTAGCCAAGATGATGCCGGGGCACCGCTGTCTGACGGCTTCGCGCTGCATCCCGCGCTCGAGCCTTTACGCCCACTCTGGGCCGCGGGTGAATTGGCCTTTGCGCCGGCGGTCTCCACGCCCTACCGGGGCCAACGCAGCCATTTCGACGGTCAAGATATGCTGGAGGCGGGTACCGGAATGGACGTGCCCATAGGGTCGGTGCGCGGTGGCTGGATGAACCGTTTGCTCGGTGCGCTGCCCGGCGCGGAGGCCGAGACCGCGTTTGCCATTGGGCGCGAGGTGCCGTTGATCTTGTCAGGTGCCGCCCCGATCAGCAGTTGGTCGCCTTCGACGCGCCTAGATTTGACACCGCAAGCGCGGCTCTTGCTGGAACTTCTTTATGCCAATGATCCGTTGTTTCATGCGGCCTCCAGCGATGCGCTCGATCTGGCTGAAAGTCTTGGGCTGGCTGAAGACATCCAGTCGCTGGGCGAGCAGCAGATGATGGCAGACGAAAGCATGACCAATATTCGTGAAGCGGACGGCGCCGCACAATTGGCGAGTTTTGCTGCAACGCGGTTGCGCGAAGACACGCGGCTCGCAGCATTCTCGCTGACCGGATGGGACACGCACCGCAATCAGGCGGGTGGTTTGCGCCGCGCGCTTGGGCGGTTGGTCACGGCAATCGAGACGTTGCGCACCGATCTTGGGCCAGTTTGGGGCAAAACGACGGTGCTGGCGATGACCGAATTTGGACGCACGGCCGCCGAGAACGGCGCGCGGGGCACAGATCACGGCACCGGTGGCACGATGGTCATGGCAGGCGGCGCCCTGCGCGGCAGGCAGCTATACGGAGGTTGGCCGGGTCTGGCCGAAGCTGATCTGCTGGACGGGCGCGATCTGACGCCCACAGACGATGTGCGCCGATACGCCGCGTGGGCATTGCGCGGGGCATACGGCTTCGACCGGGCGCTGCTAGAAAGCACGGTATTTCCGGGGCTAGAGCTTGGCAGCGACCCCGGAATAATCCGCGCCTAGTTGGCGATAACACCCACAGCGCGCGCCGCGTCCCCGGCGCTTGCGCCAGCTTCAAACCCGATAATTCCGATAAACAGCCCAACACCAATAGCGGTGAGCAGTATGAGTGTGGCAGCACCGGACCCACCGCTTTGCTTACGCTTGCGACGTGTCCGCGCTTTGGCTTTATTGGCCATTCGCGAAGCTCCTTTAGCAGACGCCCCCCCAGGGGCTGATGTCCTTCCTTGCTAAGGGCCAATCAGGGCATCAATTGGGGCAGGATCGCGCCATTTGCAGGCCTGCGCGCGGCTTTGCTGCGACTGTTGAAGTCATGGCAACAGCGGGCCTAGAGTGTTGCCAAAGGAGAAACAATTATGGACGAATCCCGACGCTTTGGCGTGCCCGTGCCAGACTGGACGCCGCCACCCCGCCCGAGTGGTGTGGCGATGCAGGGGCGCAATGTGCGGTTGGAGCGTCTTGATTCGGAGCTGCACGCCGCTGATCTGCACCGGGCCAATGCCACTGATGACGCGATTTGGGACTACATGCCCTACGGACCGTTCCATTCGGCGGCGACCTACCACAAATGGGTGCGCAGCGTGACCGAGGGCGCGGATGATCCGCTTTTCTATGCGCTGCGCGACAAGGCTTCCGGGCGCGCGCTTGGGGTGCTGAGTTTCCTTCGGATCGACCCGAATGCGGGCAGTATCGAGGTTGGCCATATCAACTTCTCGCCCGCTGTTCAGGGCACGCGGGCAGCGACGGAGGCAATCTATCTGCTGATGTCGTGGGTTTTTCAGGCAGGCTACCGCCGGTTTGAGTGGAAATGCGATGCGCTGAACTTGCCGTCACGCCGCGCCGCTCAGCGGTTTGGGTTCAGTTATGAGGGCGTGTTCCGCCAAGCCACCGTCTATAAAGGACGCAACCGCGACACCGCTTGGTTTGCAGTGATCGATGCTGAGTGGCCCGCGTTGCGCAGTGCCTATGAGGCATGGCTTAGTCCCGGCAATTTTGACGCCAGCGGACAGCAACGCGAACGGCTGTCGGACATGACGCAGCTGGTGCGGGTCAGCCAAGACCCAGCACTTTAGGGCTAAGCAATCATATTTGTTTGCGCGACCCGCTCGGTCAGCAAGTGCCGCAAGGGGCCGCGCACGCCTGTCACGCCCGTCTGCCCAAGTTTTTTCGCCGCGCGGTCCAGTTGCACATCGCCAGCACTTGTGGCCAAACCGTGCAGAAATTGCGCCAGATAAGTGCGCGCCGCCGGGTCTTCGGCACTGTCGAGCAGCGCCACCGCATGGGCCAGATCATCCTTTAGTGCCAGCAGATCAGGTATGACCCGCTCACGCTAAGCGCGCGCGGCCCAAATTTGCGCATATCGCTTGGCAGCACATCCATCACGGCTTGTTGGAACACTGCCAGCCCGTCCAAGGGTTTGTGCAAGAACCGCGCAGCCCCGGCGGCCATTGCGGCGTCTTCGCGGTCCGGATCACCGCTCAGCGCTAGGATGCCGTGGCCCCCGGCAGCGGCCAACTCAGCAATCAGGCTTTCGCCCGGACCATCTGGCAGGCCCAGATCGACAATTGTTACCGCAGGCACATAGGCGGCCAAGTGCCTGTGTGCGGCGGCCAGACTATCGGCGCGCCGCAGCCGCGCGCCGCTTTTCAAGCACATGAGCCGCACCGCCTCGGCGGCAAAGCGACTGTCTTCGACCAGCAGCAGGCGCAGACCCAAGAAGGGTCGGGCTGCAGGCCGGTGCCGCGCCAGATCAGGCAGCGGGGCGAATGGATCGTCTTCGGTCATGGGTCAGTTCCTTTCTGTGACCCTCATCTCGCCACCAAAAAGGTGAACACGAGGTTAAGGCGTTTCGGGATTAGCTTTTGCGAGCATTCATCGAATTTCGCGTTCAACCGAGGCCAGAGCCAGCGAATATCCGTTTCGTCTTCTTCCCAGAATGCTCGAACACGCAAAACGCCTGCGCGCTCCTGTCGCTTGCAGCCGCTGGGTGCGCTCTACATAACGCCTCAACCCTACCGTGAAGGAGTAAGTTTCGATGATCGGACGCCTGAACCACGTTGCCATTGCAGTGCCTGATCTGGAGGCCGCGGTCGCGCAATACCGTGATACGCTGGGCGCAGATGTTGGCCCGGCCCAAGACGAGCCGGGTCACGGCGTCACGGTCGTTTTCGTGACCTTGCCCAACACCAAGATAGAGTTTCTCCATCCGCTGGGCGACGACAGCCCGATCAACGGCTTTCTGGAAAAGAACCCCTCAGGCGGAATTCACCACATCTGCTACGAGGTCGATGATATTTTGGCGGCGCGCGCCAAACTGGTCGCCAGCGGCGCGCGGGTGCTTGGCACAGGCGAGCCGAAAATCGGCGCCCATGGCAAGCCGGTGTTGTTCCTGCACCCCAAGGATTTCACCGGAACGCTGGTCGAGTTGGAGCAAGTCTAATGGGTATAACCTCCGCCTTCGTCCTGTTCGCAGTCTTCTGGTTCATGCTATTGTTCATCGCTCTGCCGATCAAGCTAGAGACCCAAGGCGACCTGGGCGCACGACTGATCGGCACCTCGGCAGGCTCGCCGGAAGTGACGCATCTGCGCACAAAGCTGCGTTGGGTGACAATCATCACCTTTGCGCTGTGGATTCCGACCTGCGCGATCATCCTGTCGGGCATGATCACGGTCGATGATTTCGACCTCTATTCGCGGTTTGGACCGGGGGCGAACTAGGCGCTTAGCTATACCGCTCGAGCCGGTAATAAAGATGCGTGAACGTCGCTACCCCTAGGATCGGGATCACCAGGTTCAGGATCGGCACCGTCAGCGGTATTGCCATCAGCACGCCTGCGACCCAGATTGTCAGCGCATGTTTGCGCCGCGCCACTTTCGCACCCGCGCGCCCAACCCGGCGCATGGCAACCAGCTGGAAGTATTCTCGCCCCAGCAGGAAGCCATTGACGGCCCAGAAGATGAACAACGCGAACGGCGCGAAGATCACGTACAAGATCAGCGCCAGCAGGTTCACCCCGATCATCAACCCCAGAAAGCTGAGCGTATCGCGCAAGGTATCGCCCAGCGGGATCGCTTTCGCGGGGGGCAGGCTTGGGTAATGACGACGCTCAACGGCGTCTGCGATCTGATCGAGAAAGATGCCCGTAAAGGCCGAGGCAACCGGGATCATCAAGAACACCGACAGCCCGAGGATTACGAACACCGAAGCGCCTGACAGAACCTCGTTCAACCATGTGATCTCGCCGATAAACGGCAGCGACACGCTTTCGGGCAGCACCAGATTTAGGCTCCAGATGGTGCCAAAGGTAATCGCAATCAGCAGGCCAAATGTCAGCGCGAGGCCGAGGAAAAGCACCTTGCGAAACTTCGGATCACCGATCTGACCAAGGGCTGCTGTGAAACTGGAAACGATGGATCCCATTAGCTATCCGCCCAAGTGGTGATCACGTCGATATCTGGGCGTGGGCGTTCGGGCGGAACTGCGCCTTCTGTCCCGATATGGATGACGCCCGCGATACGCTCGTCGCTGGACAATCCAAAGCCTTCTTTGCGAAAAACCTCGTCGTGCGTCGCCCAGCCCGACAGCCAATTCGCGCCCCAGCTTGCCGCCATTGCGGTGTTCACCAGCGCCAAGCAAACAGCACCTGCGGAATAGACCTGCTCGATCTGCGGGACTTTCTCAGATGGTTTCGGGGCAGAGACCACGACAACCGCGAGCGGCGAATTGGCATATTCACTCGACGCTTTGAGCACCTTTTCGGGCTCAATCCCCAGAGCTGCACCGCGTGCTGTTACGCCAACGGCCAAGCGCTCGAGCGCGCCGCGCTCCAACACAATAAAGCGCCAAGGCTCAAGTTTTCCATGATCTGGTGTGCGGGCGGCGGCTTCCAGAAGCGGACGCAAAGCCGTGCGGTCCGGACCGGGGCCTTTGAGGGTCTTGGCCGGGCGCGAGCGACGCGACATCAAGAAATCGAGCACAGGCTGGTTCGGGGCGAGGGGGGCGATCATCGGCGGAGCTCCGTTTTGCGTTGGGCGACAGATAAGGGTGGGAGCGCGCGATGCAAAGGGCCGAGCCTTGAGTATTTAGTCCTAGAAAAAGACGGCAAATTAGAAAAACACGTCCTCTAGCTCGCCCAGCAGGTGGCTGTAGACCGCCTCCATATGCGCCGACGGTTGGCGCAGGTGTAGTGTATTGGCCAGCGGATCGGGCGCGGTGATTAGGCTGCCCGACATTTCCTCCAGCACCGCATGGCCGCAGAACGGCACGTAGACCGCCGAATACCCGCCCTCATGTGCGGCCACCAGCCGTCCGTCGCAAAGATCGTCTGCCACATCCATCATCATCCGTGTCATCTGCCGAAAGGTATCCGCACTCGCCATCATCCTGCCCAGCGGATCGACAGCGGCGGCATCAAATCCGCAGGCGATGACGATGCAATCGGGATTGAAGCGTTGCAGGGCAGGGATCACCAACCGCTCCATGGCTTCCAGATAAGTCGCATGGCCCGCGCCCGGTGGCAGGGGGATGTTCATATTGGTGCCGTCGCCCGGACCTGCGCCCTGATCCTCGGCATCCCCCGAATCCATCGGGTAGTTCCGGTCTTGGTGGATCGAAATCGTCAGCACATCGTCGCGGTCATAAAACACCGCCTCGGTGCCATTGCCGTGATGGACGTCCCAATCAATCACCGCGACGCGTTCGGTCAGGCGCTGCGCAAAAGCCGCCTCCACCGCGATGGCGATATTGGCGAGCAGGCAGAATCCGTTGGGCATTTCCGGCAAGCAGTGATGGCCGGGCGGGCGTGACAGCGCATAAGCGTTGCGGTGCCTGCCTTTTAGGACCGACATCAACGCGCCTTGGACGAGGCCTGCCGACTGTGCTGCAATCTCAAAACCGCCCGCGCCGAACGGGGCACGCGGTCCAAGCTCGCCGCCGCCTTGATCCGACAGGGCCTTGAAGCGTGCCAGGTAGTTTTCAGGATGGACGCGCAGCAGGTCTTCGGAACTGGCCATTGGCGCGCTCGTCAAATCCAGATCGCCCATCAAGCCCGTCACATCCAGAAGGTTTTTCAACCGCCGCTTCGTCTCAGGGCTGTCTGGAAACCCATCAAGCATCGGCTGCACCAAGCCTTCAACCGGCAGTGTCAGCGCATAGTTGCCGCCACCGTGCCACATGCAGCGCTCATCATGGAAAAACCCGGTCAGCATCTAGGTCACACCTCGCCGTCGCGTCGCAAACGGTAAATACCTTCGGGAAGGTCCAAAGCCGCGGCCAAATCGTTAAGCTGCGAGATCGACAAACTGACCCGCATCATCCGGTCGGTTCGCTCGCAATGCTGCCCCAGTGTCACGCAGTCTTCAAAGGCGTTGATCACAATGTCCTCGGCCAAAGGTGCGTCGCCCTCGTCCACAAGGGTCACAACGGTCGCGTCAAAATCATGCTCGATGGTAAACATGACGCAAGCCTAGATTATTTGGAGGGCTCTGCAATCCCAGCTTTCGCCTGACGGCGCAGGTGCCAGCGGTAGATCAGCGGGGCGAGCGCATAATCATAGATCGCGCATGACAGCCAATGCACGCCCGGAACGCCCGTCAGCTGCCCCAGCCAGCGGTAGCGCGGCATCTCGGCCCAGAGCACGCGAAACGCAGGAATACCTGAAAGCACCTTATCACCTTGGCGCACATAAAGCCGCCGTGCCGCCTGATCTTGGCTCAGCCCCCAACGCGCCAAATTGCAGCCATTGAGGTCATCAAACTTCAGCGGCAAGGCGCGCTTGTCGGAATATGCGCGGTAGTGGTCAATCTCGAAAGAACAGACCGGGCATTGCGCGTTATAAAGGACTTCTGTGTCTTGGGTCATGTCAGGAACATAGGCGATGGGCCACGCCAGCCAAGGGGTTCTGGCAGGCCGCGACGCTTTGGCCTACATCTGTGTTGGTGAAGGAGACTGTGATGATGCGCATAAAAATACTGATTGGATTTGGTGCGGCGTTGGCGTTGCAAGCCTGCACGCTGGCTGTGCCGCAACAAACCGCGCGCCCTGTGTCCCAGCCTGCCGTTGCAGCCCCGCCGGTACTTTCCGCAGACGTTGCGTCGCGCAATTTCGTCAATGTGGTGGACCGGGTAGAGCCTATCGCCGAAGCTCAATGCCGCGCCCGCCTGCCGCGCGCCAATTGTGATTTCCAGATCGTTATCGATGACCGCGCCGATCAAGGCGTCAACGCGTTCCAGACGCTGGATCGCAACGGGCGCCCCATTCTCGGCTTCACCATTGGCCTGATTGCTGAGGCGCGCAATGCCGACGAGTTGGCCTTCGTGATGGGTCACGAGGCTGCACACCACATTGAGGGCCATATTCCGCAAGCCCAACGCCAAGCGCAGGCCGGTGCACTTGCCGGCGCGTTGTTGGGGGCGTTGATTGGGGGCGGGAACCAGACCTTGATCGATCAGGGCATGAATGTCGGTGGGTTTGTTGGGGCGCGGCGGTTTAGCCAGGACCACGAGCTTGAAGCAGATGCGCTCGGCACCGTCATTGCCAAACGTGCGGGGTATGATCCGGTGCGCGGGGCGGCGTTCTTCACGCGCATTCCCGATCCGGGCGACCAGTTTCTCGGGTCTCATCCGCCCAACGCTGCACGGATCGAGACCGTGCGCCGGGTTGCGGCTGGGCTGTAGGATAGGGCGCGCACGCCTCTAGCCGTTATCATCTTCGACAGTTGGCTCAGGAAAGCTCGTCTGGATAATGTCCTGACGCAGCACCGCGTCGATCTTGCGCGAAAGGTTCTCGACCCCGTCGCTGACCTCGCCCATCACTGCAACGCCAAGGCCCACGCTGGCAGCGGTCAAAACGACCCAATCAACCGTGGCCGCACCGCTTTCGTCGGCCCAAAAGGCAGCTAGATGATCTCGCATGGGACGTCTCCTGTGCATATTCTGCGCTAAGTTTGACGCCGCAATGTGATCCGCGCTCGGCATAAATGGGGCAGATGCATGGCATTTTGTCTAGGCGGTCTGTGCGCGCCGCAGGTTTGATCTGCATCAAGGTCCGCATCTGTCCTGCTGCTAGGGTGTCTTTGGAGAACCGTCATCGCATGGAGACGACCCAATGGCCCAAAGCATATTAAAACGCCACGCAGCCTTGCTGGACCGGATGGCCACAACGCTGGGTGTTGATCTCGAAGAAGCGACCTTGCGGGGCGAATTGCCCATGGATGATCTCGCGGAGGCTGTGTTGCGATGCACGGGCTGCACCAACGCGGATGGATGCGATCATTGGCTTGATGATCATGCCAACGGCGGAGCAGAACACGCGCCCGAGTATTGCCGGAATGCGCGCCAGCTTGAGGGCCTGCGCGTCGCGAAGTGAGCGCGACGCGATTCTGATGCCTTCAGGAATAGGGGCGGGTTGTGGAGGCCTGCCCCTTTTTCATGTCTGTTGCAGGTGCGCGCGGATTGGCTGGCCAAGCGGACATTGATCTTCGGGGAGGTGCCCGTCACCTGAGCGCTTACAACACCTTCAAAGCACTGCGCGCTTGATATCTGCTGCGTTTACCTGAGCGATAAGGCCTTGCGGCACAGGATGCTTGCAGCGCATGCGGTGCTGTGACCGGAGGGGCTTATTTGACAGAACTGCGCATAATCGACGGCGTGATCTCGGATCGCGGGTCCAAATACAGCGTGTCTGGGTGCGCAGTGGCGTCTCGGGTGGATGTGGATGCCGCGCTGAAAGCTCTGAAGAAAAACAAGAAATTCGCCAAGGCCACCCACAACTCATGGGGCGTGCTGTTGCCGGGCGGTCCGCTGAAAAGCGACGACGGCGAAGCAGGCGCAGGCAACGTGATCCTCGCGGTGCTGGAGGGGGCTGGGATCGAAGGCCAGTTGGTGATCGTGACGCGCTGGTTCGGTGGGAAACACCTCGGAGGAGACCGGTTCAGACATGTGCGCGAGGCTACGAAGGCATGGCTGAACGGGGTGTGATGTGTGTGACGGCGAAAAGCATGTGTATTTTCATGGGTTTAGCAAGTCACTGCATGCCAGACGGTTCCGCAGTGACTTGACGCCCGAGCGCTGGGCCCAGCTTGAGGCGATGGAAAAGGCCTAGCTAAGCTTGCTGTGGCTGCCATCGCAAAGAACGCCGTTCGACGATTGCTTGCAGCCACAAAAGAACACCCGCTTGGTTTCGTCGGCCGTATACTTTTTCGGCACAAAATCGGTGTCTTTGTGCGAGCCATCACAAAACGGTTGGCTCGCGGACTTGCCGCAAGCACACCAGAAATATGACTTTCCAGCTTCGACCTCGACCGGAAACGGAGCTTTTTGGGCGATGATTGGGGTATCAGATATGGGCGTTTTCCTGTTCGTGGTTTGATTAGCACGAGGTTAGCGACCGGGCTGCACCTGTCGAGGCGTAAGGGCGCACAGTGACTGTTTGAAAGCGTGAGGCCAAAAGAACGGAATTGGTTTGCGGGCGTAGATCTCGCGAGAGAACTTTTTGCCCAACTCAAGACAAACTTGATCTCATTGCAATTTCCGAACCTTTTGCCACTCAGCTAAGACTTCGCCCTCGGGACGAAATCTATTCCGCTATACGTCCCCACAAATCATACTCTCCCGCCTCATCGACCTCGACCATCACCAAATCGCCCACCGACAACCCCTCGGTGTCCTCGTCGATAAACAGGTTCCCGTCGATCTCGGGCGCATCGGCCTTTGTCCGGCAGGTTGCTACTCCGTCGGTATCGATTTCGTCGACGAGCACCTCCATCCGCTGGCCGACTTTCGCAGCCAGCTTGGCCTCCGAGATCGCTTGTGCCTTTTCCATGAAGCGGTCCCAGCGCTCCTGCTTGATCTCGGGTGCCACATGATCGGGCAAAGCGGCCGAGCGCGCGCCCGCGACATTCTCGTATTGAAAGCATCCCACCCGGTCCAACTGCGCCTCGTCGAGCCAATCGAGCAAGTACTCAAACTCCGCCTCAGTCTCGCCGGGATATCCGACGATAAACGTGCTCCGAATAGTCATATCCGCACAAATCGCGCGCCATTCGGCGATCCGGTCCAGCGTCTTCTCGCTCGCGGCAGGCCGCGCCATCCGCTTCAACACATCCGGATGCCCATGTTGGAACGGCACGTCCAGATAGGGCAGCACCAAACCGTCAGCCATCAGCGGAATCAGGTCGCGCACATGCGGGTAAGGGTAGACGTAATGCAGCCGAACCCAAGCGCCTAAGGATCCCAGATCGCGCGCCAGATCAGTGATATGCGCGCGGTGTCCGCGATCCACCGCATGCTTGATATCCACGCCATAGGCCGAGGTGTCCTGCGAGATCACCAGCAGCTCTTTCACGCCGTCCGCGACCAACCTTTCAGCCTCGCGCAGCACCGCATGGGCGGGGCGCGACACCAGCCGTCCGCGCATATCGGGGATGATGCAAAACTTACATTTGTGGTTACAGCCCTCCGAGATTTTCAGATAGCTATAATGGCGCGGTGTTAACGACACGTTACGCGCTGGGATCAAATCGATAAACGGGTCGGGGTCCGGCGGTACTGCGGCATGGACTGCGTCCAGCACCGCCTCGTATTGCTGCGGTCCGGTTACGGCCAAAACCTTAGGGTGCGCGCCGGTGATATAGTCCGGATCGGCCCCCAAACAGCCCGTCACAATGACCTTGCCGTTCTCGGCTAAAGCCTCGCCAATCGCGTCTAGGCTTTCCGCCTTGGCGCTGTCCAGAAACCCGCAGGTGTTGACGATCACCGCCCCTGCGCCAGTGTAGTCGGGCGAGATCGCATAGCCCTCGGCCCGTAGTTTCGTCAGGATCCGCTCGCTATCGACCAACGCTTTGGGACAGCCAAGCGAGACCATGCCAATTGTCGGCTGACCGGGGCGCGGTGTGTCGCGCGTCTGGATTCTCGGCGCGATGTCCGGGCGAAGCGAGGGAGGGTTCTGTGCCATGCCGACCCTATAGCTGCGCCAGTCGCGCACGGGAAGACCCCACGAAAAAGGGCCCAGCAGGGCCCAATCTCAGCACATCGCAAAATGCAGCCTAGAAGCTGAATTCGTACGTTGCTCGCAGCCCCAGATCGCGCACGCCCTCCTGCACTTTGCCTGCGTCCAGATCTACGCTCAGATAGCCGCTTGCGATGTCCATGCCGCCTCCGACACCGATCCGGGGGGAGAAGAAGGCGCTGGTCCCGGCAATGGTGCTTGTGTTGGCCCCGTAATCCAACCCGAGGCTGATATAGGGCAAAATCCCACTTGCCATCGGTGCAACCGGCTCAACCTTCGCGCCAAGCGCCAGCGAGATGTTGGTGATGTCATTGGCCGCAACCGCACCCCCGGTGCCCGTATAGGCTGGCTGTTGCTCGCTATAGGCACCGAACTTGCCGAACGGCGTCACGTTCCAAGCACCGCCCCTATAGTTGCCCGTCAGGGTCAACGAGGCCGAGGTTCGGCTGGAGCTGAAGGCCGTGCCTTGGGTTTGGTACTCCGGCCGCGCAACCGAGATGAAGCCGTCAAGGAACAGATCGCTCTGGGCCCGTTTGGCAAAGTAGACCCCCAGCGCGACCGAGGTGATTTCTGTTCGTTGCGTGGCGTTTTGGATATCGGTGCGCCCCTCGAGCGAGACCCAAGCGTTCCACTCATGTTGGCCAAACTGGCTTTGCGCGCCGGGTAGGTTCTGGGTGGAAAGGAAGACCGAGTTACAGGTGGCCGTGTTGCCGCCGCCGCCGTTCAATCGGTTTTGAGTGTTGTTGGAAATATCCGTGCGGGTGGCATTGGTCTGGCTGTTGGCTCCGATGACGCTTCCGGTGGTCACCAGGTCACCAGGCCAGCGCCAGCGCCGGTCGCTGCGGCGATGCACGAAATTGTCAAACTGACGAAATGAGCAAAAATGCGAACGTCCGTTACCCCATTGGGTGCCGTATAGCTCTCGTTGGTGGATGGAAACACAGTCTTGAGCAGCCCGTGATCTGCACCGGAATATGGAGTGAAATGAGGATTTGATCCTTGGACTACCGCCCCAGCTGTAGCGGTCAAGACATCGCCCTCAGACACCAAAACTGTGAGGTTATTTAGAGTAAGAACAGTATTGGTCGTCGACGAGCATATTTGCTCAGGGAGGGTCACAAAACCTGCATGCAACGCAGTTGGGGCAAGAAGGCCAAGAGCCAAGGCCGACACAGTCAGAGTGGGCCAGAAATAGGAATTCCGAGAATTACGTTTCATTGGCCTGACCCTACTTTCGGTGTTGCCTGATTAAGTTTTGCTGACTGATTCGGTAGAATACGGTTCGCGCGATCAGAGGTTTGCAACATCTGCCATGCAGAAATCGGCCATTTTCGAAGATTATCTGTGATGATTCGAACCTGCCAAGTTTCTTGACGAAAGCTAACGGTCAAAAATGGATGGCATTGTCGGGGCAAACATGGGCCAAACTTCGCTCGTTAAGAACGCAAAAAGACGCCGCAACTGAGGTGAGCTGACATTCCCCAAGCCGAACTTTCTCGATGATATCTTGCCACGTCTGCCTCGGCCCGCATCCCGAAGGTCGCACACGTCTAAGCGCATGAGCCCCCCGTCTAGGTCGATGCTCAGGAACGCCCCCCGACCGTTCTTGCAGCGCGCGGGTTCGTTTTCCCACTTTTGACGCAGGCCGCGCGCTGATAGGATCAATGCAACACAACAAAGGGGCGCAGCATGCGGTGGATATTCAGACTCTTAGGCGTGATCGTCGCGGTCATTATGCTCGCCGTCGCGGCCCTGTTCATCATCCCGTCCGAGCGGATTGCCCGTATTGTCACCGACCAGTTCACCGCCGCCACGGGCCGCGTGCTAACGATCTCGGGTGATGTCAGCCCAACGATCTACCCGGTGCTCGGCGTGCGTGCCGGCGGGATCAGCCTTGCCAACGCCGACTGGTCAAACGCGGGGCCGATGCTCACGGCTGATAAATTATCGATTGGGGTGCAGCTGATCCGGCTTCTGTCCGGCAATATCGAGATTGAGGAGGTGGTCATCACCGCCCCCCGCGTCCTGCTAGAGCGCCGCGCCGATGGCCGCGCCAATTGGGAGTTCCAGACAGCGAGCGCGCCAACCGCCGTCAGCGCGACCGATACCACCCAAACGCCCGCGGCATCTTCCGGTGGATTGCCCCGTATCAGCCTCGCGCGCGGTGTGCTCAGCGGCGCCTCAATCCAGTTCAACGATGCGGTTAGCGGCCAATCGGTTTCGGTTACGGGCCTTAATCTGAACGTCGCATTGGACGGAGGCAGCGGCCAAGCGCAGCTGTCTGGCGACGCGGTGGTCAACGGCCAAGCCCTTAGTTTTGATGCCAATTCCGGCGACCTCAACCGGCTGATAGCGGGCCAAGTGGAAGCCATCGCGCTGGCCGCAAATGTCGGCGGGGTCGAGGTGTCCTTCGACGGGCGCGCGGGCCTGACGCCGTTGACGCTGGACGGGGCTGTGCAGCTGCAAGCGCCACGACTTGATCCGGTTTTCAATCTGATCGGCCAACCCGCCCCAAGCCTGCCCGGCAATCTGGGCCGCGATCTGGCCTTTGCGGGCAACGTGACCCTGACGCCTGAAGGTGCGGGCCGCGTATTCGTGCGCGGTGCGACGGCCACGTTTGGCGGTAATGCGCTCGGACTTGAGGCTGACCTCGCGCTCGACACGCCGCTGAACCTAACTGCGCGGATCACGGGCGGCGCGCTTGATTTCTCGTCGCTGATTTCCGGTGGCACAGCGTCAACCAGCGGCAGCACCGCGCCTGCCGTGACTTCAAGTGGTTGGCCTAGAACGAATATCGACGTTTCTGGAATGGCCGCCGCCAATGCCAATATCGCGCTGACCGCGCAGTCGCTGAACCTCGGGATCGTGAGGTTGGGCGCGCTGGATATCGCCACCGTGCTGGACCGTTCGCGCCTTGTGACGACCCTGCGCCAAGTGTCTGCCTATGAGGGCGCGATCACCGGCGAGCTGGTGGTCAACGGGCGCGGCGGGCTTTCGCTGGGTGGAAATATCCGCGCCAATGGGGTTGCGATGCAGCCGCTTCTGCAGGACCTCGCTGATCAAGATCGCCTGATCGGGACCGCCAATGTCGGACTGCAATATTTGGCGGTGGGCAATTCGATGGACGCGCTGATGCGCTCGCTGTCGGGCAATGCGTCGGTCAACATCGGGCAGGGGGAGGTGCTTGGCCTCGACCTCGCGGGCATGTTGCGCAATTTCGATGCGTCATTCCGGGGCGAGGGCTCGAAGACCGTGTTCGACGCCATCACCGCCACTGCCAGCATCGCAAACGGTGTGGCCAGCAATTCCGACCTGCTGTTTAACGCGCCGTTGGTCAATGCAAGCGGGCAGGGCACGGTCGATATAGGTGCGCAAACAATGAACTACCGCTTCACCCCGGTGGCCCAGACGGGCGGGGCGGGCATCGCAATTCCAGTGATTATCGAGGGACCATGGAGCGATCTCAGCTTCCGGCCTGATCTGGAGGCCTTGGTGAACCAAAACCTCGCCGCGGAGCGTGAAGCGTTGGAACGCCAAGTGCGCGAACAGGCCGAAGAAGCGTTGCAGCGCGAGTTGGGCGTCAATGTGGGGGCCGCTGACGGCAATGTCGAACAGGCGGTGCGCGACCGGGTGGATCAGCAAGCCGACGAGTTGCGGGGGCAGGTGGAGGACCAGTTGCGCGAAGGTCTCGGACGGCTTTTGGGCGGTAACAACTGATGCAAATCGGGGCCTTCGCACTTCTCGTGCCGGACTATGATGCCGGGATCGACTTCTACGTCGGCAAGCTGGGCTTTGAATTGGTCGAGGACACCGATCAAGGCGGTGGCAAACGCTGGGTGATGGTACGGCCCTCGGGCGGTGGCACCTCGATCTTGCTGGCGCGCGCGGTGAACGAGCCGCAAGCGGCGTCCGTTGGCAACCAAACAGGAGGCCGCGTCGGGTTCTTCCTAGAGAGCGCAGATTTCGCCCGCGATCATGCCGCGTTCGTCGCCGCAGGTGTGCATTTCGAGGAGCAGCCTCGCCATGAGATATATGGCTCCGTCGCTATCTTCCGAGATCCATTCGGCAATCGGTGGGACTTGCTGGGGCGGGTGTGATACGCGTGCTGGGCATTCGTGGCAGCACGATGCTGCGCGGCCTGTCGCCTAGTGATACCCAAGCCTTTCTCGCCTACCGCCGCGACCGGATCGTGGCGCGCCATCAAGGTTGGTCGCAGATGGATGCAACGGGTGCGCGCCGCTTCTTGGGCGCTATGCAAACAGCCCAGCTATTTCCGCTCGGCGACTGGTGCCAAATCGGCATCGTGGACCCCCATGCGCCGCAGCGTTTGCTGGGGGATATGGGGCTGGGCACGTCCGAGGACGGCCACCGGGTCGAGATCGGCATAACCCTCGCGCGCACTGCCCAAAGGCGCGGTCATGCAACACGCGCATTGGCGCTGGCGATCCGGCTGGTTTGGACGCGCAGCACGGCGGCTCGGATTGTGACGTATTCAGATGCACGCAATCTCCCTTCCATCCACCTGACAGACCGTCTTGGCCTGCCGGGGCGCCACAAAGTTGCGACCGTGTTCCAAGGCGCGCCTTGCATCGAGGTCGGGTATATTATGCAACACCCTACGCGCGGCGGCCGGACAAAGCCTTAACGCCCGCGCAGAATATCTGACCGCAAAGCTTCACCTGCGGGCGGCGTTCAACCGCTTGGGTCACTCGGCAGCTAGGCTCGCAGTCTTTGGTAAGGGGCAACGCTTCCCCTAACCCTCAAGATGGTATGACGGACGAGATCATGAAAAAGGCCGACCGGGTTGATCCCGGCCGGCCCCAAAACTGCTGCGCAGTCGTATCGCTTAGCGACGCCGATCCCGGCGCGCGCTCATAGGTTGGAACGCCACGCCCACATGCGCCTCGCAGTAAGGCTTGCCCGTTTGCGAGGGCAGACCGCAGAACCAGAAATCATCGGTCGCCGGATCACCAACAGGCCATTTACAAGTCCGCTCGGTCAGCTGCATCAAGTTCAGCCGCAACGCCTTTTTCTCAACCTCAGAGACCTTCGCGAGCGCCTCCGGGCTGATCTCGTTGATCGAGGGTTGTGGCGGCAGCGGCTGACCCGCAGGCACAATCAACTTGCGGAACGGCACAGGTGCCGACGGCGCAGGAATCGGAGCGGCGGCGGCAGGCTGGGGTGTCGGCTCGGGCGCGGGCTTCGGTGCGGCGGGCTTCGGCGTGGGGGCCGCGGCCTTCTCTTTGGGCTCAGCTTTTGCTGCGGCCCCAGAGCCGCCCCCGCCATTGCGATTCGACAGACCCAAGCGGTGCACTTTGCCGATCACGGCATTGCGCGTCACGCCGCCTAATTCCTTGGCGATTTGGCTCGCGCTTTTGCCCTCACCCCACATGGTTTTCAGGGTCTCTACACGCTCGTCGGTCCACGACATCGGCACTGTCCTCATAGCAAGCGGCGCAAACGACAAAGACCGGGGGTGTCCCGGCCCTTGGTGCGGCGGTCAAATATCAGCCCCCTATTGTAACCATCGATATGCCGGATACAAGGAGCGCCGAACAGGAGACGCGCAATGACAGATATCACGGGCATGGGTGTGCGTCGCTTTGGGCGCGTAAACTGGCTGGGACTGCAAACCCTGATCGAGCGTGAGACCCGCCGCTTCCTGACCGTCTGGACCCAAACCCTTGCGGCACCCTTGGTCACAGCGGGCCTGTTTCTAACCGTTTTCGCGCTGGCGATTGGGCCAAGGCGCGGCGATGTGATGGGCGTGCCATTCATAGAATTTCTCGCCCCCGGTATCCTGATGATGACGGTGATCCAGAACAGTTTCGCTAATACATCCTCGTCGATCGTGATCTCGAAGGTCCAAGGCAATATCGTCGATACGCTGATGCCGCCCTTGTCCGCGGGCGAGTTGGTCACGGGATACCTCGCAGGCGGCATCCTGCGCGGATTGATTGTTGCGGTGACGATTACGGTAGCCCTGATCCTCGTGCTGGGCATCAGCGTCGCGTACCCGCTTTGGGTGCTGGTGTTTGCGACGCTTGGCGCTGCGTTTCTAGGTGGCTTGGGCATTATCGCTGCAATATTTGCCGAGAAGTTCGACCAGATGGCAGCGGTCACGAATTTCATCATCGTGCCGCTGAGCTTTCTGTCGGGCACCTTCTATTCCATCGAGGGCTTGCCGGGCTGGATGCAGACCCTGACCCATATGAATCCGGTTTTCTACCTGATCGATGGCGCGCGCTACGGCTTCATCGGCACGTCCGACAGCTCGCCCTGGTTGGGGCTCGGAGTATGCTTGGTGGCGACAGGTGCGGTGATCGCGCTGTGTTGGTACTGGTTTAAGATTGGGTATCGGTTGAAGGCCTAGGGGCGCGCCGCAACGCTTCGCGCCACGCCAATAGTGCTGCACCACTTACGATAATCGCCGCCCCCAGCACCGACACCGCGTCCGGGATAACCCCGAACAGCCACGCATCGTACAAGGCCGCAAACACCAAGGTTGCATAGGTCATCGGCAAGGTCAGCGTCGCATCAGCAAAGCGCATCGCCTGCAAGAAACACGTTTGCGCGCAGGCCATGAGCACGCCCAAAGCAGCCAAAGCCCCCCATTGCGCCGGGTTCGGTGGCTGCCAAACCGCCAGCACCGCAACAGTCGCGATGCACAGGCCGATCGCGTTGTTGATGATCAGGATCTGAAATGGACCCTCCATCCGCGCCAGCCGCTTGATGCAGATAACTTCCACCCCCATCATCATTGCCGCCCCCAGTGCCAGCAAAGCCGCCACCTGAAAGCTGTCTGGTCCGGGTCGCAGCAGCACCAGCGCGCCCACCAAAGCAATCCCCGCCGCCGCCCACCGCCACGGGCCGACCTTTTCGCCCAGCAGCGGGATCGCCAGCATCATGGCAAAGACCGGGTTCAGAAAGCTGATCGCGGTGGCATCTGACAATGGGATACGGGCGGCGGCGGCGAACATCAGGCTGACGCCCGCCCACCCAAAGACGCAGCGAATGATGTGCAGGCGCAGGTTCGGCTCGATAATCTTCGGGCGCAGCACCAAGGCCACCAGCCCAATCGCGATTGCCGCAAACAAGAACCGCCCATGGCTGACCTGAAAGGGATGCAGCGGCTCGCCCAAGGCGTTCGTTCCCAGCGCTTTGGCCAGCAAGGTCGTCGCCGCAATGAACGCAGTCGCCAACAGCATCGCACCCACCGCATAGGCGGGCCTGTTGGGGATATCGAGGGGCAGGGCCATCACGCGCACCTGAATTGCAAAGCCGGATCACTTGCGGCATAATGTGGGGAAACAATAAGCGACAGACATAATCGCGAGCAGCCCTATGAAACATGCCCTTCTTTCTACCCTCTTTGTGATCGCCATAACCATGCCAGCCCAGTCTGGTGTGATTGAGCGCGCTTGCCTGACCGCAGACCGCTCGGCGGCCTCGCCGCGACTATGCGGGTGCATCCAGTCGGTAGCCGATCAAACCCTGCGCAATGGCGAGCAACGCAAGGCGGCGCGCTTTTTCAGCGACCCCCATGAGGCCCAAGAGGTGCGTCAATCCTCGCGCCAATCAGATCGGCGGTTCTGGGACCGCTACAGAGCGTTCGGCGCTGCGGCAGAGACTTATTGCGGGTAGAGCACTCGCTTTTTTTCGTCGTCAATCAAATTCAAAGTGCTCTAAAGACGCTTCAGTAATCCTTCCGCTGCTGCCTCAATCATCGCATAGGCTTTCGGGAACCCGTCATCATAGTACGGGTCCGGCACATCGCGTTCGGTGATCCCCGGCGCGTCGCTAAGCGTCAGCCTCAGATCGGCATTAGATCCTTCGGGGCGCATCCGCTCTAGGGCCGCGAGATTGCTGCCATCCATCGCCAGAATATGATCGAAATCATGGAAATCATCGGCTGTGACCTGCCGAGCGCGCAGACCCGAGATGTCGATGCCGCGCCCCTGCGCCTCGGCCACAGCCCTCGGATCAGGCGGATTGCCCACATGCCAGCCGCCAGTGCCGGCGCTGTCGATCATCAGATCGCGGTTGCCTGCCATGGCGCGCAGCACCCCCTCGGCGGTGGGCGAGCGGCAGATATTTCCCAGACAGACATAGAGGATACGGGTGGTCATGGTCCCTCGCGCGGTTAAGTTGCGGCCACTCTAACCCGGAGGTGTCCTCCTGCACATCACCGTTCTACCCGGCGCAGGCGTCGCCATATTCGCCCACTGCTTGCACGCACACAGCCACGGGCCTGCGACCGAATTGGTGCCCGCTTGGGGGACCGAAATCCTCAGTGTGGCCTAGCCATGGCGCATGTTCTGTGTGACGATCCGCCTTCGCTTGAAAACTGATTTGCCGGAGCATGATGATGAGAATGCGACTTGGGTGCCGGCTGACGTTTGAGCTGCCCGCGCCAACCCCGATGATCCTGCTTCTGAACGTGCATTACTCGCGGGCCAGCGATCTAGAGCGCCCCGATCTGCTGGTCAGCGATCCGCCCGTCCCAATAGAGGCGTTCCGCGACAGCTTCGGCAATTGGGGCAACCGGCTTGTGGCCCCGGCCGGGCGCATGACCGTCTCGACCGATGGTATTCTGCGCGATAACGGTTTGTCCGATCCGGTAGAACTCGGTGCGGTGCAGCATCAGGTCGAGTATCTGCCCGCCGACACGCTGCCGTTCTTATTGCCCAGCCGCTATTGTGAAAGCGACGCGCTGTCGGATTTCGCGTGGACGCAGTTTAAAGACGCGCCACTTGGATGGGGCCGCGTCCAAGCGGTCTGCGATTTTGTCCACAATCACGTGCGCTTCGGCTACGAGCATTCCCGTCCCACCCGCACGGCGGTCGAAACCTTGGCTGAGGGCGTTGGCGTTTGCCGCGACTACACCCATTTGGCGGTTGCCCTATGCCGCGCGCTGAACATCCCGACGCGCTATTGCACCGGATATATCAGCGATGTCGGCCAGCCCTCGCCCTATGCGGCGATGGATTTCGCGGCTTGGATGGAGGTCTATCTGGGCGGTCAGTGGTGGACATTCGATCCGCGCAACAACGACACCCGCTTCGGGCGCGTTCTGATCGGGCGGGGCCGCGATGCAGCCGACGTGCCATTGACCCATAGCTTCGGGCAGCACGAATTGACCGGGTTCGAGGTCTGGATTGAAAAGCTAGACGACAGCAAAGCGCCTACATTCATCGGAAGTTAGGGATCAGGGACACTCAACGCGGCGTGCTAGTTCTGCAAAACCACTCTTTGCAGCAGCGTGCCCTCTGCACTGAAGACCAAAATCTCGTCGCCTGACACCACCAATACCCGGTCCCGCATCAAAGTTACGGCCTCCGCCTCGACCCCATCGGGCAGCACTATTTCGCTCGGCAGCGCCAAAGACGCGCTTGTGCTTGGGAAGCGGATGACAATCACTGAGAAGACCGCTATCAAACCGCCGATCATTGTGATGGTTAACACTGTCACCAACACACGTAGGAAGCGCAGATTAGGCGGTTCCTGCACTGGCAGCTCCTCTGGGATTGGGTCGTCGTTCATGTCCGCTACCGCCTCCGCCGCACAAGTTTTGCAGGTTGTCATCACCGAGGACCCGCCCGCGCGTCTGGATAAGGCACTCGCTCGCGATGTGCCAGAAGAAGCGCAACTGTCGCGCACACGGCTCGGCAAACTGATCACCGAAGGGGCCGTGCGTCGCGCAGGCGAGGTCCTAAGCAGCCTCAAAGCCTCCGTAACTGCGGGCGATGTGATCGAGATCACCGTAGGCGCGCCCGTCGATGTCGATCTGGTGGCCGAGGATATCCCGCTCAACATCGTCTATGAGGACGCCAGCCTGGTCGTGATCAACAAGCCCACCGGGATGGTCGTGCATCCAGCGCCGGGCTCATGGACCGGCACTTTGGTCAATGCGCTGATGTACCATTGCGGTGACAGCCTATCGGGCATTGGTGGCGCAAAACGTCCTGGGATCGTGCACCGGATTGATAAAGAAACCACCGGACTGCTGGTGGTGGCAAAGACCGACAAAGCCCATGCAGGCCTTGCAGCCCAATTTGCGGCCCACACGGTGGAGCGTGAATATACCGCCATCTGCTACGGGGTGCCTGACGCGGCCGATCCCAGACTTGCCGGCCAGAGCATCGTGCGGTTTGAGGCGGGCGGTGTGCTACGCGTAACAGCCCCGATCGGGCGCCACCGGGGCGACCGCCAGAAGATGGACATTATCCCCGGCGGGCGGCACGCCGTCACCCGCGCGCGGATCGAGGAAAGCTTTGGTGTGCCCCCAACCTTCGCGCGCGTCACCTGCTGGCTTGAGACCGGGCGTACCCATCAAATCCGGGTGCATCTGGCCAAGATCGGGCACGGGCTGCTGGGCGATCCGACCTACGGGGGGGCACGCAAGCTATCAGTCAAAGCCCTCAGCGAGACAGCGCGTGCGTCTGCGGCGGCGTTTCCGCGCCAAGCGCTTCATGCAGCAACCTTGGGGTTCGTGCATCCTGATACGAGCGAAAACATGCGGTTCGCAGGGATCGTACCCGACGATATGGCAAGTTTGGTGGAGGCGTTGCGCGTGCCTGCGACCTAGGCTGCGCGCGGGCCATCAACTATTTCATAAGCGCACAGACACGTGAGATATGTGTCGCACATCTTTATAGGCGCACAGAACACCCCTAGCTCTATCTTCAAGAACAAACCGAAACGGGTACATCTTGAAATCCCGTTAGCGCAATCTTAACTTGATTAACATAAGCGGTACGCCGCATGAAAAGATACGATGGAGGGGATAGTCATGGCCAATTACGCAAATCTGCCCGCGCCGACGCCGGAAGGCGGGCTCAACCGCTACATGCAGGAAATCCGCCGGTTCCCAATGCTGGAGCCCGAGCAGGAATACATGCTCGCTAAGGCTTGGGTTGAAGAAGAAGACACCGGTGCCGCACACCAGATGGTCACGTCGCACCTGCGCCTGGCCGCCAAAATTGCCATGGGCTACCGGGGTTACGGGCTGCCGCAGGCCGAGGTGATCTCGGAAGCCAACGTGGGTCTTATGCAAGCCGTCAAACGCTTCGATCCCGAAAAGGGCTTCCGCCTTGCGACTTATGCGATGTGGTGGATCCGCGCCTCGATCCAGGAATATATCCTGCGGTCCTGGAGCCTCGTGAAGTTGGGCACCACCAGTGCGCAGAAAAAGCTGTTCTTCAACCTGCGCAAAGCCAAAAATAAGATCGGCGCGCTGGAAGAGGGTGATTTGCGCCCCGAGAACGTGGCCCGGATCGCGCGTGATCTGAGTGTAACCGAGAAAGAGGTCATCTCCATGAACCGCCGCATGTCTGGCGGAGATGCGTCGCTAAATGCGGTCGTCGGCTCGGACGGCGAAGGGGCGACCGAATGGCAAGATTGGCTTGAGGATACCGATGCCAATCAGGCCAGCGATTACGCCGAGCATGACGAAATGACCGTGCGGCGCGAGTTGCTTGCCAACGCTATGGAGGTGCTCAATGACCGGGAAAAAGATATCCTTACCAAGCGCCGCCTGATGGATAACCCGCTGACGCTCGAACAGCTGTCGGGCGAATACAGTGTCAGCCGTGAACGCATCCGCCAGATCGAGGTGCGCGCGTTTGAAAAGTTGCAAACGCGGATGCGGGCACTGGCCTCGGAAAAGGGTCTTGTGGACGCTTAAGTGGCCGGTTCGGATATTTGAAGAACAATGAAGGGGCGGCCTGCGGGTCGCCCTTTTCTTTTGACGCGCGCGGCGGCAAGCTGCGTGAAAAGGGGACGGTTATGGCAGATATCAGATGGGGCATCTTGGGCGCGGCGCGGTTTGCGCGCCAACATATGGGGCCAGCGATCCATGCGGCGCATGGGTCAACGCTTGCCGCGCTCGCGACATCCTCACCTGAAAAAGCAGCACCGTTTCAGGCTTTTGCGCCTGAGCTGCGCGTACATGATAGCTATGATGCCCTGCTGGCTGATCCAGACATCGACGCGGTCTATATTCCGCTGCCCAACACGTTTCATGCGCCTTGGGCCGAAAAGGCGATGCGTGCGGGCAAGGCAGCGCTTGTGGAAAAGCCCATCGCCATGTCCGTGGCCGATATCGACCGACTGATCGCTGTATCCGCCGAGACCGGATGCCTGTGCGCCGAGGCCTTCATGCCCGCCCATCACCCACAATGGGCGCAGGTTCGCGCGCTGCTGGCCGAGGGCGCAGTTGGCAAGCTGGAAATGATCCGAGGTATTTTCACCTTCACGCTGGAGGACGCTGCCAACATCCGGGCGCAAGCGGGAATGGGCGGCGGCGGTCTGCGCGATGTGGGCATCTATCCGATCGGGGCCGCACGCTTGGCAATGGGGGCAGAGCCATCAGGCATCACCGCCCATATCCGCATGGAAAACGGCGTCGACACCTTGGCTGAACTGCGCGGAATGTTCGGGGATGTGGTGTTTACCTGCATCTCGGGCCTGTCGCAGATGCGTCATCAGGAAATGGTGTTTCACGGGGCCCAAGGGATGATCCGGCTGCAAGCGCCGTTCAATCCGGGTGTGTTTGCCGAGGGCCGCATCGACCTGCTGCGGCCAGACCATTCGGTGCAAACATGGCGCTACCCGGATGTGCGCCAATACGTGCTGCAAGTCGAAGCGTTCTGCGCTAGCGTGCGAAGCAGACAATCCTATCCGGTGCCGCTGAGCTTTTCGCGCGGCAGCCAAATGGTGATCGACGCGGCCTTTGCCGCTGCTAGCTGAAAGCGACAGATATGGACGATGATAGAGTAGACGGCCGCATTCACGGTGAACAGTTTGAACCATCGGCGAAAGACACGCTGCTGATGCGGTTGGTGTTCATGTTGATCATCGCAGTGATGATGAGCTTGGCTCAAACCGTTCTGGGCGTGATGACGCTGATCCAGTTCGTGATCATGGTGTTCAGCCAAAGCCAACCGAACGAGCGTTTGGCCGATTTCGGAACCGATCTGGGGATCTGGATCGCCAAAGCCGCGCGCTACCAGACAGCGGCTAGCAACGTGAAGCCTTGGCCGTGGACAGAGCTGGACTGATATCACCCGCCTCGTCTGCCTAAACGGTTGGGGCGGCAAACTGAGCCAGCCGCTGATCTCCTACCTGCATGAGGCCGCGCCAGATATTGTGTGTTTGCAAGAGGTTGTGCATAGCCCTTCGACCGATCTCGATTGGCTGACCTATCGGGACGGCGATCACGTCCTGCCTCAGCGCGCTAACTTTTTCCGCGAAATCTGTCGCGCGCTTCCCGATCACGTCGCCGTATTCTGCCCTGCGGCCCAAGGGGTGCTCTGGGATGGCGAGACGTGCATCTCCTCGCAATGGGGCCTTGCAACCTTCGTCCATAAGCGGCTGACGATCATCGCGCAGGCCCAAGGTTTCGTGCACGGGATCTACGGGTCTGCTGGCTACGGCGATCACCCTCGGTCGCGTAGTGCTCATGGCTTGCGCGTTTGGGACCAGAGTGCTGGGCAGGCGATTAGCGTGGCCCATATGCACGGGCTGCGCGATCCGGCAGGCAAACACGACATGTCCGCACGCACTCCAAGCTACAAAAAGCCCGGAAAATTCGCCGACTACATGCTGGTGAACGCGGCGATTGAGGTGCACAGCTTTGACGTGATCCGAGATCCAGAGGTCTCAGATCACTGCCCCCTCGTTCTCGATTTCTAGCCCGAGCGCGCCGTTCGAAAAATGTTCCGCTTACTCATCCAACAACATCCGATCATCGCGTTTTGCCAGTGCCCGCAGTGCCACCAAATCCAATCCAGCTTGCTCCTCCAGCGCCTCGTTGATGATCTCCAGCGCGTCAGGTTCCGAGAACCCGAGGTGTTTGCGTTGCAGCGCGATCGCGTTCATCGCAGCCTCGTTCAACTCGCCCTCGTTGAGGACCAACTGGATTTTCACAAACCGGCGCAAGGAGGCGTGGCGTTTCTCGCGCGCGTTGGTGAAGCCACTGGCGAAGATGCCCGAGATCATCGCGATCACCACAACGCCGACAATGCCAAGGACCATTCCGAAGGTCTTGCCCGCCTCGCTGGTTGGCAAATAGTCAGTATTTCCCAGCGTTGTCAGATGCCTAAGCGACCACGCCATAGCGCCCGGGATAGAGCTGAACGGCCCGGTATCGGCCCCCTCCAGTACGAAAATGAAGCTTGATCCCATGACGACGAGCAGTAGTAGAACAAATCCGAGCGCCAGCAGAAGCCGCAACTCGTCGCGCAGCACGCCCAGCACAATCGACATGTCGGGCGAGTAGCGTGTCAGTTTGAATGCGCGGCGCAGGCGCAGGATACGCAAGAAGCGCAGGTCGAAGAAGTCGGTGCCTGAAAGGATGATGAAAAACGGGATGATCGCGACCAAATCAGTCAGCGCAATTGGCGACAGCGCATAGCGAATACGGCCTTTGATCGGGCCCATCTCGCCCCATTTCTCGCTCTCGATGCAGGACCAGACCCGCAGGATGTATTCAGTCAGAAAGATCGTGACCGAGAAGCCCTCAAATATGAAGAACTCTGTGGCCCAAGGCGCGCCGATCGACGGCACCGATTCCAGCATGACCGCCAGCACGTTCAGCACAATCAGCACGATCAGAAACGTGTCGGCGACCTTGCTGACGCGGTCCTCGGGGTTCTGGCTGACCGATAAGATTTCATACACGCGCACGCGGGTAAACCGTTCGTCGCGCCACTGCATACGCAGTTTGGCAGTATAGCTTTGCTCGTCACTCATAGGGGCCGTTCCTTCCTCGTCCGTGTTCAGTCAGACAAAAGCCGGGCGCGTTAAGCAACCCCTAGTGCGCCTGAGAGGTGTCGGAATTTGGGTATTTGAGGCAAGAAAAGACCAGTGTCTTTGCGTTTTATGCCTGCTGACGCTATGATTTGGCTTTGCGGAAGGAGTGTCCCATGGCAGGCGGATGGAGCCGGGATGGTGCGGTTAGCGAACAAATAGAGGCGTCAATCGCCGATGAACTGGCGCGGATGAAAGCGCGCAAGCGGCCGCTGGGTGACAGTTTGGCCGACTGCGCTGAGTGCGACGAGCCAATTCCCGAGGCCCGCCGTATAGCACTTGCGGGGGTTAAGCTATGCGTCGCGTGTCAGGGTGAGCGCGATACAGGCTTCAAGGCACGACCGGGGATCAACCGGCGCGGGTCGAAGGACAGCCAATTGCGGTGAGGGGGGCATCTTGAATTGGCCCTCCACTTGAACCGTTGCAAACATATTGCCAGAACCTGTCGCAAGCCCGTAGTTCACCTTACCAAGATAGAGGCGGTTGTTGTTCGGGTTTACTACAAAGCTCGTTTGGGCCTTTTCAAAACCCTTTAGTTATCCGTCTCGATCGTAAGTTTTGAAGGCTGCAAACGCAGCGTTCATATCTAGATCCGGTTGCCACCACTCACTCCTCCATCGCTTCCAGCTCGTCAATAAACCCTGAGATCATGCTCAGCCCTTTGTCCCAGAACTTCGGATCGCTTGCATCCAGCCCAAACGGCTTGAGCAATTCCGAATGGTGCATCGATCCGCCCGCCTTCAGCATGTCGAAATACTTGGTCTGGAATTCGGGATCGCCCTCTGCATAGACGGCGTACAAGGCATTAACCAAGCCGTCCCCGAACGCATAGGCGTAGACGTAGAACGGCGAGTGGACGAAGTGCGGAATGTAGGCCCAGAAGGTCTCGTATCCCTCCATGAACTCGAACACGGGGCCGAGGCTTTCGCCCTGAACGCTCATCCACAGCGCGTTGATGTCGTCTGGGGTTAGCTCGCCTTGGCGGCGCGCGTCATGCAGTTTGCATTCGAAATCGTAAAACGCGATCTGGCGTACGACGGTGTTGATCATATCCTCCACCTTACCCGCGAGCATGGTGCGTTTTTCGTCCACTGTTTCTGCCGCATCGAGCAGTTTGCGGAAGGTTAGCATTTCGCCGAACACCGATGCAGTTTCTGCCAGTGTTAGCGGGGTGGAAGACAGCAATTCACCCTGTCCAGCCGCCAACACCTGATGCACGCCGTGGCCTAATTCATGTGCCAATGTCATGACATCACGCGGCTTTCCGAGGTAGTTGAGCATCACATAAGGATGCACCTCAGCCACGGTTGGATGCGCAAATGCGCCGGGGGCTTTGCCGGGTTTTACGCCTGCATCGATCCAGCCTTTGTCAAAGAACGGCTCGGCAATGCGCGCCATCTCGGGGTCGAAATCTGCATAGGCATCAAGCACCGTTTTGCGCGCCTCGTCCCAGCCGACAAGACGGTTATCGGCTTGCGGCAGCGGCGCGTTGCGGTCCCAGACTTGCAGTGTCTCCAGCCCCATCCATTTGGCTTTTAGCTTGTAATAGCGGTGACTTAGCTTGGGGTAGGCGGCAACAACGGCGTCGCGCAATGCCTCGACGACCTCAGGTTCGACATGGTTGGACAGGTGGCGGCCAGTTTGCGGCGAGGGCAGGCCGCGCCAGCGATCGGCTATCTCTTTGTCCTTGGCGAGCGTGTTGTGGATGCGTGCGAAGATTTTGACGTTTTCGCCGAAGACATCCGAGAGCGCGCGTGCACCAGCTTCGCGGGTATCGCGATCCTGATCAGACAACTTATTCAGCGTCGCCTCGATCCCCATGACCTCGCTGCCGACGACAAATTCGAGGCCCGCAATGGTCTCGTCAAACAGGCGGTTCCATGCGGCAGCGCCAACGGTGGACTGGTCGTGCAGGAACTTTTCCAACTCGTCAGACAATTGGTACGGCTTCATCGCGCGCAGGCGGTCGAAAATCGGTTTGTAGCGGGTTAGATCGTCGCTGCCATTGAACATCGCCTCAAGGGTCGCGTCCTCGATCCGGTTGATCTCAAGCGAGAAAAACACCAGCGGCGTGGTGTAGGACGTAATCTTGTCCTGGGCGTCGGCCATAAACTTAGCGCGCTCGGCATCGGTGGTGTTTTGGTAATACCGCAGCCCCGCATACGACATGATGCGCCCGCCAACGCTGTCGATCCGCTCATAGCGCAGCACGCAATCAAGCATCCCTGCGCCGTCCAGCGTCGCCAGTTTTCCCTCAAAATCAGTGGCAAAGCGGTTACATGCCTCCTCCAGCCAATCCCAGTCGCGCTTCAACTCAGGCGCATCGGGCCCCGCATACAAATCGTCGAGGTTCCACGATGGCAAATCGCCAAGCGGCTCGCCCCCGGCATCGGTTTGGGCATCGCGAACGGGGAAGGGCAGGGGGAACGGGGTCATGAAAACGGCCTTTGTCTGGTGCGTGTTGTCAAAGACATACGGCGGGGCGCGGGCAAGGGGTAGGGGTTGCGGCGAAACTATCCGTGACGTCGCGCGGCATGGCGGGTGACGAGGAGTTCAGGTCTTCTGCACGTCGCGCTCCGGCACCCCCCCCAGCACGGACGTCCCAACTGCATGTTGCTGGGCTATTTCCCTTTGATGGGATCAAGAATTTAGGTAGCCAGCAAAGCGGCATTCGTCGGGATCGGCACGCACCGAAATCACGGCGCATTGAGCCAGATCGCCCTCCGCTTTTGGGCCTATAGGTATAAGCGCGCGCGGCTCTTACAGCAAAGCCCGCACCCCTTCCAACGTGTCGGCCTCGCTCGCAGGCTTGTCGCGCCGCCACCGCACCATGCGTGGAAAGCGCAGCGCGATGCCCGATTTGTGGCGCGGGCTCTCGGCGATCCCTTCGAATGCTATCTCGAACACCAACTCTCCCGGCACAGACCGCACTGGGCCGAACCGCTCGACGGTGTTCTTCTTGACCCAAGCCGTGATCTCCTTGAATTCCGCGTCCGTCAGCCCCGAATAGGCCTTCGTCACCGGCACCAACGCCCCCTTATGCCACACGGCGAATGTATAATCAGTGAACAGCGTTGCGCGCCGCCCGTGGCCGGCTTGGGCGTAGATCATCACCGCATCCAAGCTCAGCGGATCTACCTTCCATTTCCACCAATCGCCTTTTTTGCGGCCCGCTAGATAAGGCGAGGCGAGGCGTTTGATCATTAGCCCCTCGGCGCGCGCCTCTCGCGACCCGTCACGCACGGCCGCCAGCGCGTCCCAATCGGTAAACAAGATCGCCGGGGCCACGCGTAAGGGCGCATTTTCGGGCACGCTCTCAGCCAGCGCTTCCAGTGCTGCGCGCCGCTCGGCCAACGGTTTTTGTCTGTAATCAACGCCGCCAACCTCTAGCAAATCATAGGCCAGCAAGATCACCGGGGCCTCAGCCAACAGCTTTTTCGGCACCGTCTTGCGCCCAATGCGTTTTTGCAAAGCGTTGAACGGCAGCGGTGCGTCTGCTGGGCCATCCCACGCCAACAACTCTCCATCCAGGGCGGTTCCATCCGGCAAGAAGTCCCGCAACACCGTCAATTCAGGGAAGCGATCCGTCATCAATTCTTCGCCCCGAGACCACACGAAGTGCTGCCCCCCGCGCAGGATCAAATGGCCGCGAATGCCGTCCCATTTCCACTCGGCTTGCCAGTCTTCAGACACGCCCAAAGCCTCCGGCCCGTCCTCGAGTCCGTAGGCCAAATAGAACGGATAGGGCTTGGAAAGGTCGGCCTCCGGATCATGCGTCAGCACCAATCCCTCAAAGGTCACACTGTCCGGCGTCCAGCTGCCCATAAGGCGGTGCGCCAGTTCGGCCTCGGGCACGCCGGTGGCTTTTGATAACGCTCTGTTCATAAACTTTTGGCTTACGCCGACGCGAAAACCGCCTGTAATCAGCTTGTTAAATACTAGCCGCTCAGTCTGCCCCAACCCGTCCCATGCTGCAAAGATCGCAGTTTTGCGGGCGGGCTCTTCCATCGCGGCCAAGCCTCGGATCAAGGGGATCCAGTCCGAAAGTGCACGCTCGTCGCGCCCCGATGGCTCTGGCAACACCAGCGCAATCGTCTCAGCCAGATCGCCGACGACCGGATAGGCCTCCTCGAACAGCCATAGCGGAATGCCAGCTTTTTCGGCCGCCCATGCGCGCAGTAAGGTCGTCGTCACGGTTCGCTTTGGCCGTCGGCCCGATAGAATGGCGATGGTCCACAGCTTGTCAGCCTCGCTGGCGGTCTCGAAATACGCGGCCAGGGCGTCCACTTTCACGCTGGTGCGCGTGCTTTGGTCCAAAGCGGTGAACAGATCGGCGAATTCTTTCACCCCACGCACCCTGCCAAAAATGCGCCGATCTGCGCAATTGAGCGTCTTGCCATCGGCAGTCCCCCGATCTGGAACGCGTGGAAGGTGCCGGGGAAGGCTTCAACCTCGACCAGAGCACCGCCCGCGCGCAATGCCTGCGCAATCGCCTCGTTTTGCTCGGTCAGACTTTCGCCTTGCGCGTAATGCAGGATCGTTGGCGGAGGGTCTGTGAAAGGCGCTTGCAACGGCGAGGCGCGTGCACCGCTTCGATCCGCCCCGCCCATGTATCCGTCAATCGCCCACTTGCCCCACGATTTCGACAGCAGCGCATCAGGCGGGCCGTCCATGATCTTGCGCTGGGCTTCGGCCGTCGTGTCCCCGATGGGCGATAACAACGCAATTGCACCCGGCATTGGCACGCCGGAAGCCGTACATTGGTGCAACAGCGCCAACGCCAAGCAGCCCCCAGCGCTGTCGCCTGCCACCGCAATCTTCTCGGGCGGTAGTTTTTCCAGCAAGGCTTGGTAGCAGGCAAAGCAATCCTCGGGTGCGGCGGGAAACGGGTGCTCGGGCGCTAGGCGGTAATCGGGCAACCAGACCGTCAACCCTGAGGCCTGCGCCAATCGTGCGGCCAACGGCAAATGGCTGGTCGACCCGCCGATCACAAAGCCGCCGCCATGCAAATAGAGCAGCACACCCTCAGACGCCCCCCCCGGCCAGACTTTGCGTCCGGGCACGCCGCCAAGCACTTCTCGCGTCACCGTAACGTTGCGCGGCATCCGCGCGGTCGCGCGCACAGAGGCCGCGAATAGAGGGCGCAGCAGCGGGCCATTTCGCACGGCCCAGAGCACCGGTTTTTTCAGGTAGCGCGCTTCCCATAGTGCCAGTCGGTCAAGGATGCTCATGGGCTCGTCTCCTCGGCATCATCGCCGTCAAACTCCGTCTCGACAATGCGCGCGTCATAGCCTTGGCTTTCCAGCCACTTGCGAAACACCGAAGTATATCCGTGGGTTACGAAGACGCGCTCCGCCCCCGTCGCCTTGATTGCCGCATTCAGCCCGTCCCAATCAGCGTGGTCACTGACCACAAACCCCCTGTCCATCGCCCTGCGCCGGCGCACACCGCGCAGCCGCATCCAGCCACTGGCAAAGCCGTTCGACACGGGCCCAAACTTCTTGGCCCAGACCGATCCTAGGGCGCTCGGTGGTGCAATCACCAATGCCCCCGGATAGGACTTCACATCCGTCTCGCCCGTCACATGGACGGTGTCCGGCAACACCAAACCTTGCCCACGTAGCACCGCATTTGTTGCCTCCACAGCGCCGTGGGTCAAGATCGGCGCATTGCCCGCGTCCAACATGCTCAGCAACCTTTGCGCCTTTCCCAGCGCATAGGCCCCCAGCATCGACACGCGCCCTTCGGCCCGGTTTGCCGCCCACCAATCGTTGATCTGCGCGGCCACTTGCGCCTGCGCCTGCCACCGAAATACCGGTAAGCCGAAGGTGCATTCGCTGATAAACGCGTGGCAGCGCACGGGTTCGAACGGCTCAGACAGTCCGTCGGCCTCCGTCTTATAATCCCCTGAGGCAACCCAAACCTCGCCGCGATGCTCGACCCTTATTTGAGCGGATCCCGGTACATGACCCGCGGGGTGGAACGAAACCTGCACGCCGTTGATCGTCCGCACCTCGCCATAGGCGACCGTGTCCACATCAATCTCGCCCAAGCGGTGCCGCATCACCGGCGCAGTGCCTGTCGTCGCCAAGTAGCGCTTCATCCCCCAGCGCGCATGGTCAGAGTGGGCGTGGGTGATCAATGCGCGCTCAACCGGTCGCCACGGGTCGATGTAGAAATCTCCCGCCGCGCAATAGATCCCGCGATCGGTGTGTTTGAGCAATCCGTCCATACCTCTTCCATAGCGCGTTGATCCAAAATGGTCCAAATATCCAAACGCCACAGTCGCCCCGGTTGCATAGGCTTGCACAACGTGCTGACTTGTCCGGGTATCTTTTTCCGGAGGGCCCCATGGCCAATCTACGCAGCCGCATGGCCGCAGGCGATATGCTTGCTGGCACGTTCCTGAAAACCCCGTCGGTCGAGATGATAGAGATTCTCTCCCAAACGGGCCTCGATTTTCTGTGCATCGATGCCGAGCATGCGCCATTTGACCGTGCGCGCATGGATGCGTGTCTTGCGGTTGCGCGCGCGCTCGATTTTCCGATCCTTGTGCGGGTGCCAAGCGCGCAGCCCCAAGACATTCTGCAAGCCCTCGATGCAGGTGCGACGGGCATCGTTGTGCCCCATGTCACCGACGCCGAGACCGCTGCTGCTATCGCCAAGGCCAGCCGGTTCGGGCCGGGCGGGCGTGGGTATGCCGGATCGACGCGCTGGGCTGGGTACACGACCCGCAGCATGCCGGAATTGCTGGAGAAATCGCAGAAAGAGACGATTGTGATTGCCCAGATCGAGGATGTGGAGGGGGTTCAGAACGCCGATAGTATCGCCTCAACCAAAGGAATCGACGGGCTGTTTTTGGGGCCAGCTGATTTGTCGGTGGGCTACGGCAAAGACAACCAGTCCAGCCCTGAGCTGATGGCCGCGATTGAAAGCGTCGGCCACGCCGCAAAGACCCACGGCAAGACCTACATGACCTTCACACCGAACGCCGAGAAAGCCGCCGATTGGCAGCGCTACGGCTTCACGATGTTCTTTGTGGCCTCCGAGCATACGTGGATGATCGCAGGGGCCAAGACCGTCGCCACGGGCATTCACGCGATCAAGTCATAAGCTAAATCGTCCTGCTGCACGCTCGGCACGCTTCTTGACGTCGCTCATATATGAGATTATATCTCGTATATGAGCGACGCCCTAACCACCCGCCTTGCCACCCACCTCAAAGACCTGCGGCTTGCGCGCGGCCTTAGCCTTGACGCGCTCGCCGCCGCCAGTGGGATCAGCCGCGCCACGCTGTCCCGGCTTGAGAACGGTGAAACCAGCCCAACAGCCTCCATGCTCGGCGCTTTGGCGTCCGCCCATGGCACTGCGATCTCACGGCTTTTGGCGCAGGTCGAAGACGCTCCGGGCGCGCATATCCGTGCGGCTGACCAAGCCGTCTGGACCGATCCCGAGACCGGATTTCAGCGCCGCACCGTCTCTCCCCCGGGCAACGGTCTGATTGGCGAAGTGTTGCGCGGCCATCTGCCTGCAGGCCAATCGATTGCCTACAAAGCCCCCACGGTTCCCGGCCAACAGCACCACCTGATCCTGCACGAAGGCGCACTGATACTGACCCTTCAGGACATCGTACACTACCTCGCGCCCGGCGATTGCCTACGCTACCGCCTACACGGCCCCTCGCGGTTCCAGACCCCGCCTGAGGCCGCCGCCGACTACACCCTCGTTCTGATCTGAGGCCGCGAATGTCCGTCACCAAACTCTCGACACCCCATTTCCACAAGCCGCTGACATGAGCCTGCTTCCCGTTGCCCTCGCCGTGCTTGCGGGCATCATCATCGCCGCCCAAGGCCCGATCTACAGCCGCATGACCCAAGGCCTCAGCCATCCGCTGAACACGACCCTGCTGGCATTTGCAACGGCGACCATGGTGCTGGTTACGCTGCATCTGGCCACGCGCACGGGCCTTCCCAGCGCAGCGCAAGTGAAGGCCTTGCCGCTGTGGGTTTGGGTCGGTGGTGTGCTGGGGATTTGCGTGGTGCTGCTATCCATCGCCGCCGTGCCGCGCCTTGGTGCAGCTGGCTATATCGTGGCAGTGATCGCCGGACAGCTAACCGCGAGCTTGCTGTTTGACCAGTTTGGCGCGTTCGGGCTGAGTTATCGTCCCATCACATGGCAAGCACTCGCCGGTGTTGGCCTGATCGGTGCAGGCGCAACGCTGGTAATCTGGCGCTAGCAAGGGCGAGCCGCCCGACCAACAGGGCCGGGCAGTCCCAATCAACCTAGCTGTCGTTGTCGTGGTTCATCGCCCCATGCGCGCCCTCACCGGGCATCCGCATCAGGTCAACCGGCACCATGACTTCAACCTCGCCCGCGTTCTCAAACACCAGCGTGATAGGCACCATGCCGCCCTCCAGAAAGCTCTCCGACAGGCCCATGAACATCACGTGTTTGCCGCCGCGCGCCAGCATCAAGACTTCGCCTGCGGCAACCTCAAACCCCTCCTCGACATGGGTCATCCGCATGACGCCCTCGCTATTTTCGATGTGGGTATGCAGCTGAACCCGCGCCGCCACGTCTGAGCGCACATCGATTAACCGGTCCGCCATATCGGTGGTGTTCGTAATTTGCATAAATGCCGCACCCGTGGGCGCGTTGGGGCGCGAGGCACGCGCATAGGCGTCCATCACGACCATCGGACCCTCAGACATTGCGGGCATATCATGGGTGGAGTTGTCCATGTCGGACGCGCTTTGCAGCATCTGCATGGGCGCCATGTTTTGTATGCTTTTGATCAGCTCATGGCTCTCGCAGGCCACAGCAGGCAGGGTGAAAAAGGCGGCGGCGGTGCCACAGATAAAGGATGTGCGAAGGGACATTTGAAGTCTCCGATTTGGGTTTGAGAAAATCAGTGTGGTCTCAAACCAAAGTCGGGGGCCCTCGGGCATGGGCGCGCAGAAACGGCGTGCGCGGGTCAGTTTGTGCTGGTGCGGTGGCGCTCAGGATGCGGGCAAGCACTTGCGGCTTTGGCAGCATCGCAGGCGCGCCCACCGAGACGATCAGCGATAACGTGCAATCGGGACAGATATGTGCGCGCTCAATCGGGGTGCCATCCGCGCCGATTTCCATAACAGTATAGGTTTGCCCGGTGCAGATCACCATCAGGGCGCCCACGTCCGAAGACCCACGCGCGACAGCCATAGCGCCGCTGGTGGCCAGCAGGCTCAGCACGAGTGTCGAGGCGATTAATCGGCGCAGAAAATCCATACGCTGATATAACTTTAGGACGCCGAACTGTCGCTGCGACAGGTTTGCCCAAAACGAAAACACCCCGCCGCGAAGGGCAGGGTGCTTTAAATTCTAACGAACTAATCGCTTATACGGCTGCGGTCTCGGCAGCTTTCGCGATGTTCTTTTTGATCTTGAGCGCCTTATCAGACAGCTCCTCATCCTTCGCCTTGGCGAGGAACGCGTCGAGGCCACCACGGTGGTCCACAGTGCGCAGGGCCGAGGCCGAGATGCGCAACTTGAAACCACGTCCGAGGGACTCGGACATCAAGGTAACGTCGTTCAGGTTCGGCAGAAACCGGCGACGGGTCCGGTTTTTGGCGTGGCTGACATTGTTGCCAGTCATTACACCCTTGCTCGTCAATTCACAGCGGCGCGACATCGGTTCGCTCCTATCATTCTCTGGCCCGAATATGGGCCGTTTTTCACGGGATAATAGATGGTGCTGACACCATCCGGAAACTTGAGGATGTCTGCTAGCTTGATCAGTTCGGGGCGTCAAGCGCCAAGTCGCCCTCTTTCCTCTGGTGGGGGCCTCAGGCTAGGGTCTGGGCCATGTCCAGCACCTCTATCCTTGAGACCGACCTATACCTGCCGATCAAGGCCTATCTGGAAGCCCAAGGCTACGTGGTCAAGGCCGAGATCGGTGCCTCGGATCTGGTGGCGGTGCGCGGGGATGAGCCGCCGGTCATTGTCGAGCTGAAAACCCAATTTTCCTTGGCGCTCTTCCATCAAGGGATCGAGCGTTTGGCGCTATCAGACAGCGTCTATGTTGCGGTGCCGCGCAAGACCGGGCGCGCGTTTCACAAAGGGCTTGGGGCGAATTTGAAGTTAGCACGCCGCTTGGGCCTCGGTCTGCTGACGGTGCGCTTGGGTGACGGGCGGGTCGAGGCGCATGGCGATCCCGGTCCCGACGCGCCGCGCGCTTCGACGGGGAACCGCGCGCGATTGCTGAGGGAATTCACGCGCCGCGAGGGTGATCCGAATCTGGGCGGGACGCGCGGGGCAATTGTGACGGCCTACCGCCAAGACTGCGAGCGGGTGGCATCCTATTTGGCCAAGCACGGGGCCAGCCGGGGGCGAGACGTCAAGGCCGAGACCGGGGTGGAGCGCGCGACAACCATGATGCGCGATGATCACTATGGGTGGTTCGAGAAGGTGGAAAAGGGTGTGTACCAGCTGACCGAGAAGGGGCTGGTGAGGTAGGTGTTGGGGCGGGGCCAGCAAGGCTCCGGAATTGATCGAGGCAATATTCCCGCGCCCCAATTTCTCCTTAATTTGCCACAAATTTGCCGGCTTATTTCCGAAATTGCGCCCTTTTTCGACGCAAAACCAAGCAGGCCCAGAGTACGGGCTTGATCCCACAACGTGCTGCCAGTGCGTACCAATTTGTAGTTGATGTTTTGTATGTTAAACTCGATTTTTTCCCCCGCGGCGCTTGGCGTCGCGATGATGCTTCCGAGTGCCGCATTGGCTGCCGGTAAGGACAATCCCTTGATTGTGCGCCTGACGGTCAACCCGATGATCCTGCTGTTTGTGACCGATAATACCATGGACATGACCGCCAGCGACATCACCGAGGCCAACCTAGACGGCACGGGCCTAAGCCGCCCAGATGGTCGCGCAGAGTTTTTTGTCGCTGCCAATACCGGCTACAACATTACCCTTGCGCCCGACGAGGTGTGGGGCGTCACCGGGACCGCCAAGGTCAAATTTGTCGGCATGTCTGACAACAGCAATTACATCGCAGGCGAGTTGTTTCTGGACACCGATATGTCCAGCGATGCGCGCATGGCTGGCGATACCGACATTGTGTCGTGGGATCCAACCGGGGGTGTGGTCCGGCGCGGGCGGGGTCGCGGTGGGGGTGGTGGCGGGCGCGGGGGCATAAACTCGGGCGGGGCGATTGTGGGCGGGCCAGTGGCCGGAAACGTCGCGCATTCCAACGCCAACCGCGGGGTTCACCGCTACGGTGTCGGCGCGATCTTCGATCCCCAAGACTGGAGCGGTCGCAGGGCCGATAACCTATCCGGTTCGCCGAGCGCTGCGCAGTCAATTGCGCCGCCAGATGTTTATGCGACGACCGTGACGGTAACTGTGAGCAATATTTAAGCGCGCATAGATGGGGCCGAGCGCGACGATCATGATACCGCGAAGGGCTGCTCTAGGGACTTGGTAACAATCTGGTTCTATTCATAAAAAATCCCTGACTGAAGTATTTCAAAGCCCTTTATCTCGAACTCATACATTCCTGATTGGTCAGATTTTTCGGCGCGCGCGATAAGTTTACCTTCATCGTTGGTATAGACAGCATGCGCCGTATGGATTGCGCGATAGCAATGGCTTCCATCTGGGTATGTATACTTGAGCATGCGTGGAATCCTTCGATTGGTTAAGCGAGACGAAGCCAACATTTACTACATGTTCACATCTTGTTCTATATGAATGTTCTGTCTGCATGGTGTCCCAGAACCTCAGCCGCCGCCAGATGTGTATGCGACGACCACTGCAGGTCGGTTGAGTTGGTGGAGAGGCGTGTTTGCCGACTGACCGAGAAGGGGCGCGGTGGAGGTATATGTGTTTGAGGCGCAGGTCTGGTCAGAGCCCATCTTACCGAAATTCTGCAACGCAGCGAAGGACCGCTATCACGATAAAGGCAAAAACCTTCAACAACTGATATGGTTTCGAACGGGGTTTGTGGCAGTAAATGAAGGTACTAAAAACGGGCGTTTTGAACGTTCTTGGATGTCTCGAGCCCTTGTGTCGCAGCTCTACCAATTGGATGGTAAAGGTGGGGCAGTAGGTTTAGCTTCGCTGGTACCTAAAAATCGAAGATAAACCTATGAATGTTCCTGTCTTAATCGTCGCCATCATCACCTTGATTGCCTTCGTGGCGCATGTCTTTGGCGGAACTCGTGAGACAGCTACTATAGCACCAAAAGAAGACGACAGGTTGGTAGCATCTTGGGTGCAGGCGATGTGCGCTTTTCAGATGCTTGCCGTCGATCTACTCGCTTTAGCCCTGCTATTGTTTGCGATTGTGTTTTGGGACCTTGGACCTGGTGAAAGCCTGATCTTACAGCTTGCGAGCGGTCTTTATTTTCTTTGGGGCGTTGTGTGGGTCGTACAAGTTCTTTGGTTAAAGAAACCGTCGGTAACATTGCTGAGACTACCTCACTGGATAATCTGGCTGCTTTGTTCAAGCCTGCTTTTCTTCGGAAGCTAAGCTATCGTTCGCTGGTTCCGCAAAGCCTTCCAAAAACGACAGTTCTCGGAAGGCGGTCATTGGCCCAGCCGCCGTCAAAGCCGACTTCGCCCCGTAAACCGGAACATCACCACTACCCCAACCGCCCCAACACCTCTGCCGCCGCCGCCCCCGGCGCTTGCTCACCGCTTGCCACAGCCTCGCCCAACCGCGCCACTTCCGCCGCAACTGCTGGATCCGCCGTCAACCGCGCTAGCAACCCGGCACGCACCTCTGCCTCGAACCACCCGCGCGCTTGCTCGGACCGCCGCCTCGCCCAGTGCCCCTCATCTTTGCGCCAAGATGCCAGCGTCTGCATCTCGGCCCACGCAGCCTCAAGGCCTTGGACCTCCAACGCCGATACCGTCATGGCCTTCGGAAATCCGTCCGGGTCTTCCATGCGCTTGCGCAACAACCGCAACGCCCCTGCATAATCCGCACAGGTCCGCATCGCGGCGGGCTTGAGATCGCCATCGGCCTTGTTCACGAGGATCATATCGGCCGACTCCATGATGCCGCGCTTGACCCCCTGCAACTCGTCACCGCCCGCCGGCGCCATCAGCAGTATGAACAGATCGCTCATCTGCGCCACCAAGGTCTCGGACTGGCCCACGCCCACCGTCTCGATCAGCACCACGTCAAAGCCCGCCGCCTCGCACAATGCCACCGCCTCGCGCGAGCGCCGCCCGACACCGCCAAGCTCGGTCTGGCTCGGCGAGGGGCGGATAAAGGCGTTCGGATCGCGGGCGAGGTGGTCCATCCGCGTCTTGTCGCCCAGGATAGAGCCTCCTGAGCGCGTCGAGGATGGGTCCACCGCCAGCACGGCCACGCGCAGGCCAAGCCCGGTCAGCATCAGGCCAAAGCTCTCGATAAAGGTCGATTTGCCGACGCCCGGCGTGCCCGACATACCAATGCGCAACGCCTCACGCCCATGGCCGGCCAAACTGTCCAGTAGGGTGATCGCCTGGGCGCGATGATCAACGCGCCTGCTTTCCACCAGCGTAATCGCACGGGCCAAGGCGCGCCGCTCGCCGACACGCAAACGGGCGGCAAGGTCTTCGAGGTCAAGCGGGGCTGGCATCGGCACGCGCCTTTCGCATAGCAAGGAAGCTGTCTTCGTCTTGCCTTGCGCGGGCGGGTAATGTCCAGTGCGCGCGAAAGCTGGATAAAAAGGCGGTGGCTGCGGCATGACCATAAGATCACGTATTTTAGGGGTACTCTCGGGGCTGGTAATCGCAAGTTCCGCGCAGGCGAATGAGCAGGGTATCTTCGACGTGACCCTGCTGGGCGTGCGCGCGGCCACCATCAGTTTCGCGGGCGATATCGAGGGGGGGCAGTATGCCGCCAGCGGTCAGTTGCGCACCACGGGATTGCTACGCTTAGTGTCGCAAGTGTCCTATGATGCACAGGTGCAAGGCCGCGTCCGAGGTGGGCAGTTCCAGCCACGCCTCTACCGCGAAAGCGCGCGCGATGCAGGCGAGCAGTTCTCAGCCGAGATGCGCTATAGGGGCCGTGTGCCGCAACCAAAAGGCTACGCGCCGCCACGCACGACCACCGGGCTTGATCCGGCCAGCCAAGCGGGCACCGTCGATGTGATGACCACGATATTTGCGGTGTTGCGCGATCAAACTGGGGCTGGGGTGTGCGATGTGGCGCTTCAGCTGTTTGACGGGGCGCGGCGCAGTCAGGTCGTGCTAACCCAGCCCGAAGCCCTCGCGAACGGCCAAATCCGCTGCGTGGGCGAATACCGCCGCCTACAGGGATTCTCCGACACTGCGATGGCCGACCAACAGCGCTTTCCGTTCACCTTGACCTATTCTGCCCTGTCCAGCGGCAGCTACCGCGTCACCCGCGTCGACACGCAAACCACCTTTGGGCGCGCCAGCCTGCGCCGCAGGATGCCATGATGGATTTCGCCTTTAATCTGGTCAGCAAACTGGTGTGGCTGGTGGTGCAACCGCAAAGCTGGGTCGCGCTCGGCTTGGCGCTGGCGCTGATTGCAACGATGCGGGCAAATATCAAATCGGCGCGGCGCTGGACGGCATTGACGGCGGCCATATTTCTCAGCCTGTCGATCCTACCGCTGGGCGATTGGGCGCTGCGAAGTCTTGAGGTGCGATATCCTGTGATCCTCGAGTCGTCCTCGTTTGACGGCATCATCGTGCTGGGCGGGGGCGAGGATATTCACGGAACACTGCTGCACAACCAAGCCCAAATCGGCGCAGCGGGGGACCGGCTATTGCATGGGGCGGCGCTGGCCTTAGCGAACCCGGCCGCGTTTGTTTTGTTCACCGGGGGCGCTGGCGCGCTGTCAGATATCGGTGCTCCGAAATCCGGTGCCGATGTGGCTGCGCGGATATTCACGGCGCTCGGTGTGCCCGAAGACCAGATAATCCTAGAGCACGCCTCGCGTAACACCACCGAGAACGCACGTCTGAGTGCGCAGCTTGTCGATCCCACCGGGACCTATCTGTTGGTCACCTCCGCCTTTCACATGCACCGCGCGCTGGGCAGTTTTCAGCGCGCAGGTTGGACAGGCCTGACGCCGTATCCAGTTGATTTTCAGGCGCAATCCCCAAGGTTCGGCTGGGATTTCTTAGGCCAGACAGATCGCCTGACTTTGGCGCTCAAAGAATATCTCGGCATCCTCGTCTACACCGCAACCGGCCGCTAAGCCCATGGTTGCAGGCCCGCCGCTTCCCATTGATGTCGTGCTGCCCGAACTGGTCGCAGCCATTCGCGATCACGGCCAAGCGGTTCTACAAGCCCCGCCCGGTGCCGGAAAAACCACCAAAGTTCCGCTGGCATTGCTAGAGGCCGGGTTGTCAGACGGCAAAATCCTGATGCTAGAGCCACGCCGCGTCGCCACCCGCGCCAGTGCCGAACGGATGGCGCATATGCTGGGCGAAAAAACGGGCGAAACGGTTGGCTACCGGGTGCGCGGCGAGACAGTGGTCGGCCCGAACACCCGCATCGAGGTCGTCACCGAGGGCATTCTGACCCGCATGTTGCAAAGCGACCCTGAGCTGCCGAGCATCGGTGCGGTCATCTTCGACGAGTTCCACGAACGCGCCCTAACGGCCGATCTCGGTCTCGCGTTGGTGCTTGAGGCGCGCGCGACCCTGCGCCCAGACCTCGCCCTGATCGTAATGTCAGCCACGCTGGACGCCGCCCCCGTCGCCGCCCTGCTTGGCGACGCTCCGATCATAACCGCGCAGGGCCGCGCATTCCCGGTGCAGGCGCGCTATCTCGACCGCCCCCGAGGCCCCGGTGCCGACCGTTTCGATGCGCTATGCCGCGACGCCGCCGATCTGGTGATGCAAGCGCTGGGCGAAACGGCAGGCGGTCTGCTGGTGTTCTTGCCGGGTGCCGGCGAAATCCGCCGCGTCGGTAACCTACTTGAGAAACGCTTGCCCGAAGGCGTGGCGTTACAACCGCTCTATGGCGGCTTGCCGCTTGCAGCCCAACGCGCCGCCCTGCGTCCCAATGACGAGGCGCGCAAACTGGTGCTGGCAACGGCGATTGCAGAGACGTCGTTAACCATCCCTGACATTCGCGTTGTGATCGATGCAGGGCGTGCGCGGCGCCCGGCGTTTGACCCCGGATCGGGCATGACGCGGCTGGTGACAGAGCCCGTCAGCCGTGCCGAGGCCGAGCAACGACAGGGGCGCGCAGGTCGCGTGGCACCCGGTATTTGCTACCGCATGTGGACGCGCGGCCAACACGGTGCTTTGCCCGCAAGTGCGCCGCCCGAGATTGCCCGCGCCGACTTGGCAGGGCTGGCGCTGGATCTGGCCGCATGGGGAACACCCGCGTCCGATTTGTCGTTCCTGACGCCGCCGCCTGAGGCTGCACTGGGCGAGGCGCAAGCGCTGTGCCAGATGCTGGGCGCGCTCGACGGGGCCGGGCGCATCACCGCGCATGGGCGTGTGTTGGCGCGTTTGCCGCTGCACCCGAGACTGGGTCATATGCTCAGCAGTGCAGGAAAACGCGCTGCCAATCTAGCGGCCTTGCTGTCCGGTCGTCCGTTGCCGAGCCACAGCGCCGATCTCTCCAAGCGTTTGAAATTGCTGGAAGGCGGTGCTGTGCCCGATGCTCAACGCGGGGCAGTGGCCGAGTTGCGAGGCGAGGCCAAACGCCTGCGCGACGCGGCCCCAAAAGGAGATGGGACACATTACAGCGCAGACCAAATGCTAGCGCTCGCCTACCCAGACCGGATTGCGCTGCGCCGTCCGGGCGATGATCCGCGCTACCTTCTTTCAGGCGGCAAAGGCGCAAAACTGGACCCGTCCGACGGGCTTGCAGGACAGCGATTACTGATCGCCGCGGACCTTGATGGGGACGCACGAGAGGCGAAGATCAGGGCCGCACTTGCGATCTCGGAAAGCGCGCTGCGTGACATACTTGCCGACCAAATCACATGGGTCGAAACCTGCGTGTGGGACAAACGAACCCGCCGTGTGCAAGCAAAACGGCAAGAGCGTTTGGGCGCGTTGGTCCTCGCCGATCAAGCGTGGCGGGATGCGCCCGAGGAGGCCCTGGTCGCGGCCACGCTAGAGGGCATTCGCGAGCTGGGGCTGAGTTTCGCGCCCGCAGCACAGCGCCTCATCGACCGGGCCGCAAAGGCGCGCGCGGTGGACCCTGACCTCGCCGATCTTAACCTTGATGCGCTGATGGAAACACTTGAGGAATGGCTCGCGCCCTCCCTCACCGGGGTGCGCTCGGCGTCTGACATCGCGGCACTCGACCTGCTGCCCGCGCTGCAAAACCGCCTCGGCTGGGCCGGTCAGCACCGCCTTGACGCACTGATGCCGCCGCGCTTCACCACGCCCCTCGGCAACACCACCGCGATCGATTACGCCAGCGATCCGCCGGGGATCGAGGTGCGGTTGCAGGAGCTTTTCGGCCAAACCACCCACCCCTCAATCCTGAAAGGGACCGTCGGTTTGAAGCTGACACTGCTGTCGCCCGCGCGCCGCCCCATCGCCGTGACCTCTGATTTGCCGGGGTTCTGGGACGGGGCTTACGCGGATGTGCGCCGTGATATGCGCGGGCAATACCCCAAGCATCCATGGCCCGAGGATCCACGCGCGGCGGAACCTACGGTACGTGCCAAGCCTCGAAAAAGATGAGTATTTTTATCTAGAAGAGGTGGCCAAACCACCCCACGGCCCGTGATGCTGACCTTCTGCGTCCACGCGCCCGAACCCGTGCGCCCCGAAGAAATCGCGCTGCGCTTGGATCAGATCGGCAAAACCGCGCGGCTGGCGCATTGTGTCGAGATACGCCAGCGCGCCCGACAATGCAGGCACCGGTACGCCTGCGGTGACGGCGCTCGCGACCACGCGGCGCAGCGCTGGCACGCCCGCCATCAATGGCATCCGCAAACCGTCGGCGAGGTAAAGCGCATCTCCCGGCAAACCTGCGCGTGTCGAAGTCGCGATCTCGTCCAGCAGCGCCGAGCGGATAATGCAGCCCGCGCGCCAAATCTCGGCAACCTCAGCGCGGTCCACGTCCCACACAAATTCCTCAGACGCGGCCCCGATCAGTGCGAAGCCTTGCGCGTATGCAAGGATGCGTGCGCTGAGCAGTGCTTCTGCCAGATCGTTAACCTTGATCGGTTGCGCTTCGATCCTGTCGCCGAGCAGCGCCGCACCCAACCCGCGCACGTCCCTGTCCGCTGACCATGCGCGCGCGCCGACTGCGGCCTCTATCACATTGGCCGATTGGCCGAGCTTCAGCGCCTCAATCACCGTCCAGCGTCCAGTGCCCTTTTGGCCGGCGCTGTCGAGGATCACATCGACCATTGCCGCGCCCGTCGCTGGGTCGGTGGCTTGCAAAACCTTGCCGGTGATCTCGACCAGATAGCTGGCCAGCGGGCCTTCATTCCAAGTCTCGAACTGTGCTCCGATTGCCGCTGGTGCCATGGCGTTCATATGGCGCAGAAGCCCGTAAACTTCTGCGATCATTTGCATATCTGCGTATTCAATGCCGTTATGGACGGTCTTTACGAAATGACCGGCCCCATCAGGCCCGATATGCGCGGCACAAGGTTGCCCCTCATAATCGGCCGCAATGGCGCGCAGGATTGGGCTGAGGCGCGTCCAAGCCGCCACTGATCCGCCTGCCATGATCGAGGGGCCGTGGCGTGCACCATCTTCGCCACCCGATACGCCGATGCCCATGAAGTTGAGGCCGTCTTTGGCGAGTGCCGCCTCGGTCGCGCGGGTGTCGTTGAAATCACCGTTTCCCGCATCGATTAAGATATCGCCCTCATCGAGGAACGGCTTGAGGCTGTCGATGACTGACCGCACCGGACCGCCTGCCTTAACCATAATAACAATCGCGCGCGGCGAGCGGATGGCTTTAACAAACGCCTCCAAATCTTCCGGAGCGCTTAGGCGTGGGGCCAAATCGCCCGCCTCTGCCATAAACGCTTTTGTGCGTTCGCCCGAGCGGTTCCAGACCGCCACATCGCTGCCCTTCTCGGCCATGTTCAACGCCAGCGCGCTGCCCATCGTGCCCAGTCCAATCAGTCCAATATCTGCCATGTTATCGCTCCGCATGTCTGTTGCGGCAAGACTTATGCGCTTTGCCACCAAATCCCAAGGGGTAGCCATCGGGCACCATGTGGTGGCTGGCTATTCGCCCAGTGCGAAACTAACACCCGTGACCAGCACAGCGCCGTATCCGCCGCCAACTTGTCGCCCGGCAGGTTGCAACTGCAAGAACAGGTTGCGGTATTCGATCTGCGCGCCGCCGGTCACGATCCAGCCGGAGGTGCCCAGTTGGGTGGCAATTAGGCGGGCGTTTTGGCCGTAATCAGCAAGGCCGACGACAAAGCCGAGGCGCAAATCCGTCTCACCAATAGCCCAAGTTTTGCCAGTGCTCGCAAATAGCGACCGATCCGCAAAGCTGTTCTGGAACGCCCCGAGGCTATAATTAAGACCCAGCCGGCCGCGATCTTCCCAAGTAAAAATCACACCCGGATTGGTCTCGTTCCAAGACGCGATCCCGAAATTAGTGGGATCGATGTTCAGGTGCTTTGATCCGAACGTCAGATAAACCCGGTCGGGGGACCAGTCATTTTTGGAGGTGATATTTGGCGCAGCGCTGTCCTCAGCAAGGGCGGCGGTCGCAAATGTCAGAGCAACAACAAGAGTAACTAAACGCAGCATTAAGGTCCAACCTTCCGGGCAAGCGTCCCGCTACATATAGCGGAACCGCTTGCGAAAATCACTGTCAATTCGAGTGCTTGGTTAAACCCCCAGACACCACCGCATCACCGCCTTTTGCGCGTGCAAGCGGTTCTCAGCCTCGTCAAATACCACCGACTGGGGGCTGTCCATAACCTCGGATGTGGCCTCATCATCGCGGTGTGCGGGCAGGCAATGCATGAACAAAGCATCTTTCTTTGCCTTGCCCATAAGCGCTGCATTTACCTGATAGCCGCGCAACTGTTTGTGGCGCCGTTCGCGCGCGCTTTGCGGATCGTGCATGGAAACCCAAGTATCAGTGACGATCAAATCGGCCCCCTCAACAGCCCTCTGCGGGTTGCGCTCGGTCGTATAAAGCCCGTCGAGGCTGCGTTCTGGATCAAGCGGTTCTGGGCCGGTGAACACCAGATCAAAATCGAACTGCTTGGCGGCATGGGCGAAACTGGCGAAGACGTTATTTCCGTCACCACTCCAGACAACCTTCTTACCCTTGATGGGGCCGCGGTGTTCTTCAAACGTTTGAATATCAGCCATAATCTGGCAAGGATGGGTGCGGTTGGTCAGCCCGTTGATGACCGGAACAGTGGCATATTCCGCCATTTCCAGCAGCGTTGCTTCTTCAAACGTGCGGATCATAATCAGGTCCACATACCGCGACAGAACCCGCGCGGTATCGGCAATCGTCTCGCCGTGACCCAACTGCATATCCGCGCCTGACAAGACCATGGTTTGTCCGCCCATCTGGCGCACGCCCACATCAAACGAGACGCGCGTCCGGGTCGACGGCTTCTCGAAAATCAGCGCAACCATTTGATTGGCGAGCGGCAGATCTGCGTCCGGCGTGCCCTTTGGTTGGCCTGCGCGGGCCGCCTTCATCTGCGCTGCCATGTCGATGATGCTGCGCAGTGCAGCGGGGTCGGTTTGGTGAATGTCGAGGAAATCGGTCATCTGGGGTCCTTAATGGGCCGCGGGGTCCATGAGTGTTTTGGCAAGAAAAAGCGGGCAGGGCGGCGCTTAAGTTCGTCGTTTAAACAGCATGATGCGCACCGGGTCGCCATCCTCGCAAGGGGTGATCCGCGTGCCCTCAAACCCGGCCTTGGCATATGTCGCAACTGCGCGGGTGTTCTCAGGTGCCGGGTCCACGGCAACAAGCGGCGCGCCCGCCTCAAGCAACTGGTGTGCACGCAAGCGCAGGAACGCACTCGCATGACCTTGGCCAAGATAGGCCGGGTCGCCCAGAAACATATCCAACGCCCGCGCACCCTCCGCCAAATCCGCATATTGTGGTGCGGGCCAAGCGCGCACATCATAGTCTTGCACATAGGCAAACGGGCGGTTCGTCTCGGCGTGCCACACGATCCGCATATCGACTTTGCCGCCTTCGCGATCCTCGTCCATCAAGGCCGTTTCCACCCAACCAGTTCCCCACCAACCGCCAATATGCGGTTTGGCGAGCCAGTCACGGATCATCGGGTAATCCGCTCGTTTTAATGGCTCAAACCGGTAAGGCATTGGCCGCCGCATCCAGCCGCTTGACGGCCTCAGACAACTCCCCATCGGAGATATTCAAGGGCGGCAGAACCCGCACGACATTATCAGCCGCAGGCACCGTCAGCACGTGTTGTGCATAGCCCGCTGCCACCACATCGGCGTTCGCGACCACGCATTTCAGCCCCAGCATCAGCCCCGCGCCGCGCACACTCTCGAACACGGCCGGGTGCGAGGCCACAAGCCCCTCCAACCCTTGGCGAAACAGCGCCGCCTTGCGGTTCACCTCAGCCAAAAATGCAGGGTCCGCGACCGTCTCCATCACTGCGCAGCCGACCGCACAGCCCAGCGGATTGCCGCCATAGGTCGACCCGTGGGTGCCCGCCGTCATGCCGCCTGCGGCGTTTTCAGTTGCCAATACTGCGCCCAAGGGAAAGCCGCCGCCGATGCCCTTGGCGACCATCATGATGTCGGGCGTGATGCCCGCCCATTCATGCGCAAACAACTTGCCCGTGCGCCCGACGCCGCATTGCACCTCGTCGAGGATCATCAGGGTGCCGGTCTCGTCGCACAAATCGCGCAGGCCCTTCAGGCAGGCGTCAGGCAGAACCCGGATGCCGCCTTCGCCTTGGATAGGTTCGACCAGAACAGCCGCCGTTTTGTCGGTGAGTGCGGCGCGCAAAGCGTCGTGATCGCCAAATGGCAAGTGCGTGAAACCCGGCAGCAGCGGGCCAAAGCCGCGCGTCATCTTTTCAGATCCGGCAGCGGCGATTCCCGCGCTAGAGCGGCCATGGAACGAGCCGTCGAATGTGATAATCTCCGAGCGCTCTTCGCCTTTGTCGAACCAGTATTTGCGGGCCATCTTGACCGCCAACTCACACGCCTCGGTTCCCGAATTGGTGAAAAAGACTGTGTCGGCAAAGGTATGCTCGACCAGCAGATCCGCGAGCTTCTGCTGGGCCGGGATCTGGTAGAGGTTCGAGGTATGCCAAAGCGCGCCCGCCTGCTCAGTCAACGCCGCGACCAGCTTCGGGTGCGCGTGGCCAAGTGCGTTCACGGCAATGCCCGCGCCGAGGTCGAGGAAACGGCGGCCATCGGCCTCGATCAACCAAGCGCCCTCGCCTCTAACGAAGGTCAGAGGGGCACGATTATACGTCGGCAAGATCGAGGGGATCATGGGCGTGGTCCTTCACGGGATTTTGAGCGCGGATTGGCGCGTGCGATGAGGAGGTTGTCAAGAGAGGGGGTCTGCGCGGGGCAGATACAGCAAAGAGACCAGCGCGGGTTAGGCGCGGTAAAGTGTCGGTCGTCGGAGGCCGAAGAGGTATGTCGACAGGCTTTGCATAAAGACGCGTTTAGCGGGGGAGGGGAGGGGTTGGCAAGGGCTGAGTGGCGTGCCGGATTCGACCCCATGGAACAAATCAGCCGCGAAGGGTCGGAGGCCGGGAGGGATTTGCAGGCAACACTGTAAGCCTGAACTTGCAGATCGATCTGAAAGCTGTGGTCCAATTCAATGGAGCTTTGGCATTCTGGAATAAGCCAGCGCAGCCGCTTTTTTCTTCCCAACACCTCCACTCCCTGCTTATCTTGGAATTGGAGTGTGGAAGTGACGATCAATTCAGGAGACTAAACCTATGGCGGAAACGCTCCCCGATGTTCTGATCCAAGGCGAGCCTGCGCGCTTGTTTCCGGTTTTGTCTACGACCTCAAAAGAGGGCCGGACAACTTCTATCGTTTTGGCATGCCTCTGTTATGTTGAAGAATTCGGTGCGGCACTTCTGGCCCCGCTGGGACAGCGCATTGGCGCGCGTGCCTCGCTTGATGCTTACACGGAAGTGGTTTGCGCCAAGAGTACTGGAAACATCAAAGACCGGCCTGATGGCTTGCTCGTTGTCAAACGGGGCCAGAAAGAATGGCGCGCGCTCGTAGAAGCAAAGATTGGGGCAGCCGAGCTTGATGTCGATCAGATTGAGCGCTACCGCGCATTGGCTAAAGACAATGATATCGATTGCGTTATCACCATTTCCAATCAATTTGCGACCAGCCCAAGCAGTCATCCCTTAGAAGCCGTGCGCAAAAGCCGCTCTAAAATACCTGTGTTTCATTGGTCTTGGATGACGGTGCTGACTGCGGCTGATCTGCTGATCAGCAATGACGATATCCAAGACTCAGATCAACGCACGCTTCTGAACGAGTTGCGCCGCTTTCTCACCCATGAAAGCGCGGGCGTGAAAGGTTTTGATCGCATGCCCGCTGAATGGGGCGATCTGAATAAGCTGGTCTCTAGCGGCGGAGGAATTACCGCAAAATCCACTGAGGCCGCAGCGGTTTTGGAAGCATGGCACCAAGAAACGCGTGATTTGACGCTGATCCTTAGTCGCCTCACTGAGACGGCGGTAGAAGAACGGTTGCCGCGCAAGCACCGCGACGACCCTGCCGCGCGTCAGAAAGACGAATTGGCGTTGCTCCGCGAGGCGCGTCAGCTTTGCGTTACCCTACAGGTGCCAGATGCAGCAGCACCTCTCGTTGTGACTGCTGATATTGCGCGGCGTTGCATTGATGTTGGGATGACCCTTCGCGCACCGGAAGATCGCGTCTCGACAAAGGCACGGGTCAATTGGATTTTGCGTCAGGTGAAGACAGAAATGCCGAAAACCTCTTTGTTCAGCTGCACTGGCCCGGTCGGGCCGAGCCAACACAGCATGCCGTCAGTGAATTGCGTGCAAACCCCGACTTAGCCGCCGAAGGTCGTGGTCCTTTGGCACCGCACGGGTTTGATGTGTTTGCCTCCGTCCGCTTGGGCGCGCGGTTCGCGCAGCGCGTGAATTTCATCGTTGATCTGGAGATGATCGTGCCAGAGTTCTACCGAACAGTCGGCTCGGAATTGAATGCTTGGAAGAAGACTGCGCCCAAGATTAAGGACGGCAAATCCACCGATGATGTCTCCCGCGAAGGCATGGCGCAGGAGGCTGAAGACATGTCCGGCGAATAGAGGCGGTTTTGGATGTTGGTTGCACGTCATGCACCTCAAAATCGTTCGTGCATTCACCCCATCTTGACCAACCCCTCAAACCCTTACATATCAAGCGAATGACCGAGCTCGCCAACATCCGCAATTTCGCCATCGTCGCCCATATCGACCATGGCAAATCCACCCTAGCCGACCGGCTGATTCAACTCACCGGGACGGTCGCCGAACGCGATATGAAAGCCCAGCTGCTCGACAGCATGGATATCGAGCGCGAGCGCGGCATCACCATCACGGCCAACTCCGTGCGGATCGAGTATCCCGCCAAGGACGGCCAGCTCTATATCCTCAACCTCATCGACACGCCCGGCCACGTCGATTTCGCCTATGAGGGCAGCCGCTCCATGCGCGCGGTCGAGGGATCGCTGCTGGTCGTGGACGCCACCCAAGGGGTCGAGGCGCAGACGCTGGCAAATGTCTACCAAGCCATCGATGCCAACCACGAGATCGTTCCGGTCCTCAACAAAATCGACCTGCCCGCGTCCGAGCCCGAGCGCGTTTGCGAGCAGATCGAGGATGTCATCGGCATCGATGCGTCCAACGCAGTCCACATCTCGGCTAAAACCGGGGCCGGCATTCCCGACGTTCTGGAAGCCATCGTCACCCGGTTGCCCGCGCCCAAGGGCGAGCGCAACGCGCCCCTGAAGGCCATGCTGGTTGACAGCTGGTATGACAGCTACCTCGGCGTCGTCGTCATGGTCCGCATCATCGACGGGTCCGTGAAGAAGGGCGACCGCATCAAGATGATGCAAACCGGGGCCGTCTACGGGATCGACAAACTCGCCGTCCTAAAGCCCGCGATGGTCGATATCGCCGAGCTTGGACCAGGCGAGATCGGCATCCTCACCGCCTCCATCAAGCAGGTGCGCGATACTCGGGTGGGCGACACGATCACGACCGAAAAGAAGGGCTGCGAGACGGCGCTTCCCGGCTTCAAGCCCGCCCAACCGGTGGTGTTCTGCGGCCTGTTCCCGGTCGACAGCAACCTGTTCGAGGACCTGCGCGACGCGATTGAGAAGCTTGCGCTAAACGACGCCTCCTTCAGCTCCGAGATGGAAACCTCCGCAGCACTCGGCTTCGGGTTCCGCTGTGGGTTCCTTGGCTTGCTGCACCTCGAGGTGATCCGCGACCGGATAGAGCGCGAATATGATATCGACCTGATCACCACCGCGCCGAGCGTGGTCTATCACGTCTATGCCCGCGACGGCGAGATGACCGAGCTGCACAACCCCGCCGACATGCCCGATCCCGCGACCATAGATTTTGTCGAGGAGCCGCGCATCAAGGCCACAATCCTCGTGCCAGATGAATACCTCGGTGATGTGCTCAAGCTCTGCCAAGATCGGCGCGGGATCCAGATGGACCTGACCTATGCCGGGCCGCGCGCCATGGTTGTCTACGACCTCCCGCTGAATGAAGTGGTGTTCGATTTCTATGATAGGCTGAAAAGTGTTACCAAAGGGTATGCGAGCTTTGACTACCAAATGCTCGGTTACCGGCAGGATTTCCTCGTTAAAATGCAGGTGCTTGTGAACGACGAGCCGGTTGATGCGCTGTCGATGATGGTCCACCGCGACCGTGCCGAGGCGCGTGGGCGGGCGATGTGCGAGAAGCTCAAGGAGCTGATTCCGCGCCACATGTTCAAGATCCCAATCCAGGCCGCTATCGGGGGGCGCGTCATCGCGCGCGAGACCCTATCGGCGATGCGCAAAGACGTGACCGCCAAATGCTACGGGGGCGATGCGACCCGGAAAAAGAAGCTGCTTGAGAAGCAGAAGGCGGGTAAAAAGAAGATGCGCCAGTTCGGGAAAGTCGAGATTCCCCAAAGCGCGTTTATCAGTGCGTTGAAGATGGACTCGTAAGGCAGGATTCATCCTGCCACTACGCTCCCCGCCCGCGCCAAACACATATACAACCCCACTATAGACGAAACCTCACCTCCACCGCTTCCCGCCCCCCACATCGTCCCGCATCGCCGTATCTTCGCATAACGGCCCATACCGCCGCTTCGCTTTCTGCGGTTCGAACATTTTCCAGCCCAGCATGCGCCGCATCGTCGCCCAAGCCCCGCGCCCAATTCGGTGCCCGGTCTTCGGGTCGTAGGGGCCTTTGAACTCGAACTCCTCCAGCTCCATCATCCTCTCATAGGCCTCAAAGCTGACCAGCACCGCCGCAGGCCGCCCGTAGCGGTGGCAGATGACGCCCAAGCCGCCGCTGGCCACATGCTCGATCTGTTCGGCAAGCGAGCGGCGCAGCTGCGTCATCGTCAGCGACCGGGTTGGCTTGTATTCCTCAAAATCGCGGTCTCCCGCCGTCACGTCATATTGGGTCATTCTGGCCCCTATCTAAGGTTCACAAACTGTCAAGACAGGTGTGAGTTTCGTTCAGAACCTTGCAAGATTGTGTGAACCGACCGTGCGATGGGGGGAACGAAACGAGAAGGCGCAGTTGTTCCAGATCAAAGACCCATAGCGCGCTTAGTCTTAAATATTGGTCAACATCTGCACCGCTGAAAGGAGCGCTCCTATGCTACGCCTCACCTCGATCCTCTATTCCATCGTCGCCTCGGCCTTTGCGGGCGGCGCTGTCACGGCAGCTCTGGTCTTGGGGTATGTTGATGCACGCGCGATTATCGTCGCCGCAGTCGCGGGTGCAATCGCAGCACTTCCAGCGTCCTACCTGATCGCCAAGCAGCTGTCCTAGATTTATCCTTCAGGCTTTACAAGCGGTTGCGGAGCCATGGGCAGCGGATTGCGTATCACGTCCACGGGCTGCAACGGCGTTTGCGACAGCGCGCTCGGCTTGATTTGCGTCCACAGCGGATGCGGCACAGGATCTTTGGGGCGCAGAAGATAGGCCCGGATCACCTGCCAGTAAGACGCGTATCGATACCCATCATTGCGCCTGAGATAATGCGCACGATTTGCCACGTATTGAGCCGGTAATTTATACCACGCCACTCGAGGGTGCATATGGTGAACAACGTGGAAGTTGTTGTTTAAAAACAGAAATGCGAAGATACCACGATCCTCAATCACCACCGTACGGGCACGTGGGTTGGCATGCGCGCGGTGCTCAAGGAACGTGCGCAAGCGCAAGATCGACATGGCCAAATATCCAGCCACGAGGTAGGCCCAAAGCGGCATCACCGCGACGAGCACCAGCCAAACCACAACCGGGATCAGTGCGATACCTTGGGCAAGCCACGAGTTCCGCACCTGCGTATCGCCGCGCGCAATCGCCTTCACATCCTCGGTTACGAATACCATCGACGACAGCAACGGCCCCAATAAAAGCCTTCCTAACAAGGTGTTATTGGCTCTCAGAACTATCCGTATCAGCGCGGACAGGCGCGTCCAGACCACCGGATCCATGAAATTCGTCTCAGGGTCATCATAGGGATCGGTCAGGTTTTCGTCATGATGATGCGCCAGATGCTGGTCGCGGAACCGACCGTAGGGCACGACCAGCCCCAGCGCCGGACGCATCATGGCCGCGTTCAGCGCGGTCCAAGGCGTTGGGTGGCCGTGGATCACCTCATGGGTAAGCGACGCGTGCAGCACCAACGCAAGGGTCAGCGCGATCAACCCGAGGGGTAATGACAGCGCGGCGAGGGCGGTCGTGGACCAAGCCCAGACGCCGTAAGTTGCTATAATCAAACCAAAAGTCGGCCACTCGACGGACGTGCTTAGGCTGAGGGCAGGGGCCCTGTCGTGCATTATTTACCTCATGAGCGGAAACGCAAAAGCTGCGATTGCGCTGACCGTATCACTTGCTTCGGGCCCGGATCAGACGGTATGTGGTAAACATAAAATCCAACACTGTAGAGAAAACGAAACAAACGTGGAAAAAACAGACAAGCGCACGCGTGCAGCGATGTTCCGAGTGCGCCTGACAGAAGCCGTTGCGGAAAAGGGACTTAGCCGGGCTGGCTTTGCACGCGACATTGGCGTGGACCGCTCGACCGTGTCGCAGTTGCTGGGCGATGTGGGTGCACGCCTGCCCAATGCGCAGGTGGTTGGCGAGGCGGCGCGCGTGCTCGGGGTTTCAGCCGATTGGTTGCTGGGCCTGACCGACCGGCCAGAGCGTGCCAGCGATCTCGTCGCCGCCGCTATGGACATGACCGATGCCCCCCGCGCGCTGGTCGATGAGGGCATATATAAGTGGCACCGTGAAGCGGACGGTCTGAAAATTCGCCATGTTCCCGCCAGCTTACCGGATATGTTGAAGACCAAGGCCGTGAACCGTTGGGAATATGCCTCGATGTTCAACCGCAGCCCGGATCAGGCGATTGAGGCGGCTGAAGTTCGCCTCGATTGGATGCGGGCCAGCCGCTCGGATTACGAGATTGCGATGCCGATCCATGATCTTTCGGCCTTCGCGCGCGGCGAGGGCTATTGGCGCGGTCTGCCCTATGCCGCCCGTTTGGCGCAAATCGACTGGCTGCTGGAGATGCATGACCAGCTCTATCCCCGCCTGCGTCTGTTTCTGTTTGACGCTCATCAGGTCTATTCCGCGCCCATCACCATCTTCGGCCCTCTGCTGGCGGTGATCTATGTGGGCAAGCACTACCTGGCGTTTCGCGACACCGAACGCGTGCAAGCCCTGACCGCGCAATTTGACGGCCTGATCCGCGCGGCTGAGGTCGGCGCACATGATATGCCAACCCATTTGCGCAGTCTGCGGGACGCGCTGGCCTGATCCGCCTTGCCCTTGGCGCACGCGCCTTTAGATTACCGGGCAACGGATGAAAAGGACGCGACATGAAGAAGAACCCATTGGGGCGCACAGGGATTGAGGTCACGAATTTGTGCCTTGGATCAATGACTTGGGGCACACAAAACTCGGAAAGCGAAGGGCATGGCCAGATGGACCGCGCCTTTGAGTACGGGGTCAACTTCGTCGATACCGCCGAGATGTATCCGGTCAATCCAATCTCGCAGGACACGATTGGCGGGACAGAACAAATTATCGGGACGTGGAACGCAGCCAATAAGGCCAAGCGTGGTGATTACGTTCTGGCGACGAAAATCTCGGGCGAAGGCATGCGTTACACCCGTGGTGGCGCGCGGATCACCGGGGCAAGTTTAACCGAGGCGCTTGAGGGTTCATTGGCGCGGTTGCAGACTGACTATGTCGATTTGTACCAGTTGCATTGGCCGAACCGGGGCAGCTTCCAGTTCCGCCAGTATTGGACCTTCGATCCTTCGGGGCGCGACAGTGCACAGCTGGTGCGCGATGAAATTGAGGACATTCTGACCGCCGCCGGGAAGCTGATTGACGCGGGCAAGATGCGCGCGATTGGGCTGTCCAATGAAAGTGCATGGGGCATGGCGCAATGGGCGAGGGTCGCCGAGGAAAAAGACCTGCCGCGCGTCGCCTCGATCCAGAACGAATACTCGCTGATGTGCCGAATTTTCGACACCGATGCGGCGGAGGCGAGCGTGAACGAAGACATCGGCTTGCTGTCTTTCTCGCCGCTTGCAGTCGGCCTTCTAACCGGGAAATATCGTGGTGGGGCAGTGCCAAAAGGCTCGCGCCTAGACCTCGTACCCAGCCTCGGCGGTCGGTATGAGCCACGTGCGCAAGCCGCGGTTGATGCCTATTGCGCGGTGGCCGACACGCACGAGCTAGACCCGGCGCAGATGGCGCTGGCATGGTGCGCGACGCGCCCGTTCATGACCTCAGCGATCTTCGGGGCGACCACGATGGAGCAGCTTAAGATCGCGCTGGGATCTTCCGAAGTCACGCTGAGCGTCGAGGTGATGGATGCGTTGAACGTGGTCCACAAAGCGCACCCGATGCCGTATTAGGGCATTTCGCGGGCGTGCATATAAATCCAGCATCCGTGTTCGCCCGGAAATTCCTAAAGCCACTCGATCCGGCTGGTGTCGTCGTTCAACACAAACGGCACACGCTTGGGTACGGCCAACTCGGGCAGGCTCGCGCTGACCTCGGCCAGCACAACCTCGGTAATGAACGCCAGATCAAGCGAGCGCACCTCGGCCAAGGACACCCAATGCAGGTGGCTCAGCTCGTCTGAGGCTTTGGAAAAGTCGTCAGGATCGTCGGCCAATGCCTCAACCGGGGCGATGAAGAACCTGGCATCGAAGCGGCGCGGGCGTCCCGGCGGCGTCACAGCGCGAAAGAAAAAGCGCAGCGCACTGGGGTCAGGTAGGTGCCCGGTGTCGAGGAATTGGTGCCAGCTATCGCCGAGGCCAACCGCATCCGCACTGTCCGCGTCACGCCCAATCCGCAGCCCGGTTTCTTCCCAGACCTCGCGGATAGCACTGCCAAGCAAAGCCTTGGGTGAGGGCGCGGCAGACGTCACCGGACGCATAGCCAGCTTCAATGCCGTCAACGCATCAGGATCGCGTGCCATCGGCACATGGGCATCCTCGGGGTCCACTGCGCCGCCGGGAAATACGAATTTGGAGGGCATGAAGGCCGCATTCGCCCCGCGTTGCCCCATCAAGACCGAGGGGGTTCCGCCGGCATCGCGCACTAGAATAACGGTCGCGGCGTCCCTGAGTGCGGATTTGTCGATCATCTGCCCAAGCTCCTGTCCTTGGGGCGCGCGCTTAGGCGCTATCGCCAAACCCGTACATCCGCCGCGCCCATTGGTAGCCGATCATGGCCCCTTTCAGACGGGGCAGCAAATACATCGACAACACGACACATCCGACAGAAAAAATTGTCGCCAGCGTCATCGGCTCGGGGCGGAATGTCACAAACGTCCAATGCAGGCCAGGGGCCATAAGGTGCCCGACAATCAAGATGGTCAGGTAAGCCGGACCGTCATCGGCGCGGTGATGATGCAAGTCCTCGCCGCACACAGCACAACTGTCACGCACGGCCAGATAGCCACGCATCAAAGGTCCCGCGCCGCAATGTGGGCAGCGTCTGCGCCATCCACGTAGCATAGCAGTTTTGACCACCCGATCTTCACCGGTCGCAATCGTATTGGTATTCATTGCTGGTCCTTCAGCTCTGTTCGCACGACGACCCTACGCCCCCGCCAGCACAAAGGAACGCTGACAGGTTGTCATGGGTCAGCCTGTCGCAAGAGGTCTCGCCAGAACGGCCTTGTGAAAAAAATGTGCAGGGTCGCGACAGAAATCCGACCACGCTTCGTTTGACTTTGTGAGACCGCCAGAGAGCGGCGGTTGAAAAACCTCACCAAGGAGAAGACCCATGAAAAAGACCACATTCCTGACAAGCGCCCTGATCGCATCCCTTTTGATGGGCTCCGCCGCTGCATATGCCGCTGGTGGCCCCGGTCGTGGCGGCGATGATCGTCGCGGCGGTGGCATGAACTTTGAGCAGCTTGATCTGAACGGCGATGGCAGCGTGACCCAGGCCGAGCTTGAAGGCCAAGCCGCCGCACGCTTCACAACCGCTGATGCCAATGGCGACGGTCTGTTGTCGGTCGACGAGCTTGTTGCCCGCGCTGAGGCCCAAGAGGACGAGCGTCGCACAACTGGTGCCGAGCGCATGATCGCGCGGGCTGATACCGATGGCGATGGTCTTGTGTCGATGGCGGAAATGGAAGCCGCAGCGGACGAGCGCGGTGGACGGGGCGATCCCGGCGCACGGTTCTTCCGCATCTTTGACGAGAACGACGACGGCACCGTCAGCCAAGAAGAGTTTGACACCGCTCGGGCCGAACTGGGCGAGCGTCGCGGTGGTTCCCGCGGTAACAACTAAGTCCTAAGTGTTACCGCTCGCACATCCCGGTCCTCCCCTCTTTCAGGGATCGGGATGTGCAAATTTCTTTGGCCCTCGGGCCGCTGAGAGGATACGCCAGAGACCAATGACCATGCCATTCGACGCCCTTGATGCCGCCAGTGACGCGGATTTGCTAAGGCTTTATGCCGAGGGCGACCCAACTGCGGCGCGCGTGCTGACGTTGCGCTTGACGCCAATGGCCATGCGATTGGCCGCACGCGTGTTGGGCGACATGGCCGAGGCCGAGGATGTCGCGCAAGAAGCGATGTTGCGGCTTTGGAAGGCAGCACCCGGTTGGCGCGCGGATGAGGCGAAGGTCTCAACCTGGCTCTATACGGTCACGCGCAACTTGTGCATGGACCGGATGCGGCGGCAGAAATCGCGCGGGGGGGCCGCAATCGATCTTGATGCGATTGCCGAGCCTGTCGATCCCGGTCCCGCTGCCGAGGTTCGCTTGACGCAGGCAGCACGCAGCACGGCTTTGCAGGATGCACTTGCAAGCCTGCCCGACCGGCAACGCGAAGCGGTGGTTTTGCGCCACCTTGAAGGTCTGACCAATCCCGAGATTGCGCAGATCATGGACATCAGCACCGAGGCGGTCGAAAGTCTGACCGCGCGGGGCAAACGCAACCTGGCCACGGCCCTCGCCGCGCGCCGCACCGATCTGGGGTATGATGATGAACACTGACCCAAATGAATTTGACCTCGATCCTGCCCTAGAGGCGGAATTAGAGGCAATGTTTGCGCAAGATCGCGAGGCGGCGCCGACGGTATCTGGCGCGCTGCTTGCCCGCATAGAGGCAGACGCGGCGGCCCATCAGCCTGCTCCGGTCCGTGCCGCACCGTTGCCAGCCAAGGGCGGTGGATGGTTCACGCTTGATCTGGGCTTTAGCGGCTGGTCATCGCTGGGTGGTTTAACGGCGGCTTTGGTTGTTGGCTTTGGCATTGGCCTCAGCCCGCCCGATGCGGTCTCGACCCTGACCACAAATCTGCTGGGGGGGGACGCAAGTGCCCTAGAAGACGTCTTCTGGAGCTTCGATTCCAGCCTGTTGGAGGGCTAAGCAATGAGTGATGCAACACCTCAGACACCCGAGGGCCTGCCCCCGCGCGCGCCGCGTTGGATGAAAATCGCGCTGGTTGTGTCGCTGGCGATAAACCTTGCGGTGATCGGTCTGGTGGCCGGAGCTGCGGTGAATTTTCGCAAAGATGGCGGGCCGCAATCGGCGCGGATCGACGGGCCAAACCCATTTCTGCGCGCGATGACGCCGGATGATGCGCGCATGATGCGGCGGCTTTTACGGCCCGATGCAAGCCAGCTCGGTACCTCGCGCGAAATGGGCCGGACGGCGATGGAGGCAATCTTGGCGCAACTGCGCTCGGACGCGTTTTCGGAGCCCGATTTGCGTGCGGCGTTTGAGCAAATCTCGGCTGCCAACGCGGCGCGTGCGGGTCTGGGCGAAGAGGCGATTGTTACCTACTTGCTGTCGCTCAACGCGTCCGAGCGGGCCAGATTCGCCGACCGACTTGAGGAGAGCGTCAGGCGTGGTGGGCCACGGCGCGGTGAAGGTCGCCCGCCGCGTGCACCCCAAGGCGATTGATTAGACCGCTTTCCGCTCGGCCATACCGGGGCGCGCCGGTGGCAAAGTGACCTGCGTAGATTTCAGCATAAGCGGCGCATCCACCGCGACCCGAACCGTATTGCGCCCACCCGCTTTGGCGGCATAAAGCGCGTGGTCGGCTTGCTCGATCAGGACCGTAGGATCGGCCTCGCGCCGTCGCGGCCCACCCATTGCCAGACCAAGGCTCACCGTAACGCTTACCTTGAGCGTGCCATTGGGTCCGGGGCAGATCACCGGGGCCATCTCGATCAGGCGGCACATCCGCTCGGCAATGCGCTCGGCTTGGCCAAGCCCGGTATCAGGTAGCACGATCAAGAACTCCTCTCCGCCTAGTCGCGCGATAAGGTCCATCGCGCGCAGCTTTTCGCGCAGGCGCATAGCCACCTCGGCCAGAACCTGATCGCCGACCGCATGGCCATGTTGATCGTTGATCTGCTTAAAGTGGTCGAAATCCAGCATAATCACCGCGAAATCGCGCCCGGTCTTGGCCGCGCGGGCAGAGATATTTTCCATGTGATTAAGTGCATAACGGCGATTAAACAGCCCCGTCAGCGGGTCGATCACCGCAAGGCGCAAGCCCGCCTCAACCTCCGCCCGGCGTTGGTCTGCACCGCGTTTGGCGCGAAGTTGCGTACCAAGACGCAAGGCAAGTTCTTCCATATCAATCGGATGGCTCAGCACCTCGTTCACACCCTGGTCGAGGGCTTGTGCTGCAACGCGCTGCGCATCTTTGGGCAGGATAATGACCAGCGACGCATGGCGCGTGGACGGGCGCGCGCGCAGGTCGGCAACGATCTGCAACGCGCCTTCTGGATGCTGGGCATCGGCTTCGATCAAGAACAGGTCGGGCTGATTTTTGCTAGCCGCCAGAGCGGATTCGCGGCTTAGCGAGACAAACTCGCAAGGCATCCGACCTGACAAAGCGCGCTGCATTTGCATCGCAATCTGTTTGCCGTGGGTGATAATTCCGATGCATTGGTCGCTGCGGGGGCCAAGTTCGCCGGCCTCAGATGGCCCTCCGAGTGCTTCACGGGTCTGGTCCAGCATTCGGCGATCTGACGCGCTGGACTGGCTGCGCATAAGGCTTCGCACCCGCGCCAGCATCGTTATCTCGTCCAGAGGTTTGGTTAAAAACTCATCCGCGCCCGCCTGCAACCCGCGAAGCCGCGCTTCGCTATCGACCATGGCTGTGACCATGATGATAGGGATATGGGCCGTGCTAGGGTCGGATTTCAGCGCCTTGCATACGGCAAACCCGTCAAGGTCCGGCATCATCACATCCAGCAATATCAGGTCTGGTTTTTCGCGCCGCGCCATGATCAACGCTTCGCGCCCGCCGGTGGCTTGCAACACGCTGTAGCAGGCGCTGGCGAGCTTCACTTTCATGACGATGCGGTTGGC
>JAWUXZ010000068.1:0-28708 GCA_034111085.1 Dinoroseobacter sp.
ACCCCCCATTGGGGGGGGGCCCCCCCCCCCACCCCCAGAATACTTAACGAACAATGAAGAGCAGCTTTGCTGCGACGTCAAAGAAAGCCGCCCATGTCCCCGACCCTGAACATCAAATCCGGCTCGACCAGCCATTCCGCCTATAACTTGCGCTCGACCTTCTCGGACGTGCAGGAAACTCACACGCTGGCGGTGCTTGTGGATAACGAGGCCGGCGTGCTCGCCCGGGTCATCGGCCTGTTCTCCGGGCGCGGATATAACATCGAAAGCCTGACAGTGGCCGAGGTGGACAAAGACGGCCACCGTTCGCGCATCACGGTTGTGACCACAGGCACGCCGCAAGTGATCGAGCAGATTAAAGCCCAACTCGACCGCATGGTCCCAGTCTATGAGGTCCACGATCTGACCGTCGATGGCGCAGCGGTTGAGCGTGAACTGGCACTGTTCAAAGTCGTGTGTGCCGGTGAAAACCGCGTTGAAGCCTTGCGCCTTGCCGATATCTTCCGCGCCAATGTCGTCGACAGCACCCTGACCTCGTTCGTGTTCGAGATCACCGGCACCTCGGAAAAAGTCGCTGCATTTGGCGATCTGATGCGCCCGCTAGGCCTGACCGAGATCGCGCGCACCGGCATCGCGGCCTTATCGCGCGGCGCTTAACTGCGACACATGACAGGTCGTTGTCGGGCGCGATAGGCGCGACTCAGCCGGACTACGGTGCTCTCAACCCTACCGGAGAGCGCCCAATGACCACCGATCTGTCCGCCGTCCGCCGCTCCTTGAGCACCGCAAATGGGCTGCCCAACGCCCATTACACAGATCCTGCTACAATTGCGGAAGAAAATGAGGCCGTGCTGGCCGACAGTTGGGCCGGGCTTGCAGTGGCATGGAATGTGGCCGAGCCGGGCGATGCAAAACCGATCCAATTTCTGGGCGAGCCGCTTTTGCTGGTGCGCGACCGCACCGGCCAAGTTCGCGTGTTTCAGAACACCTGCCGACACCGGGGCATGATCCTAGTTGAGGAGCCGCGCAAGATCGAAGGCGCGCTACGCTGCCCGTATCATTCGTGGTGCTACAGCCTTGAGGGCAAGCTGGTCGCCACCCCTCATGTGGGCGGGCCGGGCCAGAACAGCCACGCGGATGTGGACAAGGACTTACTGGGCCTCATCGAGATCCGCAGCCACATTTGGCGCGATATCATCTTCATCAACCTGTCAGGCAACGCCGCCCCGTTTGGGGAGGTCAATGCCGAGTTGATCACGCGCTGGGCCGAGTTTGACAAACCGCTCTACCATGGCGGCGCTAACAGCACGTTCACGCTTGAAGTAGACACCAACTGGAAGCTCGCGGTCGAGAACTATTGCGAAAGCTACCACCTGCCTTGGATCCATCCCGGTCTGAACAGCTACTCAAGGCTAGAAGACCACTATCACATTGAAGCGGCTGGCAAATACTCAGGCCAAGGCACGCTGGTCTACCGCCAACTCAAGGGCGGCGACGATGCAGTTTTCCCTGATTTCGCGAATATGGCCGCCAAATGGGACACCGCAGCCGAATACATCACGATCTACCCCAACGTGCTGCTCGGGGTGCACCGCGACCACGCCTATTGCATCATTCTCGAGCCCGTCAGCCACATGAAAACAGTCGAGCATGTCCATATCTATTACGCCGAACCCGACACCGATGAGACCCTGCGCGCCAAGAACGCCCAGCTTTGGAAGGGTGTGTTTCTTGAGGATGTATTTGTGGTCGAAGGCATGCAACGCGGCCGCCGTGCGCGCGGATTTGATGGCGGGCGCTTTAGCCCAGCCATGGACGGCCCCACGCACTGCTTCCACGAATGGGTGGCAGGTCGCGTGATCGACAAACGCCAAGCGCTCGCGGCCGAATGAGCGGTCTGGACGACGCGCTTTTGGCCGCCCATGCAGCGGACGATCGGGCGGGCTTAGTAACACTTTATACCCAAGCCGCCGATCAAGCGAACGCGGTCGAGGCCACAAGTTTCTATCTCACCCATGCCTATGTTTTTGCGCTAGAAGCCGGGATGAGCCAGGCCTCTGCCCTCAAGACGCGACTTGTCGCCATGGGGCGTGAGACGGAATAGCCCTATACAACAAGCTCAATGCAGCGTAACGCATTCGCCTTACCCTTTTGCGAGCGACCCCTCCCCCATGATCCAGACCCTTGCCGACGCGCTAGCCGAGCGTGGCTATGAGACCCTGACCCCCGTGCAAATCGCTGTCAGCGATGAGGCATTGGTGGACCGCGACCTGTTGGTCTCCGCCCAAACCGGGTCTGGTAAGACCGTCGGTTTTGGACTGGCGATTGCGCCGACCTTGCTGGACGGCGAGCAGTTTGAAGAGGCCAGAACGCCACTTGCCCTCGTCATCGCACCGACACGCGAATTGGCCTTGCAGGTTAAACGCGAGCTTGCATGGCTTTACGCCAAAGCCGGTGTGCGCATGGCGTCTTGCGTCGGCGGCATGGACATGCGCGACGAACGCCGTGCACTGGAACGTGGTGCGCATATCGTTGTCGCCACCCCCGGACGCCTAGTTGACCACATCAATCGCCGCTCGATTGACCTGTCGGGTATTCGCGCTGTGGTGCTGGACGAGGCCGACGAAATGCTCGATCTGGGCTTCCGCGAAGACCTCGAATTTATCCTCGGCCAAGCGCCTGAGACCAAGCGCACTTTGATGTTCTCGGCGACGGTTCCGCGCGCCATTGAGGGCCTGACCAAGACATATATGAACAACCCCAAGCGGGTTGCGACGATCTCGAAAGAGAGCCAACACGCCGACATTACATACCGCGCATTGGTCGTCGCCCAGCAAGATGCCGAGAACGCGATCATCAACGTGTTGCGCTTTCATGACGCCAAAAATGCCCTCGTGTTTGCCAACACACGGGTAGTCGTGAACCGCCTTACGACGCGTTTGTCGAACCGTGGATTTGCCGTCGTGGCACTATCTGGCGAGCTGAGCCAGTCCGAGCGCGCCAACGCTTTGCAATCGATGCGCGACGGGCGTGCACGGGTTTGCGTGGCGACCGATGTGGCGGCACGCGGAATCGACCTGCCGAGCCTAGATCTTGTGGTCCACGCCGAATTACCTAGCAATTCCGAGACCTTGCTGCACCGCTCAGGTCGTACAGGCCGCGCCGGACGCAAGGGCATATCAGCAATGATCGTGCCGGTTAAGTTCCGCAACAAGGCCGAACGGCTGCTGAAATTTGCCAAGCTGAACGCCGAATGGGGCACTGCGCCAAGCGCCGATGAGGTGCTCGCGCGCGACGAAGAACGACTGCTGGCCGACCCGGTTTGGGACGAGCCTATCAGTGAAAGCGAACAGGGCATGGTTGCGCGTCTCGCAAGCGCCCAAACGCCCGAGATTCTCGCCGCTGCCTATCTGCGTCTCTGGCGCGCGCAACACACCGCGCCCGAGGATCTGGCCGACGCAAACACGCCTGCCGTACGCGCAACCGCGACCTTCGGGCCAAGCAAGTGGATTTCAATTCCTGCCGGTCGAAACGAGAAGGCCGAGGCACGCTGGTTGTTACCGTTGGTGTGCAACAGCGGCGGGCTTGATAAGACCGCAATCGGCGCGATCCGAATACAAGACACACAAACATATATTGAGATTGCAGCACCTGCGATGGACGGCTTTCTGAAAGCCATCGGTCCGGCCCAAACGCTCGACGGAAAATACAAAGTTACGGCGCTCGATTCTGCACCTACCTTCGCGCCGCGCGGTCCACGCCCGGAACGCGGCCCTCGTCCCGAGCGTGACAATCGCCCCGATCGCGGGCCAAAACCAGATCGCGGCCCCCGGCCCGAGCGGTCCGAGGCCCCAAATCCAGCGCCGAAAAAAGCGTGGGCACCCGATGGCGACGCACTCTTGTCCGGTCCCGAAGCCCCGGTCGAGCGTAAACCGCGCACGGCACCAAGCGACGCGCCCCGGCCTGCAAGGGTTGAAGCCGATACGACAACTCCGACGAAACCTTACAGCGACAAGCCAAAAGGCAAGAAATCTTGGGACGACAAGCCGCGCTCGGACAAACCGCGCGGCGATAAACCATGGGGCGATAAGCCAAAATCCGACAAGCCACGTGGTGATAAACCGTGGGGCGACAAGCCAAAATCCGACAAGCCACGCGGTGATAAACCGTGGGCGGACAAACCACGATCCGATAAACCACGTGGCGACAAGCCCTGGGGTGACAAACCTCGGGCGGACAAACCACGCGGCGAAAAACCCGCCTTTGACAAACCCCGTTCCGACAAGCCGCGCGCCGAGGCAAATGATACGTCTAAGCGTTTCGTGCCGCCGGGTGGAAAAGAAGGCCGTCCGGCCAAGCCGCGCGGCAAAGCAGCAGGCCCAAAAGGTGGCGATTCAACGTTGCGCCGGGGCAAGCCAAAGCCGCGTTAAGAACGCGCTGCAACCCTATGATCTATAACAGAAAAATAGCCGCTCCATAAAGGAGCGGCTAGTTTCGCTGATCAAGCTCTGTCTGTTAACCGCCCGAGTTTTTATGCCTGCGGCCTGACCCGCGTCTAGGGTGAGCGCACCCACCCCGGAAATCTAGCTCGCACCCATAAAGATGCGCGCCGTCTTAAAAACGCCAGGTGGGTACTCGTGCACATGGCTCCCACCTGACGTATCTCGTTTTAGCTACACCCAGACGTTCCGCCACAGGTGTTGCACTTCATGCATGTTCCATTGCGCACCAGCGTGTAGTTGCCGCATTCGCCGCACGGATCGCCTTCATAACCCTGCATTTTTGCTTTCACCCGCAGATCGACTTTGCCTACGGTTGCGGTCATTGGCGCGGTGGATACTTCCGGCACCAAGGTTTGCAGCGCGGCTACTGGATCAATCGATCCATTCAGAGCCGTCGTCGCAGTCATTTGGCCACCTTGGAACACAATCAATTCCTGCGGAACCCGCTTGCGCAGATATCCCGTCGAGCTGATCTGGCGCAGCACGTCAATTGGAGAAGTTCCTCTACTTTTAGGGACTTTCGAGACGTTGCTCACCCCTTCTTGCTCGCCCCTACCGACATCATCAAAGCTGGCACCTTCGGGTTGAACATGCGCCAAGTCAGTGCGGTCCAGATAAGACACAGCCAATTCGCGGAAGATATAGTCGAGGATCGAGGTCGCGTTCTTGATCGTCTCGTTACCTTGGACCATGCCCGCGGGCTCAAACTTGGTGAACGTGAAGGCGTCGACGAACTCCTCAAGCGGCACTCCGTATTGCAGGCCCACTGAGATTGCGATCGCGAAGTTGTTCATCATCGCACGAAAGCCGGCGCCCTCTTTGTGCATGTCGATGAAAATCTCGCCGAGATTGCCGTCTTCATACTCGCCCGTGCGCAGATAAACTTTGTGCCCGCCGACGATGGCTTTCTGGGTATACCCCTTCCGGCGTTGCGGCAGCTTTTCGCGGCTGGCGGCAACTTCCTTAATGATGATCTTCTCGACGATCTTCTCTGCCAGCACTTTCGCCTTCTCATGGGCGTTGCCTGTCTCAAGAATTTCAGCCGCATCGTCATCATCTTCGACCAAAGACGCAGCCAACGGTTGCGACAGTTTCGATCCATCGCGGTATAGCGCATTGGCCTTGGTGCCCAACGACCAGCTCAACTCGTACGCCGCCTGACAATCGGCAATCGTGGCCGAGTTCGGCATATTGATTGTCTTAGAAATCGCGCCGGAGATGAACGATTGCGCCGCGGCCATCATATAGATGTGGCTGTCAACACTCAGGAAACGCTTGCCTTTTTTCCCGCACGGGTTGGCACAATCGAACACGCTCAGATGTTCGTCCTTTAGATGCGGCGCGCCTTCCAGGGTCATCGTTCCGCAAACATGATCGTTCGCCGCCTCAACCTCGGCCTTGGAAAATCCGAGGTGACGAAGCAAGTCGAAGGTCGGATCGTTCAACTTGGCTGCCGGGATCCCGAGAGTTTTGGTGCAGAATTCTTCACCCAAAGTCCACTGGTTGAACACGAACCGAATATCGAAAGCCGAAGGCAAAGCCGCCTCGATCTTTTTCAGTTCGGCCTGCCCAAACCCATGCCCGATCAGCGAAGTATGGTTAATACCGGGTGCTTGGCCAAGCGTGCCGTGACCGACAGCGTAGGCCACAATTTCTTCTGCCTCGGCTGAGCCGTAGCCTTGTTTCGCCAAAGCCGCGGGCACCGATTGGTTAATGATCTTGAAGTAACCACCGCCGGCGAGTTTCTTGAATTTCACCAATGCAAAGTCTGGCTCAATCCCGGTGGTGTCACAATCCATGACCAGACCGATGGTTCCGGTAGGCGCAATCACGGTCGATTGCGCGTTGCGGTAACCATGTTTCTCGCCAAGTGCGACCGCCTCATCCCAAGCCGCAATCGCCAAATCAACCAGATTATCATCCGGACAATTCGCGTGATCCAGCGGAACGGGCTTCACAGTCAGACCTTCATAACCCTCGGACAGACCTTCCGCGGCGCGCTTATGATTGCGCATAACCCGCAGCATGTGCTTGGAATTGTTGGCGTATCCGGGAAATGCACCGACTTCAGACGCAATCTCAGCGGATGTCGCATAAGCCACGCCGGTCATCAACGCGGTCAACGCACCACACATCGAGCGACCCTCAACGCTGTCGTAGCTGAAGCCCATGTTCATCAACAGACCGCCGATGTTCGCATACCCCAAACCGAGCGTGCGATAATCATAGCTGCGCTGCGCGATCTCCTTGGATGGGAACTGCGCCATCAAGACCGAAATCTCCAGCGTCAGGGTCCAAATGCGGGTCGCATGCATGTAGGATTCAGCGTCGAACTGCCCGTTATTGTAAAATTTTAGCAGGTTCATCGATGCGAGGTTACAGGCCGTGTCATCAAGAAACATATACTCAGAACACGGGTTCGATCCGCGAATTTCGCCGTCAGCTGGACATGTATGCCATTGGTTAACGGTGTCGTGGAATTGGATGCCCGGATCTGCGCAAGCCCATGCGGCGTGGCCGACCTGTTCCCACAGATCGCGGGCCTTGATTGTCTTGGCAATCTCGCCGTCTTTGCGGTTCACCAAGTCCCAATCACCATCTTCGCGGACCGATTTTAAGAAAGCGTTGGTGACGCGGATGGAATTGTTAGAGTTTTGACCCGAAACGCTGGAATAGGCCTCGGAATCCCAGTCTGTGTCATAGGTCGGAAACTCGATCGAGTTATAGCCTTGGCGCGCATAATCCAGCACGCGCTTGACGTAAACCTCTGGGATCGCCAGTTTTTTGGCCGCGCGCACAGCACCTTTCAGTGCTTCATTCTTTGCTGGGTCGGTCGCATCTTCAATGGTGCCGTCCCACGCACCAATGGCTGCGAAAATCTCGTTCAGCTTGGCTTCGTGCATCTTCGAGCCCGCCACCAGTGAGGCAACTTTTTGCTCTTCCTTCACCTTCCAGGTGATGAACTCTTCAATATCAGGATGGTCCGCATCGACGATCACCATCTTAGCCGCGCGCCGCGTTGTGCCGCCCGACTTTATTGCGCCAGCTGCCCGGTCGCCAATCTTCAAAAAGCCCATTAGGCCAGACGACTTACCGCCACCTGACAGCTTCTCTCCTGCTGCGCGCAGCGACGAAAAGTTGGTCCCGGTGCCAGACCCGTATTTGAACAAGCGCGCCTCGCGGACCCAAAGGTCCATGATGCCGCCCTCATTAACCAGATCGTCGCTGACCGATTGGATAAAGCAGGCATGGGGCTGCGGATGCTCATATGAGGACTTCGATTTGGTTAACTTTCCGGTCGCATGATCCACATAGAAGTGACCTTGTGACGGCCCGTCGATGCCGTATGCCCAATGCAGGCCAGTGTTGAACCATTGCGGCGAGTTTGGCGCGCCCATCTGCTTTGCCAGCGTGAAACGCATCTCGTCAAAATAGGATTTGGCGTCGGCCTCAGTCGAGAAATAGCCACCCTTCCAGCCCCAATATGCCCAAGCGCCTGCGAGGCGGTCAAAGACCTGACGGGCAGAGATTTCGCCGCCATAGCGCTTACCGGCAGGCAAATCGGCCAGAGCTTTTTCATCTGCAACAGAGCGCCACAAGAACTCGGGCATTCCCTTTTCGCGCACGCGCTTAAGGCGCGCAGGCACACCAGCTTTGCGGAAGTACTTTTGCGCCAGCACATCAGAGGCAACTTGCGACCAACCCGTCGGCACTTCAACAGCTTCGAGCTTGAATACCGTGGTGCCATCAGGATTGCGAATTTCGGAGGTCGTCGTCGAAAATTCCAGCGCGCCATATGCGCCAGTATCTTCGGATGTAAACTTGCGATCAATCTTCATGACTGCCCCTAGTGTGGTCACTTTATTAACTTCCAGCGCCTGCGTTTCAGTCGCTTTGGTCCAGAACGGTCCACGCATCCAAGGTGTGACTTGAGGCAAATTCCACCCGCCGGGTGCCTTGATAGCCCGGAAATCCAAGCGAACTTTAAAACTTGCTCTCGCGTCACACCCTACCAAATGTGGTGGTAACGATCTCTATAGTCACAAACTGGCGTATTTGAGGGGCTCAGGTCAACAAAGTTCTGTCTGTATAAAATGGGTATTTAATCTTGACCGATGAGATTTCGCAATTGGCTCACAGATTCGGATTTCCACCAATAGCTTGTGTGAATATCTGCGAAATCGATCGCATTTATAAACATCTAAGGTTCTTGGGGATTTACGCCGTGACGTTCGAGTTAACCCTCAGGGGCCGCCCGCGCCACCATGCCAAACAGGTCGCGGGGATCGTCTGGGTCCGCGACAAGATCGATCATACTATATGTGCCCATCTTTAGGGCACTATTGCGGATATATCGCAGGGCGGAGAAGTCCTCGATGGCGAATCCCACCGAATCGAACAGGGTAATTTGGGAATCGCTGACCCGACCATGGGCCTGACCGTTTAGGACCTGCCACAACTCGGTCACCGGATGGTCGTCCTCGAGCGCTTGAATTTCACCTTCGATACGGGTTTGCTCAGGAAATTCGACAAATATGCTTGATCTAAGCAAGATATCGCGGTGCAACTCGGTCTTGCCGGGACAATCGCCGCCAATCGCATTCAAATGCACCCCGGTGCCCACCATGTTGTCGCTTAGAATCGTAGCGAACTGTTTGTCAGCGGTGCAGGTGGTCAAGATTTGCGCTCCAGCCACAGCTTCTTCAGCAGAAGCACACACCACCACATCTAGTCCCTGCCCCGCCAGATTGCGGGCGGCCTTTGCGGTTGCGGCAGGGTCAACATCCCACAACCTTACGGAGAGTATTCCCATGACTTCAGCCATAGCCAGTGCTTGGAACTCGCATTGCGCGCCATTTCCGATCATTCCCATGACCGTAGCACCCGGCACGGCCAGAGCGCGCGCGGCCATTGCACTGGTTGCGGCTGTGCGCAATGCCGTCAGCACCGTCATTTCGGACAGTAATATAGGGTAGCCGTTGTCCACACGCGCCAAGCCGCCAAATGCCGCGACGGTCTGGAACCCGCGCGCGAGGTTGGCTGGATGCCCGTTAACGTATTTGAACCCGTAATGAGTACCATCCGAGGTTGGCATTAATTCGATCACGCCTTCGTGAGAATGGGCCGCCAGGCGCGGGGTTTTATCAAACTCCTCCCAGCGCAAAAAATCGGCTTCAATCGCGTCGGTCAATTCCGCCAGCACGCGGCGCAATCCTATTTTGTGGACGAGCCGCATCATGTCAGCAACCGACACGAAGGGCACGAGTGCCAGATCTGACGGCGCGCTCATACCGATGTCCGCGTCGGGCGATCTAGAACCGCCCGTCCCATCATGGAAGCCGCCAAATCCACCATTAACCGGGCCGTTCGCCCGCGCTCATCAAGGTAGGGGTTCAGCTCCACCAGATCGAGCGCGCAGACCAACCCGCTATCACACAACATCTCCATAATCAGATGCGCTTCACGGAAGGTCGCGCCGCCCGGCACCGTGGTGCCTACCGCAGGCGCAATCGCCGGGTCTAGGAAATCAACATCGAGCGATACATGGATGCGGCCCCCCGCCTGCGCCACCCGCTCTATAAAGTTGCGCAGCGGGGCAACCACTCCGTTCTCATCCAGTGCGCGCATATCATGCACGGTGATCCCGCCAGCACGCAGCCGCCCGCGTTCGGCTGGATCGACAGAGCGCAGCCCAATCATGCACACATTCTCGGGCGGCACTGCGACGGCCAGATCAGGATAGATCCCCTCAAACCCTGCGTGCCCCGTCAGGTATGCCACAGGCGTTCCGTGCAAGTTGCCACTCGCCGTAGTGTCAGGGGTATGCAAATCGGGATGCGCGTCCAGCCAGAGCACAAACAACGGCGTCTCGGTCTCAGCCATCGCCTTAGCAACGCCCGGAACCGAGCCTGCCGATAGCGCATGATCGCCACCAAGAAAGATCGGCAGTTGCCCAGCACGCACCAAGTCATAAGACGCGCCCTGCACCGCTTCGACCCAAGCCACCACGTCAGACAGCGAGTGGACTGCGCCATTGGGATGGCTGAGGTCGCGGGCGTCGGCAGGCACCACATTGCCCGCGTCAGTCACTATATATCCTAGATCGCGTAACGCCTCGCCCAAACCAGCGCAGCGGTAGGCATCCGGGCCCATGATACATCCCTTCACGGAGGTGCCAGACTGCATGGGAATGCCGAGCAAGGTGCAGGGGGTTTGGGTCATTGAAAGCTCCGACGTTGAGGGGTGGCTCTGCTATCGCCGATCAAATCGCTGGGCGGCAGCTAGATAAATGCGCACTTCGCGTCTAAGATAGTACATAATGCTATATGAGTTGCGCAAACTGACAGGACACACCTTGGACACCACCGACCGCGCCCTCATAGCGGCACTTAAAACCGATGCGCGCGCCTCGATCACGACGCTGGCCGCCCAGATCGGCGTGTCGCGTGCGACCGTGCAAACCCGCCTAGATCGGCTGACGCGGGGCGGCACGATCCGCCGCTTCACCATTGAAGCCGGGGCCGAAGCCGACCCGGACCGGATCAAGGCGGTGATGTTGATCGAGTTGGAGGGCCCTACCAAGCGCAGCGTCGTGCGTGCGCTCAGACGCCTGCCGGAGATCACCAGCCTGCATTCAACCAACGGAGCGTGGGATTTGGTGGCCCAGATCGAAACCGACAGCCTGCCCAGCTTTGACCGAGTGCTGAATGCGGTGCGCGATATCCAGGGAGTACAAAACTCCGAGACCTGTTTGCTACTAGATAGTGCAAACTAGGTCTCGGGTTTTTGGGTAAACTTAGTATCCATGGTCGGGGCGAGAGGATTCGAACCTCCGACCCCCTGTACCCAAAACAGGTGCGCTACCAGGCTGCGCCACACCCCGCCATGGACCCCTCCTTTAAGACGGGTTCGGGCGGTTGAAAAGGCCTAATTTCCGCAATCTACACTGAATTGCAGGGCCAAGCCGCCGCAGGCCCAAACGCGGGATGTTGTAGCTGGCTTCCGACATCAATTCCGAAGCTGCGCGATAACCCACCGTTGATCTCAAGCACCGCAATCACGCCCTCGCCACCATCGATTGCTGTCTCATCCAGCGGTACGGCATTGTGGTGAATATGCGTGACGAGGCCGTCTTCACCAACAAAGATCATATCGAGCGGAATATATGTGTTTCGCATCCAAAACTGCGCGCGGCGCGGCGTGTCCCAAACAAAAAGCATCCCCTTGTCACGGTCCATGTCGCGCACAAACATCAGACCCTTGCCGCGCTCGGCATCGTCGTCGGCCACATCAACGCGAAAGCGCATCTTGCCCCAGTCGCCCCGGATGCCGACGCTGTCGTCAGAACACTGCGCTATGAGCGGCGATGCCGCGTGAACGGGTCCAACAGTCCCAGACACACTCAGGCCGAGCAATAGCATCAAGATACATAATAAAGATTTCATAAGAGGCGGCTTTCGCTTTTCACATCAAAGCTCAAGTCAGCAATCCTCAGACCGGGATGTCAATCAACGAGCGCGGCATCCCAGCTCAACACTTCGAGTGCAAGCGCCCCGCGTTCACTGTCACCCAAGCGCACCGAGATCGCCTCGCCAGGTTGCAGTTCCGCAAACCCGCAGCTGCGCAGAACATCCATATGCACAAATACATCGCCCGGATCGCTGTGAACGTTTACGAAGCCAAAGCCTTTAACCTTGTCGAACCACTTCACCCGTGCGGGCTGTATCGTCCGATCGGAGTAGTCCTCAATCGGGCCATCCTCGGGGTTATGCGCGTCGCCAGAAGTTGCGTGGATCGCAACCACTTCGGTGACCTGAATCCCACGATCGGTTTCTTGAATATGGAACGACAGCACGGTGCCTTCGGCAACCGAGTTCTGACCGAAGTTACGCAGAACATTCGCGTGCAGCAAAATGTCCGGTCCGCCAGAGGCTGAAACGATGAACCCAAAGCCACGCGCCGGGTCGAACCATTTTACTTGCCCCTCAATGGCGGGGGTACTGATCAACGGCTTTTGCATTCAATGCCACTCGCAATTCTTCACATATCGTCAATCAAAGTTGTCGAGAGTAAAGTTGACGTGAAGTGCAACAGATTGCAAGCGAAACCCTTGTTACACAACGATTTTGCAACTCACGTGACGCGAATGGCAGCACCATCATGACGCAAGTCGCAATGTACGCGCTGCCAGATCAGGGGTTCAAGCGGCTGATATCCCAAGGCTTTTCCACGGTCTCGCGCGACCACTTGAATCTGTCGTGCAATCGAAAGGGGCCATCTGCCCAAAACTCAATCTCTAGGGGTGTGATCCGAAATCCTCCCCAGAACGGCGGGCGTGGAGGATGTGTGCCGTGACGCAAGCCCTCTTTGGCAGCATCTGCTATCAAACTGGCGCGGCTCGACAGCGGGCGCGACTGCTGCGAGGCCCACGCCCCAATGCGACTTTGCAGAGAGCGGCTGTTGTAATAGTCGTCCGCCTGCGGGCCGTCCTCTTTTTCGACCAAGCCGCGTACGCGGATCTGACGCCGTAGCGACTTCCAATGCATCACGAAGGCCGCCTTGCCCGAGGCTTGCAGCTCCTGCCCCTTTTGGCTGTCGTAGTTGGTGTAGAAGACGAAGGCCGCATCCTCGATGTCTTTCAGCAGCACCATGCGCGCATTCGGCAGTCCATCAGCGTCCACCGTCGAAAGCGCAATCGCGTTGGGATCGTTAATCTCAGATGCCACGGCCTCAGCCAGCCAGTTTTTGGCAATCTGGAAGGGGTCGTCGCCTGCAAAAATCCCTGTGCGGTCGGTCATGGTCGCTCCTTTGCGCGTAGCCTGCTATGGTGGACTTGATCGCGTTAAACCAATCGCCTAGACGAGGCCAGCGTTCAACAACAGCCAAAAGGTAGGGTGGAATGGGTTTGATGACAGGGAAGCGCGGGCTTATTATGGGGCTCGCCAATGACAAATCCATCGCGTGGGGCATCGCAAAGACCCTGCACGACGAAGGTGCCGAGCTGGCGCTGACTTATATGGGCGATGCGTTCAAGAAGCGCGCCCTGCCCTTGGCCGAGAAACTAGGCGTCACCCAAGTGATGGATTGCGACGTGTCTGACATGGACTCGCTGGATGCGTGTTTTGCACAGTTGCAGGATGCATGGGGAAGCCTCGACTTCGTCGTCCACGCGATTGGCTTTTCAGACAAAGAGCAGTTGCGCGGGCGCTACGTCGACACAACGCGCGATAACTTCCTGATGTCGCTCGATATCTCGTGCTACTCGTTCACCGCTGTGATGCAGCGTGCCGAGAAGATGATGGCACCGGGCAGCAGCGCGCTGACACTCACCTATTACGGTGCAGAAAAAGTGATGCCCCACTACAACGTCATGGGCGTGGCGAAAGCTGCCCTTGAGGCGAGTGTGAAATATATGGCCGAAGATCTGGGCAAGGACGGCATCCGCGTGAACTCGATCTCCGCCGGGCCGATCAAAACCCTTGCGGCGTCGGGCATTGGCGATTTCCGCTACATCTTGAAATGGAACGAGTTAAACTCGCCCCTGCGCCGCAACGTGACCCAAGAAGAGGTCGGCAAAAGCGCGCTTTATCTGTTGTCAGACCTCGGCTCAGGCGTGACGGGCGAGTGCTTACACGTGGACGCAGGATACCACGTCGTCGGCATGAAAGCTGTTGATGCACCCGATATCGATGCCGTGACAGGCCGTAAGTAACCGACTATTTTGATTGAGCGCCGAAAGTCCCAGCGCTGAGATAAAGGAACGACCCCATGGCTGCCGACCGTCTTCCCCACGAAAAAGGCTTTCACGTCAGCTGGGATCAGCTGCACCGCGATGCGCGCGCACTTGCGTGGCGCCTTGATGGGCACGGGCCAGAGGATGGCGCTTGGAAAGCGGTCGTTGCAATTACGCGCGGCGGAATGGCCCCAGCGATGATCGTGGCGCGCGAGCTGGACATCCGCATGGTCGATACGATCAGCGTCAGAAGCTACAATCACCAGGCCCAGTCTGAGCCAAAAGTGATCAAGGCTCCGGATATGAGCGTTGTGGGTGACGGCACAGGCGTGCTGATCATCGACGATCTTGTCGATACCGGCAAAACGCTGGAGGTGGTGCGCAAGCATATGCCCAAAGCGCATGTGGCCACGGTATATGCCAAACCGTCCGGGCGCCCGATGGTCGATACGTTTATCACCGAGGTGTCGCAGGATACTTGGATATTCTTCCCGTGGGATATGGCGCTGCAATATGTGGAGCCGTATCGCGGGACCGACTGAAGCGATTTGGGAACGGGCGGCGCATATCTTGCGGGCTTTGCCCCATGCGTTGACCCGCCTCATGCGATCCCCGGTTGTTAGATAGGGCCATCGCCAACGAGAGGTCTTTCGGGCGTGGTACGTTTTGAGCTTGCAGATGCTGGGCGCGCACGGTTCTCTAAAACTGATGCCGCCCGATAGCTGAAAGCGCCCCTGATGCACCTCAACCCCGCCTTCGCCGCCACCGTTGCTCCGCCCGTGATGGAAGCGCGTCGCTGGCTTAGCGACACTCCTCCACCGGCCCATCTGCCTTTGATTAATGTCAGCCAAGCAGCACCCGTTGAACCGCCGCCCGAAAGCCTGCGCCGCGCTATGGCAGACGCGATTTTGACGGTCGATGAGACGCATTTATACGGCCCAGACCTCGGCCTTCCTGCACTGCGCGCTGAACTTGCCAGCCAGATCAGCGCCGTTTACGGCGCGCAGGTCTCAGACACCGAAGTCGCGATCACCGCAGGCTGCAACCAAGCCTTTGCGGCAATCTGTGCAACGCTCGCAGGTCCCGGCGATGCGGTCATGTTGCCAGCGCCTTGGTATTTTAACCACAAAATGTGGCTCGACATGACCGGCGTTGGCACGCAAGTCCTGCCCACAGGCCCGGACCTTCTGCCCGATCCCGAGAGCGCCGCCGCCCTTATCACCCCGCAGACCCGCGCCATTGCACTGACCAGCCCCAACAATCCCGGTGGCGTTGAATACCCACCTGCCCTGCTGCGCGCGTTCTATGATCTGGCCAAGCTCAACAATATCGCGCTGATCGTTGACGAGACCTACCGCGATTTCCACTCCAGCGACGCGGCACCCCACGATCTGTTTCAAGACCCCGATTGGGCCGATACACTCGTGCATCTCTACTCCTTCTCCAAAGCCTTCCGCCTGACCGGGCACCGTGTTGGCGCATTGGCAACCTCAAAGGCGCGCCTGGCGGAGGTTGAGAAATTCATCGACACTGTCACCATTTGCCCGCCGCAAGTGGGCCAAGTTGCCGCCCTATGGGGTCTGCAAAACCTGATGCCTTGGGTGGCAGAGCAACGCGCTGAAATTCTTTCTCGTCGCGACGCGATGCGCGCGGCATTCGACGCCCTGCCCGGTTGGGACTTGATGGGCTGCGGGGCATATTTCGGCTACGGCACCCATCCCTTCACGACGGAGCCGTCGGATAAACTCGCACAACGCCTCGTGCGCGATCACGGGATCCTACTGCTGCCCGGCACGATGTTTGCGCCGACCCTTGCGCAAGGCGGTGATGGTAGTGCGGAACGTCAACTCAGAATCGCCTTTGCAAATATCGACAGCACCGAGATCAAGACATTGGCCGCGCGCCTCGCCGAAGTGCGCGCCTAGCTCTAAGTCTCGAAGATCATCAGCCTTACCCACGCAGATTTCAACTCGACACGTCGCGGCGGTCTTGTTCCCCTGCGGCCTAGCGCGTATGCACGCCCGACAACCATTTTGATAAGGGTTTCCCGCCATGAAGGGCAAAGCGTCCAACATCTTCATCTACATCCTTTTGGGGCTGTTGATCCTTGGTCTGGCAGGCTTCGGCGTGACCTCGTTCGGGGGCAATTTTGGCACCGTGGGCAGGGTCGGCGAAACCGAGGTTACGGTCGAAGACTACGCCCGAGCGATGCAGACCGAACTGCGCGCTGCCACCCAGCAAACGGGTCGCAACTTTACAATGGCCGAGGCGCGCGCGACGGGTCTGGACCGCCAAGTTCTCGCAAATGTTGTGACCGAGGCCTCCTTATCCGAAGAAGCCCGCCGCATGACATTATCCGTGGGCGATAGCCGCGTGGCAGAAGAAGTCCGCTCCTTCCCGGCCTTCCAAGGTTTTGACGGCAGCTTTGACCGCGAGGCCTACCGTTTCACGCTCGAAAACAACGGCTTCACTGCGCAAGACTTTGAAGATGACATTCGCCGTGATACCGCGCGCAACCTTCTGCGCGCCGCTGTGATTGCCGGAATCGAAGCGCCCGCCGCATATTCTGAGACGATCTTTGGGTTCCTTGGTGCGCGGCGCAGCTTCACGGTTGCTACGCTTGATGCTTCCGTTTTGGCCAATTCCGCACCCGAGCCGACCGAGACGGACCTGTCGAACTTCCACCTCGAAAACCCGGCCTTCTTCACCGAATCCGAGACCCGCCAGATCACCTATGCGTGGCTGTCGCCTGAGATGATGGAAGCCGAGATCGAGGTGCCCGAGGACGAGTTGCGCACCGCATATAACGCGCGTCTGGGCGAATTTGTCCAACCCGAGCGCCGCATTCTCTACCGTCTGGTTTTCTCCGAAGAGGCAGATGCCACTGCAGCGGCTGAGCGCTTGGCCACTGGCGACGTTCAATTTGCTGATTTGGTAACCGAACGCGGGTTAACACTGTCTGATGTGGAATTGGGCGAGGTCAGCCGCGACGGGCTGGACCCTGCGATTGCAGATGCGGTGTTCGCACTTGAAGACACCGGCGTCGTTGGCCCCTTGCCATCGAACTTGGGCCCTGCACTTTATAACGTTGCAGGCCTGCTGAACGCCCAAGAAACCACGTTCGAGGAAGTGCGCGACGAGTTGTTTGAACAAGCAGCCGCCGATCGCGCCTTCCGCGCTGTGATCGCCGAGGTTGAACCGATCGACGACCTGCTCGCCGGGGGTGCGACTTTGGAAGAGATCGCTAACGAGACAGCAATGACGTTGGGCGAGATTTCCTTGCGCGCCGGCAGCGACGAAGGTCTTGGCGCCTACGAGACATTCCGCGAGGCCGCTTTGGCCGCCGAGCAGGGTGATTTTCCGGAACTGATCGAGTTGGAAGACGGCGGGCTGGTGGCTTTGCGTCTGAACGAGGTGTCCCCGCCGCGCGTTCTGCCCTTGGCCGAGGTGCGCGATCAAGCCATCGCGCTTTGGCAGACCGAGGCTGTGCTGGACGCCCTGCGCGCCCAAGCCGAAACCACCCGTGATGTGGTCAAAGGTGGGCGCTCGCTTGCAGCACTCGGCCTTGCCCCGCGCACGGAAACGGGCCTGACGCGTGATGCGTTCCTCGACGGCTTCCCCCCGATCCTGATGACATCGGTGTTCGACATGAACACGGGTGATTTTGAGATCATCGACGGCGCGCGCGAGGTATATCTGGTGCGGCTTGACGAAATCCTGTCACCCGATCCCGAGGATCCTGACGCGACCTTCCTGCGCTCGGTGCTTGCCAATCAAGCCAATCAGGGCATGGCCGAGGATGTGTTCCGGGCCTTCACGACCGCGATCCAGAACAGCGCCGGGCTGGAATTGGACCAATCCGCGATCAACGCGGTCAATGCCAGCCTCCAGTAGACACCCATGGCCTTGATCCCCGATTTTGCAACGTTTGAGGCCGGGTTTACGCGCGGCGAGAACCAACTGGTCTACACGCGGCTGGCGGCTGATCTCGACACGCCCGTTTCGGTAATGCTGAAACTGGCGAATGCGCAAAAAGACGCGTTCATGCTCGAATCCGTCACCGGGGGCGAGATCCGTGGGCGCTATTCGGTTGTGGGCCTCAAGCCTGATTTGATCTGGCGTTGCCACGGGACCCGCGCCGAAATCAATCGCTCGGCCCGGTTTGATGCGAGCGCGTTCGAGGCGCAATCAGACGATCCTCTGACAGCCATTCGCAACCTGATCGCGGAGAGCCGCATCGATATGCCCGAAGACCTGCCTCCCATTGCTGCGGGTCTGTTTGGTTATCTTGGCTATGATATGATCCGGCTGGTCGAGCATTTGCCGAATATTAACAAAGACGTATTAGGTGTTCCCGATGCGATGTTGCTGCGCCCTTCGGTGGTTGCAGTGCTCGACGGTGTCAAAGGCGAAGTGACCGTGGTGTCACCCGCATGGGCAGGTTCGGGCCTCGATGCACGCGCGGCCTACAACCAAGCCGCCGAGCGGGTGATGGACGCGGTGCGCGATCTGGAACGCGGTGCCGCGAGTGAATCCCGTGACCTCGGCGAGGTCGCGCCAATGGACGAACCGGTTTCCAACTTTACCCACCAAGGCTATCTGAACGCGGTAGAGACGGCTAAGGAATACATCCGCGCAGGCGACATTTTCCAGGTCGTCCCGTCGCAACGTTGGGCGCAGGACTTTGCGCACCCGCCGTTTGCGCTTTACCGCTCGCTACGGCGAACCAACCCCTCGCCGTTCATGTTTTTCTTCAACTTCGGCGACTTCCAAGTCATCGGTGCCAGCCCAGAAATCCTCGTGCGCGTGTTCGGGCGCGAGGTCACGATCCGGCCCATCGCGGGCACACGTCCACGCGGCAAGACCGTGGCCGAGGATAAGGCTTACGAGGAAGACCTGCTGTCGGATCCTAAAGAGCTGGCCGAACATCTGATGCTGCTCGATCTGGGTCGCAATGACACCGGGCGCGTATCCAAAATCGGCACAGTGCGCCCGACCGAAGAGTTCATAATCGAGCGCTACAGCCACGTCATGCACATCGTGTCAAACGTGGTGGGCGAGTTGTCCGAGGATCAAGACGCGCTGTCGGCCTTTCTCGCTGGGATGCCCGCTGGCACTGTCTCGGGCGCGCCAAAAGTTCGCGCAATGGAAATCATCGACGAGCTGGAGCCTGAAAAGCGGGGCGTTTATGGCGGTGGCGTTGGCTATTTTGCGGCCAATGGCGACATGGATATGTGCATCGCGCTGCGTACGGCGGTTTTGAAGGACGAGACGCTCTATATCCAAGCGGGCGGCGGCGTTGTCTATGACAGCGATCCCGAGGCAGAATATGTCGAGACCGTTAACAAATCCAAAGCCATTCGCCGGGCCGCCGAAGAGGTTGGCTTGTTTGTGAAACGGAACAATTAGAGCCCCGCTTGCTACGCCCGTTGCGCCCTGCCCAAAACAAACACGAAAAGCCACTCCACCGGGCCGAGTTTACCGCTCGGTGCGGCGACTGCTATTGACCCAGCATCAGGCTTGATATCGGTGCCAGTGCAACTTCCGCCGCCCGCCGGCCGCCGACCCACTGGTTCAGCGCCTCCATGGTCGCAGGTCGCACGATACCCAGCACAACAACAGACGCATCACGCGACGCTTGGAATGCAGCGCGGTCAAGGTAGCGCGTCATCAAAGGCACCCCCTCATTGTCACCATCGAGGACCCGGAAAACCTGCGCGTCGGGCACGCCGGACGAAGCTGCCGCGCGCCCGAGCGCATCTAGGCCTTGAGGCAGAGACACCAAGCCATGTCCAGATTGCGCGAGGATTGCGGTCAGTTCACTGGCGCGTGTAGCGTCGCGCACAAACGGGCTGCCGGGCGGGATCAAGACCCCTACGGCTGTCGGCATCTGGTTCAGAAGTTGTGTCAGACTGGCGGCGGCCTCTAGCGGCGAGGCATTTTCCGACAGGCTGTTGGCGAGCACGAGAACTTCATGTCCGGTCGCCTCGTATCCCGCAGCGGCCTCGATTGAGCCCGGCTGGGTCGGGTCGAGCGCGATGGTTAACGGCCCGGGAAATCCGGCCACTTCGGCCAAGGGCAAGCCGCTGCCGGACCTGTCAATCAATACGATGGAAAAACGCGGCAAGCCCGGTGCCAGATCGATATCGAGCGCGTTACGACGCAGCGCGCCACCACCCAAACTAAGCGACGAGTTCAGTGTTGGCACCTCAACTGTGCCATCGTTGGCGGTGTCGTTGTCGTTGTCGTTGTCGTTGATCCCAGGCAGTGGGTCGGGCGTGACGACAGCCGTTTCGGTTTCTGGCTCAGGCTCCGGCAAAGTCTCAGGCACCACATCTGGCGCTGGCTCTTCAATCGGTTCCGGCGTCGGGGTGATATCGATGACGGGTGAAGTATCGGGCAGCGTCGGTGCGCTGGCACCAATCTCGGGTGTGCCTGCTTCTGGCGTCTCGACCTCAGCAACCTCCGCTTGGGGATCCGGCGCAGTCTCGACAGGTGCATTGACCTGCGGCTCTGGCGTGACCTCAACCTCAGTCTCATCGTCAGGCACGCTCGGCGCCTCTGGCACCTCAGGCGTCAATAGCGCACTGCGCGTCGGCACCGGCGCGGTTGGCTCCGGCTCGGTGGCAGGCACAACAAGTGGCATCTCAATCGCGGTTCCGCCAAGCCCGGCCCCACCAGCAATCTCGAGCGTTCCCGCACGCGGCCCAGGCAGCGGCGCATTCAGCGACGCACCGACCACCACGACCGAGCTGGCAAAAGCCCCCCAGAACACGCCCGAAAGCAAGCCCTTTAACATTCCGCTGCCTCGTTTCTGTAACCGCTCGTTGCGCTGCGACACCCCGATCTAGACTTGACCCCGGCGCGCGCCTTGGCCCATCTATAACCGGACCAACGCGCAGGGGGCACCCCCTTTGATGCGGTGTACGGGAAGGACTGCGAGATGCTGCTGCTGATCGACAATTACGACAGTTTCACCTTCAATCTTGTTCATTATTTGGGCGAGTTGGGAGCCGATGTTCAAGTCCACCGCAACGACGCACTCGATGTACAAGCCGCAATGGCTTTGCGGCCCACCGGAATTGTGCTCAGCCCCGGCCCGTGTGACCCAGATCGCGCTGGAATTTGCCTGCCTCTGACATTGGCTGCTGCGGATGCGGGAGTTCCGCTTTTGGGTGTGTGCTTGGGCCACCAGACGATTGGGCAAGCCTTTGGTGGCAAGGTGCAGCGCCATTCTGAGATTGTGCATGGCAAAATGGGCGCGATTAACCATGAAGGGGCCGGAGTTTTCGCGGGGCTGCCGTCGCCCTTGGCGGCTACGCGCTATCATTCGCTGGTCGTGGACCGCGAAAGCCTGCCAGACGCGCTAGAAATCACAAGCTGGTTGGACGACGGAACCATTATGGGCCTGCGCCACCGGACTTTGCCCATCGAGGGCGTGCAATTTCACCCGGAATCGATCCGGTCCGAGCATGGCCACGCAATGCTGCAAAACTTCCTCAATACCCTAAAGGTGCCCGCATGAGTGATCTGCTCAAACCGCTAATTGATGCCGCCGCCTCCCGCCCGCTCAGCCGCGCAGAGGCCGAAACCGCGTTCCGCATATTGTTTGCTGGCGACGCGACGCCCGCCCAAATCGGCGGCCTACTAATGGCAATGCGCACGCGCGGCGAGACTGTCGATGAATACGCCGCTGCTGCCGCCGTGATGCGCGCCAATTGCACGCCCGTTGTGGCACCGGTTGGTGCGATGGATATTGTCGGGACTGGGGGCGACGGCAAGGGCACGCTAAATATCTCCACCGCGACGGCGTTTGTGGTGGCAGGTGCTGGGGTTCCCGTGGCCAAACATGGCAACCGCAACTTGTCATCAAAGTCCGGTGCGGCAGATGTGCTGACCCAGATGGGCATTAACGTCATGGTCGAGGCCCCTGTTGTGGCGCGTGCGCTCGCCGAGATCGGCATCGGCTTCATGATGGCCCCAATGCACCATCCGGCCACGCGCCACGTGATGCCAGTGCGCGCTGAGCTGGGGACGCGGACAATCTTCAATATTCTCGGGCCTTTGACCAACCCCGCAGGTGTCAAACGCCAGCTCACCGGTGCGTTTTCGCGCGACCTGATCCGGCCCATGGCCGAGACGTTGCAGGCGCTTGGGTCTGAGGCCGCGTGGCTTGTACATGGCTCGGATGGCACCGATGAATTAACCATAACTGGCATCTCATGGGTCGCCGCCTTGGGCGAAGACGGCGTAACCGAAATGGAGGTTCATCCGGACGACGCAGGCCTGCCCGTACATCCGTTTGAAGCGATCCTTGGCGGTACACCGCAAGAAAATGGAACTGCATTCAAGGCATTGCTCGACGGCGAGGCGTCGGCCTACCGCGACGCGGTGTTGTTGAATGCCGCCGCCGCACTGGTTGTCGTCGGCACATGCGGTGATCTGAAAGACGGCGTTGAAGTGGCAGCGGCCAGCCTCGACAGCGGCGCAGCATTGGCGAAGGTTAACGCGCTTGCCGCGCTGACTTCGGCCTGATTGGGAGGGGATGACATGACGCAAACCGTACTCGACAAGATCAAAGCCTATAAGTTGGAAGAGGTCGCCACCGCCAAGGCCGCCCGCCCCCTCGCTGGGGTGGAAGAGGCTGCGCGCTTTGCCTCCCCGACCCGTGGATTTGCGGATGCCCTGCGCCGCAAATCACGTGACGGATACGCGCTGATTGCCGAGATAAAGCGTGCAAGCCCGTCCAAAGGCCTGATCCGCGCCGATTTCGACCCGCCCGCTTTGGCGCAAGCCTATGCGAAGGGTGGAGCGGCCTGTTTGTCAGTGCTGACCGACACGCCCAGCTTCCAAGGCGCGCCTGAATTCTTGGTTAATGCCCGCGCCGCTGTTGACCTGCCAGCGCTGCGCAAAGACTTCATGTATGACACCTACCAAGTGGCCGAGGCACGCGCTTGGGGCGCCGACTGCATTTTGATAATCCTCGCCAGTGTGTCGGATGCTCAGGCCGCTGAATTGGAAGCCTCCGCGTTTGAGTGGGGCATGGATGTGCTTCTAGAAGTCCATGATGCCGACGAGCTCGAGCGGGCCTGTCGGTTGAAATCCCCCCTGATGGGGATCAATAATCGCAACTTGAAGACCTTTGAGACGTCTCTGGACACCACCCGCGCCTTAGCGCGCCAAGTGCCCGAAGATCGGCTAATCGTGGCAGAGTCGGGCCTGAGTACGCCTGCCGATTTGGCGGATCTCGCCAAATATGGTGCACGCTCATTCTTAATTGGCGAAAGCCTGATGCGGCAGGATGATGTGGCGGAGGCCACACGCGCAATATTGGCCAACCCCCTGACATCTGGTCGTATTTAGGATGGGCGGCTTGACCCATTTCGACGGCAAGGGCGACGCCCATATGGTCGATGTCTCAGATAAAGCAGTCACCGCTCGGGTCGCAGTGGCCAGCGGTGCGGTGCGCATGCAGGCCGAGACCTTGGCGCTGATCGTTGAAGGCCGCGCCAAGAAAGGCGACGTTCTTGGTGTGGCGCGCTTGGCTGGGATCATGGGGGCAAAGAAGACCGCTGAGTTGATCCCGCTCTGTCATCCGTTGCCGATCACTAAGGTAGCACTTGATCTGGTGCCAGATGACCAGCTGTGTGGTATTCAAATTACCGCAACTGTGAAGACCACCGGACAAACGGGCGTAGAGATGGAAGCCCTCACTGCGGTCTCAATCGCGGCGCTTACACTCTACGACATGGTTAAGGCCGTCGATAAGGGCATGGTGATCGAAGCCGTGCGCGTCACCCTGAAAGACGGTGGCAAATCTGGCCTCTACAAGTCGGAATGATCTCCACCGAACAGGCGCTGGAGGCGATTTTTGCATTGATCTCGCCCCTGTCGGTGGAGCGGGTTCCTCTGCGCGCCGCAGTCGGGCGGGTTTTGGCCGAGCCCGTTGCCGCAACGCGCAACCAACCGCCTTTTGCAGCGTCTTCTATGGACGGCTATGCAGTTGTTTCGGCTAGCCCCGGCGAAGTGTTTGAAGTGGTCGGCGAGGCGCAAGCGGGCGCACGGTTCACCGGCGCAGTTCAGGCCGGTGAGGCGGTGCGAATTTTCACGGGCGCACCTGTTCCAAAAGGTGCCGCCCGGATCGTCATTCAAGAAGATGTGACGCGGGTTGGTGACCAGATCACGCTTGGCCCAAAACGGGACAGATCAACATATATTCGACCAGTCGCTGGGGATTTCGCAGTTGGCACAACGCTCGGGTCGTCATGTCGCTTGACCCCAGCACATGTAGCGCTTTTGGCCTCGATGAATGTGCCACAAGTTGTGGTCTTCCGGCGCACCAAAGTGGCCTTAATCTCGACCGGAGACGAGTTGGTGATGCCCGGAGAGGAGCCGGGAGAAGACCAGATCATCGCGTCGAACGCGCTCGGCCTCGAGGCGATGATGACACTGGCCGGCGCGGATGTGCGCCTGCTGCCTATTGCGCGCGATACCGAAGACAGCTTGCGCACCGTTTTGGCGCTAGCCGAGGATGCCGATTTGATCGTCACGATTGGGGGCGCGTCGGTTGGGGACCATGATTTGGTGGGCAAAGTTGCCATCGCCGAAGGATTAGACCGCGCGTTCTACAAAGTCGCCATGCGCCCCGGAAAACCTTTGATGGCTGGGCGGTTAGGCGATGCCGTGTTGATCGGACTGCCGGGCAATCCGGTCTCATCGATGGTGTGCGGGCGCGTGTTTCTATGCCCGGCCCTCGACGCTTTTCATGGGCTTCCGGCGCAGGCTGCGCTCCGGCAAACGCTTCCCCTCGCCCACGCCCTGCCTGCAAACGGGCCACGCGAGCATTACATGCGGGCAAAGATCATAACGGTAGGCGGGACGCGCGCCCTCGCGCCTTTTGACCGCCAAGACAGTGCGCTGCAAACAGTGTTGGCGCAGTCGGATGCGTTGGCAATCAGGCCCCCAAATGATCCAGCGCGTTTGGCGGGTGATACGCTCGAATGGATCGACATTTAGCGAAGACCCACGCTGTTGACACAAAACAAGAACACGGGTAGAACATATGAGAACGCCCGCCTGTGGATAACAGTGGGCTCTATTGAGGGAGTGTCGCCCATGCTGACCCGCAAGCAGATGGATTTGCTGCAATTTATTCACAAACGTGTGCAGCGCGACGGTGTGCCGCCCAGTTTTGACGAGATGAAAGATGCCCTCGACCTGCGCTCAAAATCTGGCATCCACCGCTTGATTACAGCCCTCGAAGAACGCGGATTTATCCGCCGTCTTGCCCATAAAGCCCGCGCGCTGGAGATCGTGAAATTGCCTGATGCGATGCTATCAAATGCGCCTGCGACGCCGCGCGCTAAGTTCACGCCTCATGTGATCGATGGTGACAAGCGTGATCCCGTCCCTGCCCCACGCGGCGCGATGGAAGTAAGCCCGGTGCATGCGTTTGAGGTGCCCGTAATGGGCCGCATCGCAGCAGGCACCCCGATTGAGGCGATCAGCGAGGTCGCAACGACGGTCGCAGTTCCTGGTCAGATGATGGCCGGAAATGGCAAGCATTACGCGCTTGAGGTCAAAGGCGAGTCGATGATTGAGGCTGGCATTAATCACGGCGATATCGTTGTGATCCGCGAGCAGGAAGATGCGAATAACGGCGAGATTGTTGTGGCACTGGTCGATGGTCAGGAAGCAACCTTGAAGCGGTTGCGGCGCAACGGTGATCAGGTGGCGCTGGAAGCTGCAAATGACGCATTCCCGACGCAAGTTTACCGCAAGGAACAGGTTGCCGTTCAGGGCAAGCTGGTTGGGTTGATCCGTTCCTATTGATCTGACGCAACCCTCTGAGACACTGCAAAAAGCGGGCCTGAAAATGGGCCCGCTTTTTGCGTTCTGGACCACAGCCGATCCCCCGCGACATCGGCACTGGCCTGAATGTGCCACGTGCCCTCTACAAGGTGCAGCGCGATGGAGCCGGTGTCGCGCAGCTGATCTGCGCTGAGAAGAACGCAGTCTGCCACCGGGGCTTCGATGCGCTGGGTCGAGATGATGACGGTGTTGCGGGCGCAAAGATCAGGTATTTGTTGGGCTGCATATTTACTGCGCAGCTGGATCAAGCTGAGACCTGCGAATGCTTGCGGAAGGTCTGTACGGGCGCGGGTATGCACAAAACCGCTCGCGGCGAAGGCTTCCGATTGCGCGCGTGTGTCGCCGTCGTTTTCAAGCCAGTTTTCGGCAGCAAAACTCTCGCCACGCTCCTTGGATAGGACCCGGCCTTCGGGCGTTAGCACACCGATTAGGCCACCGCTTTGCGAGATCAGCAGCATTGGGCGCTCGACCTGGCTCCAGACCAGCAGTGCCGCCAGTATTGGGATGGTGCCGAGCAGCCGTGTGCGGCGCGGATCGAGCAGCATCAGTAAACCACCCGCGACAATCATCGGCAGCACATGGGCTTGCGGTGCTGCAATGGGGCGAACTGCACCGTCTAGGTTTGCGATTGTATCGGCGACGAACAGTATCCACGCAATGCCCTGCTCCATCGCCCACAGGCCGATGCCCTCGCCACTGACAGGCGCAAGGATCAGCGCCAATAACGCACCCGGCATCACGATCAGGCCCATCACCGGCACAGCGGCGAGGTTGGCGATAAGACCGTATTGCGAGAAGATGTTGAAATGGGCGGCGGCGAACGGCGCTGTGGCTAGGCCTGCGATCAGCGACGAGAGGGCCACGCTGACCGGGCCACGTGCCCAACTGGGGATGTAGTCCCAATGCTCAGCCCGAAGCGCGGTGAAAACGGCAACCAGCGCGGTTGTGGCGGCAAACGACATTTGGAACCCTGCACTTACCACGCTTTCTGGCCGCAGAATTAGCACAATCATCGCGGCAATAGCGACAGCGCGGATGCTGATCGCGCGCCGATCAAGGCAGATCGCGGTGAGCATGATTGCGGCCATGATAAACGCGCGCTCGGTCGCCACGCTGGCCCCAGAAATATGCAAATAAACGAATGCGGCGATCAGCGCTCCGAGGGCCGCGATTTTCTTGATGCCGTAGCGGGGGGCAAGGCGCGGGATCGCGGCAAGGGCTGCGCGCAAAGCGAAAAATACCGCGCCCGTCAGAAGCCCCATATGCAGGCCAGAAATCGCCAGCAGATGCGCGAGATTTGAGTGACGCAGATCCTCAACCCGCTCAGGGTCCAGACCAGCCCGGTCGCCCGTCACGATAGCGGCAGCAAACCCACCTTCAGGGCCTGTAATGCGGCTGGTGATGGCCGCCGATAGGCGTAAGCGCAGATCATATAGGGCCAGCCGCAAGCCGAGGATCTCTGGTTCGCTGATAAGAAGCGCCGGATTGCGGGTGTAGCCGACGCCGCCAAGGGTTTGGAACCATGCGAGGCGCCGGAAGTCGAAGCCGCCCGGCTCTACCGGGCCTTGGGGCGGTGACAAATGGCCGGTCATCATCACAGATTGGCCGGGCTTTGGATCGAGCCAGCGTTGATCGCCGTGTAGTGAAATGCGCACCTTGTCAGGGGTTTTCCAAGGGGCGAGGCGACCGAGATGAACTTGGTCGAGGGTAAGGCGTAGGGCTGCAGATGCCGAGCGGTCAATGCCGATGATGCGGCCCTCTACGGGGCCATAATAACGAACTTCTAGCACTGGGGCTGCCACGCTTTGGGCGCGAAATTCGGCGAGCGCAAAACCGGCGGCGAGCGCACAAACCCCGAGGATCGGCGCGCGCCACGTCCATGGTAGGCGGCGCCCCGTCATCGGGACGAGTGCGGCGCAGAGAACCGCAAGGCTGATAGCGCAGATGTGGATTATGCGAGAAGGCTCTGATTTCAGAAGAAAATAGAAACAAATGCCAAGCCCCAGCATTACCGGAATCCACGCAAATAGCGGGCGCGGAGGGGCCTCAATCGGCGCGACTTGTGGACCTTGGGAGGATTTTCTAAACACAGGGTTAAAGCTGCACAAACAAGGTTTCCAAAGGGTTAATAAGAACCCGGAAAGGCCCGTCTTCATGACCGCCCCTATCGTCACGCGTTTTGCGCCCTCGCCCACTGGCTATCTGCATATCGGCGGCGCGCGCACAGCCCTCTTCAACTGGCTTTTTGCGCGCGCAAACGGCGGTACGTTTGTGCTGCGGGTAGAGGACACGGACCGGGCGCGCTCAACCCCTGAGGCAACAGCGGCGATCTATGCGGGGCTTGAGTGGTTGGGTCTCGATTGGGACGGCGACGCGATCAGCCAGTTTGAGCGCGCGAACCGGCACGCCGAAGTGGCCCATGCGATGCTGGAGGATGGGACAGCGTATAAGTGCTTTGCCACCCAAGACGAGATCCAAGCGTTTCGGGATGCGGCCAAACAAGACGGACGCTCAACCCTGTTTCAAAGCCCTTGGCGCAATGCGGATCCGGCCTCATTCCCCAACATGGCGTTTGTGGTGCGCCTGAAGGCTCCGCGCGAGG
>JAWUXZ010000069.1:0-17566 GCA_034111085.1 Dinoroseobacter sp.
GCGTGATAGATCGCAAACCAACGATCAAGATCAGGCCGACTAAAAAAATTATGATAAGTGCTTCCATAGATTGAGCGTCTTAGCTTGTTCCGCGTCGCAGTCTAGCGCTCTCTCAAGTCGTTGCATCGATCTAGAGGTCCGTACCAACACGCCCGAACCCCGCCCTAACACGCCCCGATCCCGGCCCAAATCGCCGCACCTCGCACTTTAGAACCCCTCCAAATGTTGACTCAGATCAATGTCGTGGCACATGTGATCCTGTCTAGAGATGTTTGTCAGACATCCCTGTCTCTCGTGCCAGACCCTCGGAGCCGATTTTGGATTACACAGCTGCCCTCGACACTGCCCTGAACAGCCTCCACGAAGAGGGGCGCTACCGCACGTTCATCAATATCGAGCGCACCAGGGACGCCTTCCCGAACGCTGTGTGGACCAAGCCCGACGGCACCGAGCAACCGATTATCGTCTGGTGTGGCAACGACTATCTCGGCATGGGCCAGCACCCGGTTGTGCTTGACGCAATGCATGAAGCGCTTGAGGCGACGGGCGCAGGCTCGGGCGGGACGCGCAATATCTCAGGCACCACAGTCTATCACTGCGCGCTTGAGGAAGAACTGGCTGACCTGCACCAGAAAGAAGCGGCCCTCATCTTCACCAGCGCCTATATCGCCAATGACGCCACCCTTTCGACGTTGCCTTCGCTGTTTCCGGGGATGCACATTATCTCGGACGCGTTGAACCATGCCTCCATGATCCAAGGCATCCGGCATGGTGGCTGCCCCAAGCACATCTTCCGCCATAACGACATGGCGCATCTGCGCGAGATACTCGAAGGCCTGCCTGCGGACGCACCAAAGTTGATCGCGTTCGAGAGCATCTATTCCATGGACGGCGATTTTGGCCCGATCGAGGCGATCTGCGATATTGCGGACGAGTTTGGCTGTCTGACCTATATCGACGAGGTTCACGCGGTGGGCATGTACGGCCCGCGCGGGGCAGGCGTGGCCGAGCGCGATGGCCTGATGCACCGCATCGACATCATTAACGGGACGCTGGGCAAGGCTTACGGCGTGATGGGGGGCTATATCGCGGCCTCCTCCAAGATGGTTGACGCGATCCGATCCTATGCACCGGGCTTTATCTTCACGACTTCGCTCCCGCCTGCGATTGCGGCAGGGGCTGCGGCTTCCGTGCGGCACCTGAAGACCGATCAGGCGCGCCGGGATGCGCACCAGTTGCAGGCTCGGATCCTGAAAATGCGCCTAAAAGCGCTGGGTTTGCCGCTTATCGATCATGGCACGCATATTGTGCCCGTCATTGTTGGTGATCCGGTCCATACCCAAAAGCTCAGCGACATGCTGCTGACGGAGTATGGCATCTACGTCCAGCCGATCAACTTCCCAACCGTGCCGCGTGGGACTGAGCGGCTGCGCTTCACGCCAAGCCCTGTTCATAATGCCGAGATGCTGGACGGGCTTGTCAAAGCGCTCGACGGGCTCTGGGGGCACTGTGCGCTAAATCGTGCCGAAATGAGCGCCTAAGCCTTTCAACACTCGCGCGATTGTTAAGCCTATGTTAGTAAGTACTTAAGTCGATCGTATCGAATCGACTGATAAAACTGGCATTTGCACACCGGGGATGGGTGCATGATTGGGCTGATACAGACATGACCGCTGAGACCGACGATCTTGTCGATCCGAACGCAGACCCTCTGCTGGGATTTGACGATTTTCAGGTATCGCTAGGCGATACGTTTCGCGGTGAGCGCGCGACCCAAGGTGTGTCGTTGCTGGACGTGCAGCGTGACTTGCGAATCAAGGCCGAGTATCTGGCGGCGATTGAAGATGCCAACCCCGATGGATTTGATGGTAAAGGCTTTATTGCCGGGTATGTGCGGTCCTATGCGCGCTACTTGCACCTCGATCCCGATTGGGCCTTCCGCAAATTCTGTTCCGAGAGCGGCTTCCGAGGCGTCCACGGCTTCACCTCGATGTCCGAAAGGGCACCGAAAGCGCCACTGCCGACCCGCGGCAAGATGCACAATGACGCCAGCCTTGGCCGGGCGATGCCACGGGTCCAGCCGCACCGCGCTTGGTATAACGATCTCGATCCCGGCGCGCTCAGCTCGGCGGCGGTGTTGATCGCGCTGATCGTTGGTCTTGGCTACGGCGCATGGAGCGTTGTGAACGAATTGCAGCGCGTTACGGTTGTGCCCGTGGAAACAACGCCGCAGTTGCTGGCCGAGGTTGATCCGCTGGTTCCGGCCACACATGGTCTTCATAGCGGCTCTGGCGCGACCCTGGCCAATATGGCGCCAAGCGTCGATGCGTTGGACCGCCTGTTTCGCCCGCAAGCCCTCGATATGCCTGTGATGGTGCCGCGCGACGGGCCGATTGCGGCGATTGATCCCGATGCAAATACTGCGCTGTCGCCGGTTGCCCCCAGCCTTGGGGCCCCTAGCCTCGGCATCGGGCAAATCGCAGCCGACGCGCCTGTGACGCCGCAGGTTGTGGCCGAAGGCGCGCCTGAACTGGTACTGCTTGCGGTCGCCCCGGCTTGGGTGCGTGTGCGCGCCGCCGATGGAACTGTGCTTTTGGAAAAAGTGCTGTCACCAGGTGAACGCTTCGTCTTGCCCGCCACAGAAGAGCCGCCGACATTGCGCGCAGGCGCTGCCGGATCGGTTTATTTTGAGCTGGCCGGACAAGTCTACGGGCCCGCAGGTGCAGCCGGATCAGTTGCGTCCAATATCGTGCTGGATGCAGGACCGCTGCGCGAGGCCTTCGCGCTGGCCGACCTGAGCCGCGATCCAGAGCTCGCTGCGATCGTCAATGTTGCGGAAGTCAGCGTCAGCGAATAGCGGGCTTTCTAATTCTGTCAGACGATATTCGCGAAGGCGCGGCATAGCGGGCCATTGTCGGACTTGTCTGACACACCTAAATAAACCCCAACGCAATTTGTTCGCTGAAAGCCGCCTCACATGTCGCTGAACCCCATCCGCCCTTGGCGCAACATCTACCGTCGCAAGTCCCGCCAGATCATGGTCGGTAACGTGCCTGTGGGCGGTGACGCCCCAATCACCGTGCAGACGATGACGAACACGCTGACGACCGATGCCAAGGCTACGATTGCGCAAATCCAAGCGGCCGCCGATGCGGGTGCAGACATTGTGCGGGTATCGGTGCCCGACAAAGCATCGAGTGCTGCGCTGAAAGAGATCGTGCGCGAAAGCCCGGTTCCCATCGTGGCCGACATCCATTTCCACTATCAACGCGGCATTGAAGCTGCTGAGGCGGGTGCTGCCTGCCTGCGGATCAATCCCGGCAACATCGGTAGTGAGGCCCGCGTGAAGGAGGTTATCAAGGCCGCGCGCGACAACAATTGCTCGATCCGGATTGGGGTGAATGCTGGTAGCTTGGAAAAGCACCTGCTCGATAAATACGGCGAGCCATGCCCCGACGCGATGGTCGAGAGCGCTATGGATCACATCAAGATCCTGCAAGATAACGACTTTCACGAGTTCAAGATCAGTTGCAAAGCCTCGGACGTGTTCATGGCTGCGGCTGCCTACCAACAGCTTGCAGAACAAACCGACTGCCCAATCCATCTGGGCATCACCGAAGCTGGTGGCCTGACCTCCGGCACGATCAAAAGCGCCATCGGGCTCGGCAACCTATTGTGGATGGGTATTGGCGACACAATCCGTGTGTCCTTGTCTGCGGACCCGGTCGAAGAAGTCAAAGTCGGCTATGAGATTCTCAAATCCCTCGGCCTGCGCCACCGCGGTATCAACATCATCTCGTGCCCGTCCTGTGCGCGCCAAGGCTTCGACGTCATCAAGACCGTCGAGGCACTGGAGACGCGCCTTGAGCATATTAAAACACCGATGAGCCTTTCGATTATCGGCTGCGTTGTGAACGGCCCCGGCGAGGCACTGATGACCGATGTGGGCTTCACTGGCGGCGGCAATGGTGCGGGCATGGTCTATCTGGCCGGAAAGCAAAGCCACAAGCTGAGCAACGGTCAGATGATTGAGCACATCGTCGAGCAGGTGGAAAAGAAGGCGGCAGAGTTGGACGCCATTGCCGCCGCCGAAGAGGTCGCGGCGCAGTAGCTAAAACCTCGGATGAGGATTTTACTACGGTCCGGTCGTTTTCGCGCTGAACATGGGGCCTCTACCTATGTGGTGGCTGGCTGGTTTCCCCGAAATTTTCGGTTAGACATCATCGGACTGCAATCCTATCAATCGATATGGTTTCCAACTTGCAGAAAACCCCAAGATACGCCGAGTTCTTTTGCGGTGGCGGGATGGTCCGGGCCGCACTTGACGGCGTGTGGGACTGCGTTTTGGCCAATGATATCGACCCCGAAAAATGTATGTCCTACGCCGAAAACTGGGGAGGCTCTGCGCTTGTCCAAGGCGATGTTGCGGCATTGGCTGCATCACATTTGCACCAGCCAATTGATCTGTATTGGGCCTCAAGCCCCTGCCAAGATTTTAGCCTTGCGGGCAAAGGCTTAGGGTTGCGCGGCGCGCGCAGTGGTGTGTTTGATGTCTGGATTTCAAAGGTCCAAGATGCGGTGGCATCAGGCTTTGCCCCCAAGATCATTGCGTTTGAAAATGTGGTCGGGTTGCTCAGCCGTAAGTCCGGCGCGGATTTCACCCATGTTGTGCGTGCACTAAGCGCGCTCGGCTATCAGGTTGGTGCGCTCGAAATTGATGCCAAGGTGTTTTTACCCCAGAGCCGTCCGCGCCTGTTTGTCATTGCTGTGCGCGCCGATATCGACGTCTCAGGCATGCTCGACGATCAACCAAATGGCCTGTTCCACACCGCCAAGGTTCAAAAATATATGGCGACCGCCCCTCGGGACATTAAGAAAAGTTGGTGTTGGTGGCGCCACGCCCAACCAGATGTGCAGATCGCGTCGCTAGCGTCAGTTCTTGTCGATGCACCTGATACCCGCTGGCTTGATCGCAGGGAAGTAGCCAACCTCGTATCTATGATGTCGGCTCCTAGCTTGGGCAGGCTCGCGCAAGCCAAAGCCAGCGGTAGGCCCGAAGTCTGCACCATCTATAAGCGTGGACGCCCTGACGCGTCCGGGATCGTGCGGCAGCGCGCCGAGTTGCGCTTTGACGGGTTTGCCGGGTGTTTGCGCACGCCCGCCGGGGGATCGTCGCGCCAAACGATCTTGTTGGTTGAGGGTAATCAGTTGCGCGCACGCCTCCTTAGCAGCCGGGAAGTCGCGCGTTTGATGGGGTTGCCGGAAACCTACAAGCTGCCCCCGCGCTACAACCAGACCTATAAACTGGCCGGGGACGGTGTTGCGGTCCCGATTGTGCAGTATTTGGATCAGGTGATCTTTCAGGCGGCGCTTGCTGCCAAGTCAAAGCAGGCCGCAGCATGACAACTGTTCAGGCCTTCCGCTCAAAGGCTTTGGGCGCGCTGAGCAACGAAATCGGCGTTTACGCGTTGTGTGATCTCGACGAGGTGCCGCTTTATGTCGGTCAGTCCGTGGACGGTATTCGCACGCGGGTTCGGCGCCACCTGACATCAGCGCGCTCAGACGTCATTGCCAATCGCCAAATCGACGTTTGGGAAATCGCATATGTCTGGGCATGGCCCGTTGCTGAGGTGGCGCAGGTTGAACCGCTTGAGCGGCATCTGTTTGCAGAGTTCAACGCAGCCTCGCCCTTGATGAACGGGCGCGCAATGGAGCCCGGACCCGACGCGCCGGTCATCCCGCAAAGACAGACGGTTCAGGTCATCGAGGAAGGCGAGCGCCTAAAGCGTCTTGATCCGACCCAAAGGTTGCCGCGCCAGATCCAGCAATACGGATTGCTCGTGGACTATATCTTGAACGTCAAAGAAGCGGATCACTTGAAGCTATCGCTTCAGGCGCATTTCGACCGGTTGGTCAGGTATCACAGGCGGTTCTGAGCTTAGGCAACCGCCCGTGCCAGTGCGCAGAACTCCTCCAGACTTAGCGTCTCAGCACGCCGTGTGGGCAGTATCCCGACGCTTTCCAGCACGGCCTCTATATCGGGGCGCATACCCTTTAGCGACGAGCGCAGCATTTTGCGGCGTTGGTTGAACGCGGTGGCGACAACGCGCGACAAAACCGCAGGATCTGCGGGAAAGCGCGGTGCGGGCAGGGCGGTTAGGTGGACAACCGCGCTCGACACTTTTGGCGGCGGCGTGAACGCTTCGGGCGGCAGGTTCATCACGATATGGGCGTCGCAGCGCCACTGCGCGAGGATCGCGAGGCGTCCGTAGGCTTTGCTGCCGGGGGCCGCGACGATGCGTTCGGCGACCTCCTTCTGGAACATCAAGGTCAGCGTGTCCCAGACCGGGGGCCATACCTGCGGTGTCAGCCATCGGATCAACAATTCAGTCCCGATATTATAGGGCAGGTTGGCGCAGATACGAATTGGCGGTGTCAGGTGCGCGAGCGGATCGACCTCCATCGCGTCGGCCTCCAGCACGGTCAAGCGGCCCTCGTAAGCGGCTGCGATCTCTGCCAAAGCAGGCAAACAGCGCGCGTCTTTCTCAATCGCCAGAACCTTGCGCGCGCCAGATGCCAGCAGCCCGCGCGTCAGCCCGCCCGGACCGGGCCCAACTTCGAGCACGTCATAACCGGTCAGATCACCCGCCGAGCGCGCAATCCGCGACGTCAGGTTCAAATCCAGCAAGAAATTCTGCCCAAGCGCTTTTTTCGCGCTCAGCCCGTGGGTCGCAATCACATCGCGCAGGGGCGGCAGACCATCAATCTGTGCCATGGATCCTCGCATCAAACTGCGCGCGTTGTCGCGCCAAACGGGCCGCCATGTGCAATGCCGCCAAACTGCTGGTCGGGTCCGCGCGCCCAGTGCCCGCAATGTCAAACGCGGTGCCATGATCAGGCGAGGTGCGGATGAACGGCAGGCCGAGCGTCACATTTACCCCACCCGAGAAATCGAGCGTCTTGATCGGGATCAGCGCTTGGTCGTGATACATCGCAATCGCAACGTCATAGCGCGCGCGGGCCTCGGCATGAAACATCGTGTCTGCGGACATCGGCCCGACGATATCGAGGCCTTGTGCGCGCAAGGCGTCCAGCGCCGGGGTGATCATCTCGATCTCCTCGCGTCCCATAGCGCCGCCTTCACCTGCATGGGGGTTCAGCCCTGCAACCGCCAGACGCGGTGCCATGATGCCAAAATCTCGGATCAGTGCGGCGTGGGTTATGTGAACCGTCTCGGCCAGTAAATGCGCGCTCAACGCGTGCGCCACATCTGCCACCGGAATGTGGATCGTCACGGGCACCACGCGTAGGGCGTCGCAGGCCAGCATCATCACAACGCGCTCCACGCCAGCAAGATCCGCGAGGAATTCAGTATGGCCGGGAAAGGCGAAGCCAGCACCATCAAGCAGCGCCTTTTTGTGGATCGGCAAGGTCGTCAGGGCCGAGGCCGCACCTGATTGGACCAACGCCACCCCGCGCGCGATGGCCGAGATTACGGATTTGGCGTTCTCAGGGCGCGGCGTGCCGGGCAGGGCCGGGCCGTCGAAGGCGTGGGCTAAAACCGGCAATCCTGAGCGCGCGGCACGTGGTGCTTCTTCCGGTGTCTCAATAAGTGATATGGCGGTGCCATGGGGCAGGTGTGCCGGGTCGCCGATCCAGAAAAACGGCAGTGTTTCGCCCAAAGCCTGCCAGCATTTCACGGCCAGCTCCGGGCCGATCCCAGCAGGTTCGCCGCAGCTGACTGCAATAGGCGCGATCTGGGCTGCGCCTTCGGGCACGGGTGCTGCGCGCGCCGCGGTGCTGGTCGTATCTTTCAGACGGTCCAGCATGTCCTAGAGGCGGTCAATGAAGGCTTTCGCTTTCAGCTCTTCTAGGTGGCCATTGGCCAGCGAGGTCAGGCGCTGGTTAAACAGCGCCAGTTGTGCGCGCTGTCGGGCCTCGTCGCCTTCAAGCACAGGCGCGCGGCCACACAGCATCGTAAACAACAAGACGGTGCCGTTGTTACGTGTAATCGCGCTGGTGCTTTCGCCCGGATCCATATCGGAAATCGCCAACGACAGATCGCTGGGCAGGCTGCGTGGGGCGACGCTTGAGCGGGTCAGGCGGTCCTGATTTTCGCCACGTACCAACGGATACAGTCCGTCGCAATCATTGCCGGCACCCGCGCGCAGGGCTTCGGCTTCAGCCAAAGCAGCCTCCGAGCGCCCGCCGGGTATCGCAACTGTTATATAGTCCACCTCAACATTCGCGGCAGGGCGGGGACCGATTTCAGTCAGGCCGCGCACTTGGAACAAGGCAATAACATTCTCGCCCAAGGGCACCGGATCGCTGATCTCGCCCGGACGCAATGTCAAGATCACCTCAGCCAAGGCGGGTGGAATTTCGTTCAGTTCAACCCAGTCACGCAAACCGCCGTTTGTCCGCGATGGGGCCATCGAGAAGCGGCGCGCATAGGCGGTGAAGTCGTCGGCGTTGCGGCCATTTGCGGTGATCTCGTTGATCAGTTCCAGCGTGCGTTCTGCACGCTCGGGGGCGGTCGACAAAACAACCTCGGCCAAGCGCACACGCGCACCTGTCTCTTGGGCGGCCTGTTCTAAAGCGCGGTCCACTTCGGATTCGGTCACGCGGGCAGGAGCGGCGAACCGAGCCTGCACATACTCGCGCCACAACAGACCCGCTACGACAAAATCGCGGAAGGTCTCAGCCGATATGCCGACCTGTCCAATGGCCGTCACAAAAGCGTCTGTCTCAAGATTGGCACGGGCGGCGAATTCGGACATGCCGGTGCGCAACTGTTCTTCGGTGACCACCACGCCTGCGCGGGTGGCTGCTTGGGCCTGCAAGCGTTCGTTGATAAGCGCCTCTTCGGCTTGTTCGGCCAAATTTCCGGGTGCGCGCAGGATACCTAGGAAGGCCTCGCGCTGGTTCAACTCGTAGCGGGTAATGGCGCGGCCATCGATGGTGATGACGGGCGCGAAGATGTTTTGAGCGGACGCTTGCGGGGCAGGGAGCGCAGACAGCACCGCCGCCGTGGACAAAGCCGCGATCATAAGGGTCATGCGTTTCATAGCGCGATCTCTCACTTCATTCATCATAGCTGACCAATCCTACCCGCCGCAGCTGCGACGCCCGCCACGCCCTGAGCGTTTCGCTCCGAAGCCGTCGAGGGAGATGATCAGTCCGAAATTCGTTGTCGGTTGTACGTTAGCCGATGCGGTAAAGCTGCGCGAGAGGGAAAGATCGAAGGTCACACACTCGTTCTGATAGCCAATACCGATGCCTGCCGAGCGGGTGCTGTCGGCGGTCAGATCGTATTGCCAGTCAAATCCGGCCTTCCAGTCGCTCTCGAATGTATAAGTTGTATCGAGCGTTAGTTCCGAAGTCTCAAATGGCCGCCCGACGGCTGCATCGGGGCGCAGCCATGTATATGTGCCGTTCAGATCGACCTGCTCGGTCTGCCAACCCATGCGGATCGCGGCCTTGTTGACGATAAAGTTCGGCTCTGTTTGGGCGCGGGTGATCAGCTTAAAGCCCCCAGGTGTATCAATCCGCACAGAGGTCAACCAATCGCTAAGCGCGCCGTCAAAGCCCGAAGACTGTGCAAACGCCGGATTGGGATCAGCCGACGCAACCCGCCCCACGGTCGTTCCCAACTTCCAACCGCTTGCAGCTTGGCGCGTCCAGCGCACGCCTAGATTTGCGCGTAGGCCCTGCTCAACGCGGTCACGTCCGGTAAAGCGGTTTAGATCAAACAGGTTGGCTTCATCAAATTCGGTCAGCACGCTGTCTTCATTGGGCACCACGGCAGGGTCGCCGCCCGACCACACAACTTGTACGACCGGTTCCAAAACTTGGGTGGCGCGCGCGCCGCGCCGGATCAGCGGCAGGCGCAACTCAACTGCCGCACGCGGCACCATGCGATTAGCATTCGCCGGGGCGGTGCTGTCTTGGGCAATCGCGTAGTAATCTGCTGACACCCCCGTCATGGCGGTGAACACAAACCCACCCCGTGTTGTCGCACTGCGCCGCCAATCGCCATCAAAGCTGAGGCGCGAGACATCGCGCCCAACAACGTCCGCGCTTGAGGGGCGCTCGTAGCCAAACGCGGACAAGCGCATTTCAGCCGCCCCGCCCAGAAGGCCGGGGGTAAAGCGGCGGATGATTTCAGCCTGGCCCTGAAGGCGCGGAATGGTTTGGTTGTTTTCGCCTGCGCGGAACGAGGTAAAATAAGTCGCGCGCGCCTCAATTAACGCGTCGCGGCGAATGCGTGTGACAGCGATCTCGCTGTCGATGCGGTCGCTCTCAGGAAGGCCGTAGTCGCGGTAATAGCCCGCGTCGCTGACATCTTCGATGTCAAAGGTCAGCTCAAACCCGCGCGGCAGATCGAACCGCCCGACAAGTTGGCCAAAGCCGCGCGCCTCAGTGGCAATCTCGTCATGGGCATAGGCGAAGGTTAGCTCAATTTCGCCCATGCGGAAGGCGTGCCGATACCGCGCCGCCATCGAGGCCGAGCCGTTGGTGGTAAAGGTTGGTGAGACTGTGAGGTCTGCGCGCCGTCCCAGAGGGAAGAAATACGGTGTTGTGATACCAGTTCCGAGGCGATCTGTGGTGCGCAGCGACGGCACCAAAAGGCCGTGCGTGCGCTCTAGGGTTGGATCGGGTAGGCGCAGCCGCGGGATATACAGGACGGGCACCCGTCCGATCTGGACCACGGCATTCTCGAAATAAAGCTGTTGGCCTTCCTCGTCATGAATGATGCGACTGGCCCGGATCTGCCACAGTGGGATCGGATCATCTGCACAGACTTCGCAGGCCGAGGCGACCGTGCGGATCGCCTGCGAATACCGGCCATCGACACGCTGAATCTCATTTGCGGCGATTTGTAGCTGCTGATCGAGCACCAGCCGAGCACTGCGCAAGATACCGTCGCGCAAGTCTGTGGTGAGCTCGGCCTGATCTGCGAGGATTACCACATCGGCTCCACCTGCCAAGGTGATCGGCCCAGTCAGATCGACCGTATCGGCGTCGCGGTCATACACAATCCTGGAGGCCTTCAAGCGGCGCCCCTGATAGAACACCTCGACATTGCCCTCGGCCGTCAGACGGCCCGAGCGATCAGTCTGGATGCGATCTGCAATCAGCGTCGCATCCTCGCTTTGCGCGGTAGCAGGTCCACCAAGCCACATCATCGTCAAAGCCAGCGTTAGAACTATTCCACGCACGAGGGACATCAGCCATCCTCCGTGTGCAAAAGCATGCCCAGCGACAGCATCACCCCGGCGACCGGGGGCGTCCACGCGGCCAGCAGAACCGGAATTTTCCCGGCGTCGCCAAGGATTTGCGCGAAGGACTTTAGAAAGAACATTCCAAATCCCATAAGCACCGCGAACAACACCATCAAGCCAGTTTTGCCCATCCGTGTGTGACGCATGGTGAAACCGGCACCGATCAGCACCATTGCCATCAATAAAAGCGGGCTTGCGAGCTCCATCTGCAACCAGACGCGGTGGGCACGCGCCGAAAAGCCTGCTTGTTCCAATCGGGCGATAAATTTCGGTAATTCCCAAATCGGGATCGTGCCGGGATTGCCGAACCCCTCTAGAATACGGTCTGGGGTCAGGTCGGTGGGAAGGCGCAAGGAGGCCAGCGTTTCTGCATTGGCCTCCGGATTGCGGCCTGCGGCGATGATCCAGCGTTTGGCGTCAGTCAATTCCCACGCGCCGGGGGTCAGTTGCGCGCGCGCCGCCTCGATCCGAAAGGCGGGGCGTCCTTCAAGTGTGAAGCCCAGAAACATCACGTCCAACAGCTCGGTCCCGTTGCCAGTGGCACCTTGGGCTTGGATCACCACTTGGCCAGCGGACGCTGATTGGCGCAACCACAGCCCTTCTGAGCTAACCGAAAGAACATTGCGGGGGCCGTAGCGCAGCTCGCTCGTGACAGTTGCGTACCGGTCCGATGTTGCCGCCACGATAGGATTTAGCACTGTGACCGAAATTACGCCGATGGTGAAGGCCACGACCAATGGGGCCACAAGGCTGCGCAGGGCCGAGCGTCCGGCCGCGCGGGTCACGACCAATTCAGACGTGCGCGCCATGCGCAAAAATAGCGTGACAGTGGCGATGATCATCAAGATTGGCAGGATTTGGTAGATGCTTTTGGGCGAATTGAGCGCTGAAAGCCCTGCCGCCTGTCCCAACGTGATCGCTTGGCCCTGAAAGCGGCGCAACTGCTCGACCATATCGGTCAAAAAAATCAAACCTGTGAAGATCAGCATCACGAGAATGAAGGTCACGGTAAAACGGCGTGCGAAATAGAGTTGCAGGGTCATGGCGCCGACCTCATTGCACGCAAGCGCGCCAGCAAGGGCTGGTCTGCCAGCGTCAACATTGCAGCACTTATCAACGCTCCGACGAGAACGGGGGCATAAAGCAGCGGCCACGCCTCCGCATTGCTCTGAGCCGCGTTCTCAGCCGCGTTATTGATCAGTTGCAAGACCACCAAAAGGAGCACCCCGAACGCCACCTGTTGCCAAAAGCCAAAGCGGCTGAAGTTGCCGATCAAAAGGCAGGAAAAGCCAATCACCGCAATGAAAATCGCAGCCAACGGCTTAGACGTTCGCGTGTGGGCTTCGTGCAAAAACTGCGCTTGTGAAAAACCTGTTGCCACCAAAAGGGCGGGGTCTGCTTCAAACAAGGCCCGCGTCGGATAAGCCCTCAAGTCCCGGATCACGCGGGTTGCTGGAGCTGCCAGTTCTCCAAGATCAAAGGCGAAATCCTGGAAGGACAGGACGGATAGCGCGTCATTTCCATCCAACGATTGCGCCAGCCCGTCGATCATCACCAGCCGGGGCCCATCTTCGGCCTTCACCAATAGCGCCTGATCTGCGGTGTATATCACCCGCGCCTCGGGCTTGCGGGCGTCCGACAAAAGCACGCGCTCCAGCACGCCGCCCGGTGTGATCTCGCCAATGAACACGGCCACGCCCGCTGCAGGAAACAAGAACCGTCCTTCGTCGAGAAACTGTGCGGTCACGTCCCCGGCCAAATCCGCTTCGCGCAGCGCCAACTGCGTGCGCGCAATCGGCACCAGCACATGCGACAAGATCAGCATGACCGCGCAGACCAAAACGCCAAACACGAAAGGCGCGCGCGCCATCCGAAACGCGCTGATTCCCGACGAGCGCATCACAACCATTTCGCTTTCGCTGGAAAGCCTGTTGGCGACATTGATCGTAGCGGCAAAGGCAGCCAGCGGCAGGATGATAAACAGCAAGAATGGGATGATTAGCAGGGTAAATTCGAAGAATATGCGCACCGATTGGCCGTCACCAACCAGCCGGTCAAACAGCGTGATTGCCCGGTTCACCCAATAGATCATCACGATCACAAAGGCGAAAAAGCCGAAGACAACCATTAGTTGCCCCAGCACATATCTGTCAAAACGGGCCAACATGCCGATACTCGGTCTCTTTTTTCCTGCCTATGTCCTCAAGACTAGCTGAAAGTTGAGCCCGGCAAAACTCTAAACTGGTCAATGACCAAGCCCCGCCTTACCTATGCCAAAACGATAACACGCCTTGAGGAGATCCCTATGACTGACCTGATTGATCTGAGCTTTGCCGCACTCGACGTCGAAACCCTAGGCTCTGCCGAGGGCGGGCTTGCCCTGCTGGTGTCGGAGACCGGAAAGATGGGTGCAGGCGCGCGCCGGGTCAATCGCCTGACCAAAGGGGCGGTGGCCCGCGCAGTCGAAAGTGACGCGTTCGAGAAGGCCAAGACGGGCGATGTGATCTCGCTGGGCTTCCCGACAGGCTTGGCGGCAGATGCGGTGCGGATCGTGAAGCTGCCTTCCAAAGCAAGTGCGACCCAAGCGCGTCAGGCAGGCGCAAAGCTGGCCAAGGCGCGCGGGACCGCCGCTTTGACCTTAGTGGCCGAAAATCACCGCGAATCCGCAAGCGTCGCCCAAGGCCTGACCCTGCGCACCTATGCGTTCAACGCCCATAAGACCGACAAAGGCACCGCGCCGGGGCCTGTGACGGTCGTTTGCCGCAATCCAGATGACGTGCAAGCCGCCTATGCGCCGATGCGCGCGGTGGCCGAGGGCGTTGTCTTCACGCGTGATCTGACCAACGAGCCCGCAAATGTGCTGACCACCACCGAATTTGCGGATCGGTTGGTTGAGATGGAAGCGTTGGGCCTGAAGGTGGAGGTGCTCGAGGAGGCTGATCTGGAAGCCCTCGGCATGCGTACTTTGCTTGCGGTCGGCATGGGTTCCGAGATGCCCTCAAAGGTTGTTGTGATGCACTGGGAGGGTGGCGGCGACGAGGCGCCGTTCGCGCTCGTCGGCAAAGGCGTTGTGTTCGACACCGGCGGTATTTCCATCAAGCCAGCGGGCGGCATGGAAGACATGACCATGGATATGGGGGGCGCGGGCGTCGTGGCGGGCGTGATGAAGGCGATTGCACTGCGCAACGCGCGCGCAAATGTTGTTGGGCTCGTCGGCCTTGTCGAGAACATGCCCGACGGCAAAGCCCAGCGTCCGGGCGATGTGGTCACGTCGATGAAGGGCGATACCGTCGAGGTCATCAATACCGATGCCGAAGGGCGTTTGGTTCTGGCGGACGTTCTTTGGTACACCCAAGAGCGGTTTGCGCCATGTGCAATGATCAATCTGGCAACGCTGACAGGCGCGATTATCATCGGCTTGGGCCATGAGAATGCGGGCGTATTTTCGAACAATGATGATCTGGCGGACGCATTCCTACAAGCTGCTGGGACGGAAGATGAGGGCGCATGGCGGATGCCAATGGGGCCGGGCTATGACAAGCTGCTCAAGTCTCGTGTGGCTGATATGAAAAACATCGGCGGACGTGCGGCTGGGTCGATCACAGCGGCGCAGTTTCTCAAGCGGTTCGTGAAAGACGACATGCCATGGGCGCATCTGGACATCGCGGGTGTTGCCTCGATCCCGTCCGACACGCCCTATGCGCCTGCAGGCGCAACTGGTTGGGGTGTGCGTGCGCTGGACCGCCTGATCGCCGACAAGTTCGAGGGCTAAGCGCGGTGGGGGCGGTCTATTTCTATCAGATGACACGATCGCCCCTCGGCGCCACTTTGCCGACGCTGCTGATGAAATCACTCGGTGCCGGATGGCGCGTTTTGGTGCGTACGCCGAATGCCCAAGCGCAAGCGCGGATCGATGATCTGCTATGGAGTTACGATCCCGGTAGTTTTTTGCCTCATGGAATTAGCGAGACAACCTGCCGCCAAGCGGTTTTGATCGGGGCGGGCGAGACGCCGCTTGATGGGCGCGACGCTGTTGTGTCGGTGCTGGGGGCTGAGATTGCAGCGCCTGAGGCACAAGCCGCAACCCGCGGGATGATCTTATTTGATGGCCATGACGAGGGTGCGATTGCTCATGCGCGCACCCAGTGGCGCGCGCTAACCGGCGCAGGGGTCGCTGCGCAGTATTGGAGCGACGCCGAGGATGGGTGGCAGATGAAGGCTGAGGCTTGAACCTGCGCGCACGTTAGGATGCAGGCATGATTTTGTTACGAATTTACGGACTGTTAACGCGCCATCTTAATTCTGTTCTTTTGAGCTGAGGCGCCCGTGATAGTTATGCGGAAAACCTTCACACCTCGGAATTTATAAATCCGTTAACCCGACTTCGCCCAAGCCAAACGCTCTAGCAATTCGCCGTGCAGCGCCACGCGCTCGTCGGGGCTTAGAAATGCACCCAACTCGACCTCACGGTCCGACCCGCGCAGGGTCAGGTAGTTCTCAACCTTGCCCTTGGGATGCAGACGCAACTCCACCCAATATGGGTTCGCCTCCCAATCTTGGCGCGGCCCCTTCGGGTTGTGGCGCGTGATCGAGATGCGCCCGCGCGTCAACTCGACCTCTTCATAAAGCGACATGTCTCGCTGGTTGCGCCTGAGGCCTGCCCAAACCGCCCACAACGCGCCCAGTAAGAACGGCAACACACCCCACAGCACGACCGTGCCCAAAAGCCCGATCAGGGGGACCGCCAGTAATGCAGCCGTCAGGCCGATAAACCAGCCAAACCCATCTGGCGTCATTGATTTATGCGGCCAGACGCGGGCGAGCGCACGCTCGGCGTTGGGCGGCTGTGGGATCCATTCATAGGGCATAAGGCGGCTCTGGTTGCTTGATCTTACATAAAGAATGGTACGCGCTGCGGGCGGGTCAAGAGTGCTGCCAATTCGCCGCGCCCACGCGTCACCCGCCCTGCTGATGCACCTCAATCACATTGCCCTCGGGATCGTGGAAAAACACCTGATGCCACTGCGCCGCAAAGGTCGTTCCGTAGTCCGAGTATGGAATGCCGCGCGCGTCCAGCACCGCTAGAAACGCCGCCAGATCATCGGTGCGAAACGCGATATGACCGCGATCGACCGGGTTAATCGTGTGGCCGTTCTTGAAGGCGACATCCAGGTTCCGCTCGGCCAGATGCATCTGCATGCCGCCATCGGTGGCAAAACGGATCTTGCCGGAATAGCCTCGATCATCGGTCTCCTGCGTGCGCGGAAAACTCTCGGGTGCGATATCATCAAGGCCCAGCACGCCAGTATAGAAGTCATGCATCTTGTCCACGTCGGGCGAGACGAAATTGATATGGTGGAATTCGAGTTTCATGGGCTGCCTTTATCGGTGTGTCTAGGAGGTAGAGCTAGGGCGCGCGGCCGCAGTGTCAGGCCCGCGTTCAGCCAAAAAACGCGCCGCCCATGCCCGGTTGGTCGCATCGGCCAGCTTTGCGACAGATGGGTCGATTGCGGCTGCGATTGCCGGATCTTGCCCAAGCACGCCAAGAACATCCGCCAGTACTGCGCTGGGATCGCGCGATAATGCGTCGTAACTGACCTGCATCGCGGCCACGCCTTCGATCTCAAACCAACGCATCCAAGCGCCGTCAAGCGCGCTCAGATCCGCTATCTGTGCTGCAATCTGAGCTGCATCATATACGGGTGCACGCGGCAGCGATTGGCGTTCCAACTCAGTGCCATCGGCATGTCGGTGCCAAAGCCCCGTTTGCATAGCCATCACGCGCGATATGGCTTGGTCGAGTTTATCCGCCCGCGTCAAATGCACAAAAAGGGTGCTCCCAAACGCCGCCTCAATCCGAGCGGTGTCACTTGCCGCCTGCGGATAGACAAGCGCCAGTTGCGAGGTGAAATACGCAAAACTGCCTTGTTGCATGCGCAGCCCGAACAGGCTGGTCGTGCCGGTTCCGTGCTTGCGCGCCGCCGTCAGCACCGCTGAGATGGCGTCGCTGTCATCCGCAAAATCAGCGCGCGCCAGATCGAAGGTTTCAAGCCAACGCGCCAAGGTCGGTGTGTGGAAATGAGAGCCCGGCTGGCCTGCTACGCCTGTTGCCGCCAGCAATTTGCACAAAAGCGTGCTGCCGCTGCGGGGCGTGGTGCAGATCATATAGGCATTGTAGCCGGGCATTTGGTGGGTCCCTCGGTGCAACTTGCTCAGGCTAAGCCACGCCGTCTAAGAACTGAACCGTACAAATGAAAAGCGCCGCCCGGGTTACCCCCCGG
>JAWUXZ010000070.1:0-55003 GCA_034111085.1 Dinoroseobacter sp.
ATTGGCGTGAACACCGCGATCTTGTCTCCGAACGGTGGCTCTATCGGCATTGGCTTTGCGATGTCCTCGGCTGTGGCGACAAACGTGATTGCCCAGCTCCAAGAGTTCGGGGAGACCCGTCGCGGCTGGCTCGGCGTGCGCATCCAAGACATGAACGATGACATGTCCGAAGCGCTTGGTCTGGCCTCCACCGATGGCGCGCTCGTCACAGACGTACCTGACGGCCCGGCAATGGAAGCAGGCATGGAGCCCGGCGATGTGATCCTCACATTTGACGGCACCGAGGTGCCGGACACGCGCGAGCTGGTTCGCATCGTTGGCAACACCCAAGTTGGCAAAACCGTCCGTGTGGTGGTTTTCCGCGAAGGTGAAACCCAAACCCTGCGTGTCACGCTGGCCCGCCGCGAGGATGCAGAACGCGCTGTTCCCGCATCGGCACCTGCGGATATTGAGGTACCTGACCTGTCCGAGATGATGGGCCTGACCCTGTCGGAACTGACACCGGAGCTGCGCGAAGAACTTAGCCTTGGCCGTGGGGTCACGGGCTTGGTTGTCGCTCAGGTCGATGGAGCCAGTGAGGCGTTCGAAAAAGGTCTGCGCGTTGGCGACGTCATCGCCGAGGCTGGTCAACGCCCAGTCGAGAGCGCTGCCGATCTGGCAGAGCGGATTGAGGCCGCGCGCGAGGCAGGTCGTAAATCGATCCTGCTGCTGATCAATCGCGGTGGCGATCCTCGGTTTGTGGCGCTCGGTCTCGAATAACCCGACCCAAACCTAACCAAGAGGGCGTTCTGAGCAATCAGAGCGCCCTTTTTTCATGACGGCTTTCCGCCTAGGCTTGGCCGCGAAAAGGAGAGCTGCAATGGAACTACATCTCGGACGCCTTATCGATCATGTCCACATTCGCGTGGCAGACGTGGCGCGCAGCAAAGCCTTCTACCGCGCCGCCCTCGCCCCCTTAGGTCGCGATTTGATCCGGGATACCGAGCATTACTTCACCGCCGACGAGTTGTTTGTGTCCGGGGCCGAAGGCGGTCCAATCAGCAAAATTCATCTGGCGTTCCAAGCCGCATCACCCGAAATGGTCCAGGCCTTTCACGCGGCTGCCCTCAGCGCAGGCGGCACGAATAACGGCGATCCCGGTGTGCGTGACTACCATCCCGGCTATTACGGCGCGTTCGTGCGCGATCCCGATGGCAATAATATCGAGGCGGTGTTTCACGGCCCCAGCACGCGTTCAGCGGCAAGTGTTAAGGTCACGGCGTAAATGCGTGACTAACCCTCGACCAAGTCCTCGCGCGGCACGGCAATCAGGCCCAGTTTGCGCGCGCCTGCCATCGACAAGATCGCGCTATCAAGATCTTCTCCGACCTGAAACCTGCGCACCGCGCGGCGCGTACTGCGGTCCATTTGCCCGTTTATGCGCCCGCTATAGAGATCGCGCGCCGCCAAGGCCCGCTGAACCGACGAGACGAACTCCGCCGTCATCGCTTCGGGGCAGGGCGTCTCGAACCACTGCTCTTTGCGCTCGCGGGTGATGCGTTGTTGGGTTTCAGTCTTGTACACGCCGGGTGATATGACTTTGCCGTCATCGGCTATCTGTGCGGGCTGGATCATCACTTGCTCGGTCACGGTCTCAACCACCGCAGGTGACACATCGCGGCCCCAACAACTTTCTGGATGGGCGCCGGGGGGGCCGTCAGATGCACGCAGGATCTGCGGTTCCGGCTCGATCAGCCGCGTGACCGCCGGGTTGTCCATCGGGCTTTGGCATGCGGCCAGAAATATCGGCGCGCAGATCGCGACTAGGGTTAACTTTGTATGCACTGCTCTTGCCTTTTTAATCGGCATGGCCCGGTTTTCCGAGCCTGTTGACGCAAAGTTTAACGCAAAACCCATTCCCGCGAAACCCACTGCTGCTGGCAGTCTTCCCATTCGCGTCCGAACGCACTACATCGCGCGTAACACCAATACTTAAGAAAGAGCACCCGATGGCCCAAATCACCTATATCGAACACAACGGCACCGAGCATATCGTGGATGTCGCAAACGGTTTGACCGTCATGGAAGGCGCGCGCGACAACGGCATTCCCGGAATCGAGGCCGATTGCGGCGGCGCATGTGCATGCTCCACCTGCCACGTTTATGTGCATCCTGATTGGGTTGAAAAACTGCCGGGTAAGGAAAGCATGGAAGAAGACATGCTCGACTTCGCGTTTGAGCCCGATGAGGCGCGCTCGCGTCTGACGTGTCAGGTCAAAGTCTCGGACGCGCTGGACGGTCTCATCGTGCAGATGCCCGAAAAGCAGATCTGATGCGTCTGGCCAGCACTGCCTTTGCGGTCGCGCTGGCCCTCCTTACAGGCGTCGCCTCGGCCACGCCCCCTGATGTGATAACTGAGGCGCGGTTCGGCGAGCCGACTGGGCGCTATTCCCACGGTGTGCTCGGCGACGCGATCGAATGGGGCAGCCTGCATCTAACGGTCGACAAATGTTTGGGCTGCGAAGGGTCCATGATCGAACAGATCACCATTCGTCTGCCCGAAAGCCGCGTGTTCGAGGATATCGCGCCGCGCATTTGGCAAATCGATGCCGATGACACGTCCAAAGTCGTGGTGGTCGAAAGCGACCAGACCCGAGGCGCGCGCTTGTCGGTCTATGACGAGACCGGTTTTGTCACCGCAACGCCCTTCATCGGAACCCGCAACCGCTGGCTTGCGCCCATTGGCGTGGCCGATTTCGACGGTGATGGCTGGATAGAGGTCGGCTATATCGACCGCCCGCATCTGGCAAAGACCCTGCGGCTCTGGCGCTATGTGGACGGTGAATTGACCGAGATCGCCAGTCTTGCAGGTGTCAGCAATCACCGCATCGGACAGGATTTTATCTCAGGCGGGGTGCGCGATTGCGGAACCGGGCCCGAGATGATCGTGGCCTCTGGGGATTGGCGCGAGGTCGTGGCCGTGCGCTACGAGGACGGCGCGCTGGTCCCGAAAGTTGTTGGCCCGTTCAAAGGGCCTGCCAGTTTTGAGGCAGCATTGGCTTGTAACTGAGCCACCTCTCAAAGCGCCCGCCAGCCGATGTCGCGCCTCACGAACCCCTCGGGCCAATCCACCTGATCTACGATTGCATAGGCCCGCGTTTGCGCCTCAGCCAAGCTGTCGCCCCGCGCAGTCACTGTCAAAACTCGCCCGCCTGAGGCGACCACGCGCCCGTCGGCCACCGCTGTTCCCGCATGAAAAACCATGTTCTTGCTGTCCTCGGGCAAACCGTTCAGCCCGCCAATCACAGTGCCTTTCTGGTAAGCGCCGGGATACCCCTTCGCCGCCATCACCACGCATAGTGCATGATCGTCGGCCCAGTTCACCTTTGCCTCAGCCAGTCGTCCCTCGGCTGCGGCCAGCATCAAATCAAGCGCCTGCGCGCCCAATCGCATCATCAAGACCTGACATTCCGGGTCGCCAAACCGCACGTTATATTCCACCAGCCGGGGGGCTCCGTCCTTGATCATCAACCCGGCATAAAGCACCCCGCGGTAAGGCGTGCCGCGCTCAGCCATGACCCGCAAGGTCGGGCGAATAATCTCTGCCATTGCCCGCTCGGCCACCGCATCCGTCAACACCGGCGCTGGCGAATATGCCCCCATGCCGCCAGTATTTGGCCCAGTATCGCCTTCGCCGACGCGCTTGTGGTCTTGGGCAGTGCCGACCTCCAGCGCATCCTCGCCGTCACACAGCACGAAAAACGAGGCCTCCTCGCCGTCCATGAACTCTTCAATCACGACCTCAGCGCCCGCCTCGCCAAATGCGCCTCCAAACATATCGTCGATGGCCGCGAGCGCCTCCGCCAATTCCATTGCAACAACAACGCCCTTGCCCGCCGCCAACCCGTCGGCTTTCACAACAATCGGGGCGCCTTGGGCCTGAACATAAGCCTTCGCCGAGGCCGCATCGGTGAACCGCGCCCAACCTGCCGTGGGCGCACCCGCCTCATCGCAAACCTGCTTGGTGAAGGTTTTGGAGGCTTCAAGTTGTGCGGCCTCAGCGCTTGGTCCAAACACCAGCACGCCTGCGGCCACGAGCGCGTCCGACACACCCGCAGCTAGCGGGGCCTCCGGTCCGACAATCACGAAATCGACCGCATTCTCGACCGCAAACTCCGCCACAGCAGTCCCGTCAGCGATGTCGAGGGCCGCGCATTCCGCGATCTGCGCCATGCCGGGATTGCCCGGTGCCCCGATCAGGCGATCGCATTTGGGGTTCTGGGCTGCGGCCCATGCAAGGCTGTGCTCGCGCCCACCGCCGCCGAGGATCAAGATGTTCATGGGCGTGCGCCTCGCTTATGTTTCTGCGTGCCCCGTTTAATCTCACGGCGCGAGCGCTGCAATGCGGTGCGTTTGGAGTTTGGGGGTTGCATGCCACTGGGCCAAGAACATGACTGCGGTGCGTGCGTTCCAAGAATAAAAACGATTCTTCAATATTGGCGATTGGGGTGCGCGCCTAAGGCGGCGGTTGCGGTGGCGACTGACGTGGCTAGAGTGCGCGCATGATGGATCTGCTCGACGACGACGACGAAGAAGCCCCGCGCGGCAATGCGCATGAATACTCCGTGGGTGAAATCTCCGGGGCAGTCAAACGCACTTTGGAAGGTGAATTTGGCCGAGTTCGCGTGCGCGGCGAGGTGGGACGCACGATGCTTGCGCGCTCAGGGCACCTCTATTTCGACCTAAAAGATGACCGCGCGGTGCTGGCCTCGGTCAGCTGGAAAGGCTCGGTCGCGCGCATGAAAATCCGCCCCGAGGAGGGGATGGAGGTCGTTGCAACGGGCCGCATCACAACCTTTCCGGGCCAGTCCAAATACCAACTGATCGTTGAAGAGGTCGCCCCCGCAGGCGTTGGGGCGCTGATGGCAATGCTGGAAAAACGCAAAGCGGCGTTGGCGGCAGAGGGCCTGTTCGCGCCCGAGCGCAAGCAGCCCTTACCCTATTTGCCGGGCGTCATCGGCGTCGTCACCTCACCCCAAGGTGCGGTGATCCGCGACATCCTGCACCGGCTGCGCGACCGCTTCCCGCGTGAGGTGTTGGTCTGGCCGGTGGCCGTGCAGGGCGACGCATGTGCTGGGCAAGTGGCAAACGCGATCCGGGGCTTCAATGCCATCGCACCCGGCGGCCCAATCGCGCGCCCCGACCTGTTGATCGTGGCGCGTGGGGGCGGTTCGCTTGAAGATTTGTGGGGCTTTAACGAGGAAAGCGTGGTGCGCGCGGCTGCCGAAAGCACGATCCCGCTGATCTCGGCGGTAGGACACGAGACCGACACCACCTTGATCGACTACGCCTCGGACCGGCGCGCGCCCACGCCCACGGCGGCGGCGGAATTGGCCGTGCCGGTGCGTCTGGAATTGTTGGCCAGCGTTGAGGCGTCCGGTGCGCGCCTCGTTCGAGCGGCTGGCCAAGGCGTCAGCCAGCGCCGCCAACGCCTGCGTGATTTGTCGCGCGCTTTGCCAAGGGTTGAGGAGTTGGTCGAGCGGCCCGCGCAACGCCTCGATGATCTTTCAGGACGGCTAGAGCGTGCGCTTCTCGGGCGGACCCGGCAGCAGCGTTTGCGCTTTGACGGCGTTGCAGCACGGTTCGGGCCCGTTGCGTTGACAAGATTGCTAGAACGCAAGGCCGAGCGTCTGTCTAGTCAATCGGCCCTGCTGGAAAGGGGATTGCGCGTCCCCGTCACCAACAAACGCCGAGATCTGGGCAAGTTGGCCCTACGACTGCGGCCTGATTTGGTGGTGCGGGTGCAGCTCAAATTGAGGCGTGATTTCGCGGTGCTCGCCCCTCGATTGAGCCAAGCAGGCGCGCGGCAAGTCGGCGATTGGCGCAAACGTCTCGATGGGCTGGAGCGGATGCGTCAAACGCTCGGCTATCACGAGACCCTCGCGCGCGGCTACGCTGTGGTACGCGATGGGGCCGGATCGGTGCTGACCAGCAAGGCAAAGGCCGAAGCTGCAACCGGGCTTGAGATCGAGTTTGGCGATGGCAAATTATCGCTCGGTGGCGGGGGCCCCCCTGCGCGAAAGGCCAAGCCGAAACCGCCGAGCCAAGGAACTTTATTCTAGGCCTCAGACGCCAACATCGGGTCCGGGACAGATCAACGGTGCGGTGCTTTCGGCGGTGACGGTCAGATCATTCGCCGGATCCGCATCGAGCACGCGGGCCGAGATATCTTCGCCATCCCGGAAAAACGCCCAGCAAATTGGGGCATCGGGGCGGTCCTGATAGATAAAGCAGATCGAGTTGTCTGGTCCGGGCTCCCAGGAACCGCGCAGGCATTGGCCCTGCTGAAAGCTCCAGATGACGCTGCGGTCGCGGCGGTATTCTTCGGCACCGTAAGCCTGACCGCTTTGCGAGAAAAACAGCGTCTTGCCATCTACAAGTGCCGCGAATTCGCTTTCGGTCAGGCGATCTTCTATGGCCCAAACAGGGCCCGCAAAAAACGGTACGGCGAAAATTAAAAATGCTGCGATGCGGGCGTATTTCATTCCTCAACATCGTCAGTGACGCACGTCCATGCAAGCCCTATTGGCCTGGCACGGCGTGCTCGGGGGCGACGTTGCGCTGGGCGCGGCTGCGCGGCATCGGCGGGACGGCTTCGGCCAGATGCAGTTTGGTTAACTCTTGACCCATGATGCGATGCCAACGCGCGGGCCAGAAGGCGAGCGCGGCCATCAAAGGCAGGCTGAAGGGCAGCATTGGACCTTGCGCAGCGCTTTGCGCGCCAAGGGCGGGAAAGGGGGTGGCGGGGTGCAGATGATGCTCGGAATGCAGCGGTGCGTTCAACATCATCAGGCGCGAGGCCACGTTTGGGGCGTTCCAACTGTGGCGCGCGCTCAAAGGCTCAAACTTGCCATCCGCCGTCTTGCCCCGGTGCAATCCGTAGTGTTGGACATAGTCCGATGTCAGCAATTGCAGGGCCGCGAGTGTGGCGATGCCGAGATGCGCCGCCATACCAGCGGCACCTCCTAGCATGGCTGAGACGCCAAGCGACAAAGCCACAACAACCGCGGCCTGAAGATACGGGTTTGCCGCGTGCCACGGACTGCGCCCACGCTGGGCAAGTCTGCGGGTTTCCACATTCCAGCCTGCGTGGAACGAGCCGATCCAAGCGCGGGGTAGGAATGCGTAAAGCGACTCGCCTGGTCGCGCGGAATTGGGATCGCGGGGGGTCGCGACAAAGCGGTGATGGATCGCGGGATGAGAGGTTGCATGATGGCCAAACAGGATAGTGGCATAGACGACGCGGCCCAATTGGCGCGGCAAACTCCGGGTTGAATGGATCAATTCATGTGCGTTTGAGGCGCTGATCTGCCCAAAAACCATGGCCGTGGCCGCAAAAAGCCCGATTTGTGCGGTCTGATCGAGGCCCGTCGCGCCGCTGAGCGCGATGATAACCAACGGAAAAAGCGCCAGATGCGCCAGTCCCAACACCATCGGAAGCGCCCTGCTCTCGACCTGCGCCAAGCGCGCATCCAGTGTGCGCGGCAAAGCAACGTCTAAGATCGGCACGACCAGCAAGAACCATGCCAGTGCGGCCCAAACGGCCCAAGTCAAACCGAGCGCACCAAGCGCGGTCAAGGCAAAGGGTAGAAGCGAGGCGAGGACAAAATGGCTCATGAAACCGGACTATGACTGTGTATCGCGGCAAGACTGCGGCAAAATCCTTAATCTTTCGTGACCATCTTCGCGTATCCGAGGCCTCAGATGTCGCATTTTCACTCGCTTGGGCCCAGCGAGCGATCTAATGTAGACAAAACTTTAACGATCAGGAACGCACAATGGCGCTCGACAATAAATCTGACACCGACAAAGGGGTCTGGAAATCTGGGCGCGGAAAGGGGCGCAGCACCCCCAAAGGGCGTCAGTTGGATGATGCCGCATGGGAAGAGGTGCGCGTGCTTCTTGGGGAGCGTCCGCGCCGCCGCGATCTACTCATCGAGCATTTGCATCTTATTCAGGATAAATTTGGCCATCTTTCAGCGGCCCATTTGCGGGCTTTGGCCGAAGAAATGCGTTTGTCGATGGCCGAAGTTTACGAAGTCGCAACCTTTTACGCCCACTTCGATGTGGTGAAGGAGGATGAAACCCCACCCCCTGCACTGACAATCCGGGTATGCGATTCTTTATCGTGCGAGTTGGCTGGCGCGCAGGCGTTGATGACAGCACTCGAAGACGGCATGGACGCGGGCGCTGTTCGTGTTCTTCGCGCACCGTGCATGGGGCGCTGCGACACGGCCCCGACGGTGGAACTGGGTCATAACCATATCGATCACGCCACAGTGGAAAAGATCACGGCTGCAATCGAGGCGAACCAAACCCATCCGGTGCTTCCGGACTACCAGCGTTTTGCTGAGTACCGGGCCGAGGGCGGATATGCGCGGCTGGCCGAGCTTCGCACTGATGGCGACGTTGATGCGGTCCAAGGCGTGATTGCGACCAGCGGTCTGCGTGGCTTGGGCGGCGCAGGTTTCCCGTCGGGGCGCAAATGGTCGTTCGTTCGTGCGGCATCTGGCCCGCGTTATCTGGCGGTGAACGGCGATGAGGGCGAGCCGGGCACGTTCAAGGACCGCTATCACCTTGAGCGCGAGCCGCATATGTTCCTTGAGGGCATGTTGATCGCTGCATGGGCCGTCGAGGCGGAGACTTGCTTCGTTTATATGCGCGATGAATACCCGGCGGTGCTGGCAATCCTCGCGACTGAGATCGCCGCACTTGAAGACGCGGGCATCGTAGCACCCGGCTATATTGATCTGCGCCGGGGGGCTGGCGCTTATATCTGCGGTGAAGAATCCGCGATGATCGAAAGCATCGAGGGCAAACGCGGCCTGCCGCGCCACCGCCCGCCTTACGTGGCCCAAGTGGGTGTCTTCGGGCGTCCGACGTTGGTGCATAATGTGGAAACACTCTACTGGGTCGCGCGTGTCACGCGCTTTGGCCCGCAGGTTCTGAACACGACCGAAAAGAACGGGCGCGTTGGTTTGCGGACATATTCAGTCTCGGGCCGGGTTGCGAAACCGGGCGTTTACTTGCTGCCAGCAGGCTCAACCATTCTTGATGTGATCGACGCATCAGGCGGTATGGCGGACGGGCATGTCTTCAAAGCCTATCAGCCGGGAGGGCCGTCCTCAGGGTTGCTGCCTGCCTCTATTAACGATGTGCCGCTGGACTTTGATACGCTGCAACCGCTTGGCACGTTCATCGGCTCGGCTGCGGTTGTTGTGTTGTCAGACAAAGACAGCGTTAAGGCGGCAGCGTTGAATATGTTGCGGTTTTTCGAGGATGAAAGCTGCGGGCAGTGCACGCCGTGCCGGGTCGGTTGCGAGAAGGCCGTCAAATTGATGCAGGCCGAAACGTGGGACCAGCCATTGCTTGAGGAGGTCTGTCAGGCGATGGCGGATGCCTCTATCTGTGGGTTGGGCCAGGCCGCTCCGAACCCGATCAGGTTGACGATGAAGCACTTCGCCGACGAGATCTAGCGCAGTCGCATGATGTGTTGTGCACCGAGTGAAATCGCTATGTTGCAAGGGCTTAGCGCTCTAAGCTTAGTGTGCGGCCTCGTCTATCCGGTGCTGCCATCCGGCTGGACGAACCTAAGGGCGGTGACGAAAACCACAGCCATTGCGGCGCTTGCTGTGTTGGCTGGCCTGAACGGAGCATCGCTGTTGGCGATCGCCTTGGCCCTTTCTGCGCTGGGTGACTTGGCCCTTGCAAGACCGGGGGACCGTGCGTTCTTGATAGGGATGGCGGCGTTCGGCGCGGCGCACGCAGTCTATGTGGCGCTGTTTGTCGGCCTCGGCGATGCGGCCCTGATCACCACACCCTTGCGCGGCGTTGCCGTCGTCTGCTTGTTGATCCTCGCTGGCGTGCTCGCCGCACGTCTGTCGCGCGGTGCTGGCTCTTTGCGCTGGCCGCTTCGCATCTATGTCGCGCTGATTGCTGCCATGGGTGTATCGGCGCTGATGCTGCCAATTGGAACGGGCGCTATGTTTATCTGGACGGGTGCTGCGTTCTTCATCACCTCAGACATCCTGATCGGACATGAGCGGTTTGCGCGATTGCGGTTTGCAGCCCTCGGCCTCGCAATTTGGGGCCTGTACTACTTGGGTCAAATCCTGATCTTGCTGGGCGTTTTAGCTCACGGCTGACCCTTCCGCTTTGTTGGCGCGCGTATTAGCTATGGCGCAGCCCCGAGTAGAAAGCGCCGCCATGTCCTTTTTCAAGAAACTCAAAGACCGGATGTCCAGGTCCTCGTCCAAACTCGACGATGGGCTGGATGCGCTGGTGGACGACGTTTCGGGCAATGAGGACGCTGCGTCTAGCACACCGGACGCCGCTACTGCGCCGCAGCCAATTCAGATCGCCAAAGCGGTCGAGGCGGACGCGCGCCGGGTGCTTGATGACGATATGCTGGAAAGCCTTGAGGAGTTGCTGATCTCGTCGGATATGGGCGTTGATACGGCGCTGCGCGTGGCTGCGAATATTGCCGAAGGACGGATGGGCCGAAAGGTGTCGACCGCCGAGATTAAGGCAGCATTGACCGCCGAAATCGCAAGGATTATGGAGCCCGTCGCCCGCCCGATGCCGCTTTACCCGCAAAAACCACAGGTTGTGCTGGTCGTCGGCGTCAACGGCTCGGGCAAGACGACAACGATTGGCAAACTGGCCAGCCAGTTCAAAGCGTCGGGAAAGTCGGTCGTGATCGCGGCGGGCGATACGTTCCGCGCGGCCGCCGTCGAGCAATTGCAGGTCTGGGGCGACCGCGCAGGTGTTCCGGTTTTGACAGCACCTGAGGGCAGTGATCCGGCGAGCCTTGCGTTTGATGCACTGACCAAAGCGCGGGCCGATGGCACGGATTTGTTGATGATCGACACGGCCGGGCGCTTGCAGAACCGCACCGACTTGATGGAAGAGCTCGCGAAAATCGTCCGCGTCATCCGCAAGGTGGACCCGGACGCACCCCACAATACGCTGCTGGTGCTGGATGCCACGACAGGGCAGAACGCGCTGCGCCAAGTCGAGATTTTCCAGAAGATCGCGGATGTGTCCGGGCTGGTGATGACCAAGCTCGACGGGACCGCGCGCGGCGGGGTGTTGGTGGCGCTGGCCGATAAGTTTGGCCTGCCCATTCATGCGATTGGCGTGGGCGAACAGATCGATGATCTGGCCCCGTTTGATCCGCAGGAATTTGCCCAAGCCTTGACCGGGGCGGCGGACTGACAGGCTGGGTTTCGGATATTTGAAAAAGCAAAGTAGTTTGGGATGAGCGCGTGGCTCGTCAGCCTTGAGGGCACGCCGGACGGCGAAACGCTGGCTTTGGTGCTGGCGCTTTTGGCGGCTGTTTTGCATGCGGTCTTTGGCGCGCTGCAAAAGGGGCGGCATGATCCGTGGCTGACACGCGGCGCGATTGATATCAGCTACTGCGTCATGGCGGCCCCGTTTGCGCTGTTCGTTGTGCCGTGGCCCGAGCCGCATATGTGGCCGATTTTCGCGGGCATGATGGTCATTCATGTGGGCTATAAGTGGTTGCAGGCGATGGCCTATACGCGCGGCGCCTACACCGTGGTCTACCCGGTGGTGCGTGGAACCGGCCCGCTGTTTGCCGTGATCGGCGCGTATTTGATCTTCGGCGAGACGTTTAGCTGGACCCAATGGGCCGGGATTGCAGTGCTGTTATCGGGCATTTTCGGGCTGGCGGGATATAACCTGCGCCATGTTCAGATCGACCGCGAGACACTGGTGCCTGCCTTGGGCCTTGCGTTTGCGACGGGCCTGTTTGTGGCGCTTTATACGACCTATGACGCCTACGGCATCCGCGCGACCGCCGATCCGTTCACGTTTCTTGCATGGTTCTTCTTCCTCGACGGGATGGTGATGCCGGTGGTGGCGGCGCGCCATTATCGCAGGCTGGCGGCACCTCCGACGTTGGGTCCGTTGATGCAACGGGGCGTGATCGGCGGGTTCATAGCGTTCGGCAGCTTTGGGTCGATTATGCTGGCAACACGGCTCGATGACGTGGGCGAGGCGGCGGTTCTGCGCGAGACATCGACGGTGTTTGCCGCGCTTATCGGCTGGTTGTTCCTGAAAGAGGCCGTTGGCCCCGTGCGCGCGGGTTTGATGGGGTTGATTGCAGCCGGAGCGGTGATAGTTGAGATGGGTGGATAAGGAAGCCAGATGACCAACCCAAAACAGATCTCCCCTGGCTTGAAGCTCGCCCTAGAGCTTGGCCCGGTCTTGATTTTCTTCGTGGCCTATTTGCAGGTGCGCGAAGAGACGTTCACCATTTTGGGCAGGGATTACACCGGCTTCATCGTCGTGACGATTGCATTTATTCCGCTGCTGCTGGCCTCCATGGCTATCCTGCGCAAGCTGACCGGCAAGATCAGTCGTATGCAGGTGGTCACGGCCGTTATGGTGATTTTTTTTGGTGGCTTGACGGTCTATTTCAACGACGAGCGGTTCTTTAAGATGAAGACCACCATCGTCTACGGCTTGTTTGCCTCGATCCTTGGCTTTGGCCTGCTGCGCGGCAAATCATTCCTCGCTTTTGTGATGGAAGACATGCTGCCGATGACCGAGGAAGGCTTCATGATCTTGACCAAGCGGTTGACGGCAGCCTTCGGCGTCCTCGCCGTTGCCAACGAGTTCGTCTGGCGCACGATGAGCACGGATGCGTGGGTCAAGATCGAGACGTTTGGCTTTCCAGTGGCGCTGTTTGCGTTCTTCATGCTGCAATCGAAGCTGTTTGAAGAACACATGATTGAGACCGACGAGACCTGAAGCGGTCTGCCGGGCCGCTGCAATTGCGGTCGGTCACTCGGTTTGTGTGTCAGTGCGAAACAGAAGCCTTCCTGAAAACTCCAAACATGGCGGCCTCCATAGAGAACCATCCCGAGGTTTCCCCAGGATCCATGTCGGGCTGGGGCAAAGCGCAACGGCGCTAAAGCTGCTCGACCGTAACCTTGTCGGTGAAGAACGCAATGTGGCCCTTAATGGCGGCGACATCCTCCAGCGGATCCTCGTAGGACCAGCCTGCATCCTTGATCGTCCCGCTTTTTCCGGCGATAGAAAAGTAGGTCGCAGCACCTTTGTACGGGCACTTGCTGCTGGTGTCGGAGGGGTCCAGAAAGCTCATGCCGACGTCTTCGCGCGGAAAATAAATCGCGGGCGGATAGCTGCCCTCGGTCAACTCCAGCGCATTGGCGCTCTCGACCAGAACGGCCCCACCGGATCTAACCGACCAAGTGCCTTGCGCGCGCGTGATGCGAATATGTGTTGCCATGGTGTCCTCCGAGGGGTGCGATTGACGTTGCCCGAAGGGCTAGCCGTCGATCATGACAGCCGAGCGACTGAATGACCAGTGGGCGCATCACAACGGAGCGGTTGCCTTTGCAAGCCAAGCGCGCGCGCCGGGATCGAGCCATGGCCCCAGTCGCACCGCCACGTCTTGGTGGTAGGAGTTTAGCCAGTGCCGCTCGTCGCCCGAAAGCCTGTCGGCAAGTATCAGGCGGCTGTCGATAGGGGCCCATGTCAGCGTCTCAAACATCAACATTGCCCGATCATCGGCCCCTTTCAGCGGCGTGGCTTCACGCACGACGACGAGGTTTTCGATCCGGATGCCGAACGCGCCTTCCCGGTAATATCCCGGCTCATTTGACAAGATCATGCCCGGCTCTAGCGCGACGTCACTGGCGCGGCTGATGCGTTGTGGCCCTTCATGGACCGACAGAAACGCGCCGACGCCATGGCCTGTGCCGTGGTCATAATCTTGGCCTGCCATCCACAATGGTGCGCGCGCCAGTGGATCCAGATCGCGCCCGGTAAGGCCTTTGGGCCAGCGCGCGCGACTGATGGCGATCATGCCTTGCAGCACGCGGGTGAAGGCTTGCTGGGCCTCAAGGGGTGGTTCGCCCATCGCGATTGTGCGGGTAATATCGGTGGTGCCGTCCGCGTATTGCCCGCCGGAATCCACTAGTAGCAAATCGCCGGATTGGACCGCGCGATTGGTCTCGGTGGACACGCGGTAATGGACGATTGCGCCATGCGGCCCAGTGCCTGCGATGGTCTCGAAACTGATATCCTCAAGATGGTTGGTGGCGCGCCGGAACCCTTCGAGGGCGGTGACCACGTCGATCTCCGTCAACGGCTCGCCATTGCCCAAAAGCAGGGCCGAGCGCTCGCCCTCTAGCCATGCGAGGAACCGCACCATCGCCGCCCCATCGCGCAAATGCGCTTCGCGGGTGGCCTGAACCTCGGCTGGGGTTTTGACGGCTTTGGGCATGATGCAAGGGTCTTGGCCCTCGACCGATCTATCGCCAAGGGCGGTGAAAACGGCCACAGGCGCGCTGTCGGGATCAACGCGCAGCGGGCCTTCGAGGGCTATGATTGCAGGCAGAAAATCCTCAGGCGCGTGCAGCGTAACCTCTTCACTTAGATGGCTGCGCACTGCGTCGTTAAGTTTATCTGCGTCGATATACAGATCCACCGCCTCGTCGGCGTGCAGCACGGCCAGCGCATGAACAACTGGATTGCGTGCAATATCTGCGCCGCGCATGTTCAGCAGCCACGAGATCGAGTCCGGCAATGTCAGCACCGCACCTTTGTGTCCGGCGTCGCGCAACTCGCGGGCCAGATTGCGCCGTTTCTCGGCCGCTGAACGCCCGGTCAAGCTGTCGGGTTGGATGCGCACAGCGCCTTTGGGGGCGTCAGGCTGGTTGGTCCAGACACGGTCGATGAGATTTTCGCAGGGCCGCAAAGTGACGCCGCTGCCTTCAAGTGCCGCATTCAGCTTCATGATTTCACGCTGGGAATGGAGCCACGGATCAAAGCCGATGACGGCGTTTTGGGATGCGTTTTGCTTCAGCCAATCGCCCAAGCTGGTTTCCGGCCAATGCACCGGAGTGTACGCCCGAAGGGCGATCTGATCCTTGATTTGCAGGCGGTAGCGCCCATCGATGAAGACGCCCGCGATATCTGGCAGCACCGCGCAAAAGCCCGCCGATCCGGTGAAACCAGTGAGCCACGACAACCGCTCGTCATGCGGGGCGACGTATTCGCCTTGGTGCATGTCGGCGCGCGGAACCAGAAAGCCGCCTAGGGCTTCGGACGCGATTTCGGCGCGCAAGGCCTCCAGCCGGGGTGGTCCCTGTTCGGGGCGTGAGGTGACGTCAAAGCTTTGGAACATTGTGTCTCTCCTTGGTGAGGCCAACTCTGCGCGGAATTAGCCCCTTAACTCGCCCGCTTGATGCCCAACTGCTTTGCGCGCCCGCGTGGGTTGGTGTCGAACAAGCTGGCGAGTTGCTCGGTCATAGCACCTGCCAACTGCTCTACATCCGTGATCGTGACGGCGCGGTTATAGTAGCGCGTCACGTCGTGGCCGATGCCGATAGCAACCAGTTCGACTGCCCGGCGCTTTTCGACCATGGCGATCACGTCGCGCAGGTGTTTTTCCAGATAATTTGCCGGGTTCACCGACAAGGTGCTGTCATCCACAGGCGCGCCATCGGAAATGACCATCAAGACTTTGCGCACTTCGGGGCGCGCGGCCAAGCGGCGGTGCGCCCATTCCAGCGCCTCGCCGTCGATGTTTTCCTTCAGCAGACCCTCTTTCATCATCAAGCCCAGATTGTTGCGCACGCGCCGCCACGGGGCATCGGCGCTTTTGTAGATGATGTGGCGCAGATCGTTCAGCCGTCCGGGCTGTTGCGGACGACCCGCCTTCAGCCATTCCTCGCGGCTTTGCCCGCCTTTCCAAGCGCGCGTGGTGAAGCCGAGGATTTCGACCTTCACCTGACAGCGTTCCAGCGTGCGCGCCATTACATCGGCGCAGATCGCAGCAATAGAAATCGGACGCCCGCGCATTGACCCGGAATTATCCAGCAGCAGCGTCACCACGGTATCGCGGAACTCGGTGTCTTTTTCGATCTTGAAGCTTAACGGCGTGGTCGGGTTGGCGACCACGCGCGCGAGGCGTCCAGCATCAAGGAGGCCTTCCTCCATATCAAATTCCCACGAGCGGTTTTGCTGCGCCTGCAAGCGACGTTGCAACTTGTTGGCAAGCCGCGACACGGCCCCCTTAAGCGGATCAAGCTGCTTGTCGAGATAGGCGCGCAGACGCTCCAGCTCGGCGGCCTCAGCGAGGTCTTCGGCTTTAATCTCTTCGTCATACTGAGTGTTCCAGACCACGTAAGAGGGGTCTGCGGCCGAATGTGGGGCGGGGGGCGGCGGCTCAAGTGGGGCCTCGCCTTCGGGCATGTCCTGCTGCTCGGCATCCTCCATTTCGTCGGAATCCTCGGCGCCCAGCTCGGCCTGAGCGGCCTCAGATTGCTCGGTATCGCTGTCATCGGGGGCTTCATCTTGGTCGTCGTCTGTGTCCTGCTTGTCCTCGTTCTGGTCGTCCTGCTGAGGTTGTTCGTCCTCTTGCTGGCTTTCGTCCTCGGACTGGTCTTCCATGTCATCGGGATCATCGCCAAGCTGGTCGCCGTAGCCCAGATCAGAGATTAACTGGCGCGCCAGCTTCGCAAATAAAGCCTGATCTGCAAGGCAGTCATCGAGATCGCGCAGGGTGTCAAAGCCTTGGCCCTCGATATGTTCGCGCCACAGATCCAGCACGTTTTGGGCGCTATGTGGCAACTCGCGGCCCGTGGCCATCGCGCGCACGAGATAGCCCGCCGCCACGGCCAAAGGGGCCTCGGATGCTTTGTCGATCTGGCCGTATCCTTTGCGCATCGCGTCCGACCCGATCTTGGCGTCGATATTGCCAGCGGTGCCCGCCATGGTGCGCGCGCCCACAGCTTCGCAGCGTGCGGTTTCCATCGCCTCATAGACATCGCGCGCCATCTGACCTTGGGGCTCGTAGCGCGAATGCGTGACGGCGTTGTGATGCTTGCGGCGCAGCGCGTATGCGTCGGCGGTGCCGCGCGCCAGCAGCACTTCGTCTTTGGTCATCCGGCGCGAAACTTGCGGCAAGCGGATGCCGTCTGCGTTCATTCCGGGAGGATCGACCGAGAAGGTAACGCCCACTTCGGGATCATCAGCCAGCACGCGCGTCGCCTCGGCCAGCGCCTTTTTGAACGGCTCTGACGGGTTTTCGGGGCCTTTGGTGCTCATGTTGCGCTCTCCATAAACCAGTTCGGCTCGTCATTGCCGCCGCACAAAAGCACGCCCACCCGTTCACCGCTTTGGGGAACATATGCCCCTGAGGTCAGCGCTGCTAGGGCTGTTGCGGCCCCGGGTTCGGTGACAAGTCGTGCAGCGTCCCAGAGGCGGCGCTGCGCTTCAAACACATCAGCGTCGCTGACCAAAACGGCGGTGTCGATATGGGCTTTGGCGATTGCGTAGGGCAGCTTGCCCAGCGATGGCCCGCCAAGACTGCCTGCCGCAATGCCACTGGGTTTGACGCTGATATCGGGGCCTTGAGCCATCGACAGGCTGAGGGTGTTGGTGTCGTGTGTCTCGACTGCGACGACCTTGGTATGGCCTGCGCACCAAGCGGTAATCCCGCCGATCAGACCACCGCCGCCAACGGAAACGAGCAGTGTGTCTAGGTCAGGCAATTGCTCTTCGATCTCAAGTGCGGTTGTGCCTTGGCCGGTTAGCGTGGGGGCGGTGTCATAGGGATGCACGACCATCGCGCCGGTTTTTGCGGCGAACTCGATATAGTCTTGCATGACTTGGGCAACAGAGCCGTCTGCCACGATCACCTCGCCCCCGAAGTCGCGCATGCGCTTCAGCTTGATCTCTTTGGCGATCAGTTTCGGTACAAAGATCACCGACTTATGGCCAAGCTTTGTGGCCGCATACGCCACGCCCGCGCCGTGATTTCCGCCAGAGGCCGCGACGATGCCAGCCTCGGGCACATCGCGGTTGAGCATGTTGTTGAGCGCGCCGCGCAGCTTAAAACTGCCGGTGATCTGGGTGTGTTCCAACTTGAAGGCGACCGGGAATGGCAAGCCAAGCGCGCCCTGTTCCACCGTCAGCACAGGCGTGCGCCGGATATGGGGGGCAATGCGCGCGTGGGCTGCGCGGATGTCGTCGCGGGTGGGGATGGTTTCGGTCATGCGGCAACCTCCGACAAGGGGATTTCATTTGCGGCCAGTTTGGCGAGCAGATCTACATGCACGTCAAGCGCGTCGATCACGCGGTAGCCGGTCTTATGGTCGTGAAAGGCGAGGCCCAGATCGGTGCCCGCCAGCACAACTGCCTGCACCGCTTGATCTTGCACCATGCGGCGACCCGCTTTGAAAAACAATGCGCGCGCCGCATCTGTGCAGGTGCCCGCGACGGCCATGTCCGAGTATGTTTGACCAATGGTGTCGAGTGCGTCTTGCGGCGCAACCGCCTCGGTCACGTCGAGCTGGCCGTAGAGTTTCGAGCGCATCACGCCAACCGTGCCCAGCAGCCCGATTTTGGTCAGGCCTTGGGACGCGAAGAAAGCGTCGAGCGGTGAAATGGCGCTGATCAGGGGCAAGGATGACAGCCGCAGAGTTTGCTAAAAGCAAAAGTGCCCCCCATCGAGGTGATTGCCGCACATTGTGCGCCCGCCGCTTTCAAACGATCAATCAGGCCCGCATAAATTGCGGCCTGCGCATCGCGATTGTCTTCGCGGTTGTTGCGCACCAAATCTGAAGCCTCGGCCTGCACTAGCGTTATCTCAAGCGGCCGGCCCCGCGCGCGCATCTGCGCCACAAGCGATTGGTAATACACGACAGTTGCCGCCGGGCCGATCCCACCGATCAGACCGATATGCATCAGCCCAAGCTGGCGCTGACGGCACTCTCCGGCAGTTCCTCGTCAAAGCAACGCTGGTAGAACTCGGCGACTGTTTGGCGTTCAAGCTCGTCGCATTTGTTCAAGAATGTCAGGCGGAATGCATAACCGATATCGCGGAATATCTCGGCGTTTTGGGCCCAGGTAATCACCGTCCGTGGGCTCATCACGGTGGACAGATCGCCTGACATGAACGCACGGCGTGTCAGATCCGCAACCGTCACCATCTGACCCACCTGACGGCGGCCTTTTTCGGTGTTGTAGTTGGGGTTCTTGGCCAGCACGATATTGGTTTCGGCGTCGTGGCTGAGGTAATTTAGGGTCGCAACAAGGCTCCACCGGTCCATCTGGCCTTGGTTTATCTGCTGGGTGCCGTGGTACAGGCCCGTGGTGTCGCCAAGGCCAACCGTGTTTGCGGTCGCAAAGATGCGGAAATAGGGATGCGGATCGATAACCTTGTTTTGGTCCAGCAGGGTCAGTTTGCCGTCCACTTCCAGCACGCGCTGGATCACGAACATCACATCCGCGCGGCCCGCGTCGTACTCGTCGAACACAATCGCAGTTGGATTTCGCAGCGCCCAAGGCAAGATGCCCTCGTGGAACTCAGTGACCTGCACGCCGTCTTTGAGCTTGATCGCGTCTTTACCGATCAGGTCGATGCGCGAGATATGGCTGTCGAGGTTCACCCGTACCGCAGGCCAGTTCAGGCGCGCGGCAACCTGCTCGATATGGGTGGATTTACCGGTGCCGTGATAGCCTTGGATCATCACGCGGCGGTTCTTCTCGAAGCCTGCAAGGATCGCCAGCGTGGTGTCGGGATCGAACTTGTAGGTCGGATCGAATGTTGGCACGCGTTCGCTGCCCTCGGCAAAGCCATGCACGACCATATCGGTGTCGATGCCAAAGGTGTCGCGGACCGAGATTACCTCGGTCGGTTTTGCGCCAATATCCATGCTCTATCCGTCCTCTTCTTGTCCTTAATGCCTCGTCCGGAGGCCCATGTCGGGATGCAACATATTGCGCGGAGGGGCAAGGGGAAGGGCTGCTCGGATCACGAAGGTTTAAGTTTTTCGCGCAGCTTGGATCGCAACGCCCGCAGCGACCCCGCTGCCCCACGCCCAGTGGAAGTTGTAGCCGCCAAGCCAGCCCGTGACATCCACGACCTCGCCGATGAAATAAAGCCCGCTTTGATGACGGCTTTCCAAGGTCTTAGCATGCAGCCCGTCAGTGTCGACGCCGCCGAGTGTGACCTCGGCCTTGCGGTAGCCCTCGCTGCCTGTTGGCGTGAGGGTCCAGTGGGTCAGCGCGTCGCCGAGTGCGCCGAGTTTTGCGTCTGATTGATCGGCGAGATTGCCGCTTAGACCCGCCGCCGCAACCCGTTCGCTGGCAAGGCGCTTGGGCATATGGGCAGCCAAGGCGGTATCCACGTCCTTGCGCCCGGCGCGCGACCGCTGGGTCTTCAGGGCCTCAACCAGATCGTCACCGGGCATCAGGCATACCTCGATATCGTCGCCCTCGGCCCAATAGGATGAGACTTGCAGGATTGACGGGCCTGACAGGCCGCGATGGGTGAATAACAGCCCTTCCTCAAACGCGGTGCCGTTGCAGGATATCCGTGCGGGCAATGACAGACCCGACAACTCCGAAAAGCTGCCATTAAAGGTCAGCGGAACAAGGCCCGGGCGCGTTTCGACCAGCGAGTGGCCGAATTGGCGCGCAACCCGGTAGCCGAAATCGGTCGCGCCGATCTTTGGGATCGACTTGCCGCCGGTGGCGATGACGAGGGCGTCGGTTGTGACCTGCATGGGCTTGCCAGCACGCGTCAGGTGCAATGTGAAGCGGCTACCGTCATGGCTGATCTCGTCGACGGATGTGTTTAGCCAGACCGAAGCGCCCGCTTTCGCAATCTCGTCCAGCAGCATATCGATAATCTGCTGGGCACTGTCATCGCAGAACAATTGGCCCAGCGTTTTCTCGTGCCATGCGATTTTATGAGCGTCCACAAGTTCGATAAAATCCCATTGCGTATAACGGCTGAGCGCGGATTTGGCGAAATGCGGGTTCTGGCTGAGGAACGCATGCGGCCCGCTGTGCATGTTGATGAAATTGCAGCGCCCACCGCCCGAGATGCGGATTTTCTCGCCGGGTGTTTTGGCGTGATCGAGCACCACTGCACCGGCACCAGCATTGGCCGCACACATCAGGCCAGCAGCGCCCGCACCAAGGATCAGGCAAGGCAGATGCAAGGTTGCGCTCATGGTTGCGCCAACCGGGCCAGCAGCACTTCGGCCATCAGCGCGTGGCCGATCAAGTTTGGATGGACGCTGCCATTGACGTCTTTCTGGGTCAGGAAGCTGTCATTTGCAGTTCGGATCGCGCGGCCTGTGTCGGTATATGCATAAGGCTGCCAGCCCGATGCGGCCCAGCGTTCGGTGACGTCACCATGGGACGGCAGGTTCAGGCGGTCGCCTTCCCACCAGCCGCGCCCGACAAACGCATCGCGGCCCGCGCAGGCAAACGTCAGCCCCTCGTCGAGGGCCACATTGGTCAGGGCGATGCGCAGGTCTTCGATTTGGCGCAGCAGGTTTACCGCCTCATTTGGGCGCAAGTTAAAGGCCCAACTGGCGGTGATTTCCAGCGGGTCGCGTGCGCTGAGGGCGGCCCAAGGGCTGAGCGGATCAAGACCGGGGGCGCTGCCATAAACCAGCTCAGGCTGGATCAGCAGGCGCGTGCAGGCCGGATCAAGAAGGGCGCGCGTTTCAGGCGGCGCTGCATCCCCCGAGCCGAGGGTTTGTTCTGCCTCCAGCTCAAACGCGGCACCAGCTCCGGCGCGGCGGGGCAGGGCCGGGGGCAAGCGAATGCCGCGCCGCAATGGGTCGGGATATTGCACGACGGCGATGTCGCGGGCGGAGACCTCAAGATAGGTTCGAAGGATGTTAACCAGCAGCGCATACCGCGCCTGAATCCCCGACCGCGCGCCCGGGTCACCTATCAAGGTGCCGGAATGATAGCCGTTTGTTTGATCCCGGCTCGCGCAGTGGCTTGTGACGAAAAGGTCCAGATCGCCGTAGCGGTACTTCGGGTCAGGACAAAGATCAGGCATCACAAGCCGATTGAGCAGCGCAGAATTGACTGTGACGGGCACAAGGAAGTAGCGCGCCAGATCGCCAAAGCCGATGTCATTGCCGCCGATGGATAAGAAGATGTGGTCTGGTGCGCGCAGTTGATCCGGGGGACAATCGAGCATGCCGCTGCGGGGCTCGACAGAGCTGGTTTCGCCACGTTGAGCGCGGGTGGACACGTCGAATTCGTCGAGTGGTCGCAACAGTCCGCCACTGCGTTTGGCAAATCGGGCGAGGTCTTGTTCGGAGGCGACTGAAGCCAATAGCGGCCCGTAGTCGAGGCCAAGCGGGGTACGGCATAGCGCGTGTTGTGCAGCGTTAATCTGCGAGAAACGGTTGAGGTCTTCAGCGCGTCCGGGCGCGTTTTGCGGCACGAGGATGCCGTTGAATATCTCAGCCCCGGTGCAAGCGAGATGCACGAAACTGACAAGGCTATGCGGATCGTCCGAGGCGCGCTGAAGTGCGGCAAGGCTCTGATAGGAAAAGAAACTTCTGTTGCATCGATTATCAAGCCATAGCGGTTCATCGGCCACACCGATCTCGCGCAATAGCCAGCGCGTGTCGTCCTCGGGCGGCGTAAACCAAGGCTCCCATTTGGTGGGTTGGTCGGGGTTGCCCTCGCCGGATGCGTAGCTGTCGCCAAGGCCCAGAATGACCTCATGGCGCGGCCGTGCAAGCGCTGTCGCCGCAGCAATGCTGGCCCCAAAGCCGGACGCTAATTGCAAGGCCGGCTTGGGGGATGCTGACGGGCGTTGCGGTGGCGCAATTGGGCGCGAGGATGCGCGTCTCGCCCGCCTCCCAGCGGCAGGGGCCGTCATGGGGGTAGCTGAGCGTGATGTTGATCCGCGCGTTTGGGTCGTCCTCGCCCTTGATCCATTTCAGGACCGGGGCAGTGGGAAGCTGGCGCTCGGCGTCCCACGGGGTTGGCCCGTTCGTGCGCAGGGCGGGCGCATATGGCGACGTAAACCTGTCGCCATCTCGCGCCCAGAGCCGCGCGTGCCATGTGGGTGGTGCCTCGTCGGTGGCGAAACCGTAACGCGCAAAGGTGTCCGCCGGGTTAACGAGGGCCTCAAACGGTGAAAACCGATTGGGGATTTCCCATGTGATCAGGGCAGGATCCGCGAGCAGAAATTCCTGAACACCGGGGCGCAAATCGGGTGGCGTCTGGGCAGCCGTAGACGTGGCGCACAGCACCAACGCCCCCCACAGCAGCCCGCGACCCATGGCATTAATCCCGAAAATTGCGGCTCTCTTTGACTTGATCCCAAGCCCAGACAACCTCTTGCAAACGTTCCTCGTCCGAGCGGTCGCCGCCGTTCATGTCAGGGTGCAAGATCTTGATAAGCGCTTTATATTGTTTGCGGATTTCAGGCTTTGTCCAGTTGTCCTTGGCTTCCAGAACATCGATCGCGCGCCGCTCGGACGCGGGCAGTTTGCGGGTGCTTCCGCCGGAGTTTTTGCCGGGGTTGCGCGTGGCGTTGACGCCCAGCACTTCGTGCGCGTCGTTAATCCCAAGGCGCGCCCAAGCCCGTTCCTCGGTCGATTTTTTGAACGGCTTGGTCGGGCGTTGGCCAACTTTGTCGTCCTCGGCCGCACGGTTCATTTCTTCCTCGGTCTGGCCGTTGAAGAAATTCCACTTCAAATTGTATTCACGCACGTGGTCCATGCAGAACCACAGAAAGTCGTCCAGCACGTCAGGCGCGCGGGGTGCGCGGTACTTGCCGGGTTGCTCGCAGCCCTCGTGTTCGCAGACCCGCGTTGAGGTCTCGGACGCACCGGACATGCCCCGCCTGCCGCGCGTTCGTTTTTTCTTATCTTTGGCCGCACTGATGTCGAAGCCAAAGGGGTCGGATCGATTTGTCATGCCTGTGTCCTTTCCGACTCGGAGTGGGCAGTTTAAGGCTTAATCAGCCGAGAAAAAGAGGAAGGTGCAGAAAAATGGGTGTTGCGACCGAGATAGAGCAAAAGTTAACCGAACATTTCGCCCCAACGCACATCGTTGTTGTCGACGAAAGCGCAATGCATGCAGGACATTCGGGTGCTCCTGACGGTGGCGAGAGCCATTTCCGCGTTGAGATTGAGGCGGCGGATTTTGGCCCCATGAGCCGGATTGCGCGACACCGTGCCGTGCATGATGCGCTGGGCAAGGATTTGGTCGCACGCATTCATGCGCTGGGCTTGCAGATCAGCGGTTAGAGTATTGATATTGCGGCTGAATTATTCTGCCGCAATATCGCTATAGGTGGTGGTGCCGTCGCGGCGCGCATCCTTGCGGGCGCGCAAAACACCGAGCAATCCGGCATTTGTGGTCGGCGCGGGGATGGCGAGAATCTCTGCATCTTCGGCCACGCGGCGCGGCATGGGCGCGGCACCGGGCATCTTCATCATGTCACTCTGGGCGCGGCGGAACACGAGCAGATTTTGGTAAACGGTAATTTTTGAGGTAAACCCGGAGCGCTCTTCACAAGGTAGTGTATCTGAGCGGACATATTCCCACCCTTCAGATCCCATCTCGTTCATCAAGTGGCTCATCTGATTGGCGAACTTCGCCTCAGTGCCTTTTACGCCTTTTTCAGCGCGACCCTTACGAGGGGCAGGAACAACCTTGTATTCATACTGCATATCTTAACACACCCTATCCGCTGGGTTAATCATCCACATGTTGAGATTAGACAATGTCGGACCATAAGTCCAAGATTTTATGCACTTTTTAAACTTGTTGTGGATAAGGCAACAGTGTTTTCCACAGGCGAAACTGTGCGCTAGGGGGAGTGGGAGTGCGCTGTGGTAACACTAGATGTGGGGCGCTTTTTGCGCGCGCAGGGTGGCGGCCCCTAGCCCGCCCTATGGTGTCCAGCGTATTGGAGGAGATGACGTGCCTATTCGGTGGGGTAATTATTCCTATTCGGCGGGGTGACTGTTCGCGTTTCAGGCCTGCGCCAATTTCCGCGCCACCAACTCGTTCACCGCTTTCGGGTTCGCCTTACCACCCGTCGCCTTCATAACTTGGCCTACGAACCAGCCTGCGAGCTTGGGGTTCTGCTTGGCCTTCTCGACCTGCGCAGGGTTGGCGGCGATGATCTCATCGACGGCGGCCTCGATGGCCCCGGTATCGGTGACCTGACGCATTCCTCGCGCCTCGACGATCTCGGCCGGATCGCCGCCTTCTGTATAGACGATCTCGAACAGGTCTTTGGCGATTTTGCCGCTGATCGCCTCTGACGAGATTAGTGCGATGATCCCACCAAGCTGAGCGGGCGAAACCGGGCTGTTGCCAATCACTTTGTCGTCTTTCTTCAGGCGACCGAACAATTCGTTGATCACCCAGTTTGCGGCCAGTTTGCCGTCGCGCCCTTGGGCGGCCTCCTCGAAAAACGCCGCGTCGTCGGTATCTGCGGTCAGCACGCTTGCGTCGTAATCCGACAGGCTGAAATCCTCTATAAACCGTGTTTTCTTGGCATCTGGCAGCTCCGGCAGGTGTGCTGCCAGATCGTCGACAAAGCTCTGCTCAATCTCCAAGGGCAGCAGATCGGGATCGGGGAAGTAGCGGTAATCATGCGCCTCTTCCTTCGAGCGCATCGAGCGTGTCTCGTTCTTATCTGGATCGTAGAGGCGGGTTTCTTGGTGGATCTTGCCGCCATCCTCGAGAATCGCAATTTGGCGGCGCGCCTCGTATTCAATCGCGGCTTGGATGAAGCGCATGGAGTTCATGTTCTTGATCTCGCAGCGCGTCCCCAGATCGTCGAAATCTTGGCTGGCCTGATAGCGCTCGTAATCACCGGGACGACAGACAGACACGTTGACGTCCGCACGCATGTTGCCGTTTTGCATGTTACCGTCGCACGTCCCAAGGTAGCGCATGATCTGGCGCAGTTTGACCACGAAAGCCGCAGCCTCCTCTGGCCCGCGCATATCGGGGCGCGACACGATTTCCATCAGTGCGACGCCCGTGCGGTTCAGGTCTACGAAGGACATACTGGGGTCCATGTCGTGGATGCTTTTTCCGGCGTCCTGTTCCAAGTGAATCCGCTCAATCCGAACCATCCGTGCAGTGCCATCGCCCAACTCGACCAGCACTTCGCCCTCGCCCACGATCGGGTGATAAAGCTGGCTGATCTGGTAGCCTTGCGGCAGGTCTGGATAGAAGTAGTTCTTGCGATCAAACGCACTGCGCAAGTTAATCTTTGCCTTCAAGCCTAGGCCCGTGCGCACTGCTTGGGCGATGCATTCTTCGTTAATCACCGGCAACATTCCGGGCATGCCCGCATCTACGAAGGCGACGTTGGAATTGGGCTCGGCCCCAAACAAGGTGGACGCCCCGGAGAAAAGTTTCGCGCGGGTCGCGACTTGGGCATGGACCTCAAGCCCGATCACAAGCTCCCAATCGCCGGTGGCCCCGTTGATGACCTTCGGGGCAGGGGTGGGATAGGTGAAATCGAGCATGGCAAAGCCTCCGGCGCAACGCGTTTAAGCGCGTTTTAGGCAAGGGCGCGGAGGGTGGCAAGCGTCCCGCTGGTTTTGAGTATTTCGCGTGCCAATGGCGAAATAGGTTGCACCCTCGGTGGGCCTTGGCAGGATGGACCCGAATAGGGCTCGATTAAGGCCCGAACAGGGAGTGTTTGGCTTGGGCGTGCGGCGACGGATAGCGGTTGGAATGTGGCGGGCCTTTGCGCCTGTGCTAGCAGCCGCTTTGGTGCTTGTCCCACTTGCATGGGTGGTTGAGCGCCGCGCGCTTGAGCGCCAAAACCGCGCTGTAATCGCAGCGGCACAATCTGTCTGGGACGGTTTGGCCACGGGCGATGTGACCGAGGTGTTCGGCGCGGACGCGCGCCTACCCGCTGCCCTGCGGGCTGAGCCAATGCGCAACGCCGAGTGCCGCGAGCAGAGCCTTGGCGCAATCTCCGAGGGCGTGATGGGCAATGCGGTGTTGTGTTTGACCGAAGATGGGCGCGGGCGGCGGTATCTGGCGGTTGGGCTTGCGTGGCATGATGTGGCCCCGGTGCGAGATTGGCTGAAATCCATGTTGGGCGAGCATTTCGAGGGATTGCAGGCGCGGTTAGAAACGCCCGTACAGGGTATTTTGCTTTATGAAGAGTTCTGGCCGTAGGGCAGCCTTTCTCGGCGGGTCTCTGCCCATTTGGACGGTCTCGGGCCCTCTGGCTTGCTTTAATCTGCGCTCAGGTGCATCCCGCGCGCACAATAAACCTCGGAGTAATGTCGATGTTTTCAGGTTATGTGCGCCAAGTTCGGCGGATGGCTGTGCCTTTGATGGTGGTTGGTGTGCTGGCAGGTTGTGCTGGCGCTTTGTCCTCGCCAAGCGGTGGCGACAGCCGCGCGACCCCGGTGATGCGCTGGGATCACATCGATGACGGCGCGCTTTGGACGCAAGAAACGCTGGCGGCGTTGCGATCTCATGGATCGCCGCTGCTCGATGTAGTTCCCGCCGATATCGACACATGGTGCCCGCGCTACCGCGAGGCAGATCAAGAGGGACGCGCGAAGTTCTGGGCCGGGCTGATCTCGGCACTGGCCAAGCACGAAAGCACCTGGAACGAGGACGCGGTCGGGGGCGGTGGCTTGTGGTTTGGCCTCGTGCAAATCGCACCTGCAACTGCGCGCGGCTACCAGTGCGAAGTGGGCAGCGGGGCGGCGTTGCAAGACGGCGTTGCCAACCTGCGCTGCGGCGTGCGGATTATGGCGCACACAGTGGCGCGCGACGGTGTTGTCAGTGCTGGGATGCGCGGTGTGGCCGCCGATTGGGGGCCGTTCCATTCGACCAGCAAACATCAAGACATGATCGATTGGGTCAGCCAGCAACCCTATTGCAAAGCGCCCCAGCGGCGCGGGTTGTTCAGCGCGATTGCAGGCTAAAATTCGCCGCAGGCTAAGGGGCTGGCTTCGCGATTGATCTTGCATACTGCGCGGCTGAAGCTTAGATATTCACATGGCGGTTTGAGGATTTGACGGATCGTCGACCTACCCGCTGACGGCCTGCGCCAAGTCGCTCGCCGTCGCTACACAACGCATCTGGGACAGCCCCTCCGAGACCTTGCAACGCGCAGGGCGACCGAGAGTGGCCCCGCGTTCGTTGTTCCCGCAACTTCGTCACGGAGATATCCTATGTCCAAAGGCAACAATAATCGCGGCAACAAAGAGACTAAGAAACCCAAAGCGGAAAAAGCGAAGGTGTTGGCAACTGCAAACTCTAACGCTGGCAAGCCGCTGGCGATTGGCGGCAAGTCCGTCAAATAGGTTTGCTGCGCCCGTCTTGGCTGATCGTCACCACTTTCAGGTCAGTATCGACGGGCGCGCATTCATCTCGGCAACACTGAACCCGGCAAGGGCCTTATAGCGCGCAGCATGTTCGGCGCGCTCTGGTCTTGGCAGCGCGGTGTCGAGCTTCGTGAAATCCCCCCCACACCGATCCTCGGCGATCTGCATGATACCATCCGGCCCGCCTTGAGCGCGATTGGCCAGAGTGACGGCGTTTGCTTTCGGGCGCACCTGTGCCTCAAAGCGCTGGGCTGCGACGTCGCAGGGCCCGAGTGTCTTGATCGCGGCCCCCAAAATGCGCGCATCAACAATGGCTTGGCTCGCGCCGCTTGAACCTACGGGATAAGTGGCATGGGCCGCATCGCCGATCAGGGTCGCGTTGCCAAAGGTCCAGCGCGCGACAGGTTCGCGGTCAACCATTGGGTATTCATAGACCGTCTCGGCCCCGTCGATCAGCGCGGGGATATCCAGCCAATCAAAGCGCCAACCCTCAAAATCGCCCCGGAAAGCGTCGATGCTGACGGCGCGGTTCCAGTCCTCTTTCGAGGCTTGTGTGCTTGGGTCCACGCGCTTTTCGGCAATCCAGTTCAGGGTGGCGAGACCCGTCTGCGGATCCGGCGCGGTGATCGGATAGGCCACAAAGCGCTGCGTATCATTGCCTGCAAGGATCATCGACGCGCCGCTTAGGAACGGCCGCGCTTGGGTGGTGGCGCGCCACATGATTGCGCCGCCCCAGACGGGTGGGCCTTCATTCGGGTAGCATTGCGCACGCACGGCGGAGTGGATGCCATCCGCGCCGATCAGCAAATTGCCCTCAACGGCTTTCGGGCCATCGGGCGCCTCAAAATTAGCCGTGACGCCGCTGGATGTTGTTTGAAACGTCTTTAGCTTATGGCCGGGCGCGATGCAGTCAGGACCTGCGCGCTGGATAAGCGCGTCTGCCAGCGCCATCTGCAACTGCCCCCGGTGTACCGAGAATTGCGGCCAGTTATAGCCCGCAGCCGCGCCGCGTGGCTCCGACCAAATCTGTTGCCCGGTGCGGGTATAAAAGCCGTAATCTTGCGTGCGCAGTCCCACTTGGTCGAGCATCGGCGCAAGGCCCATCTCGGTCAGTTCGCGCACCGCGTGGGGTTGCAGGTTGATGCCAACGCCGAGCGGCTCGAGCTTGCGCACGCGTTCAAATATCCGAAACGGGACGCCGATCTGGTGCAGTGTCAGGCCAAGGGTCAGGCCTGCAATGCCTGCGCCGGAGATGAGGATGGTCATGCAGCTATGATGGGGCGAAGCGGGGGGCTTAGGCAAGGGCGCGCGCGCCAGCTTGTCTAGTACACCGCCAATGGCAACCCGTGGGCTTTGGACACGCGCTCTAGCACGTCGGCGCGCGGCAGATGCAGCAAGGTCAGCGCCTCGCGCCGCCCGTCTGTCAGCACAACATGCAAGAAACCCGGCCCCGATGTGCCCTCGCTGAAATGCTCAAGCGAGTAGATATCGTCATGGGCGAAATGCCGGGCGGGACTGCGCCCTTGGCGTGTTGTCAGCCCGGTATGGTCGAGGCGCAACCGCGTCACCGGACTGCGCAGCAGATGCAGCGCCGTTACCTGTGCGACCACACCCCAACTCGCCGCAACCCACCAAGGGCCTTGGCCGTGAACCCCGGCAGCAAGAAGGCAGATCAGCACGGAGAACGCGCCCCAGAGTTTTGGGTTGCGAGCAACGCGGGTGAATGTGAATGGACGCGCAGTCATAGGCAGCCTTGCAGAAACACTTCGATGCATGTGGTTTGCCGACCGAGTGTGGCGGAAATTGGGGCAGTTAGCGGTGCCCATGAGGAGGATTTAGACGGATTGGCGGCGCTTTGCCGAAAACGCGGCTGTTCGAGCGGTCCTTCGCCTATCCGGCAAATGCAAACAGGATGCGGTCGATGCGCATTTTGCGCGCCTCCAGAGCGGCCTCAAATATCTCCATCACCGGCACACAAGGCGGCGGGATGCGCAGTCGGGTGCCATCGGTCAGCCGCATCGTCACGCACCACGAGAAATCGAGGCGGCGGTTCAGACGGATCACCTCGATCCGGTTCAACGGCACCCGGTCCAGATCGGTCCCAATGCCGTAGATCAGGTGGCTGTCGGTCATCTCCATATGCGCTGTGTCGTTTTTCATGATGTCCCATGCCACAAGGCTGGGCGGGATCACAAACAGGGCCAGCAAGATCCAATGCGCCTGTATCGCCCCCAGCGCGAACCACACCACAATCGACAGGCCAAGCGCTAGATAGGCGCCGCGGGTACGGGCATTGCGGCTGTAGATCAGCGGTTTGTGCTGGCTCATACGCCGCGCATCCGGGTTGCCATTTCCGTAAGGTCCGGGGACAGGTTTGGCGCGCCAAGGATGCGGTCCAGTTGCGTCATCATCTGCGCTTGGCGGTCGGCATCATAGCGCCGCCATGTCTCAAACGCCGTGGACAGACGTGCGGCGGTTTGCGGGTTGAGCGGATCGAGTTTCAGCAACCAATCACCCAGCAGCGCGTAGCCGTGACCGGTTGGCGCATGAAAGCCAGCCGGGCTCATGGTCAGCGCACCCATCACACTGCGGAAGCGGTTCGGGGTCTTCCAGTCAAACTGCGGATGCTCGGTCAGGGTCTTGGTGACTTGGACGGTTTGCTCAGGCTTCGCGCAGGTAACTTGCAGCATGAACCATTTATCAAGGACCAATTGATCAGTGCTCCAGCGGGTCTCAAACGCAGCCAGTTCGGCTTGGCCCGCGCCAATGGAGAGAAGCGTGGCGAGCGCCGAGAGGCTTTCGGTCATGTTGTCAGCGCCGCTGAATTGCTCTGCTGCGCGCTCGGGCCCGTCAATTTCGGCCAGCAGGCTAAGGGCGGTGGCGCGCAAGGCGCGTTTGCCAGCCGCCTGCGCATCCGGCGAGTAGGGGCCGGGGGTCGCGAGCGTATCATAGAGCGTGACAAGATCGGCGTGCAGCGCGCGCGCAATATCGGCGCGCATCGCGTTTCGCGCTTTGTGGATCGCGGTTGGATCAGGCACATGGCCAATGTCGTGCAGGGTTGCGGCCAGATCATCCTCGGATGGCAGGCTAAGGGCGAGGGCGCGGAAAGCCGGATCGAGCGTGTCGTCGGTGGCAACAGCCCGCAATCCGCTCAGCAGCGCATCTGGGGTCGGCGTGCCTTTGGTCAGCGTGGCAAGTAGTGCGTCTTTGGCCAGCGCGCGACCCGCTTCCCAGCGGTTGAACGGGTCGGTGTCATGGGCGAGCAGAATGGCGCGGGTTTCGGCGTCTGTCTCGCGGTCCAGAAGGACAGGGGCGCTGAAGCCGCGATTAAGCGAGGTGATCGGGCGGGCGCTGAGGCCGTCGATGGTGACGATCTGGGAGGCCTCAGTAATCTCGATCACGCTGGTCGGGTGCGTCTCAGTACCGTCCGCGGCCAGCAGGCCAAGCGCCATCGGGATCACGTGCGGGCTATCTTCGGGCGCTCTGGGGTTTGTTTGCGTGAAACTCAAGGTCAGCGTGCCGTCTTCGTACCGCTCGTCAACACTCAGACGCGGCGTACCGGGTTGCGTGTACCAGCGTTTGAACTGGCTCAGATCGCGCCCGGTGGCATCCTCAAATACCGCAAGCCACTGCTCGATGGTGCAGGCTTGGCCGTCGTGACGCTCAAAATACAAGTCACAACCTTTGCGGTAGGCCTCGGCGCCCACAAGCGTGCGCAACATGCCGATAACCTCAGCACCTTTCTCGTAGACGGTGGCGGTGTAGAAATTGTTGATCTCGACATAGTGGTCGGGGCGCACGGGATGGGCCAATGGCCCGGCATCTTCGCGGAACTGGCGCGCGCGCAATTGCAGAACATCCTCAATCCGCTGGACCGCATGGCTGCGCATGTCGCCCGAGAACTGCTGGTCGCGGTAGACTGTTAAGCCTTCCTTGAGACACAGCTGGAACCAGTCGCGGCAGGTGATGCGGTTGCCGGTCCAGTTGTGGAAATACTCATGGGCGATGATGCCTTCGATCAGGGCGAAATCGCGGTCGGTGGCGGTCTCAGGCGAGGCCAGCACGTATTTCGAGTTGAAGATGTTGAGGCCTTTGTTCTCCATCGCGCCCATGTTGAAATCATCCACGGCAACGATCTGGAACAGGTCGAGGTCGTATTCGCGGCCATACTCGGTCTCGTCCCAGTGCATCGACCGGATCAGGGCGTCCATGGCGTAGGCGCATTTGTCCTCATCACCAGGGCGGACCCAGATTTTTAACGCAACATCGCGGCCTGACATCGTGGTGAAGCTGTTGTCATGGCTGACCAGATCACCGGCGACGAGCGCAAACAGATAGGCAGGCTTTGGCCAGGGGTCATGCCATTCGGCAAAATCGGGGCCGGACGCGCTGAGGTTGCCGTTGGACAAAAGAACAGGGCTGTCGCCATTGATCCAGACAGTAAACGGGGCCATCACATCGGGGCGGTCGGGGTAGTAGGTGATCTTGCGAAAACCCTCGGCCTCGCACTGGGTGCAGAACATGCCCTTGGACATATAGAGACCTTCAAGGGCGGTGTTGGCGTCTGGCGCGATCTCGACTTCGGCTTCCCATACGAAGGTGTCGGCGGTGACGTTTAGGGTCAGGCCGGTGGCTGTAAGGTCTGGCGAGACGGTCTCGCCATCGATCTTTGCGCTGAGCAGGGTCAGTTTTTCGCCATCTAGGGTCAGCGGGCCGGGGTTGTTTGGGTTTGCCCGAAACTGGATTTTGGACACAACCCGCGTGGCACCGGGCGACAGGTGGAAGGTCAGATGCACATCCTCGACCCAGTGATGCGGCTCGGCGTAGTCGGTCAGGTGGATGGGCTGAGGTGTCGCGTCGCGCATGATCTGGTCTCCCTGTTGGGGCGACACTCTAGCGGTCTGCGGCGTGGGTGCCATGGGATTTTGAGTATTTGCCCCAGAAAGAAGACTTCGGAATTGCGTTAACTAACAAATAAGAACAAATTAAGAACATATCGAATCGGAGGCTGCGATGAGCGACCCGGCGCTGCGCCAGATCATGGCGACGCATATCCTAAACTACGAGGCGCGGCGAGACCGGGCGGGGCGTCTGTGTGCAGATCGCGCAGGTGGCGTGCCCGGATTAACCGGGGCGGCGGCTAAGAAGGTCGCCGGACTGCTTGAGGCGGGTGAATTTGCGCGCGCTGAGGCGGCGGCGGTGCAAGCCGTGGCGCGGTATTCGGACAAGGTGGTCGGGGTCGCAAGCGATCCGGGCGTCGAATTCGTGCTGCGCGACATTTGCTGGCAGGCTGGGCCGAAAGGCGCGAACGAGGCCGTGCAACGCGCGCTGGGCTTAAACGTGACGGGTGTGCTCGACGAGGCTGCGCGCGGCGAGGTGCGGCTGGCAGAATGCAGGGCGCATGGGCTGGTCAAAGCGTTAGAGAAATCGCGCGGGGTTGGCTTGGTCAGTGACGCAGATTGGAAGCGGTGGGGGGCGGTCAGCCGGATCGCGTTTAGTTTGTCGCCGCGGCGCTACATTGGCGACGGAATGAAAGCCGCTTAAGGTCCGCCCAAACACAAGGACACCGCCATGAAACTCACACTCCACCACATTAACCTGACCACCGAGAATGTAGAGCGGATGGACGCGTTCTACAAAGACGTGCTGGGCCTGTCGGATCAGGTGCCGGGGCTGCCGACGCTCGAGAAGAAGAAGGGCTACGCGGGCGATGTGGCTTTTGTCAGCGACGGCGCGATCCAGCATCATCTGGCCCAAAAAGACCTCGGCGTTGGGTTCAGAACCGGCTCGGTCATCAACCCGCTGGAGAAGGGCCATATCGCCTACCGCACGGATGATCTTGAAGCGTTCAAGGCGCATCTTGACGATGCAGGTGTGAAATTTTCCGACTGGGGCAATACCGCTGTGGCGGGCTGGAGCCAGATTTTTTTCTATGATCCTGAAGGCAACGTCATCGAAGTGCATCAAGTGGACGAGTGACGTTTGATGCTGACATAATGCTGTCAGCAGGGGTATGTCAGACAGGCTTTATAGAAACTGTCTTGATATGGAGAAAGACAATGAATGAAGCAGCACAACCCACTGTCGTATGGTCCGAAATCCCAGTTCTCGATCTGGAAAAAGGCATGGCGTTCTACGGGGCCGTGATCGGTACCCCCCTGACATTGCAGAAAGGCCAGCCGAATGACCAAGCCATTTTGCCCGGCGGCGATTTCAGCGGTGGGCACCTGTATGTCGGCACACCTGCTGCCAATGGCGCGGGGCCTTCGGTCCATGTGGCCTGCGCAGGCGCACTTGAGGACGCGATGGAGCGGGCACAGCAAGCGGGTGCCCAAGTGATTTCGCCCGCGATTGCGATGCCTTTTGGACGGTTTGGCTACATTATTGACCCAGACGGCAACTCCATCGGCTTGTTTGAACCGAAGGCCGCCTAATGCGCCGCGCCGACCGCCTGTTTCAGATCGTGCAACATCTGCGCGGCGGTCGGCTTCTTACTGCGGGGGTCCTGGCCGAGCGGCTAGAGGTCAGCCCCCGCACGATTTACCGCGATATTGCCGACCTCCAGGGCAGCGGCGTGCCGATCGAGGGCGAGGCGGGCGTTGGCTATGTCATGGCGTCGGGTTACCAGATGCCGCCGTTGATGTTCACACGCGACGAAGTTGCCGCCCTTGTGGTCGGCGCGCGTCTGGCACGTGCGTTTGGCGGGGCGAGCACGGCGCGCGCTGCCGAAGAGGCGCTGGTGAAAATCGAGGCAGTCTTGCCTCAGGATCTGCAATCGCGCGCAGGGACAGTTGCGGTGCATGCCGTGGCCACAGACATCTCGGCCGAGTTGCGCAGCCGCCTCGACGCACTGGAGCACGCCGCCGAAAACCGCATCAGACTGCAAATATCGTACCGCGACGAGACCGGGGCCGAGACTCAGCGTGCCCTGCGCCCTCTAGGCCTGTGGTTCTGGGGCAAGGTCTGGACGCTGGTGGGATGGTGCGAATTGCGCGAAGATTTTCGGATGTTTCGCATCGACCGGATCGCCGATTGGGCGCAGGCGGGCACTTTTAGGGCCGAGCGCGACAAGAGCTTGCAAGCTTTCTACCGCAAAGAAGAACGGACCGGGCGCGAGGCAACGCGCCCTCGACCAGACCAGTTGCAGGGCTAACTAACTCTCGATGGTGACATGCGTTTGGTTCAAAAGAGATTTGCGGGTGAGCGATCATCCAGCTTTGACGCGCGCCGCCGAGATCGGCGTGCCTGTTCTGGCGCTTTATGTGGTGGAACCCGACTATTGGCGTTTGGCCGATACCAGTGCGCGGCAATGGGACTTTACGCGTGATTGTCTGCTAGGTCTGCGGGACGACCTCGCAGCACTTGGCGTGCCCTTGGTGGTGCGGATCGGCGATGCGGTTGCGGTGTTGGACGGGCTGCGGACCATCCATGGTGTAACGCGTTTGATCAGCCATGAAGAGACCGGGAATGCCTGGACCTTCGCGCGCGATCGCAAGATCGGGGCTTGGGCGTGGGCGCAGGGTGTGGCGTGGCAAGAGCTGCCCCAATCTGGCGTGGTCCGGCGCTTGCGCGGGCGCGATGGCTGGGCGCGCCAGCGCGATGGGCTCATGGGACAAATGCAGCTGGAGGCACCGCGCGGGCTGATCGGTGTGGCCGCACCAAGCGATCCGCTGCCAGACGCCCGTGATTTAGGGATGCGCGACGATCCTTGTCCGGGGCGTCAGATCGGCGGGCGAAATGCGGCACTGTCGGCGCTCGGCGGGTTCCTCAGCTATAGCGGGCGAGATTACCGCCGCGCCATGTCCTCGCCTTTGAGCGCGCCCGAGGCGTGTTCGCGGATTTCGCCCTATGTGGCGCTCGGCGTGCTTGGCGTGCGTGAGGCAGCGCAAGCCGGGGCCGCGCGCAAGGCCGAAGGCGCATATGGCTGGGCGCAGCCGATGAAAAGCTTTGAAGCGAGGTTGGCTTGGCGCGACCACTTTATGCAGAAGCTGGAAGACGAGCCGGGCATAGAGCTGCGCTGCCTGCACCGCGCCTATGAAGGACTGCGCCCGCGCGGCGATCCCTCAGGGTATCTCGCGGCTTGGGCGACGGGCCAAACCGGTGTGCCGTTCGTCGATGCGTGCATGCGCGCGCTGATCCATGACGGCTGGATGACATTTCGGATGCGGGCGATGCTGGTGTCGTTTGCCAGCTATCATCTGTGGCTCGATTGGCGCGACACAGGCCCGATCCTCGCGCGCTATTTCACCGATTACGAGCCGGGCATTCATTGGTCGCAGATGCAGATGCAATCGGGCACGACCGGCATAAATACGGTGCGGATGTATAACCCGGTCAAGCAGGGGCAGACCCAAGACCCGGACGGTGTGTTCACTCGTCGCTGGGTGCCCGAGCTGGCCGAGGTTTCGGACCGCGCGTTGCAGGAGCCGTGGAAATGGGACGGGGCCGGGCGCGTGCTGGGGCAGATTTATCCGGTGCCCTTGGTAGATTTGGTGGCCGCTGGGCGGACCGCTAGAGAAGCGGTTTGGGGCGTGCGCGCGGATGACGGGTTCCGGCACGAGGCCGCACATGTGGTCGATAAACACGCCAGCCGCAAAGACGCCAACGGGCGGTTTGTGAATGACCGCGCGCGCAAGCCCAAGCGCGAAGTGAAGGCGGATCCGGGCCAGATGAGTTTCGATTTATGAGCGGCAAGATGCGCAAGAAGGGCGATCTGCCCACCAAGGTCTGTGCCACCTGCGGGTTGGCGTTCGCGTGGCGCAAGAAGTGGGCGAAGGTTTGGGACGAAGTGAAGTATTGCTCGGACAGATGTCGGCGCCAAAAAGGCTGAGCCCTCTTAACGCAATCTCAAACCTTGGCAGGATAGCGTGCGGTCCATGGCCTTTTTGTTTCTATACCCCGATGACGCTTTCCGGTGCGGTTTGCCGGATGAATATGGTGCCCGAGCCGAAGATCGAGGCTCGACCGAGCTAAGACTGGAAGATGATGCGCAGCCCGTGCGGATCGAAATTAGCGATAACGAGGGCAAGGTGAACGAGATTGACGGCAATCAGGTGTTGGTTTCGGACGTAACAATTGCAGGTGTGGACTGTCTTGCAGGAACGCCGGTTCTTGCGGCCTATGATCTGATCAACTCAGCGACCGGGCATAAAGTGAGCACACTGCATTTTGGCGTGGATGGCAGTCGGCAGGGCGCAGTACAGGGAATTGTCTCGTCCGAAAAACTGGAACCCGGCGAGCGGTACGTCTTCGACGACAACCAATCGCCTTCGGAACAGCGCAATTGCAACCGTGATTACGTCGCCAATTTCGTATCGGGCACGCGGGTCGACACGCCGCAGGGGCCGCGCGCGGTTGAGCTTTTGTGCGAAGGCGATCTGGTGCTCACACGCGGCGCCAAGGCAGTGCCGGTCCGCTGGATCGGGTCGCGCCGGGTGCTCGGCCAAGGCAAATTTGCACCGATTGAATTCGCGCGGGGCGTTCTGGGCAATGAACGTGTGTTGCGGCTGTCACCTCAACACTGCGTTGTGCGGAGCGGTGCCCATTTGCAGATGCTGTTTGATACCCCCGAAGTGCTGGTGGCCGCCAAACATCTGGTGAACGGCGAAACGGTGCGGGCAGTCTCTTACGGGCAAGTGACCTACTGGAATCTGCTGGTCGATGGCCACCAGATCATTCGCGCCGAAGGGGCCGAGGTCGAGACGATGTTGGCAGGCCCACTCACAACCGCTGGGTTTGGATGGTCCGCGCAGTTTGATCTGGCAGCGCGATATCCAGCGCGGTTTGGTCCTAAAGCAGTGGCAGAGATGCCGGCGCTGTCGTGTTTGACTGGTTTTGAAGCGGCGTTGTTGCCACCTTTGCGGCGCGACAGGCGCGCGCGGATGCAAGGCTGGGCGGCTGCGGCTTAGACGTTCCCGCTTCGACGCGACAAAAAGTCAATCGCCACAGTGTTGCCTATAGGAAACTTCCGCCCTACATCAACCGCCAACAGCAATAGCATACAACAGTATACCAAAGCGGAGATGTGGCAATGACCGACCGGATCAACAAAGCAGGGTTGCAAGTCGCCCCTGAATTGGTGCGTTTTATCGAGGGCCAAGCCTTGCCCGGCACGGGCGTTGACACGCAGGCGTTTTGGGACGGATTTGCGACCGTGGTGGCTGAAATTCAGCCGCGCGTGAACGCAGCCTTAGCCGAGCGCACCCGGATGCAGGCCGAAATCGATGCGTTGCACATTGCGCGGCGTGGCCAGGCCCATGATGCCAGCGCTTACGAGGCGTTCTTGCACGAGATCGGCTATCTGGTCCCGCAAGGCTCGAGCTTTGCGATTGAGACACAAAATGTCGACCCCGAGATCGCCCAGATCGCTGGCCCGCAGCTTGTGGTGCCGGTGATGAACGCCCGGTTCGCGCTGAACGCGGCGAATGCACGGTGGGGCAGCTTTTATGATGCGCTGTACGGGACAGACGCACTTGGCGATTTGCCTGAAGGCAAGGGCTTTGACGCGGCGCGCGGCGCGCGGGTTGTGGCGCGGGCAAAGGCGTTTCTCGACGAGGCGGTGCCCCTTGATCACGGCACATGGGCCTCGGTGGTCGAGCTCGGGCTTGCTGGCAACGAGCTGGCGATGGCGAACGGGGACACGGCCGTGGCTCTGAAAGACCCGGCTCAGTTCAAAGGTCATGCCTACGACGGCGATGTGCTGCGATTAATGTTTGAAAACAACGATTTGAAGATCGAAGTTGTGGTGGATGCGCAAAATCAGATCGGGCGCAGCGATCCTGCGGGATTGGCGGATGTGCGTCTGGAATCCGCGCTGTCGGTGATCATGGATTGCGAGGACAGCGTTGCGGCGGTTGATGCCGAAGATAAAGTCGTGGCCTATTCCAACTGGCTTGGCCTGATGAAGGGCGATCTGGAAGAGGCGGTGCAAAAGGGCGGCAATACGGTTATGCGTCGCCTGAATCCAGACCTCAGCTACACCGCGCCGGATGGCTCTAAGGTCACCACCAAAGGCCGCGCGCTGATGCTGGTGCGCAATGTCGGACACCTGATGACGACGCCTGCGGTACTGGATGCCAACGGCGCTGAGATCGGCGAAGGCATTTTGGACGGGCTGATCACGGTGCTGGCTGCAATGCACGACCTCAAGCGACGCGCGAATTCTGCGGTTGGCAGTGTCTATGTGGTCAAGCCGAAGATGCACGGGCCTGCAGAAGTGGCCTTGTCGAACGACCTGTTCACCGCAATCGAGGAGGCGCTTGGCTTGGCGCATTACACCGTTAAGCTGGGTATTATGGATGAGGAGCGGCGCACGAGCGCGAACTTGTCTGAGTGCATTCGCGCCGCCAAGCACCGTGTTGCGTTCATCAACACCGGGTTCCTCGACCGCACGGGCGACGAGATCCACACCAGCATGGAAGCGGGACCGATGTTGCCGAAGGGCGATATGAAGGGCCAGCCTTGGATTTCAGCCTATGAGGACCGCAATGTCGATATCGGTCTAGCCTGCGGGCTGCGCGGCAAGGCCCAGATCGGCAAAGGCATGTGGGCAATGCCTGACGAAATGGCCCAGATGCTGGAGGTCAAAATCGGCCATCCAATGTCAGGGGCCAATTGCGCATGGGTCCCCTCGCCAACGGCGGCGACCTTGCACGCCACGCATTACCATAAAGTTGACGTGAAAGCGCGGCAGACAGAACTGGCCGAAGGTGGCCGGCGCGGTACGCTAACAGATTTGCTGACCATTCCCCTGATGGATGGGCGCAACCTGTCGGAGACCGAGATCGAGGCAGAGATTGATAACTCTGCCCAAGGCATCCTTGGATATGTGGTGCGTTGGGTGGATCAGGGGGTTGGGTGCTCGAAAGTGCCCGACATCCACGATGTAGCGTTGATGGAAGATCGCGCGACCTGCCGGATTTCCAGCCAAGCATTGGCCAACTGGCTGCATCACGGCGTGATTAGCACGGCGCAAGTTGAAGCCTCGCTGCGCAAAATGGCCGCAAAAGTCGATGCGCAGAACCAAGATGATCCGATTTACCAACCGATGGCACCGGGCTTTGATGGGCCTGCTTTCCTGGCCGCGCGGGCTTTGGTGCTGGACGGGCGCACGCAACCTTCGGGCTATACCGAACCGCTGCTTCATGCCTATCGTGGAGCGGTGAAAAATGGCGAACAATTAAAGGCAGCACAATGAGCAATATCAGCTACGCGCAATCGCGCACGATTATCGATGCGACCTTGGCGAAGGGTGCCGAGATGGGGCTGAAGCCGCTATCGGTTGTGGTTCTGGACGCAGGTGGGCATCCGCTCGCGTTTGTGCGCCAAGACGGGGCAGCGCCGGGGCGGTTTGAGATCGCGCGCGGCAAAGCCTACGGTGCGGTGATGCTTGGTATGGGCGGGAGCGCACAGATGGCCCGTGCCGAAGCGCAGGCCTATTTCATGGCGGCGGTGAATGGCGCGTTCGGCGGCAAGGTGATCCCGGTTCCGGGTGGTATTTTGGTGCAGGATGCAGACGGCGCGGTAATCGGAGCGATTGGCGTGACGGGCGATACCTCAGACAACGACGCCGAGGCCGGACTTGCCGGGATCGCGGCGGCTGGGCTGGCGGGCGTGGCCTAAATCCCAACCATGTGTCCGCAAAACGGGCATATGCGCAGGCGGGCGGCCTAGATGTGCAAGCGTGCGGCTTTCCCAAGTCGCCGCTTCACCCTATGGATGTGTCATCCACATTTGCGAGAACCCCATGACCCGGCCCGTGATCGGCATTATCGGCAACAGCCACATGATAAACGAGACCTATCAGGTCTACGGTGCGGGCGGCATGACGGTCCAAGCTGTCTCCGAGGTCTGCGACGGGTTGCCCCTTATGGTGCCCACTGATCCGAGTGTTCTGTGCATGGACCGCCTGACCGAGACCTGTGATGGCTTCATCTTCACTGGCGGTCGGCCAAATGTTCATCCTGAGGAATATGGCCACACGCCAACGGACGCTCACGGCGCATTTGACCGTGACCGCGACCGTGTGGCGCTGAAATTGATCCGTAAATGCGTCGCGCGTGGTCAGCCGATTTTTGGCATTTGTCGTGGCTTTCAAGAAGTCGCGGTCGCGTTCGGCTCGTCCCTGCATCCTGAGATCCGAGACTTGCCTGGGCGCGACAATCACCGGATGCCCCCCGACGGAACGCTGGAAGAAAAATTTGCGTTGCGCCATGTCGTGACCTTGCACGAAGGCGGGCCGTTTGCTCAGCTATTCGGTGCGACGGAAGTTATGACCAACACGCTGCACGGCCAAGGCATCGACGTGGCAGGCCCGCGCGTCGTGATCGACGGTCATGCACCCGATGGGACGCCGGAGGCGATCTATATCGAAGGCGCGCTGGGCTTTACGCTGTCGGTGCAGTGGCACCCGGAATGGAATGCGGCGCGCGATCCGGTGTCCAAGGCGTTGTTTGAAGCGTTCGGCGATGCGTGTCGCGGTTGGGTCGGGGCGAAGTCCAAGCCAGTGTTGCAGACGGCTTGAGCCTGCGCGCGTGACTGAGTATTGCACTGCTAAGCATGCGAAAAGAGGCCGCTTATGAAACGCTCCGAGATTAACGAGATTATGGCCGAGGCGGATAAGTTCATCCGCTCGTTTGGCTTCATCCTGCCGCCTTTCGCCTATTGGACGCCGGACGAGATGAAGGCGCGCCGCGCTGAGATCGACAACGTTGTGGACGCGATGCTCGGCTGGGATATCACCGATTACGGGCAGGGCATTTTTGACGATCTGGGGCTGTTCTTGTTCACCGTGCGTAACGGGCGGCAAGCGGATCTGAAACGCGGTGGAGGCATGTGCTACGCCGAGAAGATCATGATCTCGCGCGAGCGGCAGATTAGCCCGATGCACCGCCATTGGCTAAAGGCCGAGGACATCATCAACCGTGGCGGCGCGATGCTGGCGATTGAGCTTTACGGCGCGGCGCGCGACGGCAGCTTTGACGAGACGGCAGGCGGCACGGTCTATTGCGACGGTATCCGGCGCGATTTCACACCCGGCGAAGTGCTGATGCTGGCACCCGGCGAAAGCGTGACGCTTATGCCCGGAGATTGGCACGCGTTCTGGGGCGAGGGCGGTGATGTGCTGATTGGCGAAGTCTCAACCGTGAACGACGATGCCAAGGACAACTGGTTCCGCGACCCGATTGGACGGTTTGCGCAGGTTGAAGAGGATGTCGCGCCCACGCATTTGCTGGCGAGTGATTACGGAAGGGTGCTTTGAGTATTTGGGCCTAGAAGAAATCTAGCGCAGGTACCGCATCCGAAACACAGTCAACTGCTGGCCAAATCGCTCGACAGTCTCGGCGGGCGCGTCTTGCCAGCCCTGTTTAAGCAAGAACCGCCGCGAGAAGTGGCTGGCTTGGACATCGAACGCTTGCACCCGTGCCAGATCGGGATCCGCCATCACCGCCGCGTAGAGCGCCCTTGCCACCCCGCGTCCCATTTGCGACGGAGCCACATAGGCGAAATCCAGATGGCCCGCATGGGTCATCGCGAAAAATCCCACAAGCGTGCCTGCATCTTCGGCCACATAGGTGACCGCGTCGCCCAAACGGTCGCGCCAACCGGGGTAGGCCACGTCATTTGGGGCCCATGCGGTGCGCTGCGCTTCGTCGTAAAACCGCGCGGCACCCTCGCGCACGGAGGCCACAAAGATCGCGTAGACCGCGTCGAGATCATTATGGTGGAATTTGCGGATCGTGTAGGTCATGGCGCGCGCTTTGCCATGGGCTGGACGGGGCGCGCAAGCGGTGGCATCCATGGGCGATGAACCTCAGTTTTAAACAAATGCTCGATATGCCGCCAAACTGGCTGCTTGGTTGCCTCGCGCTGGCATGGGCGCAGGTGCAAGTTTTGCCGGGATTGCCACCGCTTGAGGTCTCGGGTTGGAGCTTCGTTTTCGTTGGCATCGTCTTTATGGTGCTGGCTTTTCGGGCCTTTCGCCAAGCCAGAACCACCGTCGTTCCGCACCAAGCGCCTGCGCGATTGATCACGCACGGAATATTCCGCCACTCTCGCAACCCGATCTATTTTGCAGACATGATGATCCTCACAGGGCTGTCGCTGGTCTGGGGATCGTGGCTGGGATTGATTCTGCTGCCGGGCTTGGCTCGCTTGCTGACCAAGCGTTTCATCGAGCCGGAAGAGGCGCGCTTGAAGGCAAGTTTTAGAGAAAACTATGAGGATTGGGCGTCACGCACGCGGCGCTGGCTGTAACGCGGCCTTCCAGTTTTGGACAAAAGCCGCTAGGTGGCGCAATAATATGTCGCATGGCTGCCGTTGAATGCCATTTTTGCTTTCGATGACCCGAACGGTCGGATCGTCTGAGGGCGCAGATTAATGAAGGGGACATGACGTTGAAAATTGGCGCTCCTAAGGAAGTGTTTGAAGGCGAGGCACGGGTCGCAATGACTCCAGATAGTGCCGTTGCTTTGCAAAAGCTTGGGTATGAATGTGCAATCGAGGAGGGTGCTGGTGCGCTCGCAGGTTTCTCGGATGCAGCGTATGTGGCGGTGGGTGTGCAGGTCTATAAGACCCCGGCACCGCTGTGGAAGGCCTGCGATGTAATCGCCAAGGTCCGTCCCCCAAGCGACACAGAAGCCAAGCGGCTGACCAATGGTAAGACACTGATTTCGTTCTTCTATCCCGGTTCCAACACCGAGTTGATGGAGCTGACCAAATCCAAAGCTGCCAACGTTATTGCAATGGATATGGTGCCGCGCATCAGCCGTGCCCAGAAAATGGCCGCGCTGTCGTCCATGGCCAATATCGCAGGCTACCGCGCGGTGATCGAGGCGGGCAACAACTTCGGTCGCTTCTTCACCGGTCAGGTAACCGCCGCTGGTAAAGTGCCCCCTGCTAAAGTGCTCGTTGTGGGCGCGGGCGTGGCAGGCCTTGCCGCAATCGGCACCGCGACCTCGCTCGGTGCGATCACCTACGCTTTCGATGTGCGCCCCGAAGTGGCCGAACAAATCGAGTCGATGGGTGCTGAATTTGTGTTTCTGGAATTCGACGACAGCGAATTGCCGGATGGCGCTGAGACAGGCGGCTACGCACCGCCCTCATCGCCGGAGTTCCAAGCCAAACAGCTTGAGAAATTCCGCGAGATTGCGCCTGACATCGACATCGTCATCACCACGGCGCTGATCCCGAACCGCGCTGCACCGATCTTATGGACCAAAGACATGGTCGAGATGATGAAGCCCGGCTCCGTCATTGTGGATCTTGCGGCCGAAAAGGGTGGCAACTGCGAACTGACGAAGATGGACGAGAAGGTTGTCAGTGCCAACGGTGTCACTATCATTGGCTACACCGACTTCCCAAGTCGGATGGCGGCGCAGGCCTCGACGCTCTATTCCAACAACATCCGTCACATGATGACCGATCTGACGCCCGAGAAGGATGGTCAGGTCGTTCACAACATGGAAGACGACGTGATCCGGGGCGCGACTGTCACGTTTGAAGGCGCGATCACGTTCCCACCGCCGCCGCCAAAAGTGGCCGCCATTGCGGTGCAAAAGAGAGAGAAGATCAAGGAACTGACCCCTGAGGAGGAGCGTGCCAAAGAGGTTGCCGCCTTCAAAGGCGAGACCAAGAACCAGGTGATATTGCTCGCGGTTGGCGGCGCATTGCTGTTGAGCGTCGGGCTGATTGCGCCGGCCAGCTTCATGCAGCACTTCATCGTGTTTATCTTGTCGGTGTTCATCGGCTTCCAGGTGATTTGGAACGTCGCGCACTCGTTGCACACGCCCTTGATGGCGGTCACGAACGCGATTTCGTCGATCATCATCCTCGGCGCGCTGATCCAGATCGGATCATCCTCGTTCCTGATATCGCTGCTCTCGGCGGCGGGTATCTTCATGGCCTCGATCAATATCGTCGGCGGCTTCCTCGTGACACGGCGCATGCTCGCCATGTTCCAGAAATCTTAAGGAGCAGCGGGTTATGGAATTTGGATTTACGATTGCAGCATATGCTGTTGCGGCTGTTCTGTTCATCCTGTCGCTGGGCGGGTTGAGCGGTCAAGAAAGCGCCAAGCGCGCGGTGTGGTACGGCATTGTCGGCATGGCAATTGCGGTGTTTGCGACGCTCATCGGGCCTGGTCAGGGTCTGTGGGGCGTGTCGGTCATTCTGATCGCATTGGGGGCGGCGGTTGGCTACCAATTGGCGACCAAGGTGCAGATGACGCAGATGCCCGAATTGGTGGCGATCATGCACTCGCTCGTCGGTCTGGCGGCGGTGTTTGTTGGCATTAACGCTGATCTGATGATCAACGATATTTCGGCACTGTTCGCGTCCAACGACCTCATGCTTGGTGCCGTTGCTGCTGATGGTTACTCCGCGATTGGGTTGCCGAAAGAGGCCTTCGACGGTCTGTCGTCCTTCGGGCAGCTGATTGCCAAGAAGACAGGCGTTGAGATTGGTATCCTTCGGGTTGAGCTGATCTTGGGCATCTGGATTGGTGCGGTTACCTTCACGGGTTCGGTCATTGCTTACGGCAAGCTGGCGGGCAAAGTGAACAGTGGTGCCAACCAACTGCCCGGCGGTCATATGTTGAACGCAGCCGCGGCTGGTGGATCACTGATCTTGGCGGCGATGTATCTTGGCGGTTCGGGCAGCTGGACGCTTGTGCTGCTGACGCTTCTGGCGCTGTTCATCGGCTACCACCTGATCCAAGGCATCGGCGGAGCGGATATGCCCGTGGTTGTGTCGATGCTCAACAGCTACTCAGGCTGGGCGGCCGCTGCGATTGGCTTCTCGCTTGGCAACGACCTGTTGATTGTGGTTGGCGCGCTGGTCGGATCATCGGGTGCGATCTTGTCGTATATCATGTGCAAGGCGATGAACCGATCGTTCGTGTCGGTCATTTTGGGCGGTTTTGGCGGCGCAGCCAAAGGCGATCAGATGGCGGTCGAGGGCGAGCAGATTGCGATTGATGCGGACGGCGTTGCCACCGCATTGAACGAGGCTGACAGCATCGTCATCATCCCCGGATACGGGATGGCCGTTGCTCAAGCCCAGCAAAGCGTGTCCGAGTTGGTCCGCAAACTGCGCGCCAAAGGTAAGACAGTGCGCTTTGCGATCCACCCTGTTGCGGGTCGCTTGCCGGGTCATATGAACGTGTTGCTGGCTGAGGCCAGAGTGCCCTACGACATCGTGCTGGAGATGGACGAGATCAACGGAGACTTCCCAAGCACGGACGTCGCTATTGTGATCGGGTCCAATGACATCGTGAACCCTTCGGCCCAAGACGATCCAAACAGCCCCATCGCGGGAATGCCGGTTCTGGAATGCTGGAAGGCCAAGCAGGTGTTCGTGTCCAAGCGCGGGCAGGGCACTGGCTATTCGGGCATCGAGAACCCTCTGTTCTACAAAGAGAACACGCGAATGTTCTACGGGGACGCGAAGAAGTCGCTGGACGAGTTATTGCCGAAGATCGACTGATCTGGACAGCATGAGAATTGAAAAGGGCGTTCTGCGGAGCGCCCTTTTTCTTTGAGCATATTCGGAGCCCTGAAATGGAAGCGCGGCTTTTCTTGATCGCGGGCTATATGAATTCAGGCAACATGAGGGTTTTTTGGACATGCGTATTTTGGCGGTAGTTTTGATCTGCATCGCAGGGGCGGCGCAGGCCGATATTGAGGTGCGGTTTATCGAGGGCGCTCCAAAAGATGCGTTCTCGTTTGAGGCGGTGAGCGCCTGTGCGGCGGGGCCCGTTGAGATCGCGCTCGATCTGGCGAGCTCGGAGGCCGGATTGGTGTTCGACGTAACCGGATCCGGCGCGGGCGTCGAGGTGTTCCAACCGTTTGAGGTGGTCGCAGGCGCGGGCTTGCTTGTGGACACGCCCATGGTCGCGGACGGAGATCAGGCGTTGGAGTTGTCGCTGAGCGCGTTGCCAATCGCTATGCCAGTTCGCTTCACCATTGATGTAGACGACACGCTTGGCGGACGCGAGATCACCGTGTCAGGCAGCGAGATTGCAGGCGCGTCAGTGTCAGTGATCCACGCGGGCGGTGTGGCGACGGCGGTATTTGGCAGCGATGCGCGCGCGCTGGTCCGGCTTGAAGGCTGTACGTCCTAAAGCCCCGCATTACGCACCAACGCCGTCATGCTGATCACGCGCCGTGCGAGCACTTTGGCGGTGTAGCTGTGCAACCGGCTGGCGAGGTTCGGATGGGTGCGCCCCAGCTTGGCCACATCAATACGCAGCAGCTCGGACTGCGTTTCCGCCACGATATCGGCGGTGCGGCTGACCCCTGCGTAATGCGCCATCTCGCCGATCATCGCGCCGGGTTGGAACAGCGCCACGCGCAAGGGGCTGCCGTCTGGCAAGGTGATCTCGGCGCGCACGCGCCCTGAGCGCAGCAGGAATAGATCACGGTCGTCTGAGCCGGTGCGAACAATCACCGCCTCCGGCGCGACGGATATATGGGCCAGCGCGTCACTTGTAGCGACCAGTTTGTCGAGCTCGATCAACAGTGGGTTTGGCTCGTCGTCTAGGCCGATTTCGGTGCCACCGCTGAGGATTTGTTCCTCGATCCCTTGTAGGGCCGCATCGAGGCTGGGACAAAACAGTGGGACCGCATTTGCATCACAGATATGGCGGACCTGCTCCATGCGCCCCTCGTCCATATTCGACAGGGTCAGGGCAATGCCCGCGATTTGAGCATCCGTGGCAATCCGCGCGAGGGTTTGCAGGGCCGACATGTCGGTGCCCTGAGCCTGACCGAAATCTATCACCAAGCCTATGGGGCACGGGTCCGCAGCCAACTCGGCCTTGACCTTTTCGCGCAAGGCATGGGCAGTTCCGAAGAACAAAAAACCGTCCAGTTGCAGTACGATATAGGGCGTGCCGCGCTCGGCCAGAAGGGCGAGGTCAGCAACCGGACGCTCTACCCGGCTGCGGTGCACCGCGAGCGTGCTGCGCGCGCGTACGATGTCGATCTGGGCGTAGGTAATCAAGAATAGGGCCACCGCAGCGATTAAGCCGACTAGCAGCGACCACAGGAAGCCCGCGGTTGCGGCGACGAGAACGATGCCAAGGATCACCGCATAATCGACCCGCGAGATCTTGCCCCACGTGTCTTTCAGCCATGTCAGCAGCAAATCAAACCCCAGAAATGCAACGACAGCGGCAAATACGCCGATGGGCAACCAACTGATCGCCGTGGCCCCAAAAACCAGCGCTGCGGTGCAGAATGCGGCCCCAAACAGCGAGGGCCAGCGCCAGCCAAGGTGCAGCTGCTTTGCCAGCATCGGCTCAACCAGTGACTGAAACCCTGGCATCCCGCCGAGCAGGCCCGCCCCAAGATTGGCCCAGCCCGTGGCACGCAGATCGCTGTCGGTGTCCAGATCCCGCTCGATAATCTTCTCGAGTCCGGTGATGTTCAGCACCGTGCCAAGGACGGTCAAAGCCATCACTGCAAAAATCAGCGGGATCTGTTCTGCGAGCAGGCCCCAATCGGCACGCTGGATGATGGTGGGGTCGAGCTTCTGGAGAAAGCTGCCCTCCTCGAACGGGCCAAGCAACAGCCCCAAATCCATAGCTTGTTGCAACGAGATCCCGAGGACCGGCAACACCACATAGAACCCAACAAACAGCACGATCAGCGAACACGGCACCAGCAAATCATGAGTGACATTGCGGGTCAGAACCGCAAGGCCCAAGCCAAGTGCGGCCCAAGGTGCCCAGAGCGGCAAACGCTCAGGCGTAAAGAGTGTGTGCAATGTGCCAAGCGTGATATTTTCGCCCACTGTCATGGAAATCCCGCCTAGAGCCAACAGATATCCGGTTGCCGCAAGAAAACCCGCGATGACTTGAAAAGGCACATACCGCACGACAGTGCCGAGGCGCAGATATCCAAGTGCTAGGGCCGCGACACCCGCACCCAGCGCTGCAAGCGGGACCAGCACGGCGATGGTGGCGGCAAACAGGTCAGGATTGGCGGCCGCTTGGGTGCCGTAAAGCGCAGACACCCCGGTCGCCAGCAAGATCGCTGTCACATCTTGGGGTGGCGACATCGCGCCCTTGAATGAGAACAGCGCAGCGCCGATCAGATACATCGCAATTGCGCCCAGAAGCGTATGCGCGATTGCCCTGTCGAGATAGGGCGCAAGCGGTCCAGTATAGACGATGGCGATAAAGGACACGGAAAGCACGATGCTGGTCACGCCAATGACCGGACCGCCGATTAACACGCCTAGAAGGCTGGATGGCGTGGCATCAGGGGCTTCGGTCGGCTTGGTGTCGGGCATGCGCGGGGTCATTCATTAAACAAAATTCAGGTGGCGCTTATCATGCCAGCTCAGGCACTTAGCAGGGAAACACGGTAGGGTCATGTCTGATCTGTGCGCAGGTTGAATTCCTTTGCACCCGTTAGTGGGCCCGTGCAGGGTGATCCAAACAGGAGCCGCTGATGAATACGCCTGCCCATCTGATCTTTGGCGTGGCTGCCTTCGGCGACCCGATGCTGCGCCGCACGACCTTGGCGGCAGTGTTGGGCGCGCTGGCCCCGGACCTGTCGCTTTACATCATGGCGGGAGTGTCGCTGGTGATCCTGCAAATCCCGCCAGATGTGGTGTTTGGCGAGCTCTACTTTTCAGACGCGTGGCAGACGGTGTTTGCGGTCGATAACTCGGTCTTTGTGTGGGGCACGCTCTTGGGCCTGGCGATATGGCGCAGGTCAGCCACCCTGGTCGCGTTTGCGGGGGCTGCGTTGTTGCACATCGCGCTAGATTTTCCGCTGCATCATGATGACGGGCGACCGCATTTCTGGCCGCTGACATCATGGGTTTTTGAATCGCCGTTCAGCTATTGGGATCGCAGACAAGGCGCTGGCCTGATCGCGCCGCTAGAGGGTGTAATTAGCGCGGCGATGCTTGTGGTGATCTGGCGGCGCTACACAAGCTGGGTGCAGCGCGCGCTGTGGACGTCCGTTCTGGCGATAGAGTTGTGGGTGATCCGGGGCTGGTTCACCTTCGTGTTCTAAGCCGGGTACGACAGACTAAAGAGCAACGTCTCGATTGAGCATTGCCTGCCGGAATAAGAGCCGCAGTTTGCTTGAATTTGTATGATGCACGAACATCAGCATCGCATCGTTCACGACATATTTGCTAATCGATTTGTCCCATACAAAAACCGGCGTCGTATTGCATTCCGCTTGCATCATGGCCCATTGGTTGCTGCGATGACGGTTAAAGGTTTGCTTGGCAAAAATCAGGGGCTGGGTTTCCTGCTCAGCCGCCCATTTTCTTGCGCAATCTTGAGAATCCCCCAAGACGTCTTTTTCATCCAGACCGGCTTCCAATTCTCGAAAACTTCGGTTCAGCATTGCTTCGATCACGAATGACGCAACATGCCGACCAGCCTCGTCTTTTTGGCCGAATTTTGAAACTTTATACGCTGTTTGGGCCAGGGTCTCGCACTGCTCGGCACTCACGATCTGTGCCGCCCGGTTGACCACTTGTGAGGGGGTCGGCTCGTCTGAGCTAGCACTCTGAAGTTGTAATTCGTATAGCTTTCGGCAGGTCATTTGCAACGCACCGATACTGCCAAAAGCTTGCCGCACGAGGGCGCGTCGTTTCGCGTCGCCAAGGTCAGTTCCCAAGAAGCCTTCGCCTGCATTGATTACTGCAAGCATGTCCTCATCCGGCCAATCGTTGACGTCGACCTCACCGTTTTGCCCTTGCAGATCCCCATTCTGCTCAACAATAAAACCGCGCTGCTTCCAAGTTCCGGCGACAACTATCTTGAAGCCCTCGTTGGCAAAAAGCGTGAAATCGCGTGCGAGTGCACGCTGCACGTCGTGTTCGAAATGATGGAAGCTATCGATACAGATGATCCGCAAAGGGGTTGCCTGCTTAAGCAAGCGCGCGACCCAAGCTGCATTTGAAAGTGAACCACTGACGGGCGCTTTCACTTTCGTTTGTTGCCGAGCACGGCTAAATTTTGCCCCGACGGTCAGAGCGGGCAAGATAACGGATGCCGCGATGGACCCTTCTGCGCCAACACTGGTGGTTGTGGATTGCACGATCTCCGCCCCGGCGTCCGTCAACAGCAGTGCATACAGCTCGGCAATCGGGTTTTCCGCATGCGCGCTGGCCTCCACGCACAGGGCAAGGCCCGGCTTCTTCAACACAGTCGAGATCAGCGAGGTTTTGCCTTGCTTGGATGGGCCATGAACGGAAATAACGCATATCTCAGGATCACTTAGTAATCCCCTGAGTTGCGTTTCGATCTGGCGCACAATGAGCGATCGTGGCGGCGTGCCACGACCTGCATGATGCGTTTCTCGGATGCGCTCTGGCGTCAAGGAGACCTTGTGAGTGTCCGTCGTCGCGTCTGGCGTTCTTGTTCCAAACAGTCGCTGCCAAAACCCCATTGCGCCAATCCTAATGCTATTATGTCCCACGGACTTTAGATGCGCCGCCAATGTTGTCTAGAGTCCCACTCTTTTAGCAGGCCAACCTTACCGCTGAACCACGACCTCATAGCCCGGCTCTTCGGGCTCATCATCAAATAGCTCGTCGGGAAACCCTGGCGCGGTGATGTCGAGGCCTGTCGCGTCTTCTAGCCGCTTGATAATGTTGGGCGACAACTCACGCCCCCCATAGCGCGCCTCGCCGTCCTGGAAGATCTGGTTGATCAGCGGCGACATCTCCAGCGGCACACCGTGCGCCTCGGCAATCGATTGGAACAGTCCGATATCCTTGTTCACCAAGTCCATCGTGAAGCTGATATCGCGCGAGCCGTTCAGGATCACTTGCCCCTCGGTTTCGGCGACAAACGACGTGCCTGACGAGATCACCATCGCTTGATAGGTCGTCGCCAGATCGATACCTGCGGCCTTCATCGTGGTCAGCGCCTCGGCCACGGAAATAAGGTTCACCGTTGCCAAGTAGTTCGTCATAACTTTCAGCGTGCTGGCGGTTCCAATCGGGCCGGTATGCAGAACCCGCCTGCCGAGTGTGGTCAGCACTGGCAGCATCTTTTCGAACGTCTCGCGATCACAGCCTGCGAATATTGCGATATTGCCTGTGGCTGCGCGGTGGCACCCGCCCGAGACCGGGCATTCGATGGCGTGACCGCCCTTGGCCTCGACCAGCGCTGCCATACGCGCGACTTCGGACGCATCGGTCGTGCTCATCTCCGCCCAGATCGTGCCGGGGCTCAGGCCTGCGAGGATACCGTCTTCGGCTTCCATCACCGCAGAACACGCAGCCGGCGAGGGCAAGCAGGTGATGACCAACGCGCAGTCCCGCGCCAGATCGGCGGGGGAGGCCGCAACCTTTGCCCCCATCGCCTCAAATGTCGCGCAAAGATCAGCATCCAGATCGCGCACGGTCACATTATGACCGTTGCGCAAAAGGCTGCCTGCCAGTTTGCCGCCCACATTTCCAAGGCCCACAAAGCCAACTTCCATCGGTCATCCTCCGTTATTTTCCGGCAATCTGAGTGTTATCAGGGGCTTGAGCAATCCCATTTGCGACACCAGATGCGTCTGCTTGGCCGACGGTGACATCGGCTTGCCGTTGTATGCGTATAACCTGCTGGGACTAAATGGTTATTTGTGTATTTAGCCACAGGGCAGGCTTAGCTATGGGGGGCAAAGGTATCGCGCGTGTGTCAGATTGAAGGCCTTCCGCGCGCTTTGCTGACCGCTAGACGATGGCCGAGTTCAAGATGCGGCGGTTTTGGATGTTTGAAAAGCAAAGAGGGGCGGGCATTTGGATGCGCCGCCCCTCTTGGGTCTCCGGGATGTGGTCGCTGGCTACCGCCCGCGAATACGTGGATCGAGCGCATCGCGTAGCCCGTCCCCCATATAGTTCACGCTGAGCACTACGAGGCTGATTGCAACGCCCGGGAAGACCACGCGCTCGGGGTATTGTTGAAGGTAGTCCACCCCGTCAAACAACAGCCGTCCCCAAGTTGGGAAGTCCGGCGGGAAGCCGAGGCCGAGGAAGGACAAAGCGCTCTCTGTGATGATCGCATTGGCGACGCCCAAAGTGGCCGAAACCATGATCGGGCTCAGCACGTTCGGCAGCACATGGCGCACAATCATCATTGTCGGAGAGGTGCCGATGGAGCGGGCGGCCAGCACAAACTCACGCTCTTTCAGGGCCAGCACATCACCGCGCACAATTCGGGCGGCCTGCATCCAACTGGTGATGCCAATGGCTGAGACCATCAGGATAAATATCCCCCCCTCCGGCCCGAAGGCCGCGTTCAGAGGATCACGAAACAGCAAGATGATGACCAGCAGCAAAGGCAGCAACGGCAGCGCCAGAAACAGGTCTGTCAAACGCATCAGCGGACCGTCTAGGAACTTGAAATACCCAGCCATGACGCCGACGAAAGTGCCAAGGATCAGCGAGATCAGCATAGCCGTGATGCCCACCGCCATAGACACCTGACCGCCCGCCATCATGCGCGCAAGAATATCGCGGCCCAACTGGTCAGTGCCAAACGGGAAGTCCCAGCTTGGCCCTTGGTTGCGCGAGCGAATGTCGATGAAGGTCGGATCGACATTGTAGATATACGGCCCAATCAGCGTTGCCAGCACGATGCCGAAGAACACGATGGCTCCGGCCATAGCGCCTTTGTGGCTGCGAAACTGGCGCCAGACATCAGCCCAGTAGCTGCGACTGACCTCGCCTGTTTGGTTGGACGAGTGGACGGGCTCTGGCGTGGTATCAGTCATAACGGATCCTCGGGTCGAGCACGCCGTACAAGATATCGGCGATCAGATTGAACAGAACGATCAGGATGGCGAAGATGAAGGTCAGGGTTTGCACCATCGGCAAGTCGTTGCCCTGAATGGCGGTGATCAGCATCTGGCCAAGCCCGTTCACCTTAAAGACCTGCTCGGTGATGATCGCGCCGCCAAAGACCTGCGGCACGCCCAGTGCAATCACTGTCACAACAGGGATCATCGAGTTGCGCAGCACATGCACCAGCACGACGGTCTTTTCTTTCAGGCCCTTGGCACGGGCGGTGCGCACATAGTCCTGGTTGAGGTTGTCGAGCATCGAGGCCCGCATGAACCGGCTGATCTGCGCTGCGTTATACAGCGCCAGCACCGAGACCGGCATGATGATCTGCTTCATCTGGAACACGAAACTGCCCCAGTCTTCGACCACGTGGGTGGTGTCATAGATCGACGGGAACCAGCCCAGGTTGACCGAGAAAACTACGATCAGCAGAACGCCTGTGAAGAAGGTCGGCACTGAGAAGCCCACCATCGAGACGAACGTTCCGATCTGGTCGAACCACGAATACTGCTTATAGGCCGAGATAATCCCGATCGGCAGCGCGATCATCACACCCAGCACGTAGGACATGCCAACAACCCACAAAGTCTGTGGGATACGCTCGGCGATGATGTCGGCAACGGGGCTGCGCGACTGCCAGCTGATGACGCGTTGTGCGCCCTCGGCAAACGAGGTGCCGAATATGTTGTTGAAGATATGCAGCGGCTCAATCCAGAAAAACTGGATCAGCCACTTGATGTAGCGGATATGCATAGGCTCGCCGAGGCCAAGTGCCTCACGCATTCTCTGTTTCACTTCGTCGGGGACGGTCAGTGGCACGTTAGACATCGGATCGCCGGGGGCCAGCTCGAGCAGCAGGAAAATCACCAGCGAGATGAAAATCAGCGTCGGCACCGCAAGCACAAGGCGTCGGATCGTGTAGGTCAGCATCGGCGCATGTCCTAGGAAATGGGGGCTGTCATTGGGGCAACTGCGGGTCCACGAAAAACGGGGCG
>JAWUXZ010000071.1:0-9039 GCA_034111085.1 Dinoroseobacter sp.
GCGGTAGACGCGGTGGCTGCGCAACTATCTGCGCCGCGTCGCAAAGTATATCAGCGCGCTTTGGCCTTGGACGGCGATGCGTAGCGAACGAAAGGGCGAAGAATGCCGTTTGATGCGCAGTTTGATGGGTCTGAGCGCCCGGTTGAGAAGACGTCGCGGCGTGCGTTACGGGGGCTACGCGCTTATCAGTCTGGGCTAGCAGGCGAGGCTTGCGTCGAGCAGAGTTATTGCGGGCGTGGCTACGACATTGTGGCGCGTCGGTGGCGCGGTGCCTCAGGCGAAATTGACCTGATTTTTGAAAAAGACGGCGGCTATGTCATGGTCGAGGTGAAATGCAGCACTTCCCACGAGACGGCGTTGCTGAAGATCACGGCGCAGCAGATGGGTCGCGTTGCGTCCTCAAGCCTCGACTTTCTTGCCAAGCATGATTTGCCGCTTGAGACGGATTTGCGCATCGACGTTGCGTTGGTCGATAACTTTGGTCGGGTTGAGACCATGGAAAATGTGTCGATGCATTGATCCGGTTCGACCTGCGGCTTGCGCCCTGCCGTGCGGTGCGCCACATCAGGGGTGGAGGTGGTGCAGATGACCCGACATGTCGCATTTCAAATGGACCCGATGGAGGCTGTCGATATCGACGGCGACAGCTCCTTTCGTTTGGCGCTTGAAGCGCAAGCGCGGGGCTGGATTGTAAGCACCTATCACCCGGACGATTTGGCCTACGACGCCGGACGGATCACTGCGCGCGCGCGGCAGGTGACATTGCAGCGCGTGAAGGGCGATCATGCGTCCTTTGGACCCGTGACCGAGATTGATCTGGCCGAGGTGGATGTCGTTTGGCTGCGCCAAGATCCACCGTTCGACATGGGCTATATCACCACAACGCATCTGCTTGACCGTTTGGCTGGTAAGGCATTGGTGGTGAATGATCCGTTTTGGGTGCGCAATGCGCCTGAAAAACTGATGGTTCTGGACTTCCCGGATCTGACACCGCCGACGACGATTGCGCGGTCGCTTGAGACGTTGAAGGCCTTCAAGGCCAAGCACGGCGACATCATCCTCAAGCCGCTTTACGGCAACGGCGGCGCAGGTGTGTTTCGCCTGACCGAAGCTGACCGCAACCTCAACTCGCTGCACGAATTGTTCGCTGCGATCAACCGCGAGCCCCTGATCGCGCAGAAGTTTTTGCCCGCAGTATCCAAAGGCGACAAACGGGTTATATTGGTCGATGGCGAGCCGATTGGCGCGATCAACCGAGTGCCTGCGCCGGGGGAGACGCGCTCAAACATGCACGTCGGCGGGCGGCCTGAGAAAGTAAATCTGAGTGATCGCGACCGCGAGATTTGTGCGCGGATCGGACCTGTGCTGCGTGAGCGTGGGCAAGTATTTGTCGGCATCGACGTGATTGGCGACTGGCTGACGGAGATCAATCTGACTTCTCCGACCGGGCTGCAAGAACTGGAACGGTTCGATGGCACAAATGGCGCTGCGCTGATTTGGGACGCGATTGACGCACGATTGGCCGGCTAGCTACATCGCTTGGGCGGGCAGTCGGTAGGCAAGGGCTTCGGCCAAATGTGGGCGCTCGACACGGTCGGACCCGCCGAGATCGGCAATCGTGCGCGCGACCCGCAAAACCCGGTGATACCCCCGCGCGGTAAGGCCAAATCGGTCAGCCGCCGCCCGGATAAGCGCTTTGCCTTCCATGTCCGGAGCGGCAACTTCCTCAAGTAGATTACCTTCGGCTTCGGCGTTAACGCGTGCTTCGGAACCTTCGAAACGGGTCGTCTGAATCGCGCGCGCCACCTCAATCCGGGCGGCGATCTCCGCTGACGTGTCGCCGCCGGGCGCGGTTTCGAGATCATCCAGTCCAACCGCTGGCACCTCGATCCGCAGGTCAAAGCGGTCCAGCAGCGGTCCTGAGATTTTGCCTAGATATTCTGCACCACAGGTTGGCGCCCGCCCGCAGGCTTGGGCGGCATCGAAAAGATGCCCGCAGCGGCACGGATTGGCGGCCGCCACCAGCATGAAACGGCACGGATAGCGGACATGCGCGTTGGCGCGCGCCACAACAACCTGCCCGGTTTCAATGGGTTGGCGGAGTGTTTCCAAAACACCTCGTGGGAACTCGGGAAACTCATCCATGAAAAGAACGCCGTTATGGGCGAGGCTGATTTGGCCGGGTTTTGCGGTGCGCCCGCCGCCGACAATCGCAGCCATGGAGGCTGTATGGTGCGGTTCCTGGAACGGTGCGTTGCGCGACAGGCCGCCATCTTTGATCGTACCAGCAAGGGAGTGGATCATTGAGGTATCGAGCGCCTCGGCAGGGCTGAGCCTTGGCAAAATGCTTGGTAGGCGCGCGGCCAGCATGGATTTGCCTGACCCCGGCGGGCCGACCATAAGAATATGGTGGCGACCTGCGGCGGCTATTTCCAGCGCGCGCTTGGCCTTTTGCTGGCCTTTTACATCCGAGAAATCGCGCGCGTTTCGTGTCACTTCCGCCTCTCCGGGCTGCGCGGGCTCGATCGGGGCGTCGCCAGTGTAGTGACGTAAAACGGCTTGTAACGAATCGGCACCGATCACCTGAGTTTGGGTCACCCAAGCTGCCTCTGCCCCGCATTTTGTTGGGCAAAGAAGCGTGCGGCCGGACGCGGATGCGGTGAGGGCCGCTGGCAATGCGCCGATCACCGGGATCAGCGTGCCGTCGAGGGAAAGTTCGCCCAAAGCCACGGTGTTTTCAACGGCCTCGGCCGGGATGATGGCAAGTGCGGCCATGAGTGCAAGCGCGATTGGCAGGTCGAAATGCGAGCCCTCTTTCGGCATATTAGCTGGCGACAGGTTGATCGTGATCCGCTTTGCAGGCAACGCCATCCCGAGGCCGATAAGGGCAGCGCGCACGCGTTCTCGGGCCTCCGACACGGCCTTATCGGGCAGCCCGACGATGGTAAACGCGGGTAAGCCGGATGACAGAGCGCATTGGACTTCGACCGGGCGCGCCTCGACCCCCTCGAATGCGACTGTGTGGGCGCGCACAACCATGATTTACCTTCCCGTTAACCTTAATCTAGCGCCACCCTTGGCTGTTAAGGTTTACGGAAAGGTTAATGGGCGGCGTTAACCGTGAAAGTTGGCGACGGTTTTGACCTGCGAGAAACCATAAAGCGCCTCGAAGCCTTTTTCGCGGCCATGGCCGGATTTGCCAACGCCACCGAAGGGTAATTCGACACCGCCCCCCGCGCCATAATTGTTGACGAAGACTTGCCCGGCGCGCAGGCGTTTTGCCATGCGCATTTGGCGCCCGCCATCGCGGGTCCATACACTCGCGACGAGGCCAAAGTCGGTACCGTTCGCGATTGCAATCGCCTCTGCTTCGTCCTCAAACGGCAGTAAAACTTGGACCGGCCCGAAGATTTCTGTGCGCGCTAGCGAATGGTCCGGCGTCAATCCATCCAACAAGTGCGGCGCGATGAAATGACCGTTGGGAGACGCTTGATCCGATAGCGTTCCCGTTGCCAGCACCGCGTCGGGGGCTTGGTTCAGAAAGCTTGAAACGATCTCTTTTTGGCGTGCCGATATAAGGGGGCCGACGCGCAAATCCGCCATTGCTGGGCCGACGGTTAGGCCACAATACGCCTCGGCCATTCTGTCGCGCACTTGGTTGTAGACGCCGCGCTGGACGAGGATGCGAGACGAGGCCGAGCACGTTTGGCCTGCGTTTTGGATGCCTGCGTTAACCAAGAAAGGCAGCGCTGCATCTAGATCAGCATCATCGAAAACCACCTGTGGGGACTTGCCGCCAAGCTCTAGCGTGACCGGCACAATGTTTGGAGCGGCTGCGGCTTGGACCAAAGCGCCGACCCCAACGGAGCCGGTGAAAGACAGATGATCGACGCCCGGATGGGACGATAGGGCAGCCCCCGCTTCTTCGCCCAAGCCCGGCACCACGTTCAACGCACCTACTGGAAATCCGGCTTTGAGCGCGAGATCGGCGAAGGCGAGCGCGGTCAGGCAAGCTTCTTCAGCGGGTTTCAGGACGCAGGCGTTGCCCATGGCTAGGGCCGCGCCAACCGAACGCCCGATGATCTGCATTGGGTAATTCCATGGCACGATATGGCCCGTGACGCCGTGCGGTTCGCGCAAGGTGTAGACTGTGTAGCCATCCAGATACGGGATTGTTGTGCCCATGATCTTGTCGGCTGCACCCCCGTAGAATTCCATGTACCGGGCCAAAGCGACGGCATCTGCGCGCGCTTGGCTTAACGGTTTGCCAACATCGCTGGCCTCGATCACGGCCAAAGCCTCGACATTTTCGTTAACGAGCTGACCGAGTTTGGTTAACAGCCGACCGCGTTCAGTTGCGGTCAGCTTTCCCCATTCACCATCAAGCGCGCCTTGCGCAGCTAGGACGGCGGCGTCGATATCTGACGCTTTGCCGCATGCGATTTGGGCAATGGTTTCGCCGGTTGAGGGGTCCTCGACGGGCAGGTGTTCGGCGACGGCGTGCCACCGCCCGTTGATCAGAATCTTGTCGGTCTCAAACCAAATCTCAGCCAGCATTTTGCCCTCCATACGTCCAACTTTCCGGGATCGTCGGTGCGGCGGCGATCAGCGCCTTGGTATAGGGATGAGCCGGCGACCGGAAGACCGCTTCGGTAGCACCTGCCTCGACGATTTCACCGCGCCGCATGACAAGGACGCGGTCGGTTATTCGGCGTACGACGCTGAGGTCATGGCTGACAAAAAGGTAGCTGAGGTTGTGCTTTGCCTGAAGGTCGGCGAGCAGGTCGAGGACTTGCGCACGGACCCGAACGTCGAGGGCGCTGACTGCCTCGTCGAGCAGGATTAATTCGGGCCGGGTGATCAGCGCACGCGCAATTGCGATGCGTTGGCGCTGGCCCCCGGAGAACTCGTGCGGGTATTTTTTCGCGTCCCCCGCGGACAGGCCGACATCGGTAAGGGCCTCGGAAATGCGCGCGCTCGCATCTGCTGGACGTCCCGTCAAATGGAAGGGCTCGGCGACGATGCGTTCGACGGTATGGCGCGGATTGAAGCTGCCGTAGGGGTCTTGGAAAACGACCTGCATTTTGCGGCGCAGATAAGTTGGCATGGTTGGTGTGATCGGCTGTCCGTCGAGGGTGATTTGACCGTCCTGGAGAGGTTCAAGCCCAAGGATTGCGCGGGCTAGCGTGGATTTTCCGCACCCAGATTCGCCAACAAGACCAAGGCTTTCACCGCGATTTAGATCAAAGCTGACGTTATCTACGGCCCTAAACATCGGCGATTTTCCGAAGACAGTGCGGCGCGGCAGCCTGTAGTCGCGAATGGTGTTTTGGACACGGAGTAGGGGTATGTTTTCGACTTTTGCGCGCCGGTTCGGCTGGTGGGTAGAGGCCGCAAAAAGGGCGCGTGTATAGGGGTGGGAGCGGGTCTGGAAAAGTCGTTGAGTTGTGTTTGTCTCGACGATCTTGCCATGCTCCATCACGGCCACGCGGTCGGCGACGCGCGCGGTGACAGCAAGGTCGTGGGTGATCAGCAATAGGGCCATACCTTCGTCGCGGACCAGCTCTAGCAGCAGATCAAGGATGCCAGCTTGGGTTGTGACGTCCAGCGCGGTTGTCGGCTCGTCCGCGATCAAAAGACTGGGTCGCAGGGCGATGGCGAGGGCGATGCAGACGCGTTGACGTTGGCCGCCAGATAGCTCGTGCGGATAGCGCGAAAGGGGGAAACGGTCCTCAGACAACCCAACGCGGTTGAGGCGTTCGCGCGCGGTTTTAAGCGCCTCGGCGCGCTGGGCGACCCCGTGGATGATGAGGGTTTCAGCCACCTGATCCCCGATGGTTTGGACCGGGTTCAGGGCAGTCATAGGCTCTTGGAAGATCATGCCGAGTTGGCGCCCACGGCGGTCGCACATTTGGGCCTCAGACATGTTCAGAAGGTTTTCGCCGTCCAGCTCGATTGCGCCGCTTGCCGTGCCGCCAGATGGAAGCAACCTCATCATCGCCAAAGCCGTCATAGACTTGCCAGAACCGCTTTCGCCGACGAGGCCGAAGACCTCTCCGGGCGCGATGGTCAGGGACACTTCGGAAAGGATCTCGGTATCACTAATGTTAACGCTCAGATTTTCGACGTTAATCATGAACGCACCCGCCGTAGTTTAGGATCGAGCGCATCGCGTAGCCCGTCCCCGAGCAGGTTGAGGCCGAGCACCATCAGCACGATGGCGATGCCGGGAAAGAGCGCGAGATGCGGTGCGAACGATATCATGGTTTGGCTATCGGCCAGCATTCGCCCCCAGCTTGGGATCGGCGGTTGCGCGCCAAGCCCGACATACGACAAGCCCGCTTCGATGATAATTCCGACGGCGAATTGGATCGTGGCTTGGACGATCAGCAGGTTCGCAATGTTGGGCAGAATGTGCTCGATGCTGATGCGTACCATGCCCTTTCCGGCGACCCGCGCGGCCATGATGTAGTCGAGTGTCCAGAGGCTGAGTGCGGCCCCTCGGGTCACGCGCGCAAACACGGGAGTGTTGAAAATGCCGATAGCAAGGATTGCGTTCCATAGCGATGGTCCAAAGACGGCTGTGATGAGGATTGCGATGACGAGGCTGGGGAAAGCGAAGACTAAATCATTGGCACGCATCACAAATTCATCGAGGACGGAGCCTCGGCGTGCGGCAGCCAGCAACCCTAGAGGAATACCGAAAAGGATGCCGAACCCGACCGCGGCGAGGGCAACGGCGATGGATATCCGCGCGCCGACCATAAGCATCGATAGTATGTCGCGCCCGAAATGATCGGTGCCGAGAAGGTTCTGGGCGGAGGGCTCAGCGAGTTTTCCGGCGATGTCCAGGGTGGTGACGTCATAGGGCGTCCAGAGGAACGAAATCAGGGCAGCAAGCGAGAAAATCGCTGAGAGTGTACCGCCAAGGATTAGGTTGCGTTTCATGCGTGCTGCCTCAGTCTTGGATCGACGGCGGCATAGGCGATATCGACGAGGAAGTTCACGCTGACAATGGCGAAGACCAGAAGCATGACGACCGATTTAACCACGATCAGGTCGTTTTGGGTGATGGCCTGGAAGATCAAACGACCGAGGCCCGGAAGGAAAAACACATTCTCGATGATGATCGCTCCGGCCAGTAGAAACGAGAATTGCAGCCCGAGAATGGTTAACACTGGGATCAGGGCATTTCTTAACGCGTGGCGCACGACCGTTTGGCGGCGAGACAATCCCTTGGCGCGGGCGGTACGAATGTAGTCTTGGCCAAGTGTATCGAGTGTTGCGGAGCGGGTGACGCGCGCCATGATGCTGGCTTGCTGCACAGCCAGCGCAACTGCCGGTAAAGTTAATGCGATTATGCCGTTCCAGAACCCTTCGTCCCAGCCTGGAAATCCGCCCGCTGGAAACCAGCGTAAGTTGATGGCGAAGATCAGAACGAGGAACATCGCAAACCAGAAATTTGGCACTGCGATGCCGAGTTGGGTGAGGCCCATGATGCCTGTATCGGTTGGTTTGCCCGCACGGGTTGCCGCGATAAGACCAATGGGGATGGCGATGATTGTTGATAGTAAAAGCGCGTAGATCGCCAGTGGAAGCGAGACCCAAAGGCGGGCTGAGATAAGCTCAGCCACAGGCACGCGGTAGGTGTGCGATAGCCCGAAGTCACCGACAAAAAGCCCAGCTACCCAAGTGACATACCGGATATAGGCGGGGTCGTTCAGCCCCAGTTGATCGCGAAGTGCGGCGAGGGCTTCAGGCGTAGCATTGAGGCCGAGCATGACAGCGGCGACATCGCCCGGCACAACCTCGATCACCAGAAAAATCACGACGCTGGCCGCCAAAAGCGTCAGCACGAGTGAGGTCAGTCGAGTGAGAAGAAAACGCACCATATACGGAGCCTAGGAGGGCGCGCGCGGGGCGTCTAGGGGCGGCGCGCGGAGTGGCCTCGGAATCGGATATTTAGGAAAGCAAAGCGGGGAAGTTAGAGGTCAAATAGCAGCGGGCCCGCCTTGTGAAAAGCGAGCCCGCATTAAGGTTAATGGCGGTCTATTGCGTCCAGCGCACAGCCGTCAGGTCGTTGGCCTGGGTTGGAGAGTTCTCCCACAGACCCTCGATATTGGCATTTGCCACCCCGGTTTTGGCGAGCTGGAACAGGTAGCCATTGACGTAATCCCCAGAAATCATTGTCTGCATCTGCGCCATGAGATCACTGCGCATCGCTGGATCGGAGGTCACTTCGAGCGTGCTATTAAGCTCTTGGAACGCGGGATTATCGTACTGGAAGTAGTAGTCTGGCCGCGCGTAGATGCCGATATCGGCGGGCTCGGTATGGCTGACGATGGTCAGGTCGAAGTCCTTGCCGGTAAAGACTTGCTCAATCCACTGGGACCATTCGACGTTGCTGATCTCGGTCGTGATCCCGACTTCGCGCAGCTGTGCCGCGATGATCTCGCCACCGCGCCGCGCGTAGGAGGGGGGCGGGAGCGCTAAACGCAAAGTTAGGTCGCTGGCACCAGCTTCGGCCAGAAGTGCTCGGGCCATGTCGGGGTCGTAGGCAGAATTCCCGGTCAGGTCGAGATAGTTTGGGTTGTGCGGCGCGAAATGCGTCCCGATCGGTGTGCCGTATCCGAACATCGCGCCGTCGATGATATCTTGGCGGTTGATCGCGTGGGCAATGGCCTTGCGCACGCGAACGTCGGTAACGTTGGCGTTGTTCGTGGACAAGATCGTCTCGCCCTCGGTTGAGCCGACGATCACGGAAAAGCGCGGATCGGCCTCAAGCTGGCGCAGGGTTTCAGGCGCGGGGAAGTTCGGGAAGGCATCGACATCGCCTGCCATCATTGACGCAAACGCCGCTGTGGGGTCGGAGATGAATTTGAAAGTCGCCTCGGTCAGCGCTGGGGCCGCGCCCCAATAGTCGGGGTTCGCAACGAGCTCTACCCGGTCGCCTTGGACCCCTTCGGCGAACTTAAACGGTACAGTGCCTACGGGGTTTGTGGGCAGAGTGTCGGCGGATTCGGGCGCGCCGCTCGCCGC
>JAWUXZ010000072.1:0-8698 GCA_034111085.1 Dinoroseobacter sp.
AATCAGAGAATGCAGTCTGTTATGGCCAGTGCGGGTGTCACGCAAAATACCGACCGCCAAATCATGAAGGCCGAGCACGTCATCCAATTCCCGGAACAGCAACAACCCACCCTCAGAACTGATCTTGGAGCCATGAAATTCCAGCCGCACGCGGCGGTCAAAATCGAGCCGCACATCACCCGTTTCGCGTGCACCCTCAGGGGATCCATGATTTGTCGCCTTAAACCCTATTAACATGCTGAAATATAACACATTACTGGCTGTCAGTGACGCGAAAACGTCAATTTACTTGGGAAATGCGGGCTGAAGTGGTTCATTTGTAACCGCCCGATTGATACCGCGTTTCAGTTTGCCGTGTGATGATTGGTCCAGTTCCACGGCAGCAGTTCATCAATCCTGTTGATCTTGTGATCGTGTATGCGGTCGAGAACGTCGGCAAGGTAAGCTTGTGGATCGATGGCGTTCAGCTTGGCGGTTTCGATGATCGTCATCGCACGTGCCAAGGTTTCCGCCCCGGTGTCAGCACCCGCAAAGAGCCAGTTTTTGCGCCCAATCCCGATCGGGCGCATGGCACGTTCTGCCGCGTTGTTATCGATAGCCACGCGACCATCCTCAAGGAACAAACAGAACGACGGCCAACGGCTCAGACCATAGCGAAAGGCTTTTGCCAGATCGCTCTTGCCTGGGATGCGCGTCAGCTGGTGTTCGGCCCAGAGTTTGAAGGCATCAACCTTTGGCTTGCTCGACTTTTGACGTGCTGCAAAGCGCGTATCTGCTGGTTGACCTGCGATTTCGCGCTCGATCTCGTAGAGCTTCCCTATCCTGTCGAGGGCCTCACGAGCGATCTGTGACTTGTCTGATGCCCAGACATCATGGAAGTCGCGCCGCAGGTGCGCCCAGCATGCGGCTTCGCGGAACTGGCTTTTACCGTCAGAGTCTTTCTCATACAGCGCATTGAACCCGGCATAGGCGTCTGCCTGCAGGATACCGCTGCTGTTTTGCAGATGCTGGCGGACATGCTCGCCTTTGCGATCTGGCGCAAAGTAATAAACCGCCCCCGGCGGCGCTGTGCCCGCCCATGGTCGCTGATCACGGACATAGGCCCAGATACGGCCCTGTTTCACGCCTTTACCCAACCCCTTGTCGCGCCGCGCGCGATCCAAAACCCGGATAGGGGTATCATCTGTTACCCGGCAGGCGATTGCGAAGCAATCTGCCGAGAGGGCGTGTGCAGCAGATCGCTCGCCATGATATGCGCCTCGATCCGTTCAATGATCGGGTGGAGGACCTGCATTGACCGGCCGCACCAATCCACCAACGTACTATCAGCCCCCATGCGGGCGAAGATTTCGTTCTGTTGGTAAAGCGGAAGATGATCGTCGAACTTCGAGACCAAGACCTGCGCCAAAAGATTAGGGCCCGCCATGCTGCCCGGGATGGGACGGCTGGGAGCAGGCACCTGCACCATCTTCTCGCAACGGCGGCAAGACTTCTTGATGCGGGCGATCTCGATCACTTTGAGCTGCGCCGTAATCAGATCAAGCAACTCGCTGACATCCTCACCAACAATCCGCAGATCACCCCGCAATCGGGGCACGCGGCACCGGGATCAAGCTCGCGGCGCTCACGCGGGGTCGTGTCCGAGACACGCGGGCGACGGCGGGGTTTGTTCTCAACCGGCTCGGATGCAGCAGAAGATTGTGCGTCAGCCTCATCTTCATCAAGCGGTGCGTCTTCCGCCTCGGCGACCGCAACCAGCAGGTCTTCCAGCGCCAATTCAAGCTGTTCCACCGCCCGGCAGGGTATCGCGCAGCGATGTCCCGAGAGGGGATCTCGCGCTCGATCTTTTCTGAGCTTGCACCAAACGCCTGTTTCTGTAGCTTCGCGATCCGCAACCGCAAGGCCTGCACCAGTTGATCATGCGCCCGCAGCGTTGCCGATATCTTGGCATTCTCGGCCTGCAAAGTCGCAATCATTGCCTTCAAAAGAACGGGGTCATCTGGCAGGTTTTTAGTATCAATCAGCATGGCGAAAATTACCAAAACTTACAGTAAAGCACCATATAAATAAGCAATATCAGATAGGTAAATCACCCGACACGCGCAGGTGGCGCGCCCCAATCTGGCCTGCGCCAATCAATGCCTTCCCACAGCATTGCCAGCTGCGCTGAGGTCAATCGCGCCGCACCATCCTGGGCACTTGGCCATGGAAACCGCCCCCGCTCCAAAACTTTGTAATAAAGGCAAAAGCCCTGACCATCCCAGTATAGCAGCTTTAACCGATCACCCCGCCGCCCACGAAAGGCAAAAACCGCACCGCTGGCAGGCTTCTGACGCAACACATCCTGCGCCAGCGTCGAAAGACCCGCGATGCCCTTCCTCATATCCGTTACCCCACAGGCCAGATAAACCCGAACCCCGGTGCCCGGACCGATCACGCGGCTTCCACCGCCCGGATCAATCGCGTCAGCGCGGCTGTTTCCACGCCAGTATCAAATCGCAAGCAACGTCCGTTACTCAACGAAAGTTCCACGCCGGACTGCGGCGTGGGCTCCGGGGGCGGTGACACTGCGTCTGCAACATGGAAATCAATTGGCAGAAAGACTGCGCCCTCGCCGGTGGGCCACAGCCCCTTCTTCTTAAGCTCATGCCGCCATCTGTAAATCTGCTGGCGCGTCACATCGTGCCTGTGCGCAACATGCGTGACCGTCGCCCCCTCAATGCCGACAGATGAAACAATCGCCAACTTGTCATCATCATTCCAGCGCCGCCGCCGCTCAACACCTAAAACCTCACCTCGCATGACACACTCCGTATAAGACACGTCACTAACGACGTCGCTATGCACGTGTTTTGACGCATCAAAAGCCTTACCGCTGCCGCGAAGCTGAAACCTGCCCACGCGTCGGAGGTGCCGAGAGTAAGACAATAGCCGAGCATTCGCGACATGCGCATGTGCTCAGGCTTCATCGACTTTCCTAGGTTCGCCAGGCCTCCCTTTTTGCCAATGTTATCAACGGCGCATTTTTGACGGTTCGCCGTCTCAACATGCTGATTTGTTTGATGCCGTTGTGTCCTGCACGGCTCACCACTGTTTTATGTTTTGGATGTTTCTAAAACTCCACCAAGCACCAGGCTTGGCTTGGGAGTATGGCGAGACCTCTGGCCCGCAACACGATGCGTTCCTAGAGCATACCCCAATCTTGATGCATATGTGCCTAGCTGGCCGAGGTTTATCCCACTCAGACCTTTGTCTCGCACAGCAAAGCAAGCTGATCGGAATCGAGCACGGTGATCTGTTTGCGTTTGCTTGCGATGATACCCTGTTTTTCCCAGGCGCTCAGCATCCGGCTAACGGTATGTGTGGTGGTTCCGGTGATTTCGGACAGGTCTTGGCGGGTAATTGGGAAATTGATCTCAATTCCACGGTCAACCTTCTGGCCAACTTGATTGATGAGCCTCGAAAGCGCACTGGCGACCCGTTGTTCAACTTGTTGGGTGGCCAGTTCCAGAATGCGCGTGCTCATCTCCTCAAGGCGGTTGCCGACAACTTTGTATGTCTCAGTGGCAAAGCCGTCGTATTTTACCACGAACTCGGACCAGAACTCCGTGGCCCATGACAGTGCAACCGCCTCGGTCGCTGTGACGGCTGCTGCGGGGTATGTGTCGCGCCCAATGGCCTTGGCGATACCAAACAACTGGCCGCTGGGGATGTGTAACGCAATGACGCGCTCGCCCTGCGCCGACGTCCGGACAACGCGGATATAGCCGTCCAGCAACAAATAGAAGCGGTCGGCATATTCGCCTTCCTCGAAGATCGTGGCACCGGGATCGTAGCGCCGTGAAACTGCATGATCGAGAATTTCGCTGATCTGCTCGGTGGATAGTTTTGAGAAGGGTGGGATATGTGCCAGCAGGCTGGGGTCGATCCGCGCGGCAAGGCGTTTGCGGCGGTTGGTACTCATGTACTGCATCTCCCCAAAGCCCACGTTTCGATCCATACATTTGATCTAGATCAACAAAACATACGCCTCAAACTTGTCTTATCGCAAATCAAAGAAATCGTGAAAGCCTAATATCCCCGGAGTAAAACTGAAAAGGGGAATAAAATGCTTCGAACGATCACCTCCAGCCTCGCGCTCTGCGTCACGCTGACCGGCGCTGCATGGGCAGAGGATTTCGAGGTTCAGATGCTGAACCGCGCAGAAGCGGGAACAATGGTGTTTGAGCCATCATTCCTGCGCATAGCATCAGGCGACACCGTTAAGTTTATCGCGGCGGATCGCGGTCACAACACCGAAAGCGTGAAGACCATGATGCCAGAGGGCGCTGAAGCCTTCGCGGGTCGGATCAACGAGGAGATCGAGGTCACCTTCGATCTCGAGGGCCTCTACGGTGTCATGTGCAAACCGCATTTTGCCATGGGAATGGTGATGACTATTGCTGTTGGGGACGTGTCCGAGATGCCCGAGGGCTACCTCGAAGGGCGCATGCCGCGCGGTGCCAAGCGCCGCTTCGAAGAGCAGCTTTTAAACCTCTGAAAACCAGACAACGCGAGCACCCTTTTTGGGCGGTGCCGCCATCCTTAGAAACGGAATCTTGAGATGACCAAGTTTATCAATCCCGGCCTTATGCCAACCAGTCGGCGCAATGTTTTGCGTGGCTCTGTTCTCGCTGGCGCTGCTGCCATAACAGGTGCTGGCGTAAGCGCCACACCGCGCCGAGCCGCTTTGCCAAATACCCCAAGCCCAGTTGCGCGCTTCATTGAAGCAGAATCGCAAGCTCAGGCCACAGCAGGTCCGGTGGATTTGTCAGGCTATACCCGCGTGAAGCAGGAACTTGTCGCACCACCCTTTGCGCCTGAGCACCAACAAGTTGCCTCCGGCGGCCCAAAGATCATCGAGATCTACATGGAGACCACTGAACGCCTGATGATTGTGGACGAGGACACAGGCGCAAGCATCTGGGCGCTGACCTATAACGGATCGGTTCCGGGCCCGCTGATCATTTGCCATCAGGGCGACATGATCGAATTGACCCTGCGCAACCCGGTAGACAGCCAGATGGAGCATAACATCGATTTCCACGCCTCTACTGGCGCGCTTGGTGGAGGTGGTTTGACCCATATCTATCCGGGCGAAGAAACCGTCCTGCGCTGGAAGGCCACCAAAGCGGGCTGCTTTACCTATCACTGTGCCCCGGGTGGCGCGATGATCCCCTATCACGTTGTGCACGGCATGAACGGTGCGGTGATGGTGCTGCCCCGCGACGGCCTGAAAGACGGTGAAGGCAATGGGTTGGTATACGATAAAATCGCCTATATCGGCGAGCAGGACTACTACCTGCCGATGGACGAGTTCGGCGATTACAAATCCTACGAGGTTGCGGGCGATGACTATGCTGACAGTATGGATGCGATGCGCACACTGAGGCCGACACATTCGGTGTTCAACGGAGCTGTTGGCGCTTTGACGGGTGAGAATGCCCTGACGGCCAAAGTCGGCGAGACGGTCTTGATGATCCATAATCAAGCCAATCGGGATTCGCGTCCTCACCTGATCGGCGGGCATGGTAATTTCGTATGGGAAACAGGCTCGTTCAGCGACGCGCCATTGACCGGCCTTGAGACCTGGTTCGTGCGCGGCGGCAGTGCAATGGCCGCGATGTACACGTTCGAACAGCCGGGTGTGTACGCCTATGTGAACCACAACCTCATTGAGGCGGTTCTGCTCGGGGCCACGGCGCACTTCGTTGTTGAGGGCGATTGGAACAATACCCTGATGGAACAGGTCGTAGCACCGCGCACGTTTGAAGCCTGATCGGAGGGTTTTGAGATGATCACCACCACGGCCAGTCGGATCTCTAGTAAGGTTTCGTCCAAAACGGGCGGACTAGCCTTGCTGGTCGTGGCGATACTGATTGGGGGCGCGCTTGCAGTGCGCGCCCCTGATCGCATGGAGGGACCGGTTATGGCGGCGCATCCGGTGATTTTGCCGGACGGATCGGCGCTCTATGTCCAGAAATACGAGGTTAGCGTTGCCGAGTGGAACATTTGCTATGACGCAGGCAGCTGCACTCTGAAGTTGCGCGTCAACGGCAATAGAACGGAAGCGAACACGCCTGCGACCGGGTTGTCATTTGTGGATGTGACTGAATACCTGACATGGATCAACGCGCAGACCGGGGACCGCTTTCGCCTGCCAAAGTTGGCGGAATGGGAGTTTATGGCCGCCGAAGTTCTGCCTCACACTCCCGATCCAATCTTCACCGACCCCGATCTAAGATGGGCGTCTGCCTACCTGACGGCGCCTCAGACCAAGCGCGCACTGCGCCCAACTGGATCATTTGAGACAACGTCGCAAGGCATTGTGGATTTGAACGGTAGCGTTTGGGAATGGACGCAAGATTGTTACCGAGGCGAGGCCGATGGCCAAGTTCCGAGCGATCGTTGCCCCGCGATGTTCGTTGGCGGCGAGCATGTGGCCGCGATGTCATTTCTAGTACGCGATCCCGCGCGCGGAGGCTGCGCAGTCGGATCCCCACCAGCGCATTTGGGCATGAGACTGGTGTCAGACCGTAAGGTTTGACTGTGCCGAGTGTGTCTGTGGCCGAGTTTTGAGTGGGTTTTTGAGAATATCGTAGATCTCGGCACCGCGCACTGGGTGGGGGCATTAAGGCGCGGTACCGAGATCTGGGTTTGCACCCTCGATGTACCTTAGATGCATTAGAAAAGCGCCCGCGCTGAGATCGTACAGGGACCTTTCGGGGGCCATTGGGTGGCAAAAATTGGGCAAAGCGGAATGGGTGCTTGATTTGCGGCCCGCCTCGCGCCACCTTTTTGCCTATGACAGTCCAAACGCCCGTTCCTTTCCCCAACACCGCTGCGCCAGAAACGGTGCATTTTCAGCGCGCCGAGCTAATGGTCATTCTATCGCTGTATGGGCGCATGGTCGCCGCTGGCGAATGGCGCGATTACGGCATGTCCAGCTTTCGTGAGGCGGCGATTTTTTCGGTGTTTCGGCGCACGGCGGAACATCCAATCTACCGCATCGAAAAGCGCCCCAAGTTGGCACAGCGCCAAGGGCAATATTGCGTGTTGGCCATGGATGGTCAGATCCTCAAGCGCGGCAACGATCTCAAAACGGTGCTGCGTGTGTTGGAACGCAAGCTAATCCGAGCGGTGGACTAAGCCGGTCGCTTGAAGGCTGTCACAGCACCGAATTCCTTGGCGGCGATGCGCGCGCGTGCTGTCGACAAAGGCTCGGACGCGGTCATCATGTGATGTGCGTTTGCATGAACGAGCGTGTCTGAATCGCGCATCATCCCCACATGACCTTTCCAGAACACCAGATCGCCCCGGCGCAAAGGCGCGCCATCCAGCAGGTAGGTGCCAAACTCCGCTTCCTGCATGTCGCTGTCGCGTGGACAGTCAACGCCGCAGACCAGATGTGCGATTTGCACGAGGCCCGAACAATCAATGCCCCAACCAGTGTTACCGCCCCAAAGATACGGCGTAGCGAGGAAGGATTCGGCGATGGCAACCGGGTCTGTCGCGGGCAGGTCTAGCGCAGATAGGTGCGGCAAAGGCAGCCAGCCCTTGGGTGTTTCGGCGAATGCGCCGCTAATGATTTGCACCTGAACGAGGCTGCCGCATGAGAGGCTGTCGCGCGGTGCGGCTTTGAAATCCGGTTCGTGATAAAGATGCGTGCTGCGGGAGGTGACCCGGTGCGTTGCCTTGATCGGATCGGTCAGGGCATTTGTGGGTGTGTAGCCGCAATAGCCGTCGATGCCCGATTGAACGAAACTCGTCTCAGGGCCCCGGATGATGATGGTTAACGGCTCGCCATATATCAGGTCTTTGTCGAGGCCCCCAGTCGGGCTCCGCCACAGCGGGGCGACCGGAACGCCAAGCGACGCGTGTTCGCCACCCGTGAATTGCGAGGCCTCGACCACATTGAGCAGGCTGTTCAGCGCCGTTGTCCCATCAAAAGGCAGACGCCTGCGGTCGGCCGTCATAGATCGAGCATCTTCGGTAACGCCTCAAGCAGCGCCCGCGCACCTTGCCCGACGCCTCCTTTTGGCCGAGCAGGGGCGGGCGTTGGCTGCCATCCGTAGATGTCGAAATGCATGTAGCGCGCCGCCTTCGTGAACCGACGCAGGAACAGCGCTGCCGTTATCGATCCGGCAAACCCACCTGAGGGCGCATTGTCTAGGTCGGCAATACCCGGCTCGATCATCGTCTCGTAAGCGGGATGGAACGGCATGCGCCAGACCGGATCGCGGGCGATATCTGCGGCCTCGGCCAAGGCTTGGGCGTCTGCGTCCATGTCGGTGTAGAATGGCGCAAGGTCCGGGCCAACGGCGACGCGCGCGGCCCCAGTGAGCGTGGCCATGGAGATCAGCAGATCGGTCGGCTCCTCGGTTGCCAGTGCAAGCGCGTCGGCGAGCACCAAGCGGCCCTCGGCATCGGTATTGTTGATCTCGACGGTCATGCCGTTGCGCGCAGTCAGGATATCGCTGGGGCGGAAGGCGTTACCGGCGACGCTGTTCTCGACGGCAGGGATCAGAACCCGCAGACGAAGAGGCAGCTGAAGAGCGAGGATCATCTGTGCCAGACCCAGTACTGTCGCGGCTCCGCCCATGTCCTTCTTCATCAATCCCATCGATCCACCGGGCTTCAGGTTTAGGCAGCCGGTATC